>CAIRYK010000061.1 GCA_903882805.1 uncultured Bacteroidota bacterium | reverse complement strand
TTTGATGAAGTTTCTAAATAATACAGGCGGCACATGGCCGCCTGTATTATTTAGAATATGATTTTTAATATAGACTATAGTAGTAGTAGCGCAGTTTCATTGTGTGCTTGCGATAAATGTGCTGCATAGAAGAGACGTATTAAAAACAACAAACTTCCAATTACCTACAATCATTTCGTACCATACACGAGCCGGGCAGAAGCGGGACTGATACTACTGTATTGCTAACCTAATTAATTTTCTCCCGCCATTGGGCATAACTACCTGCGCCATGTATAGCCCCGGCGCTATGCCGCTGATATCTATAGCTTCGTGGGCGGTTGTTGCTGTTGTATGCAATACTTCGCGCCCTACCATATCGGTAATAACTACATTGCAATCTTTAGCGCCAGCGAGTTTTATAGCGCAATGTGCTGGGTTGGGGGTTATGGTTATGGCGGCGAGTGCGTCGGCGAGCGGCTTTATGCCCGTAGGCCATACAGTTACCTGCACGCTATCGCGAGTTACATTGCCGCAAAGGTCAAGTTCCACCACATAAATGGTATTTGTATCTGGACGCACCCACAGACCGCCACTATACCCTATGGGCACACTGCTGCCTGCTACATACCAGGTGCAAGGCATACCCTCCTCGAAGGTGCCAATATGCACACTATCGCCACGCCCTATACCCACATCAGCCCCGGCGTGGGCTACTTCATCGCTCGCTATTACACTTACGTCGTCGATGAGGTATGCTGAAAAAGGATAATCAAGCGTATCAGTAGTGTGTAGAACAAAATTAGTATGTGATTTATCGAAAAAATTACCAATTGTTATAAACTTTTCAGTACCAGTTGCTATAAAATTGCCCTGTATCTTTGTCCAATTTACAGTATCTGTAATTATTGACGTTGTATATACTTGTGGCATTAATGATGGTTTAGGTAATGTACAACTCAAACCTGTATCTATATCTATTGCACCATTATCTAAATAGGCACCAATATGATCAATGGCATAACCAGATAATGGCATGGTTCCTTCCATTCCTTCAAAATTTACAAAAAAAGATATACAATAAAGTATGCCTTCAGTAAGGTTATGTCGCAGTCTCCCTTGTAAATAATCCCGATTTTCCGGTACAGACACATATTCATTAAAAAACATACACACCTGTGCCATTCCATTACCAGTTCTAGGGAATTGATTAAAAGTCAGATTATTCGGCACACGACACCGAACATTATCGCTACAGGAATTGCAATAATCTGGCAAGCAATACAAATAAGCAGGAACTCCGCTATCAGGAATCCAATTAGTATCAATCCCACTCCAGTAATTGGCAAAACTAATTTGGTCATATCGACTTGGACATTTGCGATATGCTTCGAAGCTTGGATTCAAAACGTAATTTACCTGTGCCCACACAATATTAGTAAAGGCACAGGTAAAAAACAATATTAAAGTTATTGACTTACTCATCGCACCACATATTTAATTCTATACTGTTGACCCTTACTATCTGTGATTTGAAGTAAATATAACCCTGAAACAGGTTGGCTATTACTCATACGTATCTGCACAGTGGCATCCGCAATCTGCAATTGCCCTTTAAATACGCTCCTACCTACGGCATCCCATATTTCTATATTTACAGGTTGCTCATCCATTATCGCTTGCTTCAATACAAAGCTACCATCATTTGGGTTAGGTAGCAGGGTATATTTTTGCTTTCCGGTATTTTTATTACCGTTATTAATGCTATTTGTTGTATTGCCCTTTCGCATCATATACGAACTATCGAAAGCTATACTATCGCAATTGTCGGGAAACAACCTAAGCGTATCGTTTATCATGTCGTACAAGGCTCGTGCTTTATACACCGCACCACCATTGTTTACCGGGCATAGCAACGATAGTGCCTCTACCTGCGCACTGTCGGCACCCGTTAGGGTACTATCTAAGAAACGGATATATAGCTGGTAAAACAGGGTAATTGCCTACTATCAGGTTGGCAGCCGTATCATCGGCCATGTGCACACATGATGATCGTAGCCTGCCGTCTACTCTCGTATGGCACCCACGGTCTCGGACAGGCGTAGTTACATTGGTAGAAATTCAAGTTTGAGATTGTAAATGGCTGGTTGAATTTTCGTTAGTAAAGTTAGGCTGGTGGCCATTCGGCCGTTAGCAACCAGACAGCGCCACGGTAGTCGGCGGCAGTGGTGGCGCTCCTACCATCAAACCATCGAGGGAGCATTTTCGCGGTTAATAATTGGATCAGAAAAAGTAGTAAAACCGGACGCCGGCATATAATGGCTGATAGGCTGCTATTACAGTTCTCGTAACATGATTATTAGTATATGTAAAGGTAGACTCTGGATCATTAAAGCTCAAGAATGATTGCTGAAGGCATGCTTGGATCTTAATATGATTTTGATAACTGTAAAGAGCGCCTATAGTTACGAAGGGCGATGCGACGCGTCGTACCTGATCAAGCTGATGTCCTATGTCGACTACATCCACTCCTATGGTATTATCAGCCGAAGAAATACTCACAACATTGCCCATACTGATAAGTGCACCCATACCAACTACGTAATGTAGGTTAGGCCACTTACTGGGCATAAGAATATTCGGATTGATCTCAAGAGAGTAAAACTGTATGCCGAGGCGGCTGTTAGAGGATAGAGCGTAGCGTATATCATCTGTTTGAAACGATATTACCTGTAAAAGTGACATAGACTGCTCATCGGCGCCTGCTACACGAAGCGCGGCGCTAATACCTATGACACCCAGCTTAGCGTTAAACACATCTTCATGGGAGCCGAAGGGATATTTTGCAAACAGCGGTAAGGACACACCAAACTCACATCTTTTGTCCTGTCCATACACCACGCCAGGGTGTTGTATCGCCAAACTGAGCAGATAAATACCAACGATAAGCCGCATACTTTAATGAACGGAGGAGATAAATGATTATTGTTCGCAGATTGCTCCAGAATTACTCACCAGTAGCGGGCCTATATACTCGTTTGGGTTGAGCATCCTGTCAGCTCAATTTGTCAGTCTATAAATCGAAGTGGGAGTCAATATTTACACCTTAAATACCATCACGCGATAGTCTTATACCAATTAGAGTTCATTTTTCGGCATACATTGGCACACAAACAAACGTGTATTTGTCCTTCAAATCCAATTGAGGTAGATTGCTTTGCTAAGTAAGGAAAAGCCCGAATGGGCTTTAATATGCGTAGCCCCGGGAGTATCCCGGGTAAGGAATTTCAAACACTCCAACCCAGAATGGGTTGAATGTGAATAGGCAATATGGACTTGTAGTATACAA
>CAIRYK010000060.1 GCA_903882805.1 uncultured Bacteroidota bacterium | reverse complement strand
TTTGTAGTATAAAATAGCACATTCAACTCCTTCAGAGTTGGACCTCATTTTACTTAATACCGGAGGCTTCACCTCCGGCTACGCACATTTTAGCCCTATCGGGCTAAGTGCGAATTACAATCAAATTGAGTGACAAATTTCCGACTATAGTTTGCCGATTTATAAAATACAATTGGTATAATTTAGGGGGAAGTTAGCGACTTATCGAGGAAATGCGCTCTTCAAATCTAAAAGACAAATACCGATATGCCCAGTTAATGGGCAACCCTGTTTGTAGAAAATTGTATGGAATGTGGTTTTGCCCCGTAGGTGGCAATCCCGTTCGCGAGTTGGATGGCCACCTAAGGGGCATAGCGTTACGTATTTGGGTGTTGCTACAAACGAGACAGCCTCTAAGAGGCAAACCATGTTTCGTAATTGTTAGGCGATGCAACCACCACTACGCACCCCTCGCGAGCCGGGCGGCCACATGTGGCCGCACCTACTGCACCGCCAACCTTATTAATTTCCTCCCGCCATCGGGCATAACCACCTGCGCCATATACAACCCCGGAGCTATGCCGCTTATATCTATACCCTCATGAGCAGTTGCTACAGAGGTATGCAAAACCTCACGCCCGACCATATCTGTAATAAGAACCTCACTATGCGCAGCGCCATCTACGGTAAGCACGCCATGTGCAGGATTGGGTGAGAGCGAAATTGCAGCGATATTATATACAGGTGCATTACTATACAACGCCCCCACATACACCCAAACCGTATCAGTAATATTATCACCTCCGCAGCGCGATAGCTCCACTACATACATCGTGGTAGTATCAGGCCGCACCCGCAGCCATGCGGTATTGCTATCTATCAGGCTACCATTAGCATACCAGTAGGTAGGCAGGTAGCTATCCAGCGTATCGCCTATGGTTACGCTATCTGTGCCCGTAATTACTTGGTCTGGGCCAGCATTTATTGTGGCATCTATTGCCATGACGCAAACATCGTCAATTAAATACCAGCTAGCAAACCCAACTCCACTGATTCCTGCTCCTGTTGTATCTCTAATTGCAATGCACTCGCTATGAGTTTTATCTGCAAAATTGCCAATGGTTATCAATCGTTCTGTGCCGTTTGCTCTAAAATTACCTTGAATTTTGACCCAATTTTGGGTATCAGAAATTGCATATGTTGCCATTACTTGTGGCGAACAATGCGTCTGCGGCCATCCAGGATTACGAGTTGTATCTATCGTTCCATCGTCAAAATAGGCGCCTATAGTCCTTATTGCATATCGCGAAAGGTTAGCGAGATTAACGTAAAAAGAAACGCAATATACTTGCCCCACTAAAAGCGTGTTTGATAAGTGTCCTTGTAAGTAGTCGCGTTTATTATCTGTATATCCAGATTCATCGTAGAACATTTGAACCATTGCAATGCCATTGCCTGAATGTGGGTATTGATAAAAAAACAAATTATTGGGTAAACTACAGTCCCCAGCAATCGCACATGACTGGCAATAATCTGGACATCCCCAAGGAACATGTGCCCAATCAGGCGGACTCCATGCTGAGTCAAGGTTTGACCAATCAATTGCATATTTAATTACGTCTGCCCTATCAGGACAGTTTGAATATTGTTCAAAACTTGGATTCTTTACTAAATTCACCTGCCCTATACTCGCAGAGCAAACAAATATCAGCAATAAAGTAAGCAAGCGTTTCATAGTGCGGCCTTAGGTTGTGTGTATAAAAATAGAATAATATTTTTATTTATACGGGGTATTTTTCTGATGCGGCGGGACTGGCGGGTGAGGCCCGCAACGATGCCACCCATCGGCGGGGCTCAGGCAGACATCTATTAAATAAAATTCAAACAAGGATCAAGGCCATCTAAAAATCTAAATAATCAAGGTTCAGAAAACGACCCTTCGGCGGTGCTCAGGGCGATTTATTTAAATATAAATCCAAACAACCATCAAGGCAATCCCATAATCAAATAAAATCAAGGTTCAGAAAACACGCGAGGTGGCGCGGTAATAATACATATAGTACCTTTGCCGCCTCTATGACAAACAAAGTAAGAGTAAGATTTGCGCCCAGCCCTACCGGCGGCTTGCACCTTGGCGGCGTGCGCACAGCCCTGTTTAATTATCTGTTTGCGCGCGCGCATGGCGGCGATTTTGTGTTGCGCGTAGAAGATACCGACCAAAGCAGGTTTGTAGAAGGCGCAGAACAATATATAATGCGATGCCTGGAGTGGTGCGGACTGTCGCCGGATGAGAGCCCGGAGATAGGCGGCCCTTTTGCCCCCTACCGCCAGAGCGAGCGCAAAGATCGCTACAAAGAATATGCGCTGCAACTGGTAGCCGACGGTCATGCCTACTATGCCTTCGACACGCCCGAAGACCTGGAGCGTATGCGTCGCGATTTTAAAAAAGACGAACATTCGGTTGCCCAATACGACCATAATACCCGCATGCACATGCGCAACTCGCTGTCGCTGCCCGAGGCAGAGGTAGCGCAGCTACTGGCCGATGGCGCACGCTATGTGATACGCATAAAAATGCCCGCCAACGAAACCATACACCTTACGGATATGATACGCGGCGAGGTGTCGTTCGACAGCAACCTTACCGACGATAAAGTATTGCTGAAAGCCGACGGCATGCCTACCTACCACCTGGCTGTGGTAGTAGACGACTACCAGATGCAGATAAGCCATGCCTTCAGGGGCGAGGAGTGGCTGCCCAGCGCGCCGGTGCATATATTGCTATGGCAATATCTGGGCTGGGCCGATAAGATGCCCAAATGGGCGCACCTGCCGCTGATACTGAAACCCGATGGCAATGGCAAGCTCAGCAAGCGCGATGGCGAAAGACTGGGCTTCCCGGTATTTGCCATGAACTGGACCGACCCTAAGACGGGCGAAACCGCCAAGGGATTTAAAGAAATGGGCTTCCTGCCGCAGGCTTTTGTAAATCTGCTGGCTGTGCTGGGCTGGAACGATGGCACCGGTAAAGAATTGTTTGCCCTCAACGAACTGGTAGAGAAATTCTCGATAGAGCGCGTGCATAAAGGCGGGGCTAAGTTCGATTTTGAAAAAGCTAAATGGTATAACCACCAATATATACAGCATACCGACAATGCAGCGCTTGCCGAACTGGCAAAGCCCTATATAAAACTGAACCTCGATGCGCTGGGCAACAATACGGAGCTGCCCGAACTATCGTATGTGGCGCACGTGGCCGGCCTAATAAAAGACCGCTGCACACTGCTGCCCGACTTCTGGGCGCAGGGTCACTTCTTTTTTGCCACCCCAACCACAGTAGACGAAGCTGCGGTAAAGGAGAAGTGGAACGAACAGAAAAGACTGTTTTTTACAGCATGGCTGGCCGAACTGGAAACCATACCGGTATGGGACCAGGTGGCGCTGGAGGCGAGCTTCAACGAGCAACTGCCCAACCATGGCCTGAAAAAAGGCGATGTTATGCTGCCCTTGCGCATAATGCTGGTGGGTGGCAAGTATGGCCCGGGCGTATTTATCATTGCCGAAATGATAGGCCGCGAAGAAACCATAAAACGCATAAAAAATATGGTAGGATAAAACGCTTATGTATAAGCTACAACAAAAAGGGCTGTCTCTTGTTATCGAGGCAGCCCTTTCTGTTATATTTCGGTTAGCGGTTAGTACCCGCGACCTTCTTCTTTTTCCATATATTTCATAAAGGCGCGGTTGGCTACGCGGTTGCCGCCCGGAGTGGGGTAGTTGCCGGTAAAGTACCAGTCGCCCAGATTGTGGGGGCAGGCATCGTGCAGGCCTTCCAGCGATTGGTATATAACATCTACCTCGGCCGATACCTCTTCGTGGCGCAGCATGGTAGCTATTTTTTTGCTTATCTGCTCGTCGGTAAACGATTCGTATACACCCTTCACAAAGTTGTGCTCGTGCAGCGTGTTGTTTTGTTCTGCCAGCTTACACTGTTCGTATATTTCGGTCAGCTTTGCCGATTGGCCGTTGTCGGCAAGCAGATTTACCGCCGCCTGAAAAGCTATGAAATCGCCCATACGGCTCATATCTATACCATAGCAGTCGGGATAGCGAATTTGCGGAGCGCTGCTCACTACTATTATGCGTTTTGGCCCCAGGCGGTTCAGCATTTTTATGATGCTTTCGCGTAGCGTAGTGCCGCGCACTATGCTGTCGTCTATCACCACAAGGGTATCTACGTCGCGGGTCACGGTGCCATAGGTAATGTCGTATACGTGCTGTACCATTTCGTTGCGCGATGCATCTTCGGTAATAAAGGTGCGTAGCTTGGCGTCTTTGATAGCTATCTTTTCTATGCGCACCCTGCGGCTTATCAGTTCGCGCATTTCGGCCTCCGGCATATCGGGGCGGGCAAGAATGCGTTTTATCTTTATTTCTTGCAAGAAGTCTTCAAGGCCCTTTATCAGACCATAAAAAGCGGTTTCGGCAGTGTTGGGTATAAACGATACTATGGTGTGCTTCAGGTGGTTGTCCAGCGCTTTCAGCACCGTGCCTGCCAGGTTTCGGCCCAGCTGCATACGCTCGCGATAAATATCGGGGTCGCTGCCGCGGCTGAAGTAGATGCGCTCAAAGCTACAAGCAGTGAGTTTGCGGGCCGGTAGTATTTCTGTTTCTTTAAATTCTCCGTTGGCTGTTACTATTATAGCGTTGCCGGGTTTTAGTTTTTTAATCTCCGGCTGCGTTACGTTGAAGGCCGTCATTATAGCCGCCCTTTCGCTTGCCGCCACCACTACTTCGTCGTTGGCAAAGTAGTAGCATGGCCTTATGCCGTTGGGGTCGCGCATCACAAAGCTGTCGCCATTGCCTATCAGTCCGCTAAACACATAACCGCCGTCGAAGTGCGAAGTCGCCTGTTTCAGTATGCCTTCTATGTTCAGCGATGCGGGATTGGTGTCGTCGGCCATACACAGGTAGTAGTGTATGGTTTCTATCATAGCGCCCAGGTCGCTTTCGCGCATGGTGCCTGTAGGGTGTGCATCCAGCATATTGAACAACTCATCGGTATTCACCAGATTAAAGTTGCCCGCCATAGTCAGGTTGCGGGTGGGGTTGATGTGCGGTTTCAGAAACGGGTGGCAAAACTCCACATTGTTTTTACCCTGTGTGCCATACCTCAGGTGGCCCAGCATCACCTCGCCTATAAACTTCATGTAGCCCTTCATCAGCATAGGGTGCTGTAGTATGTTGGGGTACATGGTTTCCATATCCTGTACTTCATCGTTTATCTGCTGAAATATCTTGGATATAGCCTGCGATCCGCTCACGCGCATGCGGTGCATGTATTGGTGGCCCGGTTCGGTATTCAGTTTCACTGTGGCTATACCGGCGCCATCTTGCCCGCGGTTGTGCTGCTTTTCCATAAGCAGGTACAATTTGTTGAGGCCGTAGAAGGCAGAGCCGTACTTGAGAAGGTAGAATGAAAGGGGCTTCAGGAGGCGTATGTAAGCCAGTCCACATTCGTGCTTTATTGCGTCAGACATGAGGCTGTAAAGATAGCATGATAGATTGATAACTACGTACATCGCCGGGTAGAATACAGAATTAACATATACTTGTATCAGTGATTCTTATGCCGCCTGTGTATGCCCGGCTTTTTAACTTTTTATAATGTGGCTAAGCAGGTTACAATAAGGATTTGCAAGCGGCAAATTGAATTCGAATACCTGTATAGCAATCGTCGTTACGGCATATTAGCCGCCATAAAAAAGAAAAACAATACCTTTGTTTTACGCTTTATAGTAAGCGGTTTTCTAAATACTTTACTATGTCATCAGCAAGTACACCACGCGTAGTTCGCTCGCCCAGAGGCACAGAGCTAACCTGCAAAAACTGGATAACAGAAGCGGCATACCGCATGATACAAAACAACCTGGACCCCGAGGTGGCAGAGCGCCCCGAAGATCTGGTAGTATATGGCGGCATAGGTAAAGCTGCCCGCAACTGGGAGGCATTTGATAAAATTCTGGATTGTCTGATCAATTTGTATGAAGACGAAACGCTTATTGTGCAAAGCGGTAAGCCAGTAGGCGTGCTTAGGTCGAACCGCAATGCGCCGCGCGTTATTATTGCTAATAGCAATCTCGTAGGCCGCTGGGCTACCTGGGAGCATTTCAGAGAGTTGGAAGCAAAGGGCCTGATGATGTATGGCCAAATGACCGCCGGTAGCTGGATATATATAGGATCGCAAGGTATAGTGCAGGGCACCTACGAAACCTACCTAAGCCTGGCAAACAAACATTATAACGGCTCGCTGGCAGGTAAAATAAATGTTACCGCCGGCCTGGGCGGCATGGGCGGAGCTCAGCCGCTGGCCATTACCATGAACGAAGGCGTGTGCCTTGCCGCAGAAATGGAAGAATGGCGCATGCAGAAACGTATAGAAACAAGATACCTGGATAAATATACCCACAACATAGACGAGGGCATAGACTGGGCGCTGGAAGCTGCAGCCAATAAAGAGCGCATATCAATAGGCGTGTGCTGCAATATTGTAGACCTGCTGCAACGCCTGATAGACCGTAATATTACTCCAGACACCCTAACCGACCAGACATCGGCTCACGACGAGCTGATAGGTTATTTCCCGCAGGGCCTGAGTGTAGCCGAGGCTAATGCGCTGCGTAAAGAAAACCCTGATGAATACATGAAATTGTCGCTGGACACCATGGCGCGTCACGTAAACCAGATGCTGGAACTGCAAAGCCGCGGAGCAATAACTTTTGATTACGGCAACAATCTGCGCGGACAAGCGCACGACAAACGCCACATAGAGAAAGCATTTAATTTCCCTGGTTTTGTGCCGGCTTATATACGTCCGTTGTTTTGCGAGGGCAAGGGACCATTCCGCTGGGTGGCGCTAAGCGGCGACCCCGAAGATATTTATGCTACCGACAAGGCGCTAATGAAGTTGTTTCCAGACAACAAAGGCCTGCACAGATGGCTGATAATGGCCCGCGAGCGCATAGCGTTTCAGGGATTGCCGGCCCGCATTTGCTGGCTGGGCATGGGCGAGCGCGAAAAAGCCGGACTGCTGTTTAACGACATGGTGCGGCGCGGCGAGCTGAAAGCGCCTATAGTAATAGGTCGCGACCACCTTGATACCGGGTCGGTAGCATCTCCAAATCGCGAAACAGAAGCTATGAAGGACGGCAGCGACGCCGTAGCCGACTGGCCAATACTTAACGCCCTCATCAATGTAGCGGGCGGCGCAAGCTGGGTATCGTTTCACCATGGCGGCGGCGTGGGTATGGGCTACTCGCTGCATGCAGGTATGGTAATAGTAGCCGACGGTACTCTGGATGCCGACAAACGACTGAGCCGAGTGCTGCACAACGACCCAGCAATGGGCGTTATTCGCCATGCAGATGCAGGGTATGAGGAAGCAATAGAAACAGCAGAGAAGTTTGGGTTAACTATATAATATTTCGGGCTGCAGCTCCCATATACGGGGCTGCAGCCATCTTTTTATTTTTTAAAGGCGCAGCATGTCGTACAGAATAGGTCAGGGAATAGATTTTCATAAGTTGGTAGAAGGGCGCGAGTTTTGGCTGGGCGGCATATTGATACCGCACACCAAGGGCGCGCTGGGCCATAGCGATGCCGACGTACTGCTGCATGCCATCTGCGATGCCCTGCTGGGCGCGTTAAGCCTTGGCGATATAGGGCAGCACTTCCCCGACACCGATGCCGCCTACAAGGGTATAGACAGCAAGATATTGCTGGCCAAAAGCTATCAGTTGGTGTGCGAAAAAGGCTATACGCTCGTAAACATAGATAGTACCATACTGCTGCAAGCCCCCAAAATAAGGAAGTATGTAGACGATATGCGGACTGCCATTGCGGGCATCCTCAACATATCGCCCGACGACGTATCTATAAAAGCTACAACGACTGAGCAACTCAGCTTTATAGGTCGCGAAGAAGGCATAGTGGCTACTGCCAATATACTACTGAAGAAGGCATAATCGCCGCTCTGCAAAGCGGCGGGCGTATGTCTATTGGCAACGTGCGTACCATAATAGCCTATATTGAACTTTCCCTAAACCGTCTGGTTGTACCATATCGATTAAAATACGGCGCCAAAGCAGGTCATTGTGCCGTTAGGCGCTACAGGTTTGTAGTAGGGTAATGTATTATTTATAGGCTGCGCCCCATTGGGTCGCAACAATCCCCGAATGGCGTTTTTTATGTACAAATTATATTGCCATTCATTTAGAGTTGCAGCTACCATTGTTTGCGCTAAAACTGCAGTTTATAAATGAAGTTGGGGAAGAAGCCCAGTTGATAACTGGTTTTCAACGCCTTGCTGCCGTTGTCGTACGACTGCGAAAATACGTTCTGGTGGTTGGTCACATTCTGCAAATCCAGAGAAAAGGTTTGCGAAAGTTTTCTCGACTTACTGTTGAGTGCAAAGCTAACCTTGAAATCCAAGCGCATATAGTTGTCGTAACTGGCACTGTATGCATCACTCGTCAAAACGGTGTTTCCCACCTGTTGCGAGGCTGCGAGGTCGATAGGTGTATGGTAGCGTCCACCGGCATTTGTGTACTTAAGGTCGGTAGTAAATTTATTACGTTTGTCGGCACCTACTCTAAATTCCTTGCCCACCAGCACATTATACACATACTTGCCATTGAAGGCAGTATTATGCTCTACGCCATCGCTACCCTTGTATTTCGATTCGTATACCGATGAGGTAACCAGTCCGTAGTAACCATTGCTAAAAAACTTCTCAATCGTCAGTTCGGCTCCGTAGTTGGTACCCGTGCCATTATTTTGCAGGTTCACAGACAGATCAGGCTTAAAACTGGAACCGGTATTAAGCATAGAGTAGTTGCTGCTAAAAGAATCGACCGGCACATCATACAGGTATTGGTAGTAAACCTCGGCTTTTAGACGCCAGTTTTTAAACGGCTGCCAGTCATAACCCAGCACATAATGCTGACTTTTGGTAAAACCTAGATCTTTGTTGGTATTGGTAGTAGTGGCGTTTTGCCGCTGATTGTAGTAAATATTCACAGGCTGCATTTGCGAATGGAGCCCAAACCCTACGCTAAAACTGCTTTTGGTGCCTACATCGTACTTAAGGCCCACACGCGGTTCCAGCGATATCGATTTTGTGTTCAGAAACAACTTTTGTGCATTCAGGCCCACATTAGCCGTCAGCTTTTCGTTTATGTTGTACTTCATGTGGCCATACACCTGTGCCAGGTGCGTGGAACTATTGTTATCCCATATTTGCAACCAATCGGGCATATTGCGACGAGTGCGGTAATACAGGTCGAGATTGATGAGCTGATCCTGAATACCTACCTTGAAAAAAAGCCTCGAATTCACTTTATGGTTGTAGGCCACCGATGCTACATAGGCATTCTGAGTTACCTGCTCGTCTTCTATGCTACGGCTTGCATTGTTGGTGTCGGCAGTAGATTGCTCCTGAGTGTTTTTTGAATAATTAATGCCCAGCGACGACGTGATATACGATCGTGAATTGAGTATTTTTACATGTTTTAAGCCTATTACACCTATGGCACTATACAAATCGGTATTGTCGGGCGGGGCATAGAGGCTACCTGTTTTGCCGCCGGTAATGGCTATGCTGCTGTTGGCCAGTATACCAAACAAGCTAAAGGTTCCCAGTTTGGTGTTGCCGCTGTTAATTTTAAAAGAAAGATCTCGGTAAGATGGCGTAGCCGAAGTGCCAATGTTGATACCAAATGTAGATGCCAGAAATGCTACCGACTGGCGGTAAGCCACCAGATAAGAGGCTCCGCTCCCCTTGCCTATCGGACCTTCGCTCATACCCTCAAGACCCGTAATCAGCCCCACCTGCAAGGTATGCTCCCTTTTTTCTGTATTGCCACTTCTGAAGCCCAGATCAAAAACGCCGGCTACTGCATTACCATATTCGGCCGGGAAGGCCGACGTAAAGAAATCCGAATTCTTAAGCATATTGGTATTGAGCGCGCTTACGGCACCACCAGTAGTACCTACTGTGGCAAAGTGGTTGGGGTTAGTCACATTCATACCGTCTATGCGCCACAATACACCCACCGGCGAATTACCTCTTATTACAATATCGTTTCTCGAGTCGTCGGGCGCGCTTACTCCTGCAAAATTGGCAACAAGTCGGGCCGGATCGCTGCGGCCGCCGGCGTAGCGGTTCACTTCCTCCATAGAGAAGGTGCGCGCACTCACGGTAGCCAGCTTATTTATAGCGCCGGCTTTGCCCGATCCTTTCACCACCACCTCTTTCAGCCGTTTAAAGTTCTCTTCTATGTTCACATCCAGTATGGTTTCCTTGCCCGAGGCGACAATAATATTCGATAGATCTGCAGTTTTGTAGCCGCCATTTGTTACCCTGAGTTCGTACCTCCCCGGCGCCATATTGGTCAACACATACCTACCCGCCGAGTCTGTAAAAACCGTATGTCCGGCGGTGTCGTTGGTCACCTGCACTACGGCGCCTGCTATAGGCGTCAGCGAAAGTTTGTCTACAACAGCTCCTCTTATATTCTGTTTATTGTTTTGCGCCATCAGCGACAGTGGCATAAACCCCAAAATCAGCAGTAAGTAGTTTCTAAAATTGGGTAGCCGGCCTATGCCAGTGAAAAGAGCCCTGCAATTACCTGTCGCGAATGTTATCGTCATATCAATACCTTAGTTTCAGCAATTAGACGATGGTTATTGCAAATTCCTTTTAATGCCTAAGTATATTGTTTATAATCAATTATGGATGTTGGGTTTGCTGCATGAGTTGTATGGGGGGGCTTTGCGGATTTGGGGAGGGGGACATACCTAATACCATCTGGCGCGAGTGTTCCCCCGGAACACTCGTGTCTAACTAAAGCAGCCGGTTTGTAACCGGCGTACACCTCCGAAGGTGTCGAATGTGATATGAATAATTATAGATTTTGTTAAGGCATTCATAGTCACCCTCGTTCCATCTACCAAGAGTCCTACAAAATGCGCTGATTACAAGCAACAAAACAGACAATTGAAAGCCGGTTAATCGTAAATATTTTTTCTGTCGCCAATTTCCCTAATATCTACAAGTTGTATTTTATCCTGAATAGATTAGATGATGCGGTAATTACCTACTCTTATCCGCCATAAATCAGTATATCCCTTCAGTTTTTTACATCCGTTTGGTCTTGGATTTTCTTGTAGCGATATAACTACCACAATGATTAGCTCAACAATTTTGGCAGGAAGTTTTTCCAGATCTTTTTCTGCACGTTTCGAAAAAACAACTTCGTACCGGTTCATTTTAATTTACCGGATTTCTTTAAATTACCAATAACATCCTGTAACGGCACTTTTTCGTCATTTTTTCGAGACTCCGCTATCAACCCATCCAGTAAATCTTCAAGTTCGTTCGAGTATCGTTCTAATGTAGTTAGCTCTATTACTACAGCTTTCTTTATATTTTGGTCGTCTGTTATATAGCTTACCCCTTTCATGTAAATGGAATTTATACAAAAGTACATAAAAGTAAAAGCTGGCTGATGCTATTTCTTTGTTGTGCAAATCGCGATAAATATTTTACTCAAACCCCCACCTTCCCCAAAAAAAATCACCATCCTCATGCAGCCCCATCCCGCTAACCCCCAATCACTTACGCTTTAACCGAACTATAAATACCTCCCTATTGACACCTCCTCGATCCCCGCTCCCGCAAATTTTTCCACTTTTTCAATTTTTACTCCCTACTTTTGCACCCGACAATGGTTTCCGCTCCGGCGGAATTAAAAGGGAACCTGGTGTGAGTCCAGGACATTTCCCGATGCTGTTAGCTCCGCAAAAGCCTTTTTTGCTACCTGTTTGCCACTGTTCCTCCGGGAACGGGAAGGCCGCAAGAAGGTGGAGTAAGTCAGAAGACCTGCCTTTGTAAATTTTGCTTATCGCTGCTTTCGGGAAGAAAAGCACAGATGAGATCAAGGTGGGTTGTTCCTGTTTTTCTCTCTGTTTATTAATGCCCGTTGCTGCACATTAAAATTTGTTTTCAAAAAACCAATTTATATATGCGCACAATTACACTATTATTCGCGTCGCTCGTTATCGGCGCCACCGCCGCTAAGGCGCAGACAGTGGCTACCTTCGAGAGCCTGAGTCTGGCCCATGCCGACACTTTTTATGTCAACTATTCCGCCCCCGGTACAGATGTGGGTTTCGATAATGGTTTGGCGCACTTCCCTTGCTACTACGACACTGCATGGGGCGGCTACTGGGGCCATGGCTTTGCCTATTCCAACATGACCGATAGCGTTACCAGCGGCTATACCAATCAGTATTCGGCCAAAGCGGGCATAGGCGCCGATGGCTCGTCGAAATATGTGGTGGCTTATGGCTCCGAAAATCTGGTGAAGCTTACAGGCGCAGCCGCAGGCCAGCCGGTGCGTGGGTTTTATGTTACCAACAACACCTATGCTTACAACAGCATGCGCGATGGCGATGGTTTTGCCCGCCGATTTCATAACGGCGATTTCTTTAAGCTCACGGTGCGCGGCTACCTGGGCGGCACACTGCAACCCGATAGCGTAGGCGCCTACCTGGCCAACTTTTTGCATCCCGACACTACCATGAACTACATACTGAAAACATGGCAGTGGGTAAATGTATTGCCGCTGGGCCGTGTAGACAGTCTGCAGCTTACGCTCACCTCTACCGACAATGGCACCTTTGGTATGAATACGCCTGCTTACTTTTGCATAGATAATTTCACTACCAACGAATCATCGCTGGGCGCGGCTACACTGCCTACGCCGGCTACTGCCGCGAAGGTATACCCAAATCCCGCCGCCGATGTGCTGTATGTAGATGTAACCGACGAAACGATAACGCAGATAGATGTGCTGGATATGCGCGGTAATGTAGTAGCTACTATGCCCCGCAAAGAGCGCAAAACAACCATAAGCACAGCGGCGCTGCCAGTGGGCGCATACCTGCTGCAGCTAAAAGGCAGCGGAGCCAATGCAACAATGAGGTTTATAAAAGGGTAGTAATTAGTAATAGCTTTCAAAACAACTACAATGAAAAGGGTTTGCTTGTTTATATATGCTTGTTGTATGATTCACCTGGGCGCCAGCGCACAGTATGCGCCACAAGCCGGGCTACCGGGTAGCGATGCCATAGCTGCGGGTAGCAGCGCATTTACCGGCTGGGCCAGGCAGTGCACAGTGCAGCGCGGATATATGAATATAGCAGACCCTTCCCTTGGCCCCGTAAGCACAGGCGACGACACCGACGCCATAGGCGCGCCCGACCGCAGTATAGTGAGTCTGGGCGACAGCGGGGTGGCAACGCTCACTTTTGCCGGCACGCTATACGATGGCCCCGGAGCCGACTTCGCTGTTTTTGAAAACGGTTTTGCCAATCCTGCCGACCCTAACCAATCGTTTATGGAACTAGCATTTGTAGAGGTGAGCTCAGACGGGGTTAATTTCTTCAGATTTCCTGCCAACAGCAATACGCAGATTAATACCCAAACCCCTATGGCGGGCGTGTATCTCGATGCGTCTAAAGTCAACAATCTGGCGGGTAAGTATATAGCCATGTATGGCACGCCCTTCGACCTCCACGAGCTGGCAGGCATCAGCGGGCTCGATATCAATAATATTACGCATGTGCGACTAATAGATGTTGTGGGCGACAAAGGCGCCCATGCGTCGCACGACCAAACCGGCCGCGTTATCAACGACCCTTATCCCACGCCCATTTATCCCGGTGGTTTCGATCTCGATGCTGTTGGGGCTATACACCTTATCTTGCCGTCGGCGGTAGCCACAACTCAGGGCGGCATGGCTGTGCGGGTGTTCCCCAATCCGGCTACCGACAATATTACTATAGCGCTGATGGCCTCGTCAGCAACGGGCGTTACAGCTACTATCAGCGCCATTACGGGTCAGGTTATTACCCGGCAGCAGCTTACCGGCGCCGTAAATACGCTACCTGTTGCACAATATCCCGCAGGCATGTATTACCTTCAACTTACAGACGCTAACGGAATGCAATGGGCGCAAAAAATTATAAAGCAATAATTGTTGCCGGGCTGTGCCTGCTGCAGGCCTGTGTAAAAGACAAGCCCGACCCAGTAAATAACCATACCATTGCCGGCGCAGGAGCTACTTATGTAGTGTGCGAGGGCAATTTTGGCGCAGGCGACGCTACCCTTTATGCCTGCAATGCCGCCGCCGACAGCGTATATGGCGACCTCTATGAAGCGGCCAACGGTCAGCCGCTGGGCGATGTGTTCCAGAGCATGACCCGCATAGGCGACCGCTACTTTTTGTGCATCAACAGTTCAGACAAAGTTATAGGCATCAATGCCGCTACCCACAAAGTAGAGGGCGTAATAAACATACCCAAGCCGCGCTATGTGCTGGCTGTGGGCGCCAACAAGGCTTATGTTACCACCCTGTATAGCCCCAGGGTGTATATAATAAATACCCAAACACTACAACAAACCGGCATAATAGAGCTACCTGCCCAAAACCCGGAAGGAATGTGCCTGTATAATGGCGACGCCATTATAACCGCCTGGGACACCGCCAGCAATAAGGCATACCGTATAGACCCTGCAACCGACAGAATAAAACAAACTATAACCGCCGCCGGCTACGCCACGCAGGCTGCGCTGGTAGATGCCGAACAAATGCTGTGGATACTATCGGGCAACCAGACGAAGGGTAAAACTGCCACCTGGACGCGCATAGATCCATCGACCGGCGCTGCGCTGGCCACTTATACATTTCCTGCGGCTGCCGATGTGCTGAAACCGCAACTGAACGTAACCAAAGACACCCTGTACTTTATAGAGGTGAACTACAAGGGCGGCGCCGATAACAATGGCATTTACCGCATGGGCATACATGCCTCCGCGCTACCGGTAGAGCCTTTTATTGCCGCGCAACGCTACCAGTATTTCTGGGGGCTGGGCATCCATCCCGCCACCGGCAATATATATGTAGGCGACCCGCGGGGCTTTATCCAAAAAGGACTGGTAATGGTGTACCGGCCCGATGGCGCGCTATTGCATACTTTTGCCGTGGGCCGCGGCCCTGGTATGTTTTGTTTCGATTAACCCAAAAAACTGATCTGCTGAATGCCTCCATTATCCGCCATAACTTTAGCAATGCGCAGCCTGTGGCTGGCGGCGGCGCTATGCTTGTGTGCCGGTGGAGCCAGCGCTCAGCATAGGCAAGATACCCTTAAAGAGATAAAGGTGCGCGGCCGCCACTGGCTATCGGCCGACGATAGATTGCAGGTGTTTTCGCCGGGGCAAAAGGTAAAAACAATAGATAGCGCCACCCTGCAGCGCTACCAGCAAAACAATATGGCGGCGCTGCTGGCGCAGCAAACATCGGTATTTGTAAAGTCGTATGGGTTCAATGCGTTGGCTACGCTCAGTTTCAGGGGGGCGTCGGCGGCGCAGTCGCAGGTATACTGGAATGGCGTGCCTATACAAAATGCCGCCCTCGGCATTGCCGATGTGTCTACATTACCGGTGAGTTTTATGAGCCGGGTAAACATTGTATATGGCGGCAGCGCTGCGCTGTGGGGCAGCGGCAATGTGGGCGGCGCGCTACTCCTCGAAACCGAAGAGCCCGTATTCGACACCCAACGCAAGGCCATAGCCGTGACCGGCGGTGCGGGCAGTTTTGGCCAGTATGCAGGCGGGCTGCGCGGCAGCATAGCATCGAGCCGGTGGTATGCATCGGCCAATGTACAAGCGCAGACCGCAACAAACAATTTTGACTACACTACACAGGCGGGCGCTACTGCGCAAATGCCCAACGGCCGCTTGCAGAGCGCCGCTGCCCTGCTGCACAGCGCCTATAAAATAAGCGACAGCCAGCGCATTAGCCTGTCGGTATGGTATCAGCAATATGTGCGGCAAATACCGCCTGCGCTATTTGAGCAATGGTCGGGAAAGGAGCAGACCGACGGCTCGCTGCGCACGCTTGCCGACTGGCGCAAAAAAAGCGGTGTCAATCTGTGGTACATAAAATCGTCGGTTATCAGAGACGAGGTTCGGTATACCGACGAAGCTGTGCTGTTGCACAGCGCCAATACGGTATGGCAATATTATGGCGAGGCCGGCTGGAAAAGGCTGATGGGCAAGCATGGGCAGGCGTTGCTTTTTGCACCGGTGCAGCTATCGTGGCTGGCTGGCGCAGCGCAGCGGCAGCAACAAAAGGCAGCGCTTGCCGGCGCCTATCAGGCCAGCCTGCTGCACGCGCGGCTGAATATGGCCCTAAATCTGCGGGCCGAAGCTATAAATGATCAGCGGATAGCGCTGCCGGGGCTGAGCGCAGCCTATACCGTAGCTGAGTGGCTGCAGGTGCGCGGCAATGTGCAGCGTAGCTATCGCGCGCCTACGCTCAATGAGCTGTATTACGAACCCGGCGGCAACGAAGCCCTGCTGCCCGAACAAGGCTGGAGCCGCGATGCAGGATATATAGTAAAGGGCGCTGTAGGCAGATTGTCGTTATATCACGACTTCTCCGTCTTCGACCGGAATATACGCGACTGGATAGTATGGCTGGGCGGCGCCGTATGGACCCCTCACAACATAGCAGAAGTACACAGCCGCGGAGTAGAAACGGAAAATACGCTCACCTACACTGCGGGCAAGGTGCGCCTGCACTTGGGCATTAATACTGCCTACTGCCGTTCTACCACTACCCAAAGCTACCTGCCGCTTGATGGCAGCGTGGGTAAGCAAATACCCTACGCGCCCCGCTACAATGGCATGGCCAATATGGGCGCCACCTACAAAAAAACGACGATCAACTACAATCACACCTATACCGGGTACCGGTTTACCACCTCCGATGAATCGGCCTACCTGCCGCCCTATAATACCGGTAATATTCAGGTTATGCACACCATAGCCCGCGGCGGCTATACCTGCCAGCTTATGGCGCAGTGCAACAATATATGGAGCCAGCGCTACCAGATAGCTGCAGCCCGCCCTATGCCGGGCATCAACTGGCTCGTAGGCTTACAGATGAGTAATAAGTAAACAGCAAGTCGCATTGCCACAATTATTTTGTTGCAATGAATAAATGTTGTCTGAAACACATCGAGCTAGTCATCTCGAAATTTGCCTCATCATTAGTGGTGCAGAATGTTATCAGGCTTATACCGTTTGGACATTAAAAATTGCCATGCGCAGATTGTTGCGACCCTAGGTGGCGCAGCCTACAAGTAATACATTACTCAACTACAAACCTCTAGCGCCTAACGGCGCAATGACATGCGTTGGCGCCGAATTTTAATCGATTTGGTATTGCTGTTATCATAGTGGATTCAGTATTCATTTTCAACACAAACGAAGTCCATCATTTGTTCTACCAAAGCAGAAATATTCCGGCTATTGTAGCAATAAAAAAGTCTGAATATTCAAAGCAATTTATAGACTGATTGTGAAACGTAACAATTTCGTTATATGCAGTTAACGAGGGGGTAGTTTTGCGGTAACATTGGAGCGGGATTTTTGCAACTTCAAACATCCCATATATGTTGAACAATATACAAAACCTATCATCTGCTCTGAAATTGCCGAATATATTAAGCAGGATTTACTCAAAATACAGGATACAAGTTGATTATATAGCGAGATTTAAGTGCATATTTATGCTGTTAGCGTTAGCGCTGCAACTACCGGCAACTGCACAGATAGCTACCTATACCGGTAGCGGCGGCACCAGCGTAGCAGTAGTAGGCGTACCCAACGAAACAGTAAGCACACTACAGAAAACAGGGTTTGGCACAAACACGCCCTGCTCCAGCGGCGGACTAAGCGGTATGACCGTAAGTACAGCTTACACATCTTATAGTTCTACCGGTCCGCACGTTTATTTTCAGATCACACCCAATGCGGGATATTTGTTGAATGTTACAGGTTTTTCAGTTGTTACCCGTGAGTCGGGCACAGGCCCTACCCGCGCACGACTGGCCTACAGTCTGGATGGCGGCGCCAGTTGGGTGGCAGAAAGCTCAGACCACACACAAACGGTGGGTGCAAGCTGTGGTACCTATTCCAATTCATTTAGCTGGGCAGGCGGCCTTTCCGTCGGTTGCATCACCAGTACTACAAATGGTATAATAGTAGCTATTTATCCATACGCGCCGGGGTCGAGCTCAGGTACTTTTCAGGTCAACTCTATGACAGTCAGCGGATCGGTGGATGCTGTATGCAGTCCTTCGGCTATATCGGGCAGTACGACGGTTTGCGAGGGCAATACCACAACGCTTAGCCACGGCACGAGCGGCGGTACCTGGACCAGCAGCAATACCGCAGTAGCAACTATTGGTTCTACCACGGGCATTGCAACCGGGGTTGCCGCAGGAACGTCGATAATAACCTATCGTATATCCGCCTGTTGCATCGCTACAACCACGCTTACCGTCAATCAGCAACCGGCAGCCATTACCGGTACTACCACTTTATGCGAAGGAGCCGCCACCACGCTTAGCGACGCAACCGCTGGCGGTACTTGGAGCAGTAGCTCAACGGGTATCGCAACTGTCGGCTCAACCACCGGTATAGTATCAGGCATAAGCGCTGGTACTGCAATGATCACCTACCGTTTAAGCACGGGTTGTTTTGTTACCACATCGGTTTTGGTCAATCCATTGCCATCGGCCATATCAGGTACCACAACTTTGTGCGAGGGGTATACATCTACGCTATCGAGTTCGGGCAGCGGCCTCTGGGCGAGCAGTAATACCGCTGTGGCTACAGTGGGTAGCGTCAGCGGCCTATTGTCGGGTATATCTGCAGGTACTGCGGTTATTACTTATACTTTGGGCACCGGTTGCCTGACAACAACAACCGTCCTTATCAATCCACTACCAGCAGCCATAACGGGGGTTACCGCAGTTTGTGTGGGTAATACCACATTATTGAGCGACGCGACTGCAGGCGGTATCTGGACCAGTAGCAATACTGCCGTAGCAACGGTAGGTTCGTTGAGCGGCATTGTTGCTGGCATAAGCGCAGGGACGTCTATAATCACTTACCAGTTAAGCACAGGATGTTTTGTTGCCACAACGGTTTTGGTCAATCCATTGCCAACTGCCATAGCAGGGACCACAACATTATGCGCGGGGTATACGACTACGTTATCGAGTTCGGGCAGTGGCCTTTGGGCGAGCAGTAATACTGCTGTGGCTATCGTAGGCAGCCTCAGCGGCGTATTATCGGGCATATCTGCGGGTACTGCGGTTATTACTTATACTTTAGGCACCGGTTGCCTGACAACAACAACCGTCCTTATCAATCCACTACCGGCAGCGATAACGGGCGTTACCGCAGTTTGTGTAGGTAATACTACATTATTGAGCGACGCAACTACCGGCGGCACGTGGAGCAGTAGTAATACTGCCGTAGCAGTTGTCGGTTCGTTGAGCGGCATTGTTGCTGGCCTAAGCGCAGGTACTACAATAATCACTTATCAATTAAGCACAGGTTGTTTTGTTACAACCTTGGTTTTGGTAAACCCTTTACCAGCGCCTATTACCGGTATTACCTCGGTATGTATAGGGAGCACAACTGCCCTATTTAGCACAGGCGGCGGTATTTGGAGCAGCAGTAATACCGCCGTTGCTACAGTGGGTAGTCTCAGCGGCATTTTATCGGGCATATCTGCCGGAACCGCGGTTATTACCTATACGTTGGGTACTGGTTGCCTGACAACAACTATTATTACAGTCAATCCGCTACCGGCAGCGATAACCGGCGTTACCGCGGTTTGTGTGGGTAATACAACCACGCTAAGCGATGCAACAATAGGCGGTACATGGAGCAGCAGTAACATTGCCGTAGCTACTATTGGCTCTTTGAGCGGCGTGGCATCGGGTGTCAGCGCGGGTACAGCTATTATTACATATACTTTGAGCACGAGTTGCATTGCCACTACAACGCTATTGGTCAATCCTTTACCTGCTCCTATTACGGGTATTACATCGGTATGCGTGGGCAGTACAACTACTTTATTCAGCGCGGGCGTCGGTGTTTGGACCAGCAGTAATACCGCCGTTGCTACAGTGGGTAGCGTCAGCGGGGTGGTGACGGGCATCTCTGCCGGTACTTCGGTTATTACCTATACCCTGGGTACAGGTTGCCTTATTACTACAATTATTACCGTAAATCCGCTACCGGCAACGATAACGGGCGTTACCGCAGTTTGTGTAGGTAATACCACCACACTGAGCGATGCTACGATAGGCGGTAGCTGGACAAGTAGCAATACGGCCGTGGCCACTGTCGGTTCATTGAGCGGCGTGGTATCAGGTATCAGCTCGGGTACAGCAATTATTACTTATACTTTAAGCACGGGTTGCATTGCTTTTACCACAGTGTTTGTCAATTCCTTGCCCACGCCTATTACAGGCGTTGCAACGGTATGTGAGGGCAGCGTTACTACATTATTCAGTCCGGGCGGCGGGCTATGGAGCAGTAACGACATGGCAGTGGCTACGATAGGTAGCGTCAGCGGAATAGTATCTGGAATAACAGCCGGCACAGCAATCATTACTTATTCTTTGGGCACCGGGTGTTACACCATTGCAACCGTTACAGTGCTTCCATTGCCAGCGCCTATTACCGGAACAACAGATGTTTGCGAAGGGCTAAATACCTTATTGGCGGATGCAACACCCGGAGGTTTGTGGAGCAGCGGCGATAGGAGTATTGCTACAGTTGGGTCATTGAGCGGCATAATGAGCGGCGTATCTGCGGGAACTGTAACAATAACCTATACCTTGACTACCGGATGTAGCGCCGACATTACCGTAACTGTAAATCCACTTCCCAACCCCATAACCGGGGTTACGGCTATATGTCTGGGCGCTACCTCTGCCCTTACCGATGCAGGCGGCGGAACGTGGACCAGCAGCAATATTCTTGTAGCTCCGATAGGAATGACTACCGGCATAGTAACCGGTGTGGGCGTAGGCTCGGCTATCATTACCTATACGTTACCTACCGGATGCTTTATTACAACTGTCGTAACAATCAATCCACTACCTGCGCCTATTGCCGGAGTGGGGCGTGTTTGCGAAGGGCTTACTACATTATTCAGTAGCATTACTCCCGGCGGCTCGTGGAGTAGCGGCAATATTGTTATTGCGGTTGTTGGCACATCGAGCGGTATAGTAACCGGTGTTAATGTCGGTACCGCTGTTATCACCTATACGTTGAGCACAGGTTGTATAGCCACAAAAATAGTAACCGTAAATCCTTTGCCCTATCCTATAACGGGTATAACCGCTATATGCCTTGGAAATACGTCTTTGTTATCAAATGCCGGCGGCGGCGCCTGGAGCAGCAGTGCGCCGGGTGTAGCGCCTGTTGGAATCTTTACCGGCATTGTTACCGGTGCGGCAGTAGGCACAGCCGTTATTACCTATACGCTGCCAACCACTTGCCTTATCACTACCACAGTGACGGTCAACCCGCTGCCTGCGGCTATTACCGGCACAACAAGCGTATGCCCCGGACTTACAACAACGCTAAGCAATACAACGCCTGGCGGCCTTTGGACAAGCGGAGCAACCGGTATTGCTACTATTGGTTCGTTATCGGGTATTGTAGCAGGCGTTAGTTCAGGTACGGCAATCATAACCTATACGCTGAGCACGGGTTGCCGGGCTGTAGCTACAGTTACTGTTTTACCATTACCTCCAGCCATTTCGGGCCCATCGGCGGTATGTATAGGCGCCACTATAGCCCTTAGCAATGCTACGCCCGGCGGAACTTGGCAGAGCAGCAATACCGCTATTGCCACTGTAGGTTCGGTTTCGGGCATTGTTTCGGGTATAGCATTAGGTACTACGGTCATTACCTATCGTGCGCCATCGGGTTGCTTTATTACCACTACTGTATCGGTCAATCTCAGTCCGGCAGCCATAACCGGGCCGGCTACGGTATGCGTGGGCGCAACTGTTTTACTAAATAATACCATATTAGGCGGTAGCTGGACGAGTAGCGCGCCTGCTGTAGCTACGGTGGGTTTTGCAACAGGCGTAGTAACTGGCATAGCGCCAGGCACTACAGTAATAACTTATTCATTGGGTCTGGGTTGTGTTGCCTACCGAACAATGACCGTAATACCATCTCCGGCGCCAATTGCAGGCAGGTTGAGTTTTTGTGCAGGCGCTACATCTTTATTAACCAGCGGTACTTCAGGCGGTGGTTGGGCGAGCGGCAACACGGCTGTGGCTGGTATTGGCAGCGCAAGCGGCCTCGCTACCGGTATTACTGCCGGCACAGCAGTTATTACCTATTCTTTATTGAGCGGTTGTATGGCCACTGCCGTTGCTACGGTGCAGCCATTACCGCCAGCTATCACCGGTGTTACAACGCTTTGCGTTGGGTCGGTTGGGTTGTTGAGCAATGCGCTTGCCGGCGGCTCATGGAGCAGCGGCGCTACAGCCATTGCGACAATTGGCTCGGCAACAGGTTTGCTTACAGGTGTGGCGCCGGGTACAGCTGCCATCACTTATACCAGCGCCGCAGGTTGCAGCGCATATCGCGTGGAAACCATAAATCCATTACCGGCGGCCATAACGGGTACGGCGGCGGCGTGCGTAGGTTTTACTACCACGCTCAGCAGCGTCACTCCCGGCGGCCTGTGGGTATCTGGCGACATAGCTGTAGCAACAGTTGGCTCGCTTTCGGGCATAGTGGCAGGCGTTAGCGCCGGCGCGGCCCAAATTACCTATACCCTTACCACCGGCTGCTTTGCAGTAAGGACAGTAACCATCAATGCAACGCCATCGGCTATAGCCGGTACAAGAGTACTATGTGCGGGCGCTACAGAAGTATTTACCACAACGCCCGGCGGCGGCCTATGGAGCAGTAGCGCTCCGGCCGTAGCTGTAATAGGGTCGTTATCGGGCATTGTTACCGGTGTAGGGGCAGGTACAGCAATGATTACTTATTCGCTTGGTGGAGGTTGTGTAGCGGTTACTGCAGTTACCGTCAATGCCGTGCCAGCGGCTATTGCAGGCGCTGCAAATGTGTGTGTAGGTAGCGCTATAACGCTTACCGATGCCACACCGGGCGGCGTATGGCTGAGTGCAGACATAGCGGTTGCCACAGTAGGGTCGATGAGCGGCGTTGTTGCAGGTATAGCGGCCGGAACCACGACGATTTCTTATGTACTCACAACGGGTTGTTTTGCCGTAAAAACAATAACGGTAAATACCTTGCCATCTGCAATATCGGGCGCCACAGAATTGTGCGTTGGACATACAACCATGCTTGCCACGGCAACGCCCGGAGGATCATGGACCAGCGGCAATATCATGGTTGCTACAGCCGGTAGCGCAACCGGCATAGTAACCGGTGTTGCTCCCGGTACTGCAATCATTACATACTCCCTACCTACCGGTTGCTGGATAACAACCAGCGTACTGGTTAGGCCTGTGCCAACAGCAATTATTGGTCGCAGCGATGTTTGCGTCGGCTCTACCATCACGCTCAGCGACGCCATTCCCGGCGGTGTTTGGAGCAGCGCTAATACCGGCGTGGCCACCATTGGTTCTACTACGGGTATACTTACCGGCATATCTTCAGGCACTGTTTTGGTCGACTATACGCTGGGCTCCGGCTGCATGGCTATGACCACCGTTATCGTCAATCCGGTTTCGCCCATCAACGGTCCCAACACAGTTTGTCAGGGACAGGCTATAACGCTCTCCGACACCACCGAGGGTGGTGTATGGAGTAGTAGCGCGCCGGGCATAGCCACCGTTGCCCGCACCGGCGACACGACCGCTATAGTGCACGGCCTAACAACCGGCGTGGCTACCATAACCTACTTCCTGCCTACCGGTTGCGTAGCTTATAAAATTGTGCGTGTATTGCCCGCTCCTCCGGCTATCACTGGTCCTTCACAAGTGTGCGAGGGCAGTACCATAACCCTGAGCGACCCTGTATTCGGCGGCACATGGACTAGCGGCAGCACGGGTATAGCTACTGTCGGGCTAACAACCGGCGTTGTGTATGGCGTTGCGCCGGGTGTGGCTACTATCAGCTACACGGTCGGCAGTTGTCCGGCAACCCGCGATATTACTGTCAATCCGTTGCCAGCCCCAATTGCCGGCAGCTTTAACGTATGCGTTGGCTCGACCAATATCCTCACCGATGCCACACCCGGCGGCACATGGCTCAGCAGCCGTCCCGCAATAGCTACAATAGGCGTGGGTACCGGTGCGCTTACCGGTGTAGCGACTGGCACGGCAACAATAAGTTATGTATTAATTACCACCGGTTGCGCAGCAACACAGGTAGTAAATGTAGACCCCGTTCCGCTGCCTATCACAGGTAGTTCGAATGTATGTATAGGCCTGACCAGCGCCCTTGCCGACGCCACGCCTTTTGGCGGATGGAGCAGCAGCGCGCCCGGCACCGCTTACGTTGATGCCTTTGGACTGGTAACGGGTATCAGCCTCGGTACCGCAACGATCACTTATACCATAGGCACAGGCTGTTTTGTAACCCGCCTGGTTACCGTCAACTCACTGCCTCCTGCCATTACCGGCGCAACCAATGTTTGTCAGGGACAGTCTGTCACCTTCAGCGATGCAGCCCCCGGAGGCTCGTGGCTGAGCGGCGATGTAACGATTGCCACAGCTGGCAGCAGCACAGGTATTGTTACCGGTGTGGCCCCCGGCACGGCGCCCATCACCTATACGCTCGGCACGGGTTGTATAGCGGTTAAAGACATCATTGTAGATCCGCTGCCGTCGCCAATCGTGGGTACGCCCCAGGTGTGCGAAGGACAAACGACCATGCTGTATTCCGGACCTCCCGGCGGCGGCTGGAGCAGCAGTACTACTCCTGTGGCTACTGTTGATGCCGGTAGCGGACTGGTAACAGGCGTGCGCGCAGGAACTGCCACCATTACTTACAGCAATGGTTGCTACACCACCATTACGGTTACTGTTAACATCATGCCTGCTGCCATTACTGGCAACACAAATATCTGCCTTGGGGCAACATCTGCCTTGCGCAACACCGTTAGCGGCGGCTCATGGAGCAGTTCGGCTCCGGCCATTGCTCCGGTAGGGTTGTCGGGTATTGTTAC
>CAIRYK010000059.1 GCA_903882805.1 uncultured Bacteroidota bacterium | reverse complement strand
CCCATATCCCTTTTCCAAAATAGCCACCCCAATAAGGGTACAGCCGAAGCTTGATTCATTTGAACCAACCCTCCCCCCCCATCGGAGTATCCTCGCTTTGCAATATCCGAATGCCATACCGCCAGTACCCTGGGTATCAAATACTTTCGTCAAGTCGAGAATATATCTGACAAAATTTTTTTGTTCCAAAAGTTGACCTTCATTTTTAAATGAAACCAGAATCTAAAAAAATATCTGGAAACCAAATTGAAGTGAAAACTTCAAAAAATCTGGAGCCAAAATTATTCCTGAAAAACTGACCCTTTGAAGAAATGGTTTTGCTTGATTGAAACCAGCATTAAAAAAAACCAGCCGAATAAGAGCTGGGGATTATAACAAAACGAAACAACAGGCTTTCAATGCAGTTGTTGTATATATTGATCCAACAGTCCTGGTTCAAATGCCTGGTCATCCAGATCAAGCTTGTCATTGATCATACCAGCGAGTTGAGTGACATACCTATCCAATTAATATTGCTTGAAGGATAGTCCATCCATTGTTTCTTTTAGATATTCATAGTCATCCTGATCTTGTTTGCCTGATGAATAAAGCATGGCGAATAGCTCACGCTTGATATTGGAAAGTAGTGTTAAAACCAGAAATGGATCCTGGATTAGGAAAAATATTTCGGTTGGTTAAGCAATGTCTGGAAACGGGTATCTCTTACTAATATATATTATAGTGATACCCGCCCTGGGACATAGGAATCAAAAAGTTCATTATTAAAGTATACTCCAGACTGGTACACAAAAACATACCCAAACCCCTTGTTTTATTCCAGAAATAGCGTAATTCTGGCCCTACCAATAAAGTGGTCTAATAATGAAAGTATTCTACTCCAGGGTATCCAGCAATGATGGCACACAGAATCCAGAACGCCAACTCCAGAACCTCAAGCAATTTGATTATGTCCTAACCGACTATTGTTCTGGTTCGATACCCCTATATGAAAGACCCAAGGGATCTGAGATTAAGAAGTTCCTGGACAGCGGTACCTTGGAACACCTGGAGATCCACTCCATTGATCGCTTGGGGAGATCTACCCTTGATGTACTAAGCATCTGGGACGATCTCACCAAACGAGGGGTAACCGTCAACTGTAGGAACCCCAATATCCGCAACATTGATGAGAACGGTAAGGTGGACAAGTTCAGTGAGCTGATGATGTCCATACTATCAACCATGGCATCGTTTGAAAGAAACCTCATTCGTGACCGCCAGATGGAAGGTATCCGCATCCGTAAGGAAAAGAAGCTCTACTCAGGTAGGCGCATCGGAACAACCGACACTCCAGAAGGGCTACTTCAAAAGGAACGTTCAAAGAAGATACTCTCCTACATCGCCAAGGGTTACTCTTATGAAGAGATAGCCAAACTGATACCCTGTTCCAGGACAACCATAGTTAAGGTAAAGAAAACAAAGGAGCAGCTGGCTGCTACAGCTTAGTAATATCAATACCGATATCGGTTATCTCTGGTGTAAATGACCTGGATACCTTCTTATTACTCTTTTGCTTCTTCATATGAATACTCCAGGCATGGTTCGGCTTAAAGACCGAACCTCTTGGTGTAAGATGACCATTGTCGTTCATCCATTGGGATATCTTAATGTAGCTGGAGCCTTCTGAATGCATCTGATCAATGGTATCAAACAAGAACTGTTGGTACCCAGAATAAGGCGGTAGCCATAGTGTCGCTGAAGTATATTCAATCGATAGACACAAGAAAAAATGGTTTGGAGTGTTGCTTTTTTTGCCAACCACAGAGGCTGAACTACGTTTGTCGGTAACAGTGGAATAATACAAGCTACTATATACGCAAACGCCCCAAAGTGTAAAGGACTTTTGGGGCGTTTGGTTTTTTATGTGTACGATGAAAGAAAAATAGAGTTATACCATTTGGACATTAAATATCGCTATGCGGGGTTGTTGCGACCCTCCGGGGCGCAGCCAAAAACAATACATCACTCAACTACAATCCTGTAGCGCCTAACGGCGCAATGACATGCGTTGGCGCCGAATTTTAATCGATTTGGTATTTTTTACGCTTTTATTTCTTCATTTCTTCATTCAAAGCATATTCGTAGCCGTTCTACCAAAAAAAATACAGCCCGGCAATGGCGCGGGCTGTAGCTATAATATAGTGACGACAACTTACTTTTTTAGCAGGTCGCGAATTTCGGTAAGCAATACTTCTGTGCTGGATGGCGGCGGTGGTGGTGGTGGCGCGGCTACTGCTGCGGCTTCTTCTTTATGCTGCATTTTGGCCATCAGCCTTATTACTAAAAATATAAAAAAAGCAATGATCAGAAAGTCTACCACGGTTTGTATAAAGTGACCGTAGGCAAACACATTTACGCCTGCCTTCTTAGCCTCGGCAAGCGATGGGTACTTATTACCCCCGGCCGATAGCGGCAGTTCCAGAAATTTATCTGAAAACAATTGCCCTTGTCCGGTAAACATGGCCACCAGAGGCATTATTACATCGTCTACCATTGCGGTAACTATCTTGCCAAAGGCGCCGCCAATAATAACACCCACTGCGAGGTCTATTACCGAGCCTTTCATTGCAAAGGCTTTAAAATCTTTCAGGAAGCTCATGGGCGTAAATGTAAATATTTAAAATGAAAAAGTCAAATAATAGTTTGTTGATATGGCTGCTTGCTTGTTGTTATCGTTCTACCACAAATCTGAAATTCCCGGTTTCTCCGCCGCCCTTCAGGCTCAGTATATACATACCGCGGCGCATGGCGGCATCCATTTTTATGTCGGTATCTATATATCCCTTGTGTGCGGTAATGGTATCTTTATATACAACCCATCCGCCATTGTCGGCTATCTCTACCACTGTAGGTTCATCGGTTGGCGTAGCCATTTTGTGTAGCGAGCCCTTTATTTTCAGTTTCTTTTTATAAATGTCGGGCGTTACCTGTATGCCGCTGTAAGCTACTGGCGGCGGCGCGGGCGTGTGGCATTTGTAGCATACTTTGCGCACCTTGTTGTTGCCAAAGTCGGCAATGTACAGGTTACCTCGGCTATCGGCAGTAACATTCCAGGGCACGTAAAACTGGGCGTCGGTTGCCGGGCCGCCATCTCCTCCGGTTCCCTTTGCCCCTGTGCCTGCCACAGTGGTCATTGAGCCTGCGGCATCTATTTTTCTTATTCTGTTGTTGTTATAGTCTGCTATATATAGGTTGCCTGCGCTGTCGGCGGCAATGCCCGTAGGGTTGTTAAGACTTGCGTTGCGCGCTGGTCCGTTGTCGCCGCCATAACCAGGCTTGCCGGTTCCGGCAATGGTCGATATTTTGCCGCCGCGCGCCGGGCTAACTTTGCGTATTACATTGTTTTTTTCGTCGGCTATATATAGATCGCCACCGGGGTCTATGGCCACGCCTGTTGGGTGACTTAGCCGTGCTGCCGACGCGGGCCCTCCATCTCCGGTATATCCACCTGCGCCTGTGCCGGCCACGGTATTGATAATGCCATCTTTTGTTATGCACCGCACAGCGTTGTTGCCGGCATCGGCAAAAAATACATTACCAACTGCATCTACCGCTACGCCAATAGGGTAGTAAAGTGCAGCAAGGGTAGCGGCCTTACCATTGCCACTGTAGCCCATTTTACCATTGCCGGCTATGGTGGTTATGCGTCCGTTGCGGTCTATTTTACGTATGCGGTTGTTTACTTCATCGGCCACATACAGGTTGTCGTTGGCATCTATGGCCAGTCCGGCTACGTTCGACAAGTGGGCAGCGGTAGCCGGTCCGCCATCGCCAGCATAGTCGAAAATACCGTTGCCTGCTACAGTGGTTATTATTCCGGCATTATCTACTTTGCGTATGGCGCTATTGCGTTCGTCGGCAATGTATATATTACCAACTTTGTCTATGGCCATCGCCATCGGCAGGTTCAATTTGGCCAGCGTTGCCGGTCCGCCGTCGCCAGTATAGCTTTCCTTACCGCCAATACCCGCCATTGTTTCTATAATTTGGGCGGAGGCGCAGGTAGTTGTGACGCACAACCCTAAAGTTGCCAGCCATTTGGCATTATTGCCCCCCAACAAATGTAGTAGGCTATTGGTCATGCTGCAATTTTAATCATTTCAGCAGAGATATTTATCTATCTGTTGTGAATTGCTGGATAAACAAGCTCAAATAACCTGGTAACAATCACCAAAGAAATTATTTACTGACATGGGGCGGTGTTTTGTGGATAAAAGCCGGTTTAATGATAAATTAAGTAACCGGTAAGCGCTATTTTTACTAAATTGCCATCACTTAAAAAAACGAATTAGCCGATGTCCATAAATCTCTGCATTGATTGGGGAAATACCAATATTAAAGCCGCGATATTTGAGAACGATGTAATAAAAAAACAAATTGTTTTCAACGAAGATAATGCATTAGAAAAAGTTACCGACCTGATGGATGCCTACAAGCCCGAGAAGGCTATAGTATGCAGTGTAGTGAGCCATAGCGATGAACTGGAGCAACTGGTGAAATCGAGGATAAGCACAATGGTAAAACTGGACGGCTATACAAGACTGCCCATAAACAATGCCTACCTATCGGCCGACACACTGGGCGCCGACAGAGTGGCCATGGTAACGGCAGCGCATGTAATGAACCCTACGCAGAATAACCTTGTGGTAAGCTGCGGTACCTGCATAACGTATAATCTGGTGCAGAAAAACCGCACATTCCGCGGTGGAGCTATATCGCCCGGTATGCGTATGCGCCTTAAAGCAATGAATGCATTTACCGACAGGCTGCCTGAAGTGGATGTAGAGGGCGACCTGTTGTTGCTGGGCTATGATACCGAATCTTGTATGCGCACAGGAGCCATTTTTGGTATGGCTGCCGAGATAGATGGCATGGTGGCGGAATACGAAAGAGCATATCCTGATTTTAACGCCATATTAACGGGCGGTGATGCGCCTTTCTTTGCAAGCAAAATTAAAAGTAAGATATTTGCCGACCCAGACTTATTGTTGAAGGGATTAAATTTAATTGTAAACTATAATGTGTCATTCCCACGCTAAGATTGCATTAGTTGGCTTATTCATTCTTGGGGGTATCAACGCTGTAGCCCAAACGAGCACAGTTAGCAATCCTACTAATGGGCGTGAAAATATTCCATATTCAAAGTTTGGGATAGGTGAACTGAGCGATGGCAACAGCGCTGCGCTCAGAGGCATGAGCAATATTACGTCGGCCTATAGTCATCCGTTTCAGATCAATACAGATAATCCGGCTTCCTATGCTTCGCTACAGCGCACAACCTTTGAGGTGGGCGGCTTCGGCAGCAGTAAGTCGCTTACCGGCGGCGGTTTTACTTATTCTACCGGCACTGCATCGCTGGCATACCTTTCTATAGGTGTGCCCGTAGGCAAAAATGCGGGCTTGTGTTTTGGTTTCCGCCCTTATTCGCACAGTTATTATTCGCTGGTCGATACGTTGCTGTCAAGTTCTACAACCATTGGTAGGGTAGAGCGCGGCTATAATGGCGAGGGCGGTCTTAACTATGGCTTTATAGGCGCTGCGGCACGTAAAAAAGGTTTCAGCGTTGGTTTCAACTTCGGTTATTTATTTGGTAACTATACCAATATTACCTCTGCCTCTCCGCTCGACACCACTGGTGTGTTTACAGCAGTATATGCCAACTACAAACGCATTGGCGGTATATACTGGAAAGGCGGCGCAGCCTATGAGGCTAAGCTGGACACATTTCATACCCTGCGTATAGGCGGAACGGTGTCGATCAACCAGAACCTTACTCAGCGTGTAAATGCCTACAACATCTCTACCTACAATTTTGGCGACACAATAGTAAATGATACTTCGCGCTACGCTGGTGAGCAAACAGGCAAAATGAAAATGCCGTTGTCGTATAGTATCGGCGCAATATTGTCTAAAAACGACAAATGGAGTATAGGCGTTGATTATTCGGCTACACAGTGGAGCAATTTCAGCAGCAAGCCCGATAGCTCTATGAACATAAATGTGGGCGATATGTCGTACAAGATGAGTCTTGGCGGCGAGTTAACCCCCGACATCACTAATATTCGCAATTATTTTGCCCGCGTTACTTACCGTATGGGTGTTTACTATGGTAGCGATTATTTGCGCATCAGCGATCAGGGAATGCCCTTTTATGGAATCACAGCCGGCGCAAGCTTCCCGTTCAGAAAATCATTGTCGCGTATTCATACAGCTATCGATTTTGGCCGGTTGGGCACTACAACCAACAACCTGATTCAGCAGAACTATGTGAAATTCACAGTAGGAATATCATTCAACGACAAGTGGTTTATACCGCGTAAATATGAATAAGGCGAGTCGCAATACATTTTTAAAAGCATTTACCCGGATACTTCTTCCGGGTGTTTTGTTTTTGGGCGCCTGCAACAACGACCCAGAAGAGATAAGGGCGCTTACCGGCGGCGCCAGGCGACAAGACGACAAAGCCGAGGACGTAACCATCATCTACTCTAAAGAAGGTAAGACACAGATACGCATATTTGCCCACGACTTTGCCCGCAACGAATACCTGAAACCTACCTATATTGATATGAACAATGGGCTAAAGGTGGAGTTTTTTAACGATAGCGGCGAAGTGGAAAATGTGCTCACTGCCGACTCATCGCGGTTTTACGACGGACTGCAGAACGCTATAGTATGGGACAGTGTGAAGATAGTGAGCAAAAAAGGGACCATGCAAACCCCTGAGCTAATCTGGAATAACAGCATTGAACGGTTTTTTACTGAAAAAGAAGTAGTAATCAACACACCCACCGAAACGCTGCATGGCACAGGTATGGAAGCCAACCGCGATTTTACCTGGTACCGAATAATAAAGCCGCAGGGAGCTGTGCAGGTAAATAAAGGCGAAGCCCTGAAATAGCCGCCAGTTCTATTCCGTAAATATTAGTCTAAGTTGCTACTTGGGCAATGTGAAAATAAACGAAGCGCCCATACCTACGTCTGATACTACTTTTATAGCGCCGCCCAGTTTTTCTACCAGTCGCTTTACAATAGCCAAGCCTATTCCCGTGCCCTCGCCATCGTGCGCTTTTTTCTGCAGTCGTTCGAAAAGGTCGAATATTTTAGCCTGATTATGAGGCTCTATGCCCGGGCCGTTGTCTTTTACCTCGAACGAATAATTGGTTGAAGTTTCAGAGAAGATGATTTCGATTTTCAGATTTTGCTGATCGCCATAACGTATGGCGTTGTGTAGCAGATTGAGCAGAATTTGTTTGAGCGCTATGCGGGAAGAAAAAATTTGTTTGTCGCTTGTCTCGTAATAAACGAGGCAGTTTTCGGGTATTACCTGAAGGCCAATTACTTCCTGTATCAGTTGAGTTACATTGATGTACTCCTTGTCTTCAAGCAACAATTGCGAAGATTTAGAATAATGTAAAATGCCGTTTACCAGATCGCTGAGCTGGTATGCCGAATCGTTAAGGAATTTTATATACTCATTCCCTTCTTCGTTCAGCAAATTGCCATAGTCGTCTTTAAGCAAGTGTGTGAGCGAAATAATATTGTTCAGTGGACTTTTTAGGTCGTGCGATGCTATGTACGAGAATTTTTCCAGGTCGTTGTAGGCATTTTGCAGTTCGGCCTGTTTTTCTTTAAGCTGTGCGTTTTTTCTGCGCAGTTCCAGTTGGCAAACTACTTGCCTTGCCAGCGCCTTTAGGGTTATAATCTGATTTTCGGTAAGCGTATTTGGTTTGTTATCGAGTACGCAAAGAGTGCCCAGCGCATATCCTTCGGCGTTAACCAACGGTATGCCAGCATAAAAGCCAATGAAAGGCTCTCCGATTACGGAAGGGTTATCGGCAAATCGGGCGTCATTTTTAGCGTCGGGCACCACAAATTCGTGGCCGGGCGTGAGTATAGCGTGGGCGCAAAACGAAGTTTTGCGCGGCGATTCTATTTCTTTTTGTCCGTTTGCAAGGTAAAGGCCCAGATTAGATTTGTGCCACTGGCGGTCGGCATCAATTATTGTTACCAGCGAAATAGGCGTTTGGCAAACTTCAGATGCGATTTGGGTAATGTCATCAAAATCCGTTTCCGGTAGTGTATCCAGAATGTGGTATTCATGAAGCGCCTCTAATCTTTCCTGCTCGTTTGGCGGTAATGGAGCCATTATCATTCTGATAGCTGTGTTTTGTTGTAAAGGTAGTTTTTCGGCGGCAATAATTATGCTGATGAAAATGTAGTTTATTAATATTTACTTAAATTCAATCGCCTCAAACACGATATTTTTGTTATAGTTGGCGACATTATAGTTTTTGTCCGAACTGTTCGCCTACTTTTTTCAATTCATCTAAAACGCTTTCTACCAGGGGAATACCTTCGGTAGCGCGTATGTATTCCATTTCGCGTTCAGGGTCGCCGGGTATCAACACTTTTTCATGGCCCTCGGCAGGTGTTGCAGCCCTGAAGCGACTAATCCAGTTGTCCATATGGAGCTTGAATTCATCGGCCGGGCGGAAAGCATCCACCCGCATTGCACCGAAAAAGTGTCCGAGGCCCTGGCCGGGCATGTCGGCGGGCATTGGCACGTAGGCCGGGAAAGGCGGCGCCCAAGGGCCATAGCTGGCCCCGCCGAGCAATGCCGAAAATATATCTACTATACTACCCAGCGCATAGCCTTTATGGCTGCCGTGTTCACGGTCGCCGCCAAGAGGTAGCAGCGCTCCGCCTTTTTTCAGTTCGTGCGCATCGGTCGAGGTAGCTCCGTTTTTATCCTGAACCCAGCCTTCGGGCGTGGGTGCATTTTTACGTTGCAGCAATTCCAGCTTGCCATTGGCCGCGGTGGTCGTAGCAAAGTCGGCTACAAATGGCGGTTGTTTATCAGCTGGTATAGCTACCGCTATCGGGTTGGTGCCCAGCATCCGCTCTACCGAAAAGGTAGGCGCTACCAGTGCGCTGGCGTTGGTCATGGCTATGCCTATCATATCGTGTTGCAGCGCCATCATGGCATGGTATCCTGCTATTCCAAAGTGGTTGCTGTTGCGCACAGCCACCCATCCTGTGCCGGCTATTTTTGCCTTCTGTATGGCGATGCTCATTGCAAAAGGCGCCACAACAAGTCCAAGCCCCGCATCGCCGTCCACCACCGCCGTAGATGGCGTTTCGTGCACCACTCTTATGTTGGGTTGGGCATTCACACGTCCAGCTTCCCATAGCCGTACATAACCGGTTAGCCGGGCTATGCCGTGGCTGTCTATTCCGCGCATATCTGCGCTGAGCAGTGTTTTTGTAGCAGTTGTAGCATCTGTATCGCTACTGCCCATGCCGCAAAATACAGCATAGGTAAAAGCATAAAGCTGATTGTAGCTATAAGTAGTAGTAGCCATAATAGGCTGCAAGATAAAACGACTTTGTGTTAATGCGGCGGTAAATGGTCGCGTAGCGTTATTTAACTTTGATACAAATAGTGCGTGTTACAGGTCGGTTATGTTCTTAAACACATTCGCTAACGGCAACGAAAATCCCGGTAATACTGTAGAAGTAGCAACATCTGCATCGCTTAGCATCCCTTGTGGCACAAATTTTCCTTCAACGAGTCTGTGTATCAAAACAGCGTGCTCACCTGACAAAACCAGCCAGTATTCCAGTACGCCTGCTTCTTCATACACGTCATATTTGTATTTTAGTTCTCTTTTACTGTTTGTAGGAGATAAAATTTCAATTACTATGTCGGGAGCGCCGAGGCATCCTCTAACGTCAATTTTATTGGGATCGCAAATTACGCAGATATCAGGTTGCACTACATTGATAATATCTTTGTCGGATCCGGATTTTCTGGGTATGCGAACATCGAATGGCGCCGAGAAAACGCTGCATTTTTCGCCTTTCAGGAAAAGCCACAATTCGCCGGATATTTCTCTGGAGATAGACTGGTGTAACGATGAAGGCGCAGGTCCTATTTCGAAGATCTTACCCTTAATTAATTCCAAAAGATCTTGAAATTTCCATTGGCAATAGTCTGCATATGAATAGGTTTTTGTTAAATCTAAGTCGGCAAACGTCATGGTTTTTTTAAATTGAAGATAATACATCATTTGGCGCGGAAGTATCAAAAATTATCATCGCTGATATCCATAAAAAAAGCAGCCGGGGAGCGACTGCTTTGGGGGTATTAGGTATTTCTGCTTCAGTATTAGTTATGGAAGTCTACAGGTCTACCAGCGCAGCGCGCAGGCCCGCAAGAGTGAGGGGCGTCATTGTTACTGTCTTAGTCATGTTTTCTGTAACGGTAATATCTTTTTGCAAACTGTAATAGTAGTTATTGTCTTTTTTAGCTATTACTGCTAAATGCACGACTGTGCCTATAGGTACTCCATAGTCAGCAACGGATGCAAATGTGTGCGTTGTATTATCGTAAGGGCCGATTCCCATTACAGAACGGATATTGGGTATCACCAAGTATACCTGAGTGTTGCCCTGAGTATAGGTTCCATCAGGCATTACTACGCTGATTCTCGTTTTAGGTTGACTTGACCTTAAAAAGTAGTCGCAATTGATCCACTTGAATTTTCCGCAAGAGTCAAACCTGAAATAATCGCTGTCTTTATTAAAACTATCAGCAACAGTAGCAGCAGTTAAAATACCCACCTTGGTTGTATCCCCCTGTTCCCAGGTTACAACTGAATCGGCATTATTGGTGTTGCCATAAAAAATGGCCATCGGTTGTTGCGATCTACCTGTTTGTTTGAAGCCTATTGAGTATTTATTGGCAAAAACTTCATTGCCATTCATTGTTGCAGAAATGTAGATTTGGCCGCCGCTTATCAGCAATTCTCCATTGGCTACAGTTGTGGCGCGGTTGGCTATCATCATTCCAAGAGTGTACATTTCTATAAGCTGTATGTTTATGTTACCCGAAGTAATGATATTGCCATTAGCGTCTTTAAAGGAATTGGGATAAAATTCGAGGCGTGTGCCTTCTGTACCATTTATCACCTGGGGGCTACCAGCATTTACAGAAAAACTCTGCGGCGTGCTGCGCAGTGGATTAAATGTTTGGTTGAGTAGCGCTCTGTCATTGGTAGTAACTTGACTGACGTTATAATCTCCGTTTTTACATGCCGCAAACGCAATAGTCAATAACACAAACAGGGCTGAAAATGAAAAGCGGTTAGATTTCATAGAAGTCTTTTTATGGTTGATGCCAAAAAACGTGCCAAATGTTAATTCTGGTTTAAAAATGCACAAAATATCTGTATTGGCGAAAATTATGAACGGGTAGTACCTGAAATTTTTAAAATCTATTTCGTGGAGAGCTGTTTGATTGCTTTTCCAATAGTTGTCCGCTTCCCCATTAAAAATCTTTCAGCAGATTACCATGTTTCGGTCATTTCTACATAAATTGATCCCGGTTATTCAATCTCACAAAAAACAATGTTTATGAAATCATTTGCTACATTATTGCTGTTCATGGCGGTATCGGCATCGCTTAGCGCTCAGACTACCATAGCCAACGGCGGTTTCGAAACCTGGGGCAACGCCTCACCAGGAATATCATCCGAGCCAACTGGCTGGTTTTCTAACAAGTCGGGAACCGCTATTGCCATGGCTGGCCCACAAACGTGTTATCAGGACAATACCATCTTTCGCTCCGGTACTTCATCGGTGAGAGTTGAAACTAAAACTGTTCCGATAGTTGGTACTGTTGTAAACGGCAACGTAACTACGGGCGTTATAAATGCGCCTACTATTACTAAAACCGACGGCTATATAGGCACAGTTAACGCATCAACTACAACAGACGTTCGACGTATGGCTTTTACCGGTCGCCCGGATAGTCTTGTAGGTTGGTACCAGTACACACAGGGCGGAGCTGCCGAGCAAGGTAAAGTAAGAGCGATATTGCATACTGGCGATTATTTCGATCCTGAAACGCCAACTACCTACCATGCAGACCCTACTTCAAATAAAGTAGCTAATGCACTGTTCCTTACACCGGCAGCCAATGCCGCTACATGGACCCGCTTCAGCGTTCCGTTTACCTATGCCGCTACATCAGCGCCTGCTTATATAATGATCAATATTACTTCGTCTGCCGATCAGGCTACCACAACAGCTGGTAGTAAACTTTGGATCGATGATCTGCAGGTGATCTATAAACCTAATGGCGTTGATGAGCTGGCTAAGGCTAATGAACTCATCAATATTTTTGCGCATTACAAAACCATCAATGTAGATTTGACCGGTATTAATGCCAATGGCGTGTTGCTAAATGTATATGATGTTACTGGCAGAATAGTACATACACAAGCCATGCAAGCAGATAGACTCAATTCTTTTGAGTTGCCGTTTGCAGCTTCAGGTATGTATATCTATCAGCTATCAGGCGACGGTATTGCCCGTAATGGTCGTTTGATATTGCAATAAGTCAACCATTTGTTTGAAAAATAAAAAACCCTGCCAAAGTGCAGGGTTTTTTATTTTTGCGAAATGGTCGTAAGGATACTGCTTGTTGCTCTACTATCGTTGTTCTTACGGCCAATTGCCCTAATAGCACAAAGTGTGGGTACATTACGGGGCGTTGTTACTGCCGCCAGCACACGCGAGGTGTTGCCCGGCGCTACAATAGCGCTTGTCGGCAATAGTAGTGTTGGCGTAGCCGCCGGTCCAGATGGTGGATTTGCTCTTTCCCTAACTGCTGGGTACCATAAGTTTTACTGCACGTATATTGGATTTACCACAGATACATTTACTGCAGTTATTGTTGCCGATTCGGTGACTGAGTTCAACGTTGGACTGCAAGCCTCAGCCGGAATGTTGAAAACTATTGTGGTATCATCTGGAAAGTTTGGGCAGCGGCTCGAAGAGCTCACTATGTCGATGGACATACTGAAACCCAATCTGATCAACAATAAGAATACAACCAGTATAGAAACAGCATTGGAGCAGACGCCCGGGGTATCTATTATAGACAACGACCCGCAGATAAGGGGCGGTAGTGGGTTTACGTTTGGCGTAGGTAGCCGGGTGGCCATAGTTGTAGATGGCATACCGCTTCTTAGCGGCGATGCCGGTAGGGCAGAATGGAACTATATACCTGTAGAGAACATAGAACAGGTAGAGGTTATCAAGGGTTCCTCATCGGTGTTGTACGGCTCATCGGCGCTCAATGGGGTGATCAATATCCGCAGCGCTTATCCCCGCTCTAAGCCTAAAACTACTGTCAGCTATTCTGTGGGCGGTTATAGCGCGCCGGTTTCACCGGCACAAAACTGGTACGGGGCTTCGCTACCGGGCAATATGAACCTCAATTTCCTCCATTCGGAGATAATGCATAAAAATCTGGACGTGGTAGTAGGCGGAAACTTTAATGTAGACCAAGGGTATATTGGGCCTGCTCCCGCAATGGGATATATGGATCCCGATTTGAAAAAGGCCTTTTTGCTTACTGATTCAATACCGACGTACACCAATAAAGATATGCTGCGTGTGCGTGGCAGAGTAAACTTCAACATAAAATACCGGAGCCGGAAAGTGGCTGGTCTTAGCTATGGGGCAAACAGCAACGGAATGCTCAATAAAACCAATATGCAGCTTGCCTGGCTCAACGATTCGGCGGGATTGTACAAGGGTTATCCCGGCGCTGTGTTTCTGGAAGATCAAATATTGTTCAACATCGATCCGTTTATTAAGTATGATAACGCAACCGGCACAACGCACAGTTTGGTAACGAGATTATTTCATACCGACAACAAGATAACCAATAATCAATCGACCGAGGGGCAGCTATATTATGGCGAGTATCAGGCGCAGCGTAAGTTTAAAGCGCAGGGGCTGACCACAACCGGCGGCGTAGTAGGCAGCCTCGCTACAACCCATGCAAGGTTGTACGATTCGAGCGGATCGCCGGAGAACCACGTTGCAAATATGGCGTTGTATTTGCAGCTCGACAAAAAATTGTGGAAAGTGGTGAATTTACAGGGCGGCATCAGGTATGAGTATTTCAGGACAAATAATCTGGAGGCAGTAGCCAAACCAATAATAAGAGCCGGCGCGAGTGTGCAGGCGCTGCGCGGCACATGGGTACGGGCGTCGTATGGCGATGGTTTGCGGTACCCAACAATTGCCGAGAGGTATATTTCTACAAAAGCGGGCTTATTTGGCGTATTTCCCAATCCGGGATTAAAACCCGAGGTTAGTCAGAGTTTTGAAGTAGGGGTAAAGCAAGGATTCAAGATTGGCGATTGTATGGGGTATCTGGATATTGCTGCTTTCCGGCAGAACTACAGCAACACCATAGAGTATTTATTTGGCGTATGGAACCCCAAGGTGGCAATTGTAGGTTTCAAATTTGTGAATACCGGAGACTCACGCGTGGATGGAGCTGACTTATCGCTGGCATGTACCACTCCCGAGAAGAACAAAAACTTCGGGCTGACAATTCTTGCCGGTTACACATATATCAATCCTGTATCGCTAACGCCCAATCTGGTTTATGCCACTACACAGTCGTTGCAGGGTGGGGCAGGGCAGGCTGCTACCTTTAAAAATAGCAGCATGGACACTGCGGGCAATGTACTGAAATACCGATTTAAGCACATGATCAAAGCCGATGTGGAAGTTCGCGTACAAGATTTTGGTTTTGGGGTTAGCTACCGATACTACAGCAAAATGCAGAACATAGATAAGGCTTTTGGCGACATAGAAGAACTGACACAAGTGGTGCCGGGTATGGCGCCCATAGTGGTGGTAGACTACTGGAAGTCGCACGACGGTTTCCATATTTTTGACGCGCGCGCTAGTTACAAGGTATCGGCAGCGCATAGAATAGCTGTAGTGTGCAACAATGTTTTTAACACCGCCTACTACCTGCGACCGCTAAAAATAGAGCCGCCCCGCAACGTAGCGATACAATATAACTATACGTTTTAGCCATCAATGCAGGCTGTACGGTTTTTACGGTTTACAGGTGATGCGAGTATAAACGTCAGGGTCTGAACAGGATATGGTCTAAAACCTATAATTTGCATTCCGGAAATCAACTTTTATGAATTGGAGGTCAATATTAGGATTGGTGTTTTTGCTGGTGGGTATGAAGGCATTGTATGTCATCATAGACGGCGCATCTAAAGATGGACTTAAGTCGTCGCCATGGAGGGCGGGGGCAGGTAGCGTTATCTGGATGGCTGTTGGCGTATTTTTGATCATGCAGGGTATTAGAAAGAAAGAGAATTAATTGAATCGAGTCATCTGATTATTTAAAGCCTGCGCATTACCTTTGCTGCCTCATTATGGAAATATCCGTTCAGATAATAAATAAATCGCCGCATGCGTTGCCGGCCTACCAAACCGCCGGATCGAGCGGTATGGACCTCCGGGCTTGGCTGTCTGAGCCGGTGGTGTTGCAGCCGCTAAAGCGTAGCGTAATACCTACCGGGTTGTATATGGCGTTGCCGCAGGGATATGAGGCGCAGATAAGGCCGCGCAGCGGACTGGCAGTAAAGAAGGGATTGACAGTTGTAAATGCGCCGGGCACCATAGACAGCGATTACCGGGGCGAAATAATGGTGGCCATTATCAACCTTTCGGACGAGATACAAACTATTACCGATGGCGAAAGAATAGCGCAAATGATAATAGCCAAATACGAAACTGCTGTATGGCAACAAACAGAAACCCTTACCGACACACAGCGTGGCGCAGGCGGTTTTGGCCATTCGGGCGTTAATTAGTTTAATTGACGGCTTGCCCCTTGGCTGGCCGGGTATTGTTTCATAAGTATCGATATAACTTTTATTAGTCTATAAAAAACTGACAATGAATATTATTATTCCAATGGCGGGCATGGGAAAACGCATGCGCCCCCACACACTTACTACTGCAAAACCATTGTTGCCCATAGCTGGTAAGCCTATTGTGCAGCGCCTGGTAGAAGACATACTGGCTACAAGCAACGAAAAAGTTGAAGAGATAGCATTTATCATTGGTCCGGGTTTTGGCAAGGAAGTGGAAGATCACCTGTGTCAGGTGGCGGAAGCGCTGGGCGCAAAGGGCAAAATATGCTACCAACATCAACCTTTGGGCACAGCCCACGCTATTTTGTGCGCCGGCGATACCCTGACGGGTAATGTGTTTATTGCATTTGCCGATACCTTGTTTAAGGCTGCCTTTAGCATAGACACTAATAAAGATGCTATTGTCTGGACTCAGCGCATTCCCGACCCATCTTCGTTTGGGGTGGTGAAACTCAATGAGCAGAACGAGATAGAAGCATTTGTAGAAAAGCCAAAGGATTTTGTATCGGATCTCGCAATAATAGGCGTATACTACTTTAAAGATGGCGATAACCTCAAGAAAGAACTGCAACGCCTCATAGACGAAAATATTCTGCTGAAGGGCGAATACCAGATTACCGATGCTATGGTGCATATGCTGGAAAATGGCGTGAAATTCTATACCGATCAGGTGGAAGAGTGGCTGGATTGCGGCAATAAGGATGCTACGATATATACCAATCAGCGCATACTGGAAATAAAGAAAGACACCGAGCAATTGGTGCATTCAACGGCGGTGGTAGACAACTCGGTGATACTGCAACCATGCTTCATAGGCGCTAATGTAACGGTGCGCAATTCAGTAGTTGGTCCGCACGTTTCATTGGAAGCCGGAGTAACGGTAGAGGATGCCAACATCAAAAACAGCATTATACAATCCAACAGCATTGTTAAAAATGCGCACATAGCAGATTCTATGTTAGGGAAAAATGTAACTTACATAGATAAACCGAAGGAGCTAAGCATTGGCGACTTCTCAACACAATTATGATTAAGGCTACCTGTTTAATTTTATCTGTTGTTATCCTGTCTTTGGGTAGTGGTCGTGTATTGGCGCAAAACGAGCCTGCCGATAGCCTTGAGTTATCTGTAGCGGGTAAAAACGCCAAGACAGACGATTTGTTTTTCAATGGTATTATTGCCAAACGCCGTAACGATAGTAAACTGGCCAAAGAATTGCTGGAAGAATTTGTGCAGAAGCGGCCCAATAGTTCGGCTGCTTACTACGAGCTGGCCAAGCTATATGTGAAGGATAAAAACGCAGAGAAAGCAGACGTATACATTAGGAAAGCGCTGGCGCTGGATACTGCTAATAAATGGTATAAAGAACAGTTTGCCACCATGCAGGCCGACAAAGGCGCTTATCTGGAGGCGGGTAATATAATGGCGCAGCTAAGCGCGGCCGACCCTCGCGACCGTACCTATCCGGTAATGTCTGCAGCGTACTACCAAAGCGCAAAGAAGTATGATCTGGCTATTGTGTATATAGACAAAGCAATAGCTCAGGTAGGCAGCGACGAGGAACTTATGGGCCGCAAGTTGCAGATATACCTGGATATGAACGATGTGGAAAAAGCAGCCGGAGTAATACGTCAGCTTATTACAAACGATACGCGCAACGGTAAGTATTACAAGCTGCTTGGCGACCTGTACGACAACAACAAAATGCCACAAAAAGCTGCCGAAGTATTTGAACAGGCGCAAAAGTTACTGCCGGGAAATGCAGATGTGGAATTTGGGATGGCCAGTCATTTTTTGAAAGTGGGCGACACAGCTTCTTACCTTACCTATATAAAAAAGGTGGTTGTAAACAAAGAACTGGACGCTGATACCCAACTGGAATTGCTGAAAGCCTATTTATCGAGCATACCGAGCAATGATTCTGCCCTGAAGACGCAGGCTCCTGTTATAAGGCAGGTGGTCAACCAGCATCCCAGCAATGCCGATGTTCAGGCGTTTTTTGGATACTATTTTTCTGTAACCAATCAGGTAGACAGCGCTACTGAACAGTATAAAAAAGCCATAGCTATCAAGCCATCCAACTTTACAGTTTGGACAGCCCTGCTGGAGAACTATGTTTATGCCAATAACGGCGATTCGCTACTAAGATATACCGAAAAAGCTATGCGTCTGTTTCCTAATCAGGCTACGGTGCATTACTACAACGGTCTGGCACACAACACAAAGAAAAATTACCCCGCGGCTATAAAGGCTATAAACCGGGCAATAGATATGCAACCCGAGTCGGAGAAGCAAACACTGGCGAGTATGTATTCTTCGCTGGGCGAGGTGTACTATTACACCAAGCAAACCGACCTGATGGAAAAAGCCTATGCCAAGGCGCTGGAAATAACGCCCAACAATGCTTCTGTACTCAATAACTACAGCTACTTCCTGTCTGAGCGTGGTGTGAAGCTGGATGAAGCAGAGAAGATGTCGAAAAAATCGCTGGAGTTACAGCCGGGCGAGGGTACCTATATGGACACCTACGGCTGGATACTATACAAGAAGGGCAACTATGAGAAAGCCCGCGAATATGTACAAAAAGCGATAGACCTTGCAGGAGGTAAAGCCGATGCTACTCTATATGACCATCTGGGTAATATTTATTTCAAATTGGGCGCAAGTGATAAGGCAATAGAAAACTGGAAAATATCGAAACAAAAAGGTAACGACAGTCCGCTGATCGATAAAAAAATAAGCGAAGTAAAACTGTATGAATAAACTAATTACCGGCTCTTTGCTATTGGTTTTTACTGTTGTGTTTTCATCCTGCTCGTTGTTGAAAAAAGGCGGGCACAGGAAAGACAACAAGCAGGTAAATGATTCATCTATTGTCATGGCTCCCGATACTGCCCGGCGTACTACACCGCCGCCATTACCAGGCGATACGCTTACTCCGCCGGTAACCCCCGTGCCGCCAACGCCTCCGGCGCCAAAAGTTGATAGCGCGGGGATTACCAAGCTGCTGATAGACAGCCTCACTCCGCTTTGGCGCAACAGACTGGTGTACCGTACGTTTTCGGGAAAAGCCAAAGTACATTTTGAAGGGCCGGATAACAATCTGGATTTTACCGCGCACTTCCGTGTGCGGAAGGATAGCGTGATATGGATAAACGTTACAGCGCTGGGCGGCATACAGTTTGCGCGTATACTGATAACGCCCGATAGCTTTTTTATGATCAATACTACACAGAAAGAAGCAACGGCGCTGCCATTGTCGGCGGCGGCCAAAGTATTACCGTCTAAGGTTGATTTTACATCGTTGCAAAACCTTGTGCTGGGCGAACCGCTCAGGGAGGGAACTATTACCAACGCATCGGCTGTAGAAAATGCATGGATATTGGTAGTAGAAGACTCGAGCTATATACAACACCTTACCTACGGTAGGAAGGATAGCTTGCTGAGCGCCGGCCAACTACAAACACACGACCCAAAAGGCCCACAGGCAATGCTGAATTACGATAGTTACGAAGCGGTAGAACAGAGAAAAGTGTCGAACAATAGGGTGTTGCTGTTACTAAAGGGAACTGACTCGTACAATCTGGAAATGAACTTCCAAAAAACAGAATTTGATCAGCCATTGGAGTTTCCGTTCTCCATACCCAAAAGCTATACCATAAAGCATTGATTATAGCTTTCCCGCAGGTGGATGTAGCAGGCGGGAGTATGTTGTTTTATCGATATAGACCAGCGCATCGAAGTTGTTGGCGAGTTCGGTTTCTGAAAATTCGTTGTCCATAGTTGCGGCGCCTGTCCAGCGGAAATTTAGTTTTTGGGTCAGCCATTTGGCATCGGGTTGCCCGTCCGGAATCTTTGCAATATCTATCAGGAAAATAGGCAATCCTGATTGGTGAAAATAGTATTCGAACGAACCGGGCGCTGATTTTTGAGCTTCGTAGGCGCTGAGCCCGTTTTTGCCTTTTGCGTTGTAGCTGCCTTCATGAAAAGCAAAGCCGAGTGCGTAGTAATCGTTTTTTAGCGCATCGGCAATATATTGTCCCATTACCTTGCGGACAGGGTAAAGTTTTTGTATGTGGCCATTGTGCGCCCAGAGTATGATCTTTTCTTTAGGGTATTGTTGTTTTATCCACAGCAGGTTTTCCGCCATGTATTGGTCTCGTATAGCCGGCGTTACCATTTCAGTGTATTGTTCCATCAGGCGAATGTTTTGCAATATCCACGCTTTTTCGGCCTTGTCGTTGATTTTAGTGTTTACCCAGCTTTTTTGCGCGTTTAGTTCCCTTCTGAATTTACGTTTGTTGTTTTTTGCGGCGCGGTAGCCTACTGTATATATTTTGTTTCGCCGCGCTTCTTGCAAGTATTTCAGCCGTGCTTGCAGCGATCTTAGTGTCGCCGACGAATCTGTATTGTATTTATTGTAGGCAGTTTTTATTTCAGCGAGCGGCCCCTCAAAAACTTGCATATCTATACCCGTGAAAAGTATTTTTTTTGTGTTCGTCGCATTGTAGGTTTTCATCCATTCCACAATGTCCAGCATTTCCTGCGTGTCCCATGTCCAGAAAAGCATCCCTTTTATCAGTTCTTTAGGGTCGCCTGTGCCATTGGTTATGTATTGGTTCAGGCGGTAGGCTTCGGGCATATTAGCTTCTATGGCAAACACCTTATATCCCTCGCGTTCTACAAGGTAGCGTATCAGGCGGCCCTTCATTTGGTAAATTTCGCTGGTTCCGTGGGTTACCTCGCCGATCGCGACTACTGTGGCATTGTGGGTCATAGCGGCTAGCGGTTTTAGTTCGGCATCATCTGCTTTAAGGTTTGTGGAGGCAAGCGGAAAAACAAAAGAGCGTAACCAATTCAGTTCGTCTACGCTCGGCTCTTTTGCTGTTTTTGGCTCGTGTTGCGGTTGTGCAGCAACCGGTTTCGGTAGAAACAGCAAAAAAAAATTAAAGTAGCGGTAATAAGTAGTTTCATAGCCGACATGAAGTTAGTGTTATTGAAGAAATTGTGAGTAACCTCTGATTAATAAATACGAATGTGGCGCGGATATTAAGCGCACATACTAACACTGGTTCCCACCCATTCCACTCAATTAGTTATTCACAGCTTGTGTATTACTTCGGCGGCCACTCTGGTGGGCATGCCGTACTTTCGGTACGAAAAGAAAACGCAGCAGCATGGATATCGAACAACTAATGCCCCACATTGAAGCCCTTATATTTGCCAGCGAACGTCCGCTGACGCAGATAGAAATGACCGAAATAGTTGGTCAGGCTTTGGAAGTAGTTATTGAGTCGGAGCGCATTTCTACTTGTCTCGATGCTATTCGGGAGAAGTACGAAACTTCATATTTTCCTTTTCAGCTAAGAGAAGTGGGTGGTGGTTTTCAGTTCCTTACCAAGAAGGCCTATCACAAAACCGTATTGCAACTCAATGGCGAAAAGCACATCAAAAAGCTGTCTAATGCAGCAATGGAAACATTGTCTATAATAGCCTACAAGCAGCCCATTACTAAGAGCGAGATAGAATATATACGCGGAGTAAGCGCCGACTACAGCATACAGAAACTGCTGGAAAAAGAACTGATAGTAATATCGGGCAGAAATGAGAACATGGTAGGCAAGCCGCTGATATACAATACCTCTAAGAGCTTTATGGATTATCTGGGCATCAACTCGCCATCGCAGTTGCCGCAGCTTAAAGACATAACAGACATAAACATAGTAATGCCTACTAGCAGCGAAGACGCACAACCCGCCGACGCTAATCCGCTAATGATAAACGGCGCGCCTAGCATACTGAAACAAGCTTCATAACACATACAAACAGATTACAATTCACAACCCGGCCGCATCCTCCTGATGCGGTTTTTTTGTGGGTTAGATTTAGCTTATTTGCGGTGATTTAGTAAAATAAGCTAAATGGAATTACCTTATTTTACCAAAATTGTGCTTTTAAGAAAAAATGGGGCTATTTTATTTCTTATTTCACTTGTTTGGCAAATGACAAACGCCGGATTTTTACCCATCCGTGTTCCATATTTGTAGCTCACCGTCTCATTCCGAAATCACAATTTTTGCATTTTCGAGGTGGCTGGCGCTACGAACGGTTATAAAATATAGACCATTGGGCAGGTTCAGTTTTAGCGCAACCGTATTATCTGTTGTTGAAAATTCATGCACTTTTTCGCCGGTAGTATTGCTGATGGTTATGGTATTTGTTTCGTTGCCGGTGTTTGGTAGGGTTAAGGTAAACGACCCATTGCTTGGGTTTGGGGCAATAGTTAGGGTGTTTATTGTTGATAGCTTATTGAATGTACTCAGTGCGCATGGGGCAATGGTTACATAAACAGTGGTAGAGTCGTGCATGTAGGTGCAATCGTAAAGTTGTACCCTGAACGAATCTGCACCCACATAGCCGGTGGAGGGTGTGTAGGTAAGCCCCATTGGCGAAACAGCGCCACCTGTAGATAATGTATTGTAATCGGCTAGTAGCGTTCCGTTTGCAGGTGGCTGTAGTACGCTCCATGTCAGTTCCTGATTAACATCTGTTTCAATAACGGTAAGCAAGCTGTTGATAGCTGTTGTAGAATCGCGGCAAGCATCTAAACTTTGGGTATGCCCCGCACTGAATGCCGGTGGATTGTAGTTGTTGGTTATTACGCGTACTCTGTGGTTACTTTGGTCCGCTATCAAAATATTACTGCTGCAATTATTGGCTATGTAAATTCCTGCAGTGCTGTGTATCATTGCACTTGTAGCCGCTCCACCATCACCACTGAAGCCCCTAACTCCGGTTCCTGCTATTGTCGAAATGATTCCGGATGGCGTTATTTTTCTAATACGTGCATTGGTCTGGTCAGAAAAGTACAAATTTCCTATATCGTCAATCGCAATATAGCAGGGTCTGTTAACAAGTGCTACAGACGCTGGGCCGCCATCGCCTGAAAAACCTGAAATACCTGTGCCTGCAAAAGTGGTGATAATGCCATTAGTGTCTATTTTTCTAATGGTATGATTGAAGAATTCGCCAATATATAAATTTCCGATTGTATCAAATGCCAATCCGACAGGCTTGTTAAGGGTTGCGTTAGTTGCTGGACCGGCATCGCCACTATATCCTAAAAAACCTGTTCCGGCAATAGTTGTGATAACGCCATCCCGGTCAATTTTTCGAACTACATGGTTGCTTTGGTCGCTAATTAGCAAATAACCAGTTCTGTTTTCCCATAATAGTTGGATTGGATTGTTTATTTGGGCATTTGTAGCTGGGCCGCCATCGCCGGAATACCCGAATACACCGGTACCCGCAATTGTAGTTATCATTCCGGTAGTGTCAATTTTTCGTATGCGATGGTCATTCGCATCAGCAATATACATATTGCCAAAATTGTCGAAAGTTAAACTGGCAGGGGTTTTAAATTGTGCATTAGTTGCCGGTCCGCCATCTCCACTGTATCCAGATATGCCTGTCCCAGCATGGGTATAAATATATCCTCTTCGGTCAATTTTCCTTACTCTATACCCTCCTGTGCCAGCATCGGCAACATAAAGATTGCCAATAGCATCGGCAGCTATAGCCACAGGAGCACTAAGTTGTGCTGCGCTTGCGGGACCGCCGTCTCCGGCAGAACCTACCATACCGTTGCCGAAGCAGGTGTAAATGGTTTGGGCTGTAACTATGTGGGTGAGAAGTACGAGTACTAATGCAGGTATATATCGTTTAATTGCCATGATGTTTCGAACTTTGAAAAATTAATTGAAGTCAATTGTAACATCATTTAATGCTGTACCTGTAGAATTAAAGTAGCTTGTAGCGGAAGTACAATCAGGACCACTCCAATTTGGACTAGCACTAAAACAACCGGCACCATTAACACTCATTTTATTGCCAGTAATTATGCTTGGTGAGCAAGGTAAGTCACAAGTCCAGTCAAATTTTATATCTGTCCAGAAAAAGTCGTAAGCGTATAAAGAATAATCGTACCAATTTGCCGCAGGAACGTATGATGCGTAGGACGACCAACCAACACTTGTGAAGAAAGTCCAAGGGTTGGAAGAGGTGAAAACATAAGTGCCTGTTCCGTTAGCATCAAGATGGATTGGGTTCGAAACAAGGTCGCAAGTGTAGTTGGAGTTCATGGGTGTTTTAGCCACTAACGTTATATCCAACGAGCAATCGGGGTTGTAGTTAGTAATTGTCATAGACCCACTTGTTTGTGCAATGGCATGGTTTGCTGCAACCAAGAATAGCATAAAAATAATCTATTTTTTTTCATGTTTTTGTTTTTAGGTTTTGTTTTGAAACTAAAGTTAGTTAAAAAAACAAACCACAGAATTTTATTTTTATTTTTTTCTTTATTTTTTGCCAATAAGTAAAATTAGTCAATTTCTACCCCAGCAATGCCGGCCGCTCTCTATATACCTTCCATATAAACTCGCCAAACAGGGTGTTGGCCCAGGCAAACCATGGGCGGGTAAATTGGGTAGCATCGTCTTTATGAAACGATTCGTGCATAAAGCCGGTGCCTGCGTGGCATTTTTGCAGCATGTCTATGCATTGTTTTATTTCTTGCTCGTTGTCGCTGGTAAGGCCGCGCATGGCTATGCTTATAGGCCATATATTGTCTACACCCACGTGTGGGCCTCCTATGCCTTCGCCTGCCTTGCCTTTGAAGAAAAACGGGTTTTCGCCCGATAGCACAAATTTGCGGGTGTTTTTGTAAGTAGTGTCGGTTTTTAGCGAGGGTATCAGGTAGCTCATAGAGAGCAGCGAGGGCACATTGGCATCGTCCATCAGGTTGCAACTGCCGTAGCCGTTTACCTCGTAGGCAAATATTTCACCAAATTTATCCAGTTTCACCTTAGAGTCGTTGCCAAGGCCGGTGGCTATCTGTTTCATCATTTCTTCTATGGCCGCTGTGTCCAGCGGTTGCTTCGCTGCCTGAGCCAACGATATCATCTGGCTCAGACTCTCGAATGCGAAATAGTTGGAAGGCACCAAGTAGGGATAAATGGTTGCGTCGTCGCTGGGGCGGAAGGCGCTGCATATCATGCCATTGGGCCGCACAGGGTAGCCGTAGCCGCCCAGCGGCACTGTATCCGTTCCGTATTCCGATCTGCGCATAAAGCTATAGGGCCCCTTGCCCTCCATGCGTTGTTGTTCTTTAAAAGTTTTCAATACCAGCTTCATAGCGGCCGCCCATTGGGCATCAAAGGGCGATGCGTCGCCGGTGGCTTTCCAGTAGCCGTGTGCCAACCTGATAGGGTAGCAAAGGCTGTCTATCTCCCATTTTCGCTCGTGTATGCCGCGCTGCATTGCTGTAATATCGTTGTTCCACGGGCTTTTCTTGCGTTGGTCTTTGTAAAAGGCATTGGCGTAAGGGTCTTTCAGTATACATTGTACATGCCGGTTTATCACGCCCTTTATCAGCTGGCGCAGCGGTTCGTCGTCTTTGCACAGGTCCAGATAGGGCCACACCTGCGCCGATGAATCGCGGAGCCACATAGCGTCTATGTCGCCGGTTATTACATAAGTGTCGGGCTGGCCATTGTTCATTTCAAAGTCTACAGTAGTATCCAGCGTATTTGGGAAGCAGTTTTCAAACAGCCAGGCTATTTCCTTGTTGCCTATGTTTTGTTTTACCTCAGCTATCAGTTTTTCTACACCAGCGCTCTTGAAGTTGCGGTCTTTTTCGGGTATGCGCACCGTAGGGTAGGTCTTATCGGTAGCCCATGCGCCGGTGTAGCGCGATAGCAATAGCGCAGTGGTAGCGAGGGTGGTTTGCTGTACAAATCTTCTTCTGTTCATCGTGTAGTCTTTTTTACAGGTAGAACGCCAAATGGGCCGCCGCACCTAATTGTAAATTTACCTAAATAAGCCTGATAATGCAACCAATGGGTATAAAAGAAAAATAGCTACTTTTATGAGCCGCGCCCAACATCGATGTGTGCGGAAAACTTCAATTGTTAAGTGATGATTGCATTCAAGAAGAGTATCGTTGCCGCAGGTATAGCGCTTATAGGGTTGGCGCTGGGCGGATTGCCGGTTGCGGCGCAGCAGGCCAAAGCTCCTAATCTTATAAAATATGTAGACCCCTTTATAGGCACCGGCGGTCATGGTCATACCTATCCGGGGGCTACAGTGCCCTTTGGTATGGTGCAGCTTAGTCCCGATAACGGTTCGCAGGGGTGGGACTGGTGTAGCGGTTATAACTATTGCGACTCCACAATAGCGGGTTTTAGCCATATGCACCTGAGCGGTACCGGCTGCGGCGACTGGTGCGATATTTCGGTAATGCCCCATACCACCTGGATATGGGATACGTTTCAATATTTCAGGGTGCCCTATAGCCACAAAGACGAGAAGGCAAGTCCGGGTTTTTATAGTGTGAAGCTGGGTAATGGCGTCGACGTAGCCCTTACTACCACAGAGCGTTGCGGCCTGCACAAATACACCTTTCCAGTAGGGTCAGACCCTGTGGTGCGATTTCAGTTGAGCTATATGATCAATTACGACCAGCCAACCCGCACCCGGATAGTGCAGGAAAACGACAGCACGCTGGTAGGGTATCGCTACTCTAAAGGCTGGGCCAATGTGCAGCGGGTATATTTTGCAGCGCGCACATCGCAACCCATGAAGCAGTTTAAAGTATACAACAACCGCACCAATAAAGAAGTAGATCAGGACCAGCAGCATGGCGCTATATACAACGGCGAGCTGGAGTTTTACGATCTGAAGGGCAAGCCGGTGATGATGAAAGTAGCCCTGTCGTCGGTGAGCAGGGAAATGGCGGTAAAAGCGCTTGATGAAATAAAAGGATGGGACTTTGACAAAGTAAAGCAAAGCGCTGAGCAGAAATGGGAGAAAGAGCTGGAAAAAATACAGGTGAAAACCAACGACGAACGCCTGAAACGCATATACTACAGCGCACTGTACCATACCTGTATGGCTCCGGTATTGTATTCGGATGCTGATGGCAGGTATCGCAATGCCAATGAAGACCTTAAGAAAATGGATACCGGACAGCGTTATACCGTATTCTCCCTGTGGGATACCTTCCGCGGACTGAATCCGTTGTTTACCATAACCCAGCCGGAGCGCAATGTAGATATACTGAACAGTATGCTGGCTTTTTGCGACGAAACAGGCTTGCTGCCCGTGTGGGATCTGAGCACCTGGGAAACCGGCTGCATGAGCGGCTACCATGCGGTGCCTGTACTGGCAGATGCGGTGTTGAAAAACACCCCCGGACTAAATGCCAACCGCGCCTATGAAGCCATGAAGAAAAGCGCTTTTCAGGATATAAGAGGCACAAAACACTACCGCAAATATGGCTACCTGCCACAAGATAAAGAAGGCTATAGCGTAACCATAACTCTTGAGTATGCCTACGACGACTGGTGCATAGCGCAGGTGGCCAAAAAGCTGGGTAAAATGGATGAGTATGCGCAGTTTATGCACCGCGCAGAAGCCTATAAAATACTGTTCGATCATTCAACCGGTTTCATAAGGGCAAAAAATGCAGATGGTAGCTGGACTGTGCCTTTCGACCCTTATTTCTCGTCTACCGACCCTGGCAAGGCGATGTTTGAAGAAGGCAATGCCTGGCAGTACACGTTTTTTGTGCCGCACGACATTCGCGGTCTGGCGCGCGAGTATGGCAGCTACGACAACTTTGTGTTGAAACTCGATTCGTTGTTTAGTGTAACTACTACCACCGCGCATTTTCAGGAAACCCCGCCCGATGTAAGCGGCCTCATAGGCCAATATGCGCATGGCAACGAGCCAAGCCACCACATAGCCTATATGTATAACTATGTGGGTCAGCCCTGGAAAACACAGCACAGGGTGCGCTACATAATAGACAGCATGTACCATGATCAGCCAGAAGGTTATTCGGGTAACGAAGACTGCGGGCAAATGAGCGCATGGGCTATATGGAGCATGATGGGCTTTTACCCTGCCAACCCCGCCAATGGCGAATACGTGTTTGGCAGTCCGGTATTTGACGAGGTGGCCGTAAGCGTGCCCGGCAACAAAAAGATGGTGGTAAAAACAAAGAACAATGCTAAAGACCATCCCTACATACAGAGCGTAACCCTGAACGGCAAGCCATATACCAAAACCTATATAGACCATGCCACCCTGATGAAGGGCGGCACGCTTGAGTTTGTGATGGGCGCGCAGCCCAACAAGCAGTGGGGTATAGATAAGGCCGACTGGCCTGCATCGGTAGGCGATTAGTAGCCGAAAGAAAACGGCTTGACGAAATTTTTTCAGAAAAAAGTAATGCGTAAGGTGGGTTTTATAAAAAGGGCTTGTTTGTTGCTGGCGGCGCTGTTGGCGTGGGCGCATAGTTTGTTTGCTATGCGCGAGTACGAGCTCAATACTGGCTGGCGGTGCGCGCGCGCAGAAAATATAAAAGCAACAGGCGTAGAACTGTCTATGAACGACTATCCGCTTGATGCGTTTATGGAGGCGGTAGTACCCGGTACTGTACTTACCAGCCTGCTGCACAACCGCTTGATCCCCGATCCGTTTTACGGAATGAACAATAAGCAGATACCCGATATATACCATACCGGTAATGCCTACTATACTTATTGGTTTGTAAAAGACTTTACAGAGGCGGCTTCTGCGTCCGGTGAGAAGGTATGGCTAACGCTGCGCGGCGTAAACAATAGTTGCGATGTGTTCCTGAACGGGCACAAGGTAAATGCGCGGCAATACCGGAGCATGTACCTGACACAGGGTATGGATATTACCTCGTTTTTATCGGCAACAGGGCAGAACCGGTTGGCAGTGATAGTATATCCGCCGCTGCCGGTGGGCAACCCCAATGGAGGGCAGGGCGGCGACGGCGTGATAGCGCACAATATCACCAATCAGTTTGCCGCAGGGTGGGACTGGATACAACCGATACGCGACCGCAATACCGGTATATGGGATAAAGTAATAGTGCGCCGCACAGGCAGGGCTATTTTAGAAAACCTGCATGTAACTACAAGCGTTCCGGGGGCGAGGCTTCCGCAGGGTAAGCAGGAGCCAGCAATGGTGCACATAACCGCCGATGTAGTAAACACCAGCGACGAACTAGTAAATAGCAAGCTGGTATGTAAGCTGGGCGGGCGCAGCGTAACCGTAGATGTTATGGCGCAACCACATGAGCGCATACCAGTAAAGTTTCCCGCTATGGCCATACAAGATCCTCAGCTCTGGTGGCCCAATGGAGTAGGGCCGCAGTATTTGTATCCGCTGAAGGTGCAGGTATTTGCCGGCGGCGACAATCCGTCGGACGAAGCTAATTTAAACGTAGGCGTAAGGGCGATAGAATATGTATGGAACAAGCATACCAAAAGCAGAGAAATACGCGTAAACGGGCAACCTGTGTTTATTAAAGGCGGCAACTGGATACTGTCTGATGCGCAGTTGCGGCTGAGTAAAGAACGCTATGATGCAGAGGTGCGGTATCACCGCGATATGGGGCTGAATATGATACGGGTGTGGGGCGGCGGCATTACCGAACGGCCTGAGTTTTACGATGCTTGCGACAAATACGGCTTGCTGGTGTTTCAGGATTTTTGGGTGTCGGGCGACTGCAATGGCCGATGGTACGACCCGCTGAAATTGGAAGACACCAATGCCCGTCGTAAGTACCCCGAAGATCACAAACTGTTTTTAGCTACCTGCATAGACCAGATAAAACTACTGCGCAACCATGCCTCGTTGGCTATTTGGTGCGGCGGCAACGAGATTCGTCCGCCGCTGGATATACTGAAGCCATTGCGCGATTCTCTATTGCCTTTACTCGACGGCACGCGCTTTTTCTTTGAGTTCAGCAATGACGATAGCATGTCGTACAAAAGCGGCGACGGGCCATATACCATACAAAAGGACAATTACTTTTGGGAGCACAGGTCTTTTCCTTTCAACTCTGAGATAGGGTCTATAGGGTTGGGCGATTACGAGAGTATAGTCCGGATAATACCGCCGCAGAACAGAGTAGCGCCATTTTACGACACCATAGTCCATAAATGGGTAGTAGATTCTGTATGGCAATACCATAAATACTCGTCTTACGATTCGGCAGTGGAGGTTTTTGGCCATCCTGCCGATGCAGAGGACTTTGCGAAGAAAGCGCAACTGGTGAACTATAATCAGTACAGAGCATTGATGGAGGGATTTACTTCCCGTATGTGGGACTGGTACACCGGTGTGTTGATATGGAAAACCCAAAACCCTTGGTCGGCAATGCTGGGACAGATGTACGATGTGTATCTCGATCCTAATGCCTGTTTGAGTGGCGTGAAAACCGGAGCCGCGGCGCTGCATGTAATGTACAACCCTACCAATCGGCGAATTATGGTAGCTAACAATCATACTACCGATACGCCAGCAACCGGCGTACGAATAAGAATGGTAAACAGATCGGGACTGTATGAAGAAGTAGAAAAAATTACCGGACTTACTGCCAACAGTTGCGATAACTACGCCCGGCTGCCCAAAAAGTTGCCAGTAAACACAGAAAAGGAAGGCGTATTTCTACAACTATCGCTTTTAGGCCGAGGCGACACCGTGCTCGATGAGAATGTTTACGCTTTGCCATCAGCATCCGGAGATTATTCGTGGCTCAGTAAAATGGACCAAGCCAATATTAGTATCTTTGCAGTGCGTAAGGGGGCAGATAGTGTGGAGGTAACGATAGAAAATGTGTCGCACACAACGCCATGGGGAAAAAACACGGTGGCTTTTTTCAATCGTTTGGCATTGGTAGATGCAGATTCAAAGGAACGGTTACTTCCTATGTTTAGCAGCGACAACTATATTACTTTGCTGCCTAACGAGCGAAAAAAGATTATTTTGATGAGCAACCCAGTTAAAAGCAAGAAGATGGAAGTGAGTATAGAAGGCTGGAATGTAAAAAAACAGTACATAATAATTAAATAATTGAGTATATGAAAAAGATATTGTTTTTAATCGCTTTGGCATTTTCTGCGCCGGCAATTGCTCAGGAAGACCCATACATGGGCATTATACCTGCGCCAGTAAGCGTAAAGAAAACCAAGGGCGTATTCCATTTTACTCCGGAGACCATAATTCTCGTCGATTCGCCCGATAATAAGTCGGTGCGTATATTCAAGGGTTTGCTGCGTCAGGCAGGTTATTCCAATACCGTTACCGACATCAATACTGTCGACCGTAAGCGGTGGGATATGAAAAATTCCATAATGCTCGCCCAAAACTTTAAGGGCGACCTCCCGGCTGAAGGGTATGAATTGGAGGTTGCTGAGACCAAAGTGCAACTAAATGGTCGTGGGTCGGGTTATTTTTACGGTTTGCAAACCTTGCTGCAACTGATGCACAAGACCACCAATCCCGGCTATGCTACCATACCCTGCGCACTTATACACGATAATCCCCGCTTTAGCTATCGCGGCATGCACCTCGATGTCAGCAGACATTTCTTTGATGTAGACTTCATAAAGCGGTATATAGATTTGATGGCAGCATACAAGCTTAATTTCTTTCACTGGCACCTTACCGACGATCAGGGATGGCGTATAGAAATCAAGAAATATCCCAAACTTACTGAAGTTGGCAGCAAGCGCGCGCAGACCCTTGTAGGCAAAATAAAGGGCGGCGATGCTGATGTTTATGATAACACCCCCTATGGTGGATTTTATACTCAGGATCAGATACTGGATATTGTTACGTATGCCAGTGAGCGTTTTATTACCATTGTTCCCGAAATAGAAATGCCGGGTCATTGTCGCGCCATGGTAGCCGCCTATCCCGAATGGAGCTGCGACCCAACGCAAACCTACAAGGTTGCCGAAACCTGGGGCGAGTTTAAGGATGTGCTTTGCCCCAATGAAGAAACTTTTAAAGCGCTGAAAGACATATTGCGCGAGGTAATGTTGTTGTTTCCCGGCAAATACATACATGTGGGCGGCGACGAATGTCCTAAGGATGCATGGAAAAAATCGGAATTCTGCCGCCAGTTGATCGTAGACTCAACATTGCGCGATGAAAATGGCCTGCAGAGCTATTTTATCCGCACTATCGAGCGTTTTGTCAATTCTCAAGGCCGCAGTCTTATAGGCTGGGATGAAATAATGGAGGGTGGTCTTGCGCCCAATGCATCGGTGATGAGCTGGCGCGGCGAGGCAGGCGGTATTGCCGCTGCACAGTTGGGTCACGATGTGATAATGACGCCTGGTAGCGGTGGGCTGTATTTCGACCATGCGCAAAGCAGGTCGAAAGAGGAACCGCTCTCTATAGGCGGCTATGCGCCGCTGGCCAAAACCTATGCTTACGACCCTGTGCCTGCCGCTCTTAACAAGGAACAACAAAAGCATGTGTTGGGTGTGCAAGCCAACTTGTGGACAGAATATATAGCGACAAACGCCAAGGCCGAATATATGCTGCTCCCTCGTATGCTCGCGCTATCTGAGATAGCCTGGACGCCAAAAGCCAACAAAGACTACAAGAACTTCTCTGAGCAGCGCGTTGCTAAGCATTTGCCAAAACTGGAAGCGGCAGGCTTCAACTATCGCGTACCGGAACCAGTGGGGGCTTCAGATACATTAGCTAATGGCGACAAATTTAAAATTGAATTGACGCCTCTTGTAGAGGGCGCAAAAATATACTTCACAATAGATGGCTACCAGCCCCGCGAAACTGATCTGCTCTACACTGGTCCAGCAACGCTGAACATACCGAAGGATAAAACAATTGAGTTTAAGACTATTGTAATTACGCCATCGGGTAAGCGCAGTATTGTAAACGACATACAAATGAGCAACAAGTAACTATTGCTTGGTGTTGCATTATTTAACAAGCTGTTTCGGCGTATAGCTGAGGCAGCTTATTGTTTTTTAAGATTGAGGAAGGTGTATTGTAGCCCTGCGCCGCCCACAGTTGGTTGTTCAGTTATAGTCAAGGAAAGGCTATCGGCCGTCACAACGCCAGAACCGGCTAAGGAATAATTGCCAACGATAATAGTAGGCACGTAAACCGTAGCCCGAAAACGACTGATTTGAGAAAATACTACCGGTAAGCTATAACGGGTACTATCTGCGCTCGTTTTCCAGTTGAGTATCATATCCGTAAGCGAAGTGTCGTTGATAGCGTAGAAGGTAACTTTATGGTTATAATAATACGCGCCAGAATTATCTCTGATAGTACCCTTATATGTGTTGGCAAGTAGAAGTTTGTATACCGTGTCGCAGTTGTAGCCTCCGCTGCCGTCGTGGCATTGGCATTCGCCGCCTATACAAGCTCCTTTGTTTTTGCAAAACACCCCTTCGCAGCGGTCGCGGTTGCAAGAGGGTAGCAGGGTAGTAGCCCCTATAGCAGCAAAAGCGAAAAGTGAGCAGAATAAAGTGGCGCGTTTCATATTTAATTGATTGTACTTGCAAGCAGGTTTGGCAAAGATAGTTTTTTACAAAAAACATACTACGATAATCTAAGCTTATCAATCACCTGTATTACCAATGTTTGTTAGGTTCTGTTGGTCAGGTGCGTCAAGTGCGCGAGGATGTGTTTAGGCTTTCATCTGTTAGTATATCATAAAATTTCGACAAACTTTGTAAGTTCTGAAATAATAGCAATATTTTTGCCGAAACTTAAAATCGTACTACAAATGAAAAAACAATTCCTTTTACTTGCTGGCGCGGCTATTATGCTGGCATCTTGCGGCGGCGAAGAGAAAAAACAAGAAGGTCCTACCCAGGCGCAGATGGACTCAACAATAAAAGCAACCATGGAAGAGCACGACAGAATGGAGAAAGCTAAGGCTGATTCTACCATTGCTGCACAGGCTAAGGCTCAGGCAGACTCTATGGAGAAAGCAAAAGAAATGGAAGCGGCAGAAGCAGCTAAAAAAGGCGGTAAAAAAACAACCAAAACCAAAGCTCCGGCTCCAGCCAAAGCAGATCCTAAGCCAACGCCACCACCTCCACCGCCTCCAGTTTCGGGCGCAAAGGCTCATGCTGACCAAAACAAGGACAATCCAAACGTAGAGAAGAAAGGCGGCGCTAAGCGTTTTTCTGACCAGAACGCGAAATAATTTCAGTTTTATTATGCAGTAAAGCCGCCCCAAAAGGGCGGCTTTACTTTTTGCATTGCTATATTTTGGGCAATAAAATAGCCCGCAATTGCGGGCTATTTTATAAAGCGCTATACCGAAATTATTGCTTAAGCAAGTTTGTAAATGTATAGATAGTTGCAGCGCCGCCAGCTGATGGAGTTTCAGTGATGGCCATTGTAACCGAAGTTGCAGATATAGTACCTGTACCAGTCAATACATAACCGTCTTGAGTAGTAGATACAATCGATATGATAGATGTGCCTGTAGCTGGAGTGATGATCACAGGAAGCGAGTAAACAGTAGTTCCTGAAGCTGATTTCCAAGCCATTTGCATCTTAGTATATGAAGTATCTGAACCAGCTGTAAAAGACAGCGTGTGGTTGGTGTAAGTCAAGCCGTCGTTGTCTATTCCATTACCTTTGTAGACGTTCAGGTAGCTGTCTCTGTACACTGTTTCGCAGCTTGTGCCAGTTGTGCCAATTGGGCAAGTGCAATTGCCGTCTGTGCAAACGCCGCTATGCTGGCATACTACATCTTTGCATTTGTCTTTTGTGCATGATGTGTAAGTGATAGCGCCTACTGATGATACAGCAAGTATTGCGCCCAATGCGATTTGTTTGAATGATTTCATAGACTTTCTTTTTTTGTGATTTTGAAATTTCGTCAAAGATATGAATTTACCCCCAATATCACAAAAATTAGCAATAATCGTGCCTCGATGATTCTTGCTCTTGTTTTTTTGCAAACCTTAACAGTAAATGCCTCGCGCCCGTTACCTTTACGCCATGAGGCGATGCCTTTTATATATTGTTTTGTTGTTGCCGGCATTGTTTTTTAAAGCATGTCCGGCCCTTGCATCCGGGCATGTATATCTGTACACGGCCAACTGCAGTAACGCCTACCAGATGCTGATGGCTTTGCATTTTGATGAGGCCGAAGCGCTCCTCAGGCGAGAGGCTCTGGCTAACCCAACCAACTTGATGGTTGCTTATTTATCGGACTACGACGACTGCCTTCGACTCTTAATCCATTGCAACAGACAAGATTATGATTTAAGAAAAGCAAATCTCGATAGCCGGATCAACACACTCGAGCTAGGCGATCGCAACTCGCCATGGTATAGGTTTTGCCTTGCCGGCGTTAATCTCCGTTGGGCTATGATTAGTTTTCAGTTGGGCGACAAACTGAAGTCTGCAACCCGTTTTCGGCGTGCGTTTGCTTTACTAAACGATAACGAGCGCCTATACCCGAATTTTGAATACAATATTGTTTATTCAGGGCTGCGACAGGCGGTAGTTGGTTCATTGCCAGGCAGTTATAAGTGGCTTGCATCTATTTTTGGGCTAAAGGGCGATGTGAAAACAGGCATCGGACAACTGGAAAGGTTTGTAAACACCCATACCGAACTACAACCTATGTATCACGAGGCGAGGTTGTATTATTTGTTCACTCGGTTTTACATTGGCGGCAGGCAGCAAGAGGTCTGGGATTTTGTAAATAGTCCGGTGTTTGCAGAGCGCGATAATTTATTGCAGGCGTATGTAAAAGCCACAATTGGCTTAGATTATCGCAAGGCTGAGTTTGTAACCGAAACGCTAAAAGCAGCGTCGCGCGCGCCTCATTTTGCTGATTTTCCGGTTTTTGATTATCAAATGGGTATTGCGTTGCTCACACGGTTAGACATGAGTTGTGTAGGTAGCTTTCAGGAATACTTGCGTAAGACCAAAGGGGATGTATATATCAAGGATTGCTGGCAGAAAATGGCGTTCGCCTGGTATATCACCGGTAATAGAAAACAGGCCGAATACTGCCGCAGGCAAGCAGGTATAAGCGGCAGCGCCCGACTGGATGTAGATAAGCAAGCGCAAAAGTTTGCCGTTGGCATTGTGTGGCCGCTGCAGCCATTGCTACAGTCGCGATTACTGATAGAGGGCGGTTATTATAGCAGGGCTTTAGCATTACTCAATGGTATAGACAAAGCGCAATTAAATACTCCGGCAGCACGTGCTGAGTATTATTTCAGGTTGGGGCGCGCTTATCAGGAGACAGGAGTATTTATTAAGGCATTAGAGAATTTTGATTTGTCGGTAAACGCCGGTAAGGGTAGGCCGGAACAGTTTGCCGCCAGAGCGGCGCTACATATGGGGCTGATTTTTGAGCAAACCGGATTGAAGCCGCAGGCAATAACTAAATACAAAGAATGTCTTGCAATGCCCGAACACGACTTTCAAAACTCTATAGACCAGCAAGCTAAGGCAGGATTAGAAAGGCTACAAACAAAATAATTGCCATAGAAAGCTACAGATCACAGCGTTTCGTATATCTGAATTATGCGTACAAGACTATTATTTACCGCAATTACATTATTTTTAGCCATCCCGTTTATCTGGGGGCAAACTATTAAAACGAAGAAGAAGATGACCAATACATATCTCGCGCTTGGCGACTCCTATACCATAGGTGAGCTGGTACCGATGAAGGATAATTTTCCTCATCAAACGGCGGTTTTGCTAAATAACGAACATTTTCCGTGTGCAGCACCGCTTATTGTAGCTACAACCGGATGGACCACCGACGAACTGGCTGCTGCCATTCGCGAACGCAATATTTCAGGTACCTATACTATTGTTTCGTTGCTTATAGGCGTCAACAACCAATACAGGGGTAGGAGCGTTGTCGATTATCGTAATGAGTTTGAGCAATTGATAACACAAGCCATAGCTTTTGCGGGCGGTAGGCCGGCGCATGTATTTGTGCTATCTATACCCGATTGGGGGGTAACGCCATTTGCCGAAGGTAAAGACCGGGCGCAGATAGCAACGGAAATAGATAATTATAATGCAGCTTGCAAGGAAATTGCCCTGGCGCATGGCAGCAGGTATATAGAAATAACAGAAAGCACACGCACTAATGCCGCTGATGCTACATTTTTGGCCGAAGATGGTTTGCATCCATCCGGCAAAGAATATGCGGTATGGGCGCGCCGCCTTGCCGACGAGGTAAAGCGCGAGTTTAATGCGGGGTTAAAATAGCTGTGGTTTTTAGAGCCTGAGGCTAATGAAATGTCGAATTTTTGGATGGTGGTTATAGCCAATGCCATTGGTATTTTGCCGCCCAAAACGTCCATCATGCTGCACAAAAATTTAAATGCTATTTCGGGGAAAAGAAATTATGTTATATTTGAACCAAAGAATCAGTATGAAATATAAAGTTTCCATTTTGCTTTTTTCTGTGTTTGCGTTGTCTACTTCTTTACAGGCGCAGGTACAGAGAATAAAAACATTTGCGGGCAAGGGTACGGCAGGGTTTAGCGGCGATGGTTGGAGCGCACCTGAGGCAGAACTCAGCGGTCCGTTTGGCGTAGCTGTGGATGTTGCAGGTAATGTGTATATACAAGACTATTATAACAGCAGAGTACGTAAGGTAAACACATCGAACGTTATTACCACTATTGCCGGTACTGGCGTGCAGGGCAATACAGGCGATGGCACACTGGGCAGTACAGCAAAAATATCGCCAAGCGGCGTAGCAGTAGATAAAGCAGGCAATGTGTATATAGCAGATGCTTTGGCGTCGGTGGTGCGTAAGGTAAACACACTCGGTATTATATCTACAGTTGCTGGCACAGGCACATGGGGCTATAGCGGCGACGGCGGCGCAGCAACTGCGGCCAAGTTGAGACAACCCTACCACATTGCGCTGGATGGCAGAGGCAATCTGTTCATTGCAGAAGCTGGTAACCATGTGATACGTAAAGTAGACTCGCTGGGTAAAATATCTACTTATGCAGGCACTGCAGGCGTACGCGGTTATGGCGGTGATGGCGGTCCGGCAACAGCAGCTACGCTCGACTCACCGTTTGCAGTAGCGGCCGACCGTTATGGTAATGTATATGTAAACGACTTTGGCAATAATGTGATTCGTAAAATTTCGTCTACAAGAGACATTACTACTTACGCTGGCACTGGTACCTACGGTTATGCCGGCGATGGCGGATTGGCATTATTTGCCGATTTTAATGCGCCCAAAGGAATTGCAGTAGATACTTTCGGTAGCGTATATGTTGCAGATGCACTAAATAATGTGGTGCGTAAAATAGACACCTTTGGTATGGTATCTACAGTAGTTGGGAATGGCACTGTTGGTTTTGGCGGCGATTTGGGCCCTGTTAATGGCGCAAACCTACACAACCCTTATGCGGTTGCTGTAGACCTTCGTGGTAACATATATGTGGCTGATGCAAACAATCAGCGTGTGCGCAAAACATACTCGCCCGTTAGCGTTAACACCGTAACAATGGGCGGTACTATGCAGGTATATCCTAATCCTGTTGCCGGTACGCTAAATGTTGCTGGTCTCGTAAAGAACGACAAAGTAGGTGTTTGCGATATTGCCGGCCGCATGGTAAGCGAGTTGTGGACAGTAAACAACGATGGTGTTAATACCTTTAGCGTAGGTCACCTTGCCGCAGGCGTTTATATGCTACAGGCATGGGATGCTGAAGGAAACAAAAAGCAGTCCGTTATGATAACAAAAAACTAAATCAACTATAAAAACAATGAGGGCTGAATCGCGAGATTCAGCCCTCATTGTTTTTATAGTTGTGGGTTGTATTAACCAATAGAAACCAATTCTATATCGAAGATCAGATCCTGACCGGCGAGAGGGTGATTGGCGTCGAGCAATACCATGTCGTCGTTTACTTCTGTAATAATTACCTGAAACACATTGCCTTGATTGTCGCCCATCTGCAATTCCATACCTACTTCAGGAGTCATATCTGCAGGGAAATCGCTAACTGGGTATTCCATCATCATATCGTCGTTACGATGTCCGTATGCATGGTCTACAGGTATATTCACTTTTTTCTTTTCGCCTATTGTCATATCCAAAAGAGCGTCGTCGAAACCCTTGATAACCTGGCCATTGCCAACAACGAATTGCAGCGGCTCGCGGCCGGCAGAACTATCGAAGGTAGAACCGTCTAATAATGTGCCATGGTAGTGGACGTTTACTTTGTCGCCCTTTTTTACTTGTTGCATAAAATTTGTTTGTGAAATTAAATAAAGCATGCAAGTTACAGTAAAACACTAAACTGGAAGTTACCTTTAGGGAAATTTTGACATCATTTATGCACAATAGTCGGATAAGCATTGTAAGTCTCGTTATGCTATTCTTGAGCTTACAAACAGGCTTTGCAGCAAAGCGCGATACAGCAATAACGCCAGCCGATGCAAGGATAGACCAGTATTTGCCAATGTTGAAGGGGAAACGTGTTGCGCTAATCATCAATCAAACGGCTCGGGTAGGCAGTACCTCATTGCTCGATTTGCTGATTAGCAAGCAGATAGACGTAAAGAAGATATTTGTGCCCGAGCACGGCTTCAGAGGAACGGAGGATGCAGGCGCGCACGTAGACAACAGCAAGGATAGCCTTACCGGATTGCCGGTAATTTCGCTATACGGCGCGCACAAAAAGCCGACAGCAGAGGATGTGGCCGGAATAGACATACTAGTGTATGACCTGCAAGACGTGGGGGTACGCTTCTACACTTATATTTCTACCCTGGAATACTGCATGGAAGCAGCTGCCGAAAACAAAGTACACATTATGGTGCTGGACCGCCCAAACCCTAACGGCTTTTATGTAGATGGGCCAGTATTGGATAAGAGTTGCAAATCGTTTGTAGGGATGCAACCTATACCGATAGTTTATGGCATGACTGTAGGCGAATATGCAAAAATGCTGGTAGGCGAGCGCTGGGTAGCTCATGCATCAGAGGTGCAACTGACAGTGGTAAAATGCGCTAATTATGATCATAACAGCAAGTACAAGCTGCCTGTGTCTCCATCGCCCAATTTGCGCACTATGGCGGCGGTTTATGCATATCCCTCGCTTTGTTTGTTCGAGGGGTCTGTCATCAGCGTAGGACGGGGTACAGATTTGCCGTTTCAACAATTTGGTTGCCCTGAGCTAAAAGGGAAGTACTCCTATAGTTTTACGCCTCATAGCGGCTTTGGCGCCAAAAGCCCAATGTATGAGCAGAAGGAGTGTTTTGGCATGGCTGTGGGTGTTACTGATGAGGAAGCGCTGCAGCAGGTAGATCGTAAATTTCAGTTGAAGTGGTTGTTGGCGGCATATAACGCTTATCCTGAAAAGCCTAAATTCTTTACGCCGTTTTTTAAGAAACTGGCTGGCGGCGAGCGGCTGGAAGAGCAGATAAAAGCAGGCGCTACGGATACTGAAATAAGAAAAAGCTGGGCGAAAGATATTAGCGCTTTCAAAAAAATCAGAAAAAAGTACTTGCTCTACGCAGATTTTAAATGATTGACATGAACTGCTAAAAAAATAAGTTGAGTAAGGCAAATATTTGATTATTAGCGCTGCAGAGAATTGGTAGTTGCAGATATCAACCCTAATACAGAAAATGCAAAATAATTATTAACTTTAAATTGATTTTTGGGCGAAGTGGCTGATTCCCTGCTACATGCCTGTAGGGTAATGAACAGGTGAGTTGCCTTACAAATGGCGATTATGTGAGAAAAATAATTATTGCTTTTGTCTGTTTTTGATAAATATACTTTAATTTAGGGCTTCTAAAATTGAAACTTTAAAAATTGTAGATATGAAAAAGTTGATTTTCACCTGCGCTATCCTTGCAGCCGGTTCAGTAATTTCTTTTGCTCAGAACGCGAAAAAAGCGACTGCTGCACAAGCTGCCCCAACAAATGCCAACAATGTGAATCCTGAGAAAATGGCTGAAGGCCGTTCTAAAGGATATGCAAAGTTTTTGAATCTTAACGATGTTCAGACGAAGGCTGTGTACGAAGCCGAACTGGACTACTGGAAACAACAGCAAACAGGTACTGCCAATGGCGGAGTTATTGGCTCTGGTCAGGCTGCACAAATGGAAATGGCGAAAGATATGCGCTTCAAGACCGCGCTTACGCCAGAACAATATGCTAAATATGAAGCTACAAAACCTAAGCCAGGCGCGCCAGCTATGTCGCCCGCTCCAGCTGGAAAGTAAGCTTTACCCAATAAATTACGCCACTGTTAGCTACACCATTTGCTAACAGTGGCGTTGCTTTTTGTAAATCTACTGCCCATTTACTGGTTGTTGCCAGATGAGGTTTTCCAGCGTTTTGCGGTTGTTTATTATGCTTGCCCTGTACTGGTATATCATATCCCATTTTTTCTCCGGTGCATTCCACTTTTCGTGCACAACGCTCCATCGTATTTTTTTGTCGAGACCTACAATAAACGTCTTAGTATAGGTGCTCGACATAGATACAAACAGGCTGCCGTCGGGCATTTCTATCGCATTGCCCCCTGTTGGAAATTGAAATTTAGACACAGGCTGTTTAGCAAGACCCTCAACAGTGCATTCGTATTCCCATTTTTTTTCCGTTGCAACATTGGGTGTAGCGCCTTCTTTCAGCATTACTATTTTGCAAATGGCGCCGGTATCGCAAGTGTTGTTGTTGAACAAGTACACATATCCTTTTTGCGATCTGCGGGCGCTATGCTGCCTGCAAAAGAAACCTTTTAGTGGATCGGGGTCGGCGTCTGTGGGAGTGTAGGTATTGCCTATGTAGCCTAACACATTGCCTTCCGGATATTTTATTTTTACTACCCGGCTTATGTTCCGAAAGCCAACATAAAGTAGTCCGTTCTGCTCATCGAGGTAAAAAGAGTTTTCGTGGGCGCTGTAATCGGGTCGGCCATAGCGTTTGCGGTAGTTGACAAGATCGGAAGATTTGAAATAGCGCGATGATTTCCAAGACCATACTACTTTGTCGTGTTCGTCATATTCTATTACTGTACCAAAGGGTACTGCTTTTACTTGATTGGCCGCTCCGAGAGCAGGCGGTACACCGATTTCGAATGTACTATTCTGTTCGGTGGGCAATTTGCAGGGTACCATTTCGTTGCCTAGCGTCATGTAGTGGCCGTTTTTCAGGCGCGTCAATTCGTGGTGATAGTATTCCTGTGTGTCTCCGCTCACTTCGCCTTTATTGGGGCCGCGCCATAATATATCGCCATCGTAGTTTATTTCATAGGCTTTGTCTACAAGCAAAAAAGTTATTGTTCCTTGCGGCGTTGTTTTCAAGTCGCGCATTTCCAGCCGCTCGTTAAGAAAATCCGCTTTGTTGGGCACATGCCACACGGCATTGCCCTTCATGTCATAAAGCGTTCTTGCGCCGTCAGAGAAAAAGTAGGCATCGGCATAGGTAGCTGCCCGTTTCAGTACTCTGCATCTTGTAATAGTTGTATCTACATTAGGTAGCATGTCTGTACTGAAATGGTGTAGTTCCGATTTGGCGCTATTGCGCTTATTACCATTGTGGTTTACAACACGCCATGTATACTCAGTTCCCCATGCCGGCGCTTCCATTAACGCATGGTTGTCAGCGCTTTCTGTAGCTGCGCAAATATTTTTCGTGAAGGAATCTACATCGTTGTAATGACCTATTGCTAGCTCGTATTTATATGCCTTTTCGCTGCCGGTCATTGTAGGCGCGGTAAATGGTACAATGCGATAATGCAGCATGGCGCCTTCGGCAGGTTTTATTTGCGCGCTAACGCTAAGGGGTAATATAATAGCAGAAAGGATATAAAAGGTCAACTTACGCATAACACAGATACTATAAAGCGAGTGAAATTGTAAGCTAAAATAAGCTAAAATAGCCATGGCGCTTAATGTAAAGATTTGCTAAATCGCTGGGAAGCGCTAAGGCGGCCACAAAGTTTACTAACTTATTAGGGGAATGCAAAAAACACAAACCAGCGGAACAATAATCCCGCAGTTTGTGTTTTCTTTTTTGGGTTGTAATCCAAGGTTCCGCATATCCGGAAATGCCTTAGGGATTAACAATCAGGGTATCTTATAATAAACATTAAAAGCCTTTAGTAGCTACTCCATCGGCAATAGCTTGCAATGCTTTGGCTTCATTCATTATAGCAGCCATTTTATTGCCCTTGCCATCGTGACCCGATGCCATATATCCGCCTTTTGCGGTTCTTGTAATTACTGCTTCCTGCATCGGAACATTTTTTTCCTTTGTCTTCAAGCAATAAGCTGTAATCATTTTTGACGTATCCATGTTTTTGTTTTTAATAATTGTGGTAATGATTCCTATTAGTGACTGCAATCTACCATTTTTTTTATGAACAAGAGCCGATTGATATCAGTTATTAATTATTTCGACAGTTTTTTGGCGAAATTTTGATAAATTTTATGGGTAACGGCTTATAAATGCGCTTTTTATTCATTTTACCATTCTGAATAGAATTTTTTTCGAGCTGGCCAATCAGGTCACGTTACTCGTGCTTTTATATAGGATTCATTTTTTGTGAATACGGTTCCTGATTCTACTTAAACTAACTGGCGTGATGCCTAAATAGTTGGCAATCAGGTGTTGAGGTATCCGTTCTGTTATTTTAGTTTTTGTACTTTGCAGCAAGGCTAAATATCTTTCTTCGGGAGTTTGGGTAAGCAAGCTTACCATGCGGTCTTCAAGCCCCATCATTGCCCATTCTGCTATCATGCGTCCGAAGCGCTCCCAGGCAATACTTGTTTTGTAAGCCTCCTTCATGCGCGCATACGGAAATAGGACAAGGCGGGTATCTGTAAGGGCTTCTATGCTCAAAGCTGATGCATTACCGGTTATACAGCTGATGTATGCGCTGACCATGGCATTTTCGAAGTAGAAATAAGTTGTCTTTTCTTCGTCTTGTTTTGTGTAGTAGTGACGCATACTGCCGTTTAGTATCATACCCACATCTTTGGCTTTTTCGCCTTCGGTTACCCATCGTTCGCCCCTTGCTATAGCTTTTTCGCGCAAGTAGGGAGCTATTAACGCCCAATCGGCATCGGGCATTTCAGTGTAGTCAGTTATTATTTTCCTTAACTGTGCTTCGTTTTCCGGGCTGGCGTTATCCATATTTTAAAGAGGCTTTTTTATACGCCAGGTAGTCATACAGCGTAGGTTATCCACGTTTGTAGTTTTTATAGGTTCATGGAGTAGGCCGTTTAGTTGTATTGTATAGTCTTTCAGTGTGTCTGCATCCACCAGGTATCTGACACTGCCGTCAGGCAATAAGTATCTGTTGTCGTCAATTTCGGTTATTAAATGCTCTATACCGATGGTAGATGCGAGTCGGGCAAAGAAAAAGCCGCCCGGTTTTAGTATGCGCCACGCCTCTGTAAGCATAGCTTCGAAATTAGTTTTGTCATTGGCAAAGTGTAGCACAGCGCTACATAATACCAGATCAAAGGCTTCACTTTCATAGGGTAGCATTGTCAGATCGGCAATCTTGAAGTTGTCCAAATCGTTGTTAGGCGCCAATCGTGCTGAGAGCGCTTTTACTGCATCTATTGCTTCGGGCGCTTTGTCACAGCCATATACCTCGAAGCCATTTTTAAGGAAATACTCAATATTTCTCCCACCTCCGCAACCTAGGTCCACTATTTTGTGGCAAGAATCGTAATCGCCTTTCAACAGACTATCGAAAAGGTAGATGTCTATGTTGCCAAATTGTTGAAGCAGTTTGTTGTGCATTGTTAGGGTTTAGGTTGGTTAATAAAGTACATATTCATTTCACCCTTGCTTTTCACTTTTATTTTGCCTCTCGGGGTACAGTCGAAGCGGTCTTTTATAAGTTCGTATATATTTTCAGAACAGTTGATGCGTCCCGGTTCGCTCGATTGCTCCATACGCGCGGCTGTGTTAACTGTGTCGCCCCATATGTCGTAGGCAAATTTCTTTACACCCACAATACCGGCAACAACACTGCCTGTATGCAGGCCTATACGTATCCTGAATGTTTGTTCGGGCATGCGTTTTTGGCGATCTTCTATAAAGGCAAGGATTTCGAGCGCAGCCATCGCCGTTTTCTCGGCATGATGGGGCTGTTCTACAGGTAATCCGCATACGGCCATATATGCGTCGCCAATGGTTTTTATTTTTTCAATGTTGTATTTAGTTATGATTTCGTCAAATGCCTTGAAGCAAGTATGTAATTCGCCCACCAGTTCCTGAGCGTTCATTTTTTCGCCTGCCACAGTAAAGTCAACAAAATCTGTGAACAGTACGGAAACATTATTAAAATTGCGCGCATCTGAATAACCTTTATTCTTCAATTCTTCAGCCACCTCATCGGGAAGTATATTCAGCAATAGGTCGTCCGATTTCTTTTTTTCCAATTTCAGTTCGGTATGCTGCTTTTCTATTTTTTCTTTTTGCGCCACTACCTCTGCCGTACGCTTGGCTACCTCGCGTTCCAGTGTTTCATTTTGTTCTTCCAGCAGTTTTTTCTTCTCCTGTTCGTGCTCCAACGCTCGTTCAGACAGCAGTTTTACCTGAACTAACTGCCGCTGTAGGTCTTTACTTACAGATGCAAAATTCCAGGCCAAAAACACTGCCATAGAAATAGGGATACAAAGTATTCCTAAAGCGCCTAAAATCAATAATACTACACCTACTACCGAATCCGAATTGAGCGAAATGCCGGAATCGGTCATTGACTGCACAAAGATGATTAGTACGAAAGACGCAAACAGTAAAATTCCTCCACCAATGATCCAAGCGCCGCGAGTTTTTCTTATTATGGCAATAGTAGCGAGTGTTAATGCTTCTGTCGCTACGCCTACCACCATAGCAATTGGTAAATAGGAGCTTGCGTTCTCAGAAAATTCGAGTGAGACAATACTGCAGACACAGATCCCGGAGATGATGTAAAACCTGATTTTATTTTTAGAGAAAAGTTCGTTGATAAAACCGCTTAGTGAAAAACATATTGCCGCCACTACATACATAGAATAATGGGTGCAGGTTAATATTGTATCGGGGTCTTTGAAATAAGAAATAAGGAAAAGGAACAGAAAGGATAGAGATAACGAAAAAGAAAACAGGCAGAAGTAAATGCTTGATTTAGATAATCGGTAATACAGGTAAAGAAACAGATGCAGTAACGATAATGCCAGAAAAATTCCAAACATAGCCAGTGTGATTAGGCTTATAATCACGAGTTGATCAACGTAACCGGATATATATGGATTGCCCAGCGTAAACGAAACGCTTATTCCGTTTTGTGTGTTTTGCAGGTTTTCGCGTACACGCTTTTTGGGGAAGGCGGCATACCTAATGGCCAGTGTGTGAGTCTGTGTATCTGGCAGTGTTATCACAAAAGGTTCGCCGCTTGGGTTTCTATAGTCAGCCATTTCGCCGACGGCTACAATGCCATATTCGCCCATTTTTTTGCCGTCGAGGTATACCTCAGAAGCTCCGTAATGTTGCATTTTTAATGCCAGCGGAATGTTAAGAAGCGAGGTGTCTATCCGGAATTTCAGCCTGAACCAACCAATTTTATCGAAGCTTTTGTATTTTTTGTATTCTGACAGTTCTTCGTTTAACTCTGGATTTACAATAGCCCAACCTGCATCGTTATAAGTGGGGGCGCTCATAGCTGCGCTGTCTTCGGCCTTAAACCTCCAGTGTTTATGGCGTTCGGAGCCACGTTCTTTTTCAGAATATAGCTTTTTTTTAGTAATAAGTAATAGCAATGAGTCCGCAGTTTGGCTGCGACAAATAGTAGTTACGAGCAGTAAAAAGATAAACAATGCCCTTTTCACGGGGCGAAAAATACACATTATTGGTTAAGAAGTTAACGCAATCTGATAAATGATAATTATATGGCTTTAGATGCTTAACGTATCTTCTTGCATATTTATTTTTTTGGGTTTGGTAGCCATAGAAGAGGCGTTGTGTTATATTTTAATTTACCGGTTTTTCAGTTGCCTGCTTGCTGCAAAATGTTAACTTTGTGGATAATTAACCAAAAAACTTAGATGACTCCCCAGAAGATAACTATGGGCCCTGATGGGCTGTTGAAAGTTCCGGATTTTCCTATTGTTCCGTTTATTGAAGGCGATGGTATAGGCCCCGACGTTTGGGCTGCAAGCAAAATGATTCTTGATGCCGCAGTAGAAAAAACCTACGGCGGCACCCGTAAAATAGAGTGGAAAGAAATATTGGCTGGTGAAAAAGCCTACAAGCAAACAGGTGAGTGGTTACCTGCTGAAACGCTGGATATTGCACGTGAATACCTTGTATCTATAAAAGGACCTCTTACTACTCCTGTTGGCGGCGGTATCAGATCGCTCAATGTGGCATTGCGCCAAGAGCTGGATCTATATGTATGTCTGCGCCCTGTAAAGTGGTACAAAGGCGTACCGTCGCCGGTATTGCGTCCTGAAAATACCAATATGGTCATTTTTAGAGAAAACACAGAAGATATATATGCAGGAATAGAGTGGGCTGCCGGAACCCCGGAGGCTAAAAAATTACTGGATTTCCTAACTAACGAGCTTGGCGCAGGTAAGAAAATACGGTTCCCCGAAACTTCGGCATTTGGTATAAAACCGGTATCGAAGGAAGGCAGCGAGCGACTGGTAAGATCAGCTCTAAAGTATGCATTGGAGCGCAAACTTCCATCACTGACGCTGGTGCACAAGGGAAATATCATGAAATTTACCGAAGGCGCGTTCAAGCAATGGGGCTACGACGTCGCAGAGCGCGAATTTGGCGATCAGGTATATACATGGGGGCAATGGGAAAAAGCTAAGAAAACCCAGGGCGAAGAAGAAGCAAATTCCCGTATGAAAAAGGCAGAAGCTCAGGGTAAGCTGATAGTAAAAGATGTAATAGCAGATAATTTTTTACAACAACTTTTGTTGGCTCCACAAGATTATTCGGTAGTGGCAACACTAAATCTGAATGGCGATTACATTTCTGATGCAGCAGCAGCTTCCGTTGGCGGTATAGGTATTTCTCCCGGAGCTAATATCAACTACATTACGGGTCATGCAGTGTTTGAGGCCACACACGGTACAGCGCCGCGTTTTGCCAATACCAATACAATGAACCCTTCTTCGTTGTTGCTAAGCGGAGTGATGATGCTAGAGTACATGGGCTGGCAGGAAGCTGCCGATAGCATAGAAAAGGCGCTTGCTGAAACGATAATGCGTAAGCGCGTAACTATAGATTTCTATAACCTGATGAACGATGCAACATTGCTGAAAACCAGCGAGTTTGCTCAAGAAGTTGTGAAAGCCCTTGCCTAGAGCGCTCGTTGTATGGCTGACGTAGTGTTTTTGTATGCAAAAAAACAAACTGATAATAATACCTGTTTTGCGTTAAGCAAAACAGGTATCTTAAATTTTACTTGATTTCATAACTCATAATGCTAACAATGTCGTTTAATCTTGCCACTTACATAGATCATACAATGCTGAAACAAACAACTTCTGCTTCAGAGGTTGATAAAGTTTGTGTTGAAGCTTCTGAAGAAGGATTTTATGCTGTTTGTATCCCGCCAAAGTTTGTATTAGATGCGAAAAAATTACTTAAAGGGTCAAAAGTGAAAGTGGCAACTGTAATTGGTTTTCCTTATGGTTTTAATACAATTGCTGAAAAAGTAGCAGAGATAGAAGACGCTATAAAAAAAGGAGCCGATGAGGTGGATATGGTAATAAATCTCAGCGCCCTGAAAAGTGGCGATATGAAGTATCTGGAAGACGAAATAGTAGCATGCCTTAAGCCGGTATATGAGTCTCGAAAAGTAATTAAGGTAATTGTAGAGAGTGGTATGCTTACCGATAATGAACTGATTGCAGGTTGCGCATTGTACAGCAATTATGATATCGACTTTATGAAAACATCTACCGGGTATGCCGATAAGGGCGCCTCGGTGCATGCAGTTAGCATCATGCGGGCGCACCTTCCTAAGCGCATTGGTATTAAAGCATCGGGAGGAATCAGGAGCTATCAGTTTGCTATGGAGCTTATAAATGCCGGCGCTACAAGATTAGGGTGTTCGGCAAGTTTGCTAATAATGAGAGAAGCGAGAGAAGCGGCAAAGAATAAAAACTGATAATTAGCAGGGTTGCCATATTGTCATGTTGCAATATAAAGTAACTAAGCGTATCGGAACTCTGATGCGCTTTTTGTTTGTGAATACTGTATTGAGTGGCTTTGCGTTGCATCAAAATTGAGTGTTGGTAAACAAGAGATTTATTTAACTTTATGCAGTAATTTATTCCTTTGCATTTCAGACTATATAACGCCATATGCGACCGTTACAGTTTTTTTTCTTATTAATATCAGCCCTAACGGTCGCCTCATTGGCAAGAGGGCAGGGGGTAACCGATACCGGAGTGTCTATTCATGCCGACCCAAGACTATCGGTATTGTTTAAGAAAAAATATAGTCCTGCAAAACCTGCCGTTACAAAAACACCTGCAATAGAAGCTGCAAAACTAATGCAGCCATCTGTGAAGAGCGCAACTCCTGTGACGGCCAAGGCGGTTACTCCGGCTGTTAAGCCAGGCATAGACCATGAGCCTACTCCGCTGGCAACTCCGCTCACCACAAGAAAAACCAGCGGAGCTGTTTATTCAGGTAAAGGATACCGAGTGCAGATATATAATGGAAATGATAGGGTGAAAGCCATCAAAATAAAGGCTGAGTTTATGAGGAAATTTCCCGGAGTGCGCACCTACCTTACCTATATTTCTCCCTGCTTCAGGGTGAAGGTAGGCGACTACCGCAACAGAGGCGATGCCGAAGGAATGCTTAGGGAGGCTAACACTATGTATAGCCCAAGTATGATTGTGCCCGACATTATTAATGTCAGTTCTTTTTAAGTCCATTGTGATTCAGCCATCGTTTTTGGATGGTTGTACCCGTTTTCTGTTTTAGCTTTGCGCAAATAATTTCCGTGTATTAATTTTCTGTTCCCGTATGCAACATCCACTGTTATCTAAAATTAAAGAAAAGTCTGCCGAGTATTTTGCAGAAGTGCAAGCCATACGTCATCATATTCACTCGCATCCTGAGTTGTCGTTTGAAGAACATGCTACTGCTGCATTTGTAGCCGGTAAGCTGGCAGAATGGGGTATTAGCTATCAGAGTGGCGTAGCCGGCACTGGTGTAGTAGGTATAATAGAGGGGCGTAATGCTCAAAAGCATTGCGTTGCGTTGCGAGCCGACATGGACGCTTTGCCAATACAAGAGGAGAACGACACTACCTACAGGTCGCAAAATGCGGGTGTAATGCATGCCTGCGGGCACGATGTGCATACCAGTTGCCTACTAGGCGCTGCGCGCATACTGAACGACCTGAAAGCCGAATGGGAGGGTACTGTGAAGCTAATATTCCAACCCGGTGAGGAAAAACACCCGGGAGGAGCGAGCCTGATGATAGCCGACGGCGTATTGGAAAATCCTAAACCTAATGCCATTTTTGCGCTGCATGTTTATCCGCACTTGCCTTCAGGTACAACGGGTTTCAGGGCCGGTCAGTATATGGCCAGCGCCGACGAAATATACATTACAATAGAAGGAAAGGGTGGTCATGCAGCATTGCCCCACCAAACCATAGACCCTATAGCAATATCGGCGCTCGTTATTACAGGCCTACAACAGGTGATTTCGCGCAAGGGCAATCCATTGATTCCATCTGTCTTGACTTTTGGGAAAATTCAGGGAGGCTTCGCTACCAATGTAATACCGGGTAAGGTAGAGATACTCGGCACCTTCCGAACTATGAATGAAAAATGGCGTTATGAGGCGCACCAGTGGATAAAAGATTTTACAGAACAGACCTGCGCTGCCTATGGCGCTAAGGCAACTGTTGAGATTCCCGTCGGTTATCCGTCGTTGTTCAATGATCCTGCGCTTACGGTTTTGGCTGAGGGATGGGCGAAGAATTTTGTGGGTGCTGAAAACGTACAAGAGCTGGACATGCGCATGGCGGGCGAAGACTTCAGTTTCTATACCCATCATGTTCCGGGTTGTTTCTTCAGAATAGGTACAAGCAAAGAAGGTAGGGAGTTTACTTATCCGGTCCATAATTCAAGGTTCGATATCAACGAAGAAGCAATGATAACCGGTATGGGTATGATGGCTTGGTGCGTTGTCAATTACGGTAGTTAGTGAATCATATAGGAATAGTATAAATGGGCGTCATCCTATATTGATTGAGCTACAATGCCACTTTCATTGCCCGCTATTGCGCGACACAATGCAAAATAGATTGAACCTTTTTGATTTTTTAAACTTTTTGTTTTTTACATTTGGTTTATGATGAGCCGAACCTTGAAAATAATGTTGCTGTTGTGTTTGGTTGTGGTTGCTAAGACCATACTTGCGCAGTCGGGCGGTAAGTCGCAGGGGGCTGCGAAACCTAAGAAGATGTTTATGCCGCAGGGATACTTGGGTAGGTCGCGTTTGAGTGGCGGGCCTATCAAAAAGCAAACCTTAGACAGCCTATTGAAGCAGGGTATATCTGTGTACGATTCGGTAGGTAACAGGTATAAAGTATTGAGTTTCGACTTCAGTTATGCGGAACGTAAGTTGTATGAAGACTCTGCAGCAAATCTTCAGTTTATGATGGATTTTCAGTCGGAGTATTGCAAGGGTGATACGCTTTCAAGCGTGCTTACGGTAAACAATGCAGTTACTTTGTCTACTTATGCCCAAACAATATCTGATGTAGAAGCCGGAGGTTCTTTAAGCATTTACGATCGCACAAAACCAGGGGATACAATTTATATAGACCATGTACGGGTTACAAAATTGCCGGGTAATAAGTTGATTAGTTTGCCAGACTCTGTTGCCATTATGGCTAAGGGTATGAAGTTTTATGTAGTAAAATAGTATGCCGTCCAGATAACAAGGAAGAGGTTGCACTGCAATTTGCTGCGCAACCTCTTCCTTGTTTTGTATATATGCTGTTGCTACGCTAATTAAGTAACAGAAGGTTTACACTACGTTGTAGTATGTTAAAAGCTATTTCGGCCATCATATTCTCTTTGTCCAGCGTTGGGTTCACCTCAGCAATTTCGAAACAGCAAATTTTGTGGTGCTGCATAAAGCTGGCTACCAGATCCTCAGCTTCGCGTTCTTTAAGTCCATTGCTTACCGGAGTACCGGTGCCTCTAGAAATAGAGCTATCAAGGCTATCTACATCGAACGATACATAAATATCGTCGCAGTTGGCCAAATGTAAAAACGTTTGGCGCACTACATTTTCTACTCCTTTTCGCCTGATTTCAGCTACTGGTATCACTTTAATATTGCCTTTTTTAATAATCGCTTCTTCTTCTTTTTCAAAGTCGCGCAGGGCAATGAATACTATGTCTTCTGGCAAAATTTTAGGTTCTATTTTACCGAGGTTCTTTAGCTTTTTCCAGTATTCCAGCGTTGCGGCATCGGGGTTGTGCATCTGGTTTTCAACGTTGTCATCGGCAAGCGATATAGATAATGGCATACCGTGCATATTGCCCGACGGGGTAGTATAGGGCGAGTGCATATCTGCATGCGCATCTATCCATACCACGCCCAACCGGCGCTTAGGTCTGGCCATTCTCAGCCCGGCTATGGTAGCGCCGGCAGTGCTATGGTCGCCGGCAAGAATTAACGGAAACAACCCTGATTTTACGGTTTCGCAAACTGCTTTAGAAACCCGGTCGTACATGGTGTAGATACCTTGTATGCGTTTTGCATACGGAGATGCTATAGGCTCATACAGCAATCTGTTTTCGTTTTCTATAACATCTGACGAGAAATTCACAAACAGATTGCTCATGAAATCGAGCGCAGCAATTTTTATTGCATCAATACCCAAACTTGCGCCTCTGGTACCTGCGCCTATCTCTGACCTTACTTCTATGATCTTAATATTTCGCATAGATGTCAAAGATAGTGGATTAGCGCTCAGCTTGCCAAATACATGTGGGGCTAACAGTGTATTATTTGCGTAAAATATATAAGATATCGGGCTTGCCGCTGAATTTGGGTATAGGTTTTTAACCTGCCAGATCGGATGATTAACGAAAAATTCTAGAACGGGTATCCAATAGAAATGTTGAAAACAACATTATTAGATCGCCATGTGGAGTTTGCGAAGTCTATATCTTTAAATACCCATCCACTATTTGCATGTACATAGGGTTTCTTTACAGGTATGGCTACGTCTACTCTTAAGGTAAGAAAGGATGCAATATCGAAACGAGAACCTATGCCAAGGTCGGCTGCAAGGTCTTGGCCAAAGGAAGCGAGATCAAGTTCGCCACCGGGGTAGCTATCGTCTTTACGGGCAAGCCAAATATTACCTATATCAGTAAACACGGCTCCGTTCATTTTTACAGCTCCGGCAAACATCGGCGTTATCGGGAAGCGGTATTCGCTGTTGAGCTCCAGTTTTATATCGCCGGTGCGGTCTATCTGGTTTACTCGGGCTGTTTTGCTGGTGTCGAGGTAACTGCCCGGTCCGAGTGTACGGATGCGCCAGCCCCTGAGGCTATACGGGCCGCCTGCAAAATACTGTTTTATATAGGGTAGTGTAGACGACTGTCCATAAGGTGCGCCAACGCCGCCATAAAATCGAAATGCAAAAACCGAGTGGGGTAGCGTTCGGTAATATCGGGCATCGAAATCGAGCTTGCCATATTGGGCGTACTTGATTTTATAGAGGTCGTTCAGAGCCACTCCCAATTGGTTGACCACTCCCAAGGCGCCGCCGGCTTCTTCAAAGCCCAATTTAATATAAGAGTAGTTATAACCGTGCTTGCGTGCGTTATTGTCGTAGGTAAAGGTTATGCTCTCGCCTTCTATAAAATTTTCTTTATAGCTGTTTTTTAAATAGTCATTTTCAGCGAGGGCTTTACGGAATGAATCTGTAACAACCGGCAACCGAATGATGTTAATAAATGCCGGCGCCAGGGCCCAAACTTTTGTTTGCGTTTGATGCCAGCTGTAAGAGAAGTTGGCGCTTGTGTTTACCAACCTGAAATAATTTACGCGGTCTATTACGTTTTGTCCGCCGCCAATGATTGTGTGCGGCAGGTTGCTATTGTCGAAAAGGGATGCCGCTATGGGGGCAACAAATTTTGGGAAGTCCAGGCTCGCCCGGATTCCGTAGTAAACGGTCAGTTTATTAAAGTGGTCAAAGAAATTGTTACCTATAGTTTCGTTGTACGAAAATTCCATACCGCCATTTACGCCTATGGTCAGTAGGTTGGCTCCTTTCATAAAGTTTCTGTTTCTGAAGTTCAGCCCAACTGAATGGCCAAGTGCATATGTGGATCCGCTCGATAGTTCATATAGTGTTGAGAAGTCGTATTTTTTTGCACGGTTCAAAAATATATTTACATCCAGCATCCCGCGATTCTTACGGTCTTCGCGCGTTTCCAGCCTTATATATTGGAAAATGCCCAGTTCGTTCAGTTTCACATAAGTTTTATCGAATGCGGCTTCAGAGTAACTGGCGCCGGGATTGATGTATATGTGCTCAAACAATACCTTGGGGTGCACGTAAGGGGTATGGTATCTAAAGTCTACGCTATCTACCGTTTTCTTTATCAAATTAGTATCCACAAGGTCGCCGCGGCTATTGAAGTCGGGATACACATTAACGTTACCTATTTTATAGGGCTTAAATGCGGCAGTATCATCGGCAAGGCGAATGACAACATCTATATCAAGTGTAGGTTTCTTTTTTGTTTTATTTGCCGATATATAGTTTACTGCATTCAGGAACGGACTTTCTACATTTTTAAACAGTATTTTGTCCATTGTATCGATCTTGAAATTGATATTTTCTTGTGTAAACTTCCAGTAACCGTTGTTACGAATAGCAGCAGTGATACGGCTACGTTCTTCATCGAGCAAGCTATAGGTGAATATTTTATCTTTCTTTATTGCCGATTCCGATTCGTAGCGATATAATATCCTTAGCAGGTTAACATCATCTACATCGTATATTACTTTATTGATGGCATAGTTAGGTCCTGCTGAAATAGTATAAGTGGCGTAAGCCATTTTTTTCTTAAGCTTCAACGTGTGCTTTACTGTGGCATAAAAATAACCCTGATTAAATAGGAAGTTTTTCATGTTTTGTGCGCTGCGCTGCGCCAGCAGCGTATCCAGAATTACTGGGCGTTCCACCGATTTGGGCAATAATGAATCGGGCAGGTCGTTGAGTTTTCGGTAGCGGTTGTTGTAGCGTAGGAGTCGGAAGGGCGTTTTAGCAGGTATAAAAACCAGCGAGTTGGAGTTGGGTTTTTGCGCTATGAGCTTACTTAATATATCTTTCAGTTCGCCTTTGTTGGGCATGGCGGTTTCTGTATTCAGAATGATTTTATTGCTACGTAGGAGGTAGTGATTGTCAGGTACATGTTTGGTAGGGCTGCAACCGGCAAGTATGACCAAAAAAGCCGCCAATGGCAGAAGGTAAGCAGTCAATTTGTTATTAAATAGTCTATTGGTCATGTATCCGGCAACTGCAATTATTATAGTTTTGCAGTGTATGCTCACGAAAGCGCAAAATAAGTACATTCGGTCGTTAACACAGCAGAAATTCCGCTATGAAAATAAGGTATTTATAGTGGAGGGCGAAAAAATGGCCAAGGAGTGGCTTGCAAGCAATGCGCATATAGAATATGTTGTGGTTACCGAGCCATGGGCAAGCGCCAATACGGCGCTACTAAAAAAACAGGGTAATGCAAAGGTGTGCGTAGCTACAGATATTGAGATGGCTCAAATAACCACACTTAGTACGCCGGGCGAAGTGTTGCTTGTTGTTGCTATGCCTGGCGCAACACCTCCTCCGGTAACACAATCGTGGTACTTGCTGCTTGATCGTATTCAGGACCCCGGCAATATGGGCACTATTATCCGTATTGCCGACTGGTTTGGTATTAGTCACCTTGTTTGCTCTCCGGGTTGTGTAGATGTATATAATCCCAAGGTGGTGCAGAGCGCTATGGGTGGGCACTTGCGGGTAAATATTTATGAAGAGGATCTACCTGATTTTATTGCCAGGTTGACGGTTCCCGTGTTTGCCGCAACTCTGGATGGTGCAAATTTGTATAGTGTGCCACGCCTTGGCGCAGGTGCATTAATTATTGGCAACGAATCGAAGGGAATAGCGCAAAATATTGTATCATTGGCTACACAAAAAGTAACCATACCAGCTTTCGGCGGCGCCGAATCGCTAAATGCCGGGGTGGCGACAGGCATACTATGCGCTTATTTGGTAGCTGGATAAACTGTGTATTGAATCAAATGTCAATAGCTAGTGCATGTGGCACGGCAATTGTTGAATAAAAAATAAAGTAGAATTCAGCGTATGAAAAAGCTAATTTTCTTATCCACCATAATGGCGGCTATCAGCGTGCAGGCGGTTGCACAATCTATGCTGCGAGTGCGTCTCACAGATAATACACCAGTTAATGTATCGCTCGATGGCCGGTATTTTAACAAGCGCGGCACAACGGTTACTATTAGCGAGTTGCCTCCAGGTGAACACAAACTGAGGGTGTATACTTACCTGCAAAGCAGGAGGGGTAGGGGATATGAAGATATGATTTTTGAAGGCTTTGTGCGCACCTATCACGGCGACATTACTTTGTTTGTTTTAGATAAGATTTCGGGTGAAACTGATTTAAGGGTACAGCCTATCAGTGATTTTACTTTCAACCATCCGCCAAAGAACGAGCTCAACCGGATAGATATGTTTGATGGCAGCGATGGCGCAAGCGAAGAACAAAGAAAGCGTAAGGAAAGCGAGCAAGCGGCATATAGCAACAACACTAATAACAATACCAACACTCCGGCAGTAAAAGATACACCTCCACCATCCACCGCCATCAGCACAATTGACGACGAGGAACTGGATAAGATTAAGAAAAAAGTAGAAGCTAAATCTACGGATACTGATAAAATGCTGGCGTTAAAGACAGCGCTCAAAAACGAGAAAATTACTGTGAATCAAGCGTCCTACATACTGTCGTGGCTTATGTTTGAGAATAGTAAACTGGATTTCGCAAAATGGGCCTACGCTGTTACCGCCGACAAAGCGTATTATGATGATTTAAAACCAACCTTTTCTTATAAAACATCCATCGATGATTTTGAAACGTTCCTAAACGAGCACAAATAGGCAGTAATTCAGGCAACTTCCTGATCTGGTTTTTTATTGAAATTAGCATTGAACAGTCGCCCTATGACGACGCCTATGGCGCTGCCCAGTATTGCGCCGCAGGCTACATCTACCGGAAAGTGGACGCCAACATATACCTGCGATAAAGAAACTGACGCTGCCCATAGTATTGCAACTGGCCAAATCCATTTTGTGTAGCGGCTCATGGTAACTGCGCTAAACACGCCCATAGCAAAATGATTGGACGCGTGAGAGGAAGGGAAGCTATATCCGCCGCCACATGGTACGAGTGTACGTATTATGGATGATAGGTATGGGTTGTTGCAAGGGCGTATGCGATGAAAGTAAGGCTTCATTAAGGAAGCGCTAATTTGATCGGAAAGTGAGAATGCTATAATAAAGGCGGCGCACCATATCCACCCGGTTTTGCCGAACCGCGAAGGCATAAACAAAAGGAGGAATAGATATAGTGGCGCCCAAAACCACTGATTCCGCAAAAAAGGAGCGATTGTATCAAGTACGGCATTATGCCACTGCGTATTGATATAATACCACGCTATGTGATCCCAGTAAACAATATTATCGAGTATAATATTAAACATGCTTCTTTTTGAATACCATAATTAGTCGGGCAGAATGGGCTTGATCGTAATTACCAAGATTGTAATCGCCAAAAGTTGCGGTAAGCTCCATTCCCGATGACTCAAATATTCTGATAAAGTCTTGGCGTGAAAATGCGGCTACACTTTCGGTGAAATTCCAGTGTTTATTATTTGCGTCAGTAAAGCTAATTTCTTTAATAATATGTCCGCGCTCTATAGTTCGCTTAATATTAAAGGTATAACTGCCTCTGTTTATTTGTTCTTCTGCGATAAAGTTTGCAATTACATGTTCGTAATTTAGGTAATCTATTACCAACAGTCCGCCGGGCTTAAGGCCTGCGGCAAATGATCTTGCAGCCAAGGCGTGATCTCGGTCATGGGCGAAATACCCAAAGCTGGTAAAGAAATTAAATGAATAGTCGAAAAAGTTTATGTAGAAGGGCATCCGCATATCCTGAACAAAAAACTGAAGATGTTCATTTTCTGAGCCTTTAGCAATTTCTATTGCTTCTTGCGATATGTCGATGCCCGTTACATTGTAGCCGTGCTCGGCGAGTTGCCGGGCAAATCGGCCTTCTCCGCATGCTATGTCCAGCATAGCGCTACGGGTGGGCGGTTGCAAATATTGCAACAATTGCTCTACAAATTGCTGCGCTTCTGCCTCATCGCGGTTTTGATACAATATTTTGTAATAAGGGGAACCAAACCAATTTTTATACCAACCCATAAATTATGTTCGTGTTATTTATCAAGTAGGCAACACCTCACCACTCTTTGCAAAAATAGATGATAGCAACAGTAAAAAGTAGCTCGGTATACAATAAATATAAAGCACGCTTTTGTACGCCTATATATAATGGTGTAAGTGCACTACAAAAAATACCTCTTCAAAAGTCAGTGTTATCTAATCTTCGGAAAATGAGGTATATTTGCCGCCCAAATTATATTATGAATTTCAGACGCATATTTGTATTTTATCGTATCCCTATAGCTGTAGTATTAATTGCTCTTGGCTTTCTTATTGGATTTAAAGTTACCTGGTGGGTGGCTTGGATTCCTTTTCTAATTGCCATATTAATGGTAGTCGCTTATTTTCTTGTAGGACCTATGACATTAATACAGGGGTATATGGAAAGCGGGGATATGGAAGGCGCACAGAAGTTGTTGGCACAAGTGAAGTATCCAAATTTGCTGTACAAGCCTATACGCTCGTCTTATTATATGTTGCAATCTAATTTCTCTTCTATGGGCGATGATTTGGACAAAGCAGAAGCGCAGTTGAGGAAGGGTTTGGAGATTGGCATGCCAGAGCAGGGATATGAAGGAACAGCCTATTTGCAACTGGGCGCCATAGCGCAAAAGAAAGGCAACACCAGAGAGGCTTACGAAAATTTACAAAAAGCAATTAAATTAGGTTTGCCTGATAAAGATAACGAGGCAACAGCCTACCTACAACTGTCGGCTATATGCATTCAGCGCAGAGATTTTAGAAATGGGAAGGTATACTTTGCAAAAGCCAAGGCTTGTAAAGCGACCAATCCGCAAATAGTTGAACAAATAAAAGAAATGTCTAAATATATTGCACGTATTCCAGGATAAATCTTGGAGACTATAAACAAAAAAAGGGCCAAGTGCGAATTATTGCATTAGGCCCTTTTTTTATGCGTGTCAATCAGCTTCTTAATTGAATGTTGATGGTATTTTGCCGAACGCTGAATAATAATTCCTGAAATTAGGCTAGAGGAAGAACGTCTGAAAAGTTTATAAATATAAATATTTAAACGTAAGATGTGGGGAATAGGCAAACTGGTGGAAATTTCATCCTGTTTTTATTGTTTATGTTAATTACTGTGGATAATTTTTTCCTAAAAAAATCGGGGCAATTATTGGGGAGGTAATTAAATTTTAGTATGTTTACCCTTAATTTAGCAAAATAATTTTTTTATCTAAGTTGTAGCTCATGAAAAAACTTTGTTTACGATCCTTAAATGCCGTTATTCCATTTAGTAACAAGCGCTTAAGTACTATGAAAACCTTTCTGTTGGCGCTTCTGCTGACGTGTATGGGTTATGCCGGTTTTGCGGCTGTAACAGTCTCTCCGGGAAGCGGATGTACTAACATTTGTAGTAACTCAGCTGCCACTGGCAGCGCTCCGTCGTTTACAACAATGGGGGCGATTACCATTACTGAGGGACTGGTAAATGATATGTCTGTAGGTACCAACCAACTGATATTGGTAGCGCCAACAGGTTGGCAGTTTAACACAGGAGCTACACCTACTTTTACCTTTACTGCGGGAAGAAACATTACAGCAGTAACTGCAAGTACATTTACCAGCACATCGCTGGCAATAGATATTACCTGCTCGAACACAACTTTGTTCGACGCATTTACTATTAGCGGCTTGCAGCTTCAGGCTACAACTACAGGATCGTCTGCAAGCTATGTATATTCGTCGCTCGGCGCAGGTATAGCTGGTATTACATCCGGTTCTACGGGAACAAACTTTGGTAACGTTTCGCTTGCTGCTGCAGTAGCTCCGAGCGTATCGATTGCTGCTTCACCCACTACAACTATATGTAGCGGTACCGGCGTAACTTTTACACCTACACCTACAAATGGCGGTACAACCCCAACCTATCAGTGGTATCTGAATGGGTCATTTGTAGCAACAGGGCTTCCTTATTTCAACAGTACGCTTACCAACGGTAGCACAGTAATGTGTGTTATGACCTCGAACGCTACTTGTATAAGCACAAGCACAGCAAACTCAAATACAATTATTATGACTGTCAACCCATTGCCAACAGCAGTTACTGCAAGCGGCGCGGGTACTTTTTGCGGTAGTACAACTATAACTGCGGCAAACGGCGGTAGCGGTACTATATATTATCAAGGTACAACATCAGGCGGTACATCAACAGCCATTCCTTCTTCATCACAGTCAGTAAGTGCATCAGGCACTTATTATTTCCGTGCTCAGTCTGGCGCTGGTTGCTGGGGCGCTGAGGGTAGTGTAGCGGTGGCAATCAACCCATTGCCAACTGCAGTTACTGTTAGCGGCGGAGGAACAGTATGCGGCGGTACGACAATTACAGCATCAAACGGTGGCAGCGGCACTATCTATTTCATGGGTACTACTTCTGGTAGTACATCTACAACCACACCTTCTACATCTCAGGCTATTACTACATCAGGCACCTATTATTTCCGCGCGCTTTCATCAGCAGGTTGCTGGGGGCCAGAAGGTAGCGCAACAGTAGTAGTAAACCCATTACCAGCGGCAGTTACTGTTAGCGGTGCAGGTACTTTCTGCGGTAGCACAACTATTACAGCATCTGGCGGAGCAGGTGGTACAGTTTATTTCCAGGGTACAACTGCTGGCGGTACATCTACAGCTATAGCTTCTACATCTCAAACAATTTCTACATCAGGCACTTATTATTTCCGTTCACAGTCAAGCTCAGGTTGCTGGGGTACAGAGGGTAGCGTTACCGTAACGATCAATCCTTTACCATCTGCCGTAACAGTAACTGGTGCAGGCACTTTCTGCGGTAGCACAACTATTACCGCAACTGGCGGTACAGGCGGTACAATATATTATCAGGGAGCCACATCAGGCGGTACATCTACTACAACGCCTTCATCGTCACAGTCGGTTTCTGCAACAGGCACCTATTATTTCCGCGCTCAGACATCAGCAGGCTGCTGGGGTACAGAAGGTAGCACATCAGTTACCATCAATCCATTGCCTACAGCAGTAACAGTAACAGGTGCAGGTACCTTCTGCGGTAGCACAACAATTACAGCAGCAAATGGCGGTAGCGGCACTATTTATTATCAGGGTTCTACATCTGGTGGAACATCAGTAGCTACTCCTTCTACTTCGCAAGCTATTTCTACATCAGGAACTTATTATTTCCGCGCACAATCTGGCGCTGGTTGCTGGGGTGTTGAGGGTAGCGCAAACGTTACGATCAATCCATTACCTGCTGCGGTAACAGTAACAGGAGCTGGTACTTTCTGCGGTAGCGCAACTTTGTCTGCAGCAAACGGCGGCGACGGAACTATATACTATCAGGGTCTTACATCTGGCGGTACTTCAATAGTTACTCCTTCAACATCTCAGTCTGTTTCTGCAAGCGGCACTTATTATTTCCGTGCGCTTTCTTCAGCAGGTTGCTGGGGAACGCAGGGTAGCTCAACAGTTACTATTAATGCTTTGCCAACTGCAGTAACAGTTAGCGGCGGCGGCACTTTCTGCGGTAGTACAACAATAACTGCTGCGAACGGCGGTAGCGGCACGATCTACTATCAGGGTACAACATCTGGCGGTACATCTACTACTACTTTATCTTCTTCACAAACAATTTCTACTTCAGGCACATATTTTTTCCGCGCATTGTCTGGCGCAGGTTGCTGGGGACCAGAAGGTAGCGTAACAGTTACCATCAATCCATTGCCAACAGCTGTTACAGCGAGCGGCGCAGGTACATTCTGCGGTAGCACAACAATAACAGCAGCAAACGGCGGTAGCGGTACAATATATTATCAGGCAGGAACAACCGGCGGTACATCAACTGCTGTTCCTTCTACTTCACAAACAGTAAGCACTACTGGAACGTATTTCTTCCGCGCTCAGTCGTCAGCAGGTTGCTGGGGACCAGAAGGAAGCGTATCTGTAACTATCAATCCATTGCCAAATACAGTTGCAGTTACAGGCGGCGGCACATATTGCGGTAGCACAACAATATCTGCATCAAACGGCGGCAGCGGCACAATCTTCTTCCAGGGTACAACATCTGGTGGAACATCTACTTCTGCTCCAATGACATCTGCTACAATTACTACTTCAGGCACTTACTACTTCCGCGCACAATCTGGCGCTGGTTGCTGGGGCGCTGAAGGCAGCGTAATAGTAGTAATCAATCCATTGCCAACAGCAGTTATTGCAACTGGCGCTGGTTCTTTCTGCGGCAGCACAACAATTAACGCATCAAATGGCGGCAGCGGTACAATGTACTTCCAGGGTACAACTACAGGAGGCACTTCAGTAGCATTCCCTGCAACATCTGCTACAGTTATTTCTTCAGGTACATACTACTTCCGCGCACAATCTGGCGCTGGCTGCTGGAGTAACGAAGGCGCTGTGATTGTAACAATCAATCCATTGCCTAACCCAACAACAGTTAGCGGCGGCGGTACATTCTGCGGCAGCACAACAATTACTGCATCAAACGGCGGTAGCGGAACAATTTACTTCCAGGGTACAACTTCTGGCGGTACATCTACAGCTACACCATCTACATCGCAAACAATCACTACACCTGGCACATACTACTTCCGCGCACTTTCGTCAGGCGGTTGCTGGGGCGCTGAAGGCAGTGTTAACGTGTTGATTAATCCTATACCTGCTCCTGTTACTGTAACTGGCGCGGGTACATTCTGCGGTAGCAGCACAACACTAACTGCATCAAATGGCGGCGACGGTACTATATACTTCCAGGGTACTACTTCTGGTGGTCTTTCTACTACTACACCATCTACATCGCAAGTTGTAGGCGCTTCAAATACTTATTATTTCCGCGCTCAGTCATTGGCAGGTTGTTGGGGTACTCAGGGAAGCGCAACAGTTGTGCTTAACCCATTGCCAAATGCAGTTGTTGCAAGCGGCGCTGGTACATTCTGCGGCAGCACAACGGTTACTGCGGCAAATGGCGGTAGCGGTGTTATCTACTTCCAGGGTACAACTTCTGGCGGTACATCTACAGCTACACCTTCTACTTCACAATTGATTACGACATCAGGCACCTATTATTTCCGCGCGCTTTCATCAGCAGGTTGCTGGGGTACAGAAGGTAGCGTAACAGTTACAATCAATCCTTTGCCTTCTACAACAGTAGCAAGCGGAGCAGGTACTTTCTGCGGAAGCGCAACAATAGGCGGTACAAACGGTGGCGATGGCACTATTTACTATCAGGGTCTTACATCAGGCGGTACTTCTATAGCTACTCCTTCTACTACACAGGTTGTTGTTTCTTCAGGCACTTATTATTTCCGTGCACGTTCATCAGCAGGTTGCTGGGGTACAGAAGGTAGTGTAACAGTAACAGTTAATCCTTTGCCATTGGCAGTAACAGCGAGTGGCGCTGGTACTTTCTGCGGTGGAACTACCATTACTGCATCAAACGGCGGTAGCGGAACTATCTACTTCCAGGGTACAACATCTGGCGGTACATCTACACTTGTTCCATCTTCATCTGCTGTAGTTAGCGCGTCGGGCACTTATTACTTCCGCGCTCAGTCTGCTTTAGGCTGTTGGGGTCCAGAAGGTGCAGTTACAGTTACTATCAATCCATTGCCAGCAACTGCAGTGGTTACAGGAGCAGGTACTTTCTGCGGTAGCACAACAATTAATGCAGATAACGGCGGCGACGGTATCATGTATTTCCAAAACACAATTTCTGGCGGTATTTCGACTGCTGCTCCTTCAACTTCACAGGTAATTGCAGCATCAGGCACTTATTATTTCCGCGCTCAGTCTTCAGCAGGTTGTTGGGGTAACCAAGGTAGTGTGAGCGTTATCGTTAATCCATTGCCAACAGCAGTTACTGTTACCGGTTCAGGTACATTCTGCGGCAACACTACAATCAATGCATCAAACGGCGGTAGCGGAACAATTTTCTTCCAGGGTAACACTTCTTTGGGTACTTCAACTACTACGCCTTCAATATCACAAGTAATAACTACATCAGGCACTTATTTCTTCCGCGCCCGTTCATTGGCAGGTTGCTGGGGTACAGAGGGTAGCGCAACAGTTACTGTTAACCCATTGCCAGCAACTGCGGTTGTAACAGGTTCTGGTACTTTCTGCGGAAGCACATCAATCAGCGCCGACAATGGCGGCGATGGTACCATGTATTTCCAGGGTACTACTTCAGGCGGTACATCGGTTCTTTCTCCTTCTATTTCACAGACAGTATCATCTACTGGCGTTTATTATTTCCGCGCTCAGTCAGGTCTTGGTTGCTGGGGTCCAGAAGGAAGCGTTGCTGTAACCATCAATCCATTGCCAACAGCGGTTACAGTTAGCGGCGGCGGTAGCTTCTGCGGTAGCGCTACAATAACTGCAACTGGCGGTACAGGCGGCACTATCTACTATCAGGGTACAACATCAGGCGGTACTTCTGTTGCTACTCCTTCATCTTCAATTGTACTATCAACATCTGGTACTTATTATTTCAGATCACGTTCTGCAGCAGGTTGCTGGGGTCCAGAAGGTAGCGTGACTGTTGTTATCAATCCATTCCCTGCTACAGTTGTTGTAAGTGGCGCTGGAGCTTTCTGCAACAGCACAACGATTACAGCTACTAATGGCGGCGACGGAGTAATTTACTTCCAGGGTACTACCAGCGGTGGTACTTCTACTATCGTTCCTTCATCTGCTGAATTCATTACAGCATCAGGTACATATTATTTCCGTGCACAATCTTCAGCAGGTTGCTGGAGCACGCAGGGTAGCGCAGCGGTTGTGATCAATCCATTACCAGGTACATTTACTGTAACCGGCGGCGGTAGTTATTGCTCTGGCGGCGCAGGTGTGGTAGTTGGCTTGGGTGGTTCTGCAGCAGGTATCAGATACCAGTTGTACAGAGATTTCGCACCAGTTGGTCTTCCCGTTACAGGTACTGGTTCAGCTATCACTTTCGGTAGCCAGACAGTAGCAGGTTTCTATACTGTACAAGCTACAAGCACTATCACAGGTTGTGTTAACGACATGACAGGCGGTGTTGCAGTAACTGTACTTCCTTTGCCTACAGTATTTACAATGACTGGCGGGGGAGCTTATTGCTCAGGCGACACAGGCGTTCACGTTGGTCTTGATGGTTCTGAAATCGGTATTAACTACCAACTGATATATGGCGGCGTACCAACTGGAACACCAGTTGCAGGTACAGGATTGCCATTGGATTTCGGTTTAGAGACTCTGGGTGGCGTGTATACAGTAGTTGCTACCAATGGCACTACAGGTTGTATCAGCGCAATGGGCGGTAGTTCTACAGTATCTATTAACCTACTGCCAAGCGTATTCGCAGTAACAGGCGGTGGCACACAGTGTGCAGGCGGTGTTGGTTTCCCAATCAATCTTGCAGGTTCAACACTCGGTATTGAATATCAATTATATAACGGTATACTTCCATCAGGTTCTATGGTGATTGGTACTGGTTCTGCGATAACTTTTGGGCTCCGCACAGCAGATGGCGTTTATACTGTTGTAGCAAGAAATCCAGTTACAGGTTGCACAAACACAATGACAGGTAGCCAAACAATATCTAACCACCCATTGCCAACAGCATATACGCTGACAGGCGGCGGTAGCTACTGCGCTGGCGGTGTAGGTGTTGATGTTTCTATTTCTAACTCAGATCTTGGTATCGACTACCAGTTGTTTAATTCAGGTACACCAGTTGGCACGCCAATATCTGGTACTGGGGCAGCAATATCTTTCGGACTCCAAACAACTCCTGGTTTCTATACAATCGTTGCTACTGACATGACAACTCCATTGTTGTGTACCAATGTAATGACAGGCGTAGATACAGTAATTATGAATCCATTGCCAGCTATCTTTAACGTAACAGGCGGCGGCGCATATTGCGCAGGCGGTACTGGTGTTCTTGTTGGCCTTGATGGTTCTGAATTAGGTCTTAGCTACCAATTGAGTGTTGGCGGCGTTCCAACTGGCGCACCTCTTACAGGTACAGGCGTAGCGCTTGACTTCGGTTTGCAAACAATAGGCGGAGCTTATACAGTTAATGCTGTTACTCCTTTCGGTTGTACTAATACAATGACTAGCACAATATCTGTTGCTGTTAATGCTCTTCCAGTGCCTCAAACTGTAACAGGCGGCGGTAGCTACTGCGCAGGTGGCGCAGGTGTGAATGTTGGGTTGTTTACAACAGAAGGCGGTTCTATTAGTTATCAATTGCTTGTTGATGGAGTTCCTACAGGAACGCCTGTTACAGGTACTGGTTCTTCTATATCATTTGGGTTACAAACAATTGCTGGTCTTTACACAGTACAGGCAGCTAACACAATTACAGGTTGTACAAATGCAATGACTGGTAGTGCAACAATCACTATTGATCCTCTACCAACAGTATATACATTATCTGGTGGTGGCGCTTATTGCGCAGGTGGCGCGGGTGTAACCGATACATTGAGCGGTTCTGCTGTTGGCATACTGTATGAATACAGTCTCGGCGGTGTTGCAATGGATACTTTGGTTGGTACGGGTAGCGCACTTGTTCATAACCACACTGCAGCAGGTACTTATACTGTAATGGCTATCAATGCCACTACAGGTTGTACACAAGCAATGTCAGGTAGTTCATCTGTTCTTATTAATCCATTACCATCGCCTATCGCAGGAGCTACTAATCTGTGTGTTGGTTCTACAATTACTTTGACAGACACTGATCCATCTGGTACATGGAATAGCAGCGATATTACAATCGGTACTATCAATCCTTTGACAGGCGATATCACGGGTGTTGCAGCCGGTGTAATTACAATTACCTACACATTGCCTACTACTTGTTACATCACTCGTACCCAAACAATCAACAACTTACCAGTTGTTGGCGTTATCTCAGGTACAACAACAGTTTGTCAATTGTCATCAACAACTTTGGCTGATACAACTGCAGGCGGTGTTTGGACAAGCGGTAACCTAGCAATCGCTACAATAGGCGCTGGTACAGGCGTTGCAACAGGAGTAGCTTCTGGTACAGCACCAATTACTTATACAGTTACTAGTCCTTTCGGTTGTGTGTCTGCTGTTTACTCATCTGTTTCAGTTAATCCTGTTCCCGCAGTAACTCCGATTGTTGGTTCAATAACTAACGTTTGTGCGGGTCTTACAATTCCATTGTCGAATGCAACTACAGGTGGTGTTTGGAGTTCAAGCAATGCGCTTGTTGCTACAGTAGGCACATCTGGTACTGTTACCGGTGTTGCATTTGGCGCAGCTGTTATCTCTTACACAGTTACTAACACAAGCGGCTGTTCTTCATCTGCTCTGTACTTTGTATCTATTGGTAATGCAATGCCATCAAGCGCGATATTGCCAACAGGTTCTGCTACATTGTGTAACAACAATCCTGTTCTGCTATCTGTTGCTACTACAGGTTCTGGCTTGACTTACCAATGGGTGTTGGATGGTTCATCTATCGCTGGCGCTACTAACTTTGATTATCTCGCGAGTACAGCAGGTGTTTACACAAACATTATCGACAACGGCACATGTAACATTACCCTTCCTTCTGTAACTGTTGTTAATCCTCCAGTTGCTGTTATTACTGAAGATACCGCTGGTCACTTCCTGCATACTGGCGCATTTGCTTCTTATCAGTGGTTCTTGAATGGTGTTGCTATATCTGGTGCAACTACAAACATCGTGTTCGAAACTTCTGGTGGTTCTTACACAGTAGTAGTAGGTGACGGCAATGGTTGTACAGATACATCTGATGTATTCTTGCTCGGTGGTTTAGTTAAGACTAATAAAGTTGTTACACCTTCCGCTAACATCCGCATCTATCCTAACCCAGCTACGTCTATAGTTTATATTGATGCTCCTGAAAAATCAGTAGTGTCTATTATGAGCCCTGATGGTAGAATAATCATGGACAGACAAGAAGCAGTTAGCATCAATATTGCTCAATTGTCGTCCGGTATTTATCTGGTAATGGTTTACGACGAGAACAATGTTTTGTTGAAAACAGAACGTTTGATTAAGACACAATAAGCTAATAATTTTAGATATAAGTTGAGGTCTGGATTCTATCCGGACCTCAACTTTTTTATTATGGTTATGCGATTATAATGGCATTTCAAATCTGTATTGGGTCTATCTTTTATCCGGCCTTTTTTATCTTACCTTTGCCTCCTCTATGACACAGGAACAACTGAAAGAGATGCGGGATAGGATTCAACACTTGCATCGTTTTCTACGTATTGAAGACAGAGTTGCTAAGATTGATAATGATAAGCAGCTTACATTATCGCCGGGCTTCTGGAATGATAATGCACGTGCCACAGCAATACTGAAAGAAATTAAGATCGATAGTTACTGGACTTCTTTTTTTGAACGAGTAAAATCTGCTGTTGAGGATTTCGTTGTCTTGTTTGAGTTTTGGAAGGAAGGAGAGGCTACTGAAGATGAGGTAAAAGATGTCTTTGATAAAGCGAAGAAGGAACTCGATGAGTTGGAATTTAAGAGTACGTTGAATGAGCCGGAAGACGAGATGCCAGCTATGGTTGTAATTAACAGTGGTGCTGGCGGTACAGAAAGTCAGGACTGGGCGGAAATGTTGTTGCGGATGTACAGGATGTATGGCGAAAAGCAAGGTTGGAAAGTTAGTGAAATTGATGTTCAGTATGGTGATGGCGCTGGGATTAAACAAGCAACGCTTGAGTTTGACGGGCCATTTGCTTATGGATTGCTAAAAGCGGAGAGCGGTGTACACAGGTTGGTACGTATTTCTCCGTTTGATAGTAATGCAAGAAGGCATACTTCGTTTGCTTCGGTGTTCGTGTACCCTCTTATTGACGATACTATAGATATACAGGTCAGTCCGGCCGATATAGAATGGGCCTTCTTTAGATCTGGTGGTTCTGGTGGTCAGAACGTGAATAAGGTGGAAACTGCTGTGCGTATAAAGCACATTCCTTCAGGTATTATAGTAGAATGCCAGCAAGCTCGTACTCAGGGTGAGAACAGAGAAAAGGCAATGACCATGTTGAAAAGCAGACTATATGAAGAAGAGTTGCGCAAAAGGCAAGAGATTTTGAACGCCACAAACTCGAATAAGAAGAAGATTGAGTGGGGTTCGCAGATACGTAGTTATGTGTTCCACCCCTATAAAATGATTAAGGATCACCGTACTAACTATGAAGTAGGTAATGTGCAACCTGTAATGGATGGCGAGTTAGACGACTTCATCACGGCCTATTTGATGACAATGAAGGAAACAGATTAGCGCATTATCTGTTTGTATTATTATTTCATACGCCAATAAGAACCAACTTTTGATTTGAAAAAAGCGGTCAATTTTAAGTTACTTGGTAGATTGTTTTCCTTTACCAAACCCTATCGCAAAACGCTGTACATAGCTATGACTTTAGCTATAGTATTAGCGTTATTGTCTCCGTTGCGGCCATTTCTCATAAAGCTTTCTGTAGATCATTACATTCGCAACAACCTGTTCAAAGGGTTGTTGTGGTTGAGTTTGTTTCAGTTTGGTTTATTGTTGGTGGAGAGTGGTTTTAGGTTTTGGTTTGCATACAGCGCAAACTGGCTCGGACAAACTGTAGTGAACGATATCCGAAATACCGTTTTTAGGAAAGTATTATTTCAGAATGTTTCGTTCTTTGATTCAACACCTATCGGTACGCTAACAACTAGGACCATCAATGACATAGAGTCAATCAATGATGTTTTCTCTGAGGGAATCATTTCTATTGTTGCAGATGTCCTCACTATTGTTTCAATTATTGTTGTTATGCTCATTACAGACTGGCGGCTAACGCTTGTTTGTTTGGCAACGTTTCCATTATTAATATTGGCGACATGGTGGTTTAAAGAAGCAGTCAATAAGTCTTTTCAGCGTGTTAGGAATGCCGTTGCAGCGCTCAATTCGTTTGTGCAGGAGCATCTTACAGGCATGTATATAGTACAGGCATATGCCGCCGAGCAGCGCGAACTGGATAGGTTTACAATAATTAACAAAGAGCATAGAGACGCCAATATTAAAGGTATTTTTGCCTATTCGGTGTTCTTTCCTATTGTAGAGATCATCCTTGCCTCGTCATTGGGGTTGTTAGTTTGGTATGGCGTAGTGCGTATGTTGCATTTAGGAATTACTGTGGGTGTGATAATATCATTTGTCATGTACCTCAATTTATTGTTTCGTCCACTGAGGATGATGGCCGATAAGTTTAATGTGTTGCAGATGGGTATTATTGCCGGAGAACGCGTATTCACCGTATTAGATAGTCCTGATCATTTGCAATCGAACGGTATCATTAAGGCCGATAAAATTAATGGGTCGATTAGTTTTAGCGATGTTCATTTTAGCTACAAACCTGGAGCGCCTGTATTGCGCGGTGTTTCCTTCGATTTAAAGGCGGGTAAAACTATGGCTGTGGTTGGTCATACTGGAGCAGGTAAAACTTCTATCATTAGTATTCTGAATCGGCTTTATGAAATAGAGCGTGGATCAATTGCAATAGACGGAACGGATTTGAAGGACTATGACATCTACAGTCTGCGGGAGAAAATAGGTATAGTATTGCAGGATGTGTTTTTGTTTTCCGGCACTATAGCTGACAACATTACGCTGCGCAATTCCGCAATACCGCGCGAAAAGGTAGTGGAGGTTGCTAAGATGCTAGGGATACATGAGTTTATCATGCGTCTACCAGGTGGGTATGATTTCGACGTAATGGAACGAGGCGCTACACTGTCGCAAGGACAACGACAATTGTTGTCGTTTGCAAGAGCATTGTTGTATAATCCGTCTATTTTAATACTTGACGAGGCTACCTCTTCGGTAGATAGCGAGAGCGAGCAACTGATACAACATGCAATTGATACGTTGATAAAAGGACGAACGTCGATAGTGATTGCTCATAGACTGAGCACAATAAGAAAGGCCAACGAAATAATTGTGCTTGATAAGGGTGTAATCATAGAACGTGGTAACCATGATTCGCTAATTGAAGCCAAGGGAGCATACCACAACCTATATACAGCCGTTGAGCAAAAGAAAGCGGAACTTTAGTCTTGTCTGTTAGAATCCAACGCCCATACCAAATTCTGCAAGTTCGGCAACCGAGAGATGCGTTTTTAAATAGCCGCAGACAAATAATTCCTTAATAGGACCGTGCTCTTTTTGAACCAGATAAAGATTCCCCCCCAATTTTTGATAGTAGGTCCCTTGTATTTGGTAGGCTTGTTTTATATAGTAGCCTACTTGTAACACAATGCCCACTCGCCCAAGTAAAAACTCATTGCCAGCAAAAGCTGCTATTTTGTAAGAATGATCGGCTTCTGTGCCAGCGGCTACAAAATTGTTATTGAGTAAAAAAGAATAGATGTTGGTGTGGTACGAATAGTCAATGCCGCCAAAGAATTTATTCTTGCTAATCCACCGTTTGCTTGCATAAGCCGAAGCCAGATATATAGGAAACGCAGGGCCCAATGGCGCATTGGAGCCAGTATAGGCCAGCGATAATCTGAACTGCGCCAACCACCGGTTGCTGAGCGGTTTAAGTTCGCGTTTTATCTTCTTTGGTTCGGATGTAGTGGGGAAATATCTTATGCCGAAATGCGCCCCGTATAGATTTATTCCCAAATTGGGCTGCTTGTATGAGGCATTGGATATGTGCGAAAAATTGGCGCCCACCTGAAAATCCCAATGTTTGTTGAGGTGATACCTTAGGTCGGTCATAAAAGTGGCATAATCATTTACATTGCTACCTATGGCATTGTTTATAGTGTCGAATGGGTGGCGCGAATAGGTGCGGGTTACGTAACCCATTCCATCTCCTATGCGCAATGTCCATTCCAGTTTATTGCCCGAAATAAGGGGGATTACTAAATTTGGGAATATGCTGTAACACCTGCCATATATGGAATCGATACCATAGTTGGTATAAGCAAACCCAATACCAATAGTAGGGTAGCGGCGACGTTGCTGCCACTCTTTTTTGCCATTGGTTTTCCACATAAAGTTTACGTCTACACCGGTCGACATATCTGGTACTGGTAGATGGAATTTTGCAGAGTGTTTGATTACTTTGCCCTGAAAGAGGTTTGCTTCAATTCCAAAACCATCGGCATTGCTGGTTTCCTGCGCACGCAAAACACCCAAGGGCAAGCAACAGCAAATAAGCAACAGCAGTCGGGTTTGGCGCATAATTTATGTGATAGACAAATATAGTAGATTTTGCAAAACACCTTTGTTTTGTAAAACAGCCAATTTAGTTTTCCGTAGTTTAATGCATACGGTCGCCGCGGGGTTGTAGTAATTGCAGCACATGCGTTTCAATTTCCAGCCATTGTTGCCACGCAGCTCTTACTTTTGGCGCCGGGTAGTAGGTGTCGGCAAGGTCTATGAACAGACGGTAGTGACCAGCCTCTGAGACCATGAATTTGTAGTAGAAATTGCGGAGCGCTTCCTCTTCCAGATTTTCGGATAGTAGCCGGAACCGCTCGCAGCTACGGGCTTCTATGAGCGCGCATATCATTAGTTTATGGAGTAGTTTGTCGTCGCCCGGCACATTTTTAGGCTCGTTGGCAAGCAGTAGGTTTACGTATTCATCCTTACGTTGCTTGCCCAGCGAATAGCCGCGTTTTTTCATTTCTGCCCATACCATACGGAAGTGGCCCCATTCTTCAGTAACTATTGGCGATAGCGCGCTAACCAACTCTGGTAGGTGAGGGTAGCGCTGCACCAGCGTTATACACTGCGTAGCCGCTTTCTGTTCGCAAAAGGCATGGTCTGTCAGTATTTCTTCCAGCGATATAGATGCGAGGTCTGTCCAGCGTGGGTCGGTGGGCATCTTTAACCCCAATATAGTATTTTCGGAGGTGCTCATTTGAGTGTAAAGTTACCAAACCATATTTAAAAGTTTGTATGCTACAGGCAATACATGCTCCAACTATTTAAGTTGGTCCCGACGCTAAACGACTATCAGTTGATTTCATTTACCTTTTAGCGGAAAGCCTGTTATCTTTACAGCCAATATCTACACCCATGGCAAGAACAATATTAATAACCGGCGCAACAGCGGGCTTTGGCCGGGCAATGGCATCAAAATTTGCAAAAGAGGGTTATACCATTTGTATCACCGGTCGTAGAGAAGACCGATTGGAGGACATTAAAGCCGAACTGGAAAATCAATATGGCGTAAAAGTGATAGCGCTGGTGTTTGATGTTAGAGACCGCGCACAGGTAACCGCAGCCATAGACCGACTGAAAGAACAGGTGGAGCGCGTAGATATACTGGTGAACAATGCCGGGCTTGCTGCCGGACTGGCGCCCATAGACGAGGGCGATGTAGACGACTGGGAAGTAATGATAGATACCAATATAAAAGGCTTGCTGTATGTGACCCGTCAAATCGCGCCAATGATGCGCAAGCAAGCAGGCGGCCACATCATTAACATTGGTTCTACGGCTGCCAACCTTGTATACAAGAATGGTAATGTGTATTGCGCTACAAAGTTTGCGGTAGATGCACTGTCGCAGGCTATGCGCATTGATCTACTGCCTTACGGCATAAAGGTGACCACCATCAACCCGGGTATGGCAGAAACAGAATTTTCGCTGGTTCGCTTTAAAGGCGATGCTGAACGCGCCCGCAACACTTATGCAGAAATAAATGCGCTGCAGGCCGAGGATATTGCAGACATTACCTGGTATTGCGCCACGCTGCCACCGCATGTGTGTATCAACGACCTAACCGTAACCTGCCTTACACAGGCCAATAGCTACTACTCCATAAAAGAAGCCGACAGGATTAAAGAATAATGAAAAGACGCTTAAAGCGACAAACCATCTGGATGTGAGTCTCGGATGGTTTGTCGTATTAGGTAGGTGTGGAGATTAATGACCGCCAATGCTATCGTCGTAGTCGATACCTTGTTTACGAAGAATGCCTTTTACGCCAATGGCAAAGAAGAACAGGTAGGCAAAACAAAACACCGGTATCCAGTAAGAGTTGTGAATACCTACTGATTGCATATCTGCCAGCTTGCCCTGTAGCGGGGGAATGATTGCGCCGCCCAATATCATCATAATAAGGAAAGCCGAGCCCTGCGATGTATGCTTACCCAGGCCAGCAATAGATAGTGCGAATATGCCCGGCCACATAATAGAGCAAAACAAGCCACCGCTTAGAAATGCATAGGTAGCTACTGTGCCGGTAGTGAAAATACCGATGAGCATAGACACCGCGCCCAGCAGACTAAATATTACCAATGTTTTTGCAGGTTTGTCCTGGCCGGCATAGAAGGCTACTATCTGAATGGCTACACATACTATATACCAGTATAGCGGCGTAACATCGTTTTGGGCTATGGCATTTACACCAAGCACTACGCCAAACGCCACAACCGGTACTAAAATCAGCAACAGGTTTTTGAGCATGGCCGATGGCTCGAATATTTTTATGGAACCGGTCCAGCGGCCAATCATCAGGCTACCCCAATACATAGAAATAAATGGCGCTACCTGCGACGAGGTATAACCGCCAAATTCGGGTTGCTTGAGCAGCTCGCCCAGATTGCTCTGTATGCTCACCTCTACGCCGACGTAAGTAAATATGGCCAGCATGCCCAGTATCAGTTGCGGATATTTCATAGCGCCCCAGCCATTGCCGTTGCGCGATGCGCTAATGAGCGCTGCGAAAAGCGAACCAACAATAATGATCAGGCCGGCAAATAGCCACCTTATGCGCTCCGACTCTATATTCTGCAATACGGCAGGGTCGGTGGTTTCTACCATATACGTGCGGAACACGGCTACGAAAACTGCAATCAGCAATACTGTCATTGTTACAAGTACGCCTACTGCCTTGGGCGAGCTTTCGGTATCGGTCTCAAACTTGCCCGAAGGCAGTTTTTTAGAGAAAAAGAACAACGCAGCGGCGGCAATAAATAGTCCGCCTACAAATATGTATAGTTGGGTTACCTTGCCCAGTCCAAGACCGTTTATCTGGTCGTCGCTGGCCTTGGTGGCGCCAAACAGCGCAAGGGCAATGACGATAGGGCCGATAGCCGTGCCAAACGAATTGATACCGCCGCCCAGCGTAATGCGGTGCGCGCCGGTTTCGGGGGCGCCAAGAAGGGCTGCAAACGGGTTGGCGGCAGTTTGCTGAAGCGAAAAGCCAAGGGCCACGGCAAACAAGCCAATGAGCATACCGGGGAAGGTATTGGCATTTACCGCAAATATCATAATAGCTGCACCGAAGGCCGAAAACAGCAGTCCGTAAACGATACTGTTTTTATACCCCCAACGGGCAACCACATCTTTTTTAAACACCGACGCTACTATATACAACCCAAGAGCGCCCAGGTAGTAGGCAAGGTAAAAGGCAAAATCTATTAGCTGCGACTGAAACTGATCGAGTTTGAAATAGTGCTTGCAAAAGGGGATGAACACGCCGTTGCCGGCAGCAATAAACCCCCAGAAGAAGAATACCGTGACGAGTGTAGACAACGCGCCCGACGACGTAGTAGCAGATTTTTGTGTATTGGATTCCATTGAATTATGGCATTTTGAGAAAAGTAGGAAATACTCGCGAATTATTCTAATGACTGCCGCATATTGGGTTATTTATTATGCCCGATATGCAGCCCGGTTTGGACTTTACTTTTTTTATTTTTACTTTGCTAACATAATTGCTGCGCCTGCCTGTTGCGGCAGCGGCATTGCAGTTGTATCCCCAACAATACACAATATGGCCAAAAATAAACGTACGCCCGAAAATAATTCGCCCCAGCCCAAACCGAGTGCCCAGCCGCGCCCAGCGCCCGCAACGGCAGCAACGGTAGCAGCGACGCCTGCCGGTACCGGTATTATGGACTACAAGTGGTTTCTGCTGGCGCTGGTGCTTATAGGGTTTGTTATCAATTTGCCCACGCTCAATTATCAGTATACGCTCGATGATCCATTTTTCACCAAGGACAATCCGTTGGTGAAAGAAGGTACAGCTAACCTGATGGAGTTTTTTAAGCATGCGGCTTACTATGGTGTGTTTAAGTATCACGATGCCTCATACCGGCCACTGATGCTGATAAGCTTTGCCATAGAGAATCAGTTTTTTGGCTTCGATCCTAAAATAGGGCATCTGGTCAACCTGATTGTTTTTTGCATACAGATTGTGGTGTTGTTTTTAGTGTTGCGGCGGGTATTTCATAAAATGTCGCCATGGGTGCCATTTTTTATCATGCTACTGTTTGAGCTGCACCCAATACATACCGAAGTAGTAGCCAGCATAAAGAGCCGAGACGAGCTGCTGTCGTTGCTGCTGTCGGGGCTTACCATGTTGCTGAGCTTTAAGTATATAGATACCGATAAGAATAAATACCTGGTGTTTTCGGCAATAGTGTTCTTTTTTGCGCTGATGAGCAAAGAGACATCTATTTGTTTTGTAGGTATTGTGCCTATGTCTATCTATTTCTTTCGCGATGTAAGCCTGAAGAAAATAGCTATTACAGTAGCTCCCTACCTCGTTATTTCGGCTATATATATGGGTATGCGCGCAGCCTTTATAGAGAGCGATGGCGAAAAAGTGCGCATACTGGTAAACAACAACGCACTGATGGCGGCGGCTAACTATGGCGAGAAGCTGGCAACGGCGCTATTCATTCAGCTCAAGTATGTGCAATTGCTGGTGTTTCCGCATCCGTTGTCGTACGATTATTCTTACAATCAGATTCCTATCATAGATTTTACCAACCCCAAGGGGCTGTTGTCGTTGCTGATGTTTATAGGGTTGTCGGCATTTGCGCTGATAAAGCTGCCAAAACGAAGTATTTACTCCTACAGCATCTTGTTTTATTTTGCACTGGTAGTACTTACCTCTAATCTGCTGGTAGACATAGGCGCTACTATGGCCGAACGTTTTGTGTACAGCGCATCGCTGGGCTTTTGTATCGCGCTGGTGTTTGGGGTGTTGCAACTGCTGAAAGTAGATACAGCCGACATAACACTGGCTAATGCCAAAGCGCCCATAGCGGTGTTTGCTATTATTGCCGTACTGTATAGCGTGAAAACTATAGCCCGAAACGATGCCTGGAGCAGCAATCTGAGCCTGTATGAAACCGGTATAGAAACAGCGCCCAATAGCTGGCGCGCACACAACCTGCTGGGTGTAGAGTACACAAAAATGATCAGCGGTGAAAAAGACCCGAAGGTGAAATATGACCTGTTCAGGAAGTCGGTATATCATTTCGATCGTAGTTTGGAGATATTGCCGGGCAGTCCCGAGGTGATGCTGCTGAAAGGTTATGCCTACGATTTTATGGGTGGGCTCGACGATTCGGCTGTGCTGGCGTATGCCGCCACGCTGAAAATGGACACCAACAACCAAAAAGCTGCCAACAATCTGGGTGCAGTGTATCTGCGGCAGGGGAAATTTGCAGAAGCTATAGGCATACTAAGCAGGGTAGTGGCCAAAGACCCAACCTATACAGAGGGTATGGTGAACCTTGCGGCATCGTATGGTAATTCGGGTAATTTTAAAGAGTCGATCAGCTATTACGAGAAAGCCTACAAAATCAACCCCAATCCGCCGCGCAATGTGTTGCAGAGTATGTGCAATGTGTACCGGTTTTTGGGCGATTCGGTTAATTCGCAAAAATTTGGAGCGCTGGCCGCTAAGGCGCAGTAGCTTTTATACAGTATGTTTCGGCAAGGCAGCGGGCTTATGGCTTGCTGCCTTTTCTTGTATTTTGGCGGCCAAAAGTGTCACATATCTACAAAGCTACTGACGAGACAACAGATTGCCATGGCCCATCTTATGGAATATGACAGCTTGTCTGCCATTTTTACAGCAAATAAAGTATGGCATATTGATTGATTAAGGGTAAGAGGTACAATGAGCGAACCTCTGAGTGCCAACACCAACAACGTAACAAATTTCAACAACAATAGATTATGGGAAAAATTATCGGAATTGACTTAGGCACTACCAACTCATGCGTGTCTGTAATGGAAGGAAATGAGCCAGTGGTTATAGCCAACGACGAAGGGCGCCGCACCACGCCTTCAGTACTGGCTTTTTTGAAAAACGGAGAGCGTAAAGTGGGCGATCCTGCAAAACGTCAGGCTATTACTAACCCTATCAACACAGTACAGTCCATCAAGCGTTTTATGGGTCGTCGGTTCGACGAGGTTACCAACGAAATTTCGCATTTCACTTACAAGGTAACAAGAGGCGACAACAACACTCCCCGCGTAGACATCGATGGTCGTTTGTACACTCCACAGGAAATATCTGCAATGATTCTTCAGAAAATGAAGAAAACTGCTGAAGATTTTCTGGGCTATGAAGTGAAAGAAGCGGTTATCACCGTGCCTGCTTACTTCAACGACGCTCAGCGTCAGGCTACTAAAGAAGCCGGCGAAATAGCTGGTCTTACCGTTCGCCGTATCATCAACGAGCCTACTGCAGCAGCATTGGCTTATGGTATGGACAAACAGCACAAAGACAGCAAAATTGCCGTATTCGACCTTGGCGGCGGTACGTTCGACGTATCTGTTCTGGAACTGGGCGACGGCGTGTTTGAGGTGAAATCTACAAACGGCGATACTCACCTGGGCGGCGACGACTTTGATAAGGTTATCATGGACTGGTTGGCCGAAGAGTTTAAGAAAGAAGAGTCTATGGATCTGCGTAAAGACCCTATGGCTTGGCAGCGTCTTAAAGAAGCGGCAGAAAAAGCAAAAATTGAATTGTCTTCATCGCAGGAAACAGAAATCAACCTGCCATATATCACCGCTATCGACGGCGCTCCTAAACACCTGGTACGTAAAATGACTCGCGCTAAGTTTGAGCAACTGGCCGACAGCCTGATAGAGCGCACACTGGAGCCTTGCCGCAAAGCCCTGAAAGATGCAGGCATCAGCGCAAGCGAAATAGACGAAGTAATATTGGTGGGCGGTTCTACCCGTATACCTAAAGTACAGGAAGTAGTAGAAAAGTTCTTTGGTAAAAAACCGCACAAGGGCGTAAACCCCGATGAGGTTGTGGCAATAGGCGCAGCTATACAGGGCGGCGTACTGACCGGCGATGTGAAAGATGTGTTGTTGCTCGACGTAACTCCGCTTTCATTGGGTATAGAAACTATGGGCGGCGTAATGACTCGTCTGATAGAGTCTAACACTACCATCCCTACCAAGAAGAGCGAAACCTTCTCTACGGCCAGCGACAGCCAGCCAAGCGTAGAAATAAACGTACTGCAAGGAGAGCGCCCAATGGCTAAGGACAACAAAAATCTGGGTCGCTTTATACTGGATGGCATTCCGCCAGCTCCACGCGGCGTACCGCAGATAGAGGTGATCTTTGATATAGACGCCAATGGTATGCTGCACGTAACTGCAAAAGACAAAGGCACCGGCAAACAGCAGAACATACGCATAGAAGCAGGTAGCGGACTGGACAAAGCAGAAGTAGAACGCATGAAAAACGAGGCTAAAGCCAACGAGGAAGCCGACAAAAAAGTGCGTGAGCGCGTAGAAAAACTGAACAAAGCCGACGGATTGATTTTCAACACAGAAAAACAACTGAAGGAATATGGCGATAAAATACCAGCAGCTAAGAGAAGCGTAATAGAGGAAGCTGCCAACAAACTGAAAGCAGCCCACAAAGCCGAAGACCTGGATGGTATAGACAAAGCCGAAGAAGAACTGAACGCAGCATGGATGGCGGCAAGCGAAGAAATGTATAAAGCTGGCGCCGATGGCGGAGCCGGTGGACAACAGCCAAACGCAGGCGGCGGCGACGGACATGTAGCAGACGCAGAATATGAAGAAGTAAAATAAATAACCGAAAGGTATTGATACACACAAGGGCTGTTCCGGATAGGAGCGGCCCTTGGTGTTTTTGGTAAGGTGGGCGCCAGCATATTTATCCCTCCACCCGTCCACTGGACCAAGCGTCTCGCTTGGTCCTGAGTAACGCAAGCGTCCCGCTTGCGACACCATACCAAGTGGGTTTTGATTGATGTGGCTAAGCTGGGGTCGGGAAAGAACGATTTAACCAATATACCCCTATAAATAAAGTAGCGATGCTTATAGTAATATTACTACGTCGATAAGCCCTTGAGTTCCGCCACAATAATCGTGTGCGCTACTGTATTTGTAGTGTTGAGGCTCACAAACAAAGCCCGCTTCTACGGGATTATTGTGCAGGTAATTGATGCGCTGCCTTAGCATCAAACCCGACGATAATTGCACAGGATGGTTGTTCTGTATCCATAACTGAAAATCATTGTTGTTGCTATTATACGTCCCCGCATTGCTGAACTGTTTCATCATCCAGTCTTCACGACTTTCATAATTGCAATTTTCAATTTCTAAACGAATTTGCCTTGAGGTGAAACTTTTAAGGTCTCTAATTATTCCGTATAAACTTCAAACATTGGCATACTTTTCGAATGTTGGTTACTCAATTTGATTGCAATTTGTACTTAGCCCGATAGGGCTAAACTATGAGTAGCCGGAGGTGAAGCCTCCGGTATTAAGGAAAATGAGGT
>CAIRYK010000058.1 GCA_903882805.1 uncultured Bacteroidota bacterium | reverse complement strand
GGGGCTACGCATATTAAAGCCCATTCGGGCTTTTCCTCACCAAAGCAATCTATCTCAATTGGATTTGAAGGACAAATACACGTTTGTTTGTGTGCCAATGTATGCCGAAAAATGAACTCTAATTGGTATTACTATACCAAATCGATTAAAATTCGGCGCCAGCGCATGTCATTGCGCCATTAGGCGCAATAGGGTTGTAGTTGCGTTATGTACTAATTATAAGCCGCGCCTCGTAGGTGCGCAACAATACCCGCAGGGCAATTTTTAATGTCCAGACGGTATTATTCTATACTATAACCTTGTTTTTTGAATTTGTAATATGCAACGCCCAGACCAATATATTTTAGCGAATCGAGGGCCGTATTGATATCTACTATAGGGCCAAAAATTTTATCTTTCATCAAAAACTCGATAGCCATAAAAATGGTGAAGGTGCCGCAATGGTACACAACCAGCGAAAAGCACAGTAAGCGCACGGGGGCAAGGTTGCGCGCATTGGGCTTTACCTCGTTGTAATATAGGATAATGAGGTAGTTGATAACCGTGAGCAGCGAAGAAAAGGTAAACGCCATATAGGCAAACTGGCTGAACCCGTTTTTGACAATAAAAAACGACCATACCGCCGCATAAGCAACCGCCGCACAAGCAGTAAACACAGTGCGTATTTTGCCTTTATACAGCGAATAGGACGCAAACAGCAGCAAATAAAAATCTGCAAGAATATAGATGTTATGTATTTGGGAGTTGGTGGAGACTTTGTGTGTCTGAAATGCAAGTATATCTGAAGTTATAGAAAGTATGGCGCCAAACACAAGAAGTTTTACTGATAGTGGCAGCGTTTTAAAAAACACTAAGCCCATTATGATAGAAAAAATGGCGCAGGAAATTGGTATGTACATGAAGTAGTATGCCATATATGAAAATTTAAACCCACTGAGTTGAATTGTCAATCAGTGGGTTATATACAAATTTATGGCTATTAAGGTCTTGGTACAAATCCTACAGGGAATGCAAGCTGCTGACATCTTAATGGACATATTGAATTTAAATTTGCAGCTTTATTTTTGAAATCGCCAAAGCTAAAGTATCCGTTTCCTAATAATGCAACATCAGCCAAGTCAGATAAATAAACCATTACACAATGTGGATATGTAATTGGACTATCATATCCTGTGTTGAATTCATGGGTTCCGGATTCAAAGATAATTTTGAAATTATCAGGTGTGTTAGGGTTAAGAAGTGTTTTATTGTCGTTGTATAACTCCAGAAATTCATTCCAAGCCATTGTAACGCTCTTTGTATTTTGATTTATTTCGGTAACCAGAGCATTGTCTAATTTCACATTAGTAAAATAATCAGCGCAGTGGTGTGAGAGGACGTTACCAGCTAAGTCATTCGCATAGTTTTCAATAGCAGTCGGCTTTATATTGAAGTACTTTTCTACAGGCGTCAAAGCGTATAAATTATATATCTCTTCATTTGCGGTGCCGATTGACTGGTTATCGAATGAACAAAGCTGAGCTGTTAAATACCAAAACTTGCCGCCAGTATCATATCTGTGAATTAATCTTATGGCAAGGTCTCCAAATGGAATTAAGACAGCTCCAGTATTTGTTTTGTTTACCTCAGTCACTTTATCAATTAAATCCTGTAAACCGATTACTAATTTATTGTAAAATGTTGCACTGCCATTTGCGCCTACACTGTCTTTATAATGTGAAGAAAAGGACAGCCTATTACTTTCCACTGTTTGCTTTTTTAGAGCTGGCCATTGGTTGATGCTTATAGCTGTAGCAAACATAGTAACCAGCGAGGACTCTGTTAGTTCGGTTGCTGAAGTTATCAATTCACTGTTAATAGATTTCCATTTTTCGAATTTAGTTATGAATTTAGCAGTTGCTGTGTATAGGCTGCCTGAAGTTGAGTTGTTTTTAGTGTTCATATTGTTGCGTTTTTTTATGCTCAAATTTGCGACATTTAAGCGTCGTATCAAAATTGTTCAATACGTGATTTTGCCCCTTGTAGCTACGTGATTTTTCCCGGTTGGGTAGTGCATAAAACGCCGTTGTTAAGAGCGCAAGCTTACCTCACCTTTACAACCTGTATGCCGTATTCCTTTTTCATAACCCTTGCTGTGAACTATACGAAATGACATTGTTAATCGCCATCGGCGCAATAGGCTGCGTGCTTGCCGCAGTGCATATTGTAGCCTGTTTTCCTGTAAATGCCTCCATAGCCACCGGACTATTAAGCCCCTTGCGCTGGCGATGGTTCTATTTTTTATCGGGTATAGCGGCTTTCTGTTGCTGGCTTGCTTATGCTGCCGTTTCGCACAATTACTTGTTGGGTTTTGCACAAATACTGGGTGTGCTTAAGTATGCCTTTGGTCTCATTCAGATGGGTATAAATAAAACAAAGTAGCGTGGCCTTACAAGCACACTGCTGTAACTATTTCCTGCGCCAGTACTATCCATTTCAGGCTACGGCTGTAGGCAATGGTCAGGCTGCGTTTCATAAGTCGTTTAGTTCTGCGGTGCATGTGTTTGTATTATTTTGGCAATAATCTCTTTCGTTATGTCGGGATAGTTTACTAAAGGCGGTTGCCCGTTGTCTATCCAGTTTTTTATCACGGGGTAGTGTTTCTCGTGCAGGGCGTTTACTATTGTGGCGCCCATAGCGGCTGCGCCTGCTGCGTTGCAGTGTTGTTCGTACTGTGTTTGCATAGGTATGGCCAGTACTTTTTTGCCCAGATACATAGCCTCGGCGGGCCCCTCGAAGCCCGCGCCCAGCAGGGCGCCCGCGCTGGTAGCCAGGCTTCTTATAAAGGCGGTGTTATCTATTGGTTGCACGCTGATGCTACCCGATACAAATGGCTGCTTATTGTGTTTTGAAAACACCTCCCACCGCACATCGCCAAAGTGCGATAGATGTTTTACAATCGTTGCATCATCGTAGGCAGGCAGGTACACGGCATAGTGGCCGTTATTTACCGGCGTTATATTGCGTATTTCCTGCCTTATTATCGGGGTGAAAATATTTTCGCCAAAGTTTTTGAAATGAAAGCCATAAGCATGGGTGGTAGGGGCGTACCGTTTTAGTATCAGCTCGCCCATGGGGTCGCCGTTTTGCGGCTTGGGGGCGTTGGGGTGTAGCACCGCGCACTGATGGCTAAGCGATATGCAGGGTTTCTTCTTCAGCTTGCACGCCCATGCCGATACCGGTTCGAAATCATTGATCACCAGGTCGTAGTTCTCTATCGGAAACTGCCTGATGTCTTTTATAAGTTGCAGCAGCTTTAGCTTGCGGGCAGTGAGGGCAATATCTACGCCGCCGCGCTTGCCAAAAATGAAGCTCATGCCATAGAGCCGGTATTTTATAGGGAAGGGCACTTGCACATCGGCCTGTATGCCGCTTACCAGCACATCTACATCGCCGTAACGGGCGAGTTCGGGATACACGTCTCTGGCCCTGCTCAGGTGACCGTTGCCGGTGCCCTGAATAGCAAATAGTATTTTCATTGTTGTTGCTGTAAAATGGTGAAAGCAGTAAATGCGTTAGGCAGCCTCGTTTATGTCGTCGGCCAGGGCTCCTGGCTTGGCGGTGCGTTCGGGCTTCATATTCAGCTCCAGCATCAGGCTGGCCATCATGGCCTTTGCCGAATCTTTCTCGTGTTTTTTCTTCCCTATGTCTATAGCCTGCGCTACCAGATCTTCGGCATAGCTGTATATGCTCCATTGACCGTCGTTATACTCCAGTCCGGTAAGGTTTTCTATCCAGTCGCCCGAATTCATATATACCACGCTGCCGTGTTTGGTTTCCACTTTTTTTATGTCGGGATGGTGTATGTGTCCGCACACCACATAATCGTATTTGTTTTCGGCGGCTATTTCGCAAACCGTATCTTCAAAGCTGTTGATGAACTTCACGGCGCTTTTCACACTGTTCTTTACTTTTTTCGAGAACGATATTTTGCCGCGTCCCATCTTCTGAGATACATAGTTCACCATACTGTTGATGATGATCAGCGCATCGTAGCCTATGGCGCCCAGCCTTGCCAGCCATTTGCTGTTCTGCATTACCACGTCAAACACATCGCCATGAAAAAGCCACACTCTCGAATTATCAATTTTCAACGATAGTTTGTTAGTTATTTTCAGCGATCCTAATTGAAAGCCTTTGAAGCGGCGGAGCATCTCATCGTGGTTGCCGGGTATATAGTACACCGGTACATCCTTAGCAATAAGGCCTATCAGGTGTTTTATCACCATCATGTGGGTATTGGGCCAGTATCGCTTGCTAAACTGCCAGATGTCTATTATATCGCCGTTGAGCACTACCGCTTTCGGCTTTACGCTTTTCAGATACCGCAATAGTTCGGTTGCATGACAACCATAGGTGCCCAGATGAATGTCTGACAACACCACAATATCTACAGATCTTTTAGCCATTGGTCTCTTCGCCGAAGCATTTTGTTGAGCAAAATGACAACTTTAGTATAAAGAGAATATTACGCAGCGGTTAATTTGATATTAATATATGTAAAAAGGTGTTCAGGGCTGTTTTATTCGCCCCAAACACCTCTGCAACAGGTAGTAAGCCCAGAATATTAGCCTCTTCTTCTGGCTTCCAAAAACAGCTCTTCGGCCTTTTCTATGCTTTCGGGTTTGCCCACATCCAAAAACAGATCGCCGGTATGGTTGAAGCCTATTATGTTTTGTGTAGCTGCCAGATGCAGGTATAGATCGATCAACGAGAACTTACCGTTGAACGGGATTTGCCTCAATACGTCGGTAGATAAAACCTGAATACCGCTGAATGCAAAGGGCGCCACCTGCGTATCGGGACGGGCAATGCGGCGCTCGCCAGTGCCATTGTTTATCCAGCCGCACAGCTGCATTTGCGGGTTGAACAGGAGGTGGCGCGACGATGGGCGGTTCATCACTGCCAGTGTGCCCAGCGCTCCGCTACGGCGGTGTGCTGTTATCATATCGCTCAGGTGTAGATTAGTGAGCACATCTACATTAATCACCACAAAGTCTTGCTCTCCGGCAAAAAAATGCGCAGCCTTCTTCAGGCCGCCGCCCGTTTCCAAAACTTCTTCCCGCTCGTCCGATATTGTAATGCGGCTGCCAAAGCCTTTATTTTCTATTATTGTCCGCTCCATTACGGGCGCAAAATGATGAATGTTTACAATCACATCGTATATGGCATAGTGTTGTAAATACCCAATGGCGTGCTCCAACAATGTTTTGCCATTTATCTTCACCAGCGCCTTTGGCACATGGTTGGTAAGCGGTCGTAGGCGCGAGCCTAAGCCGGCCGCAAAAATCATTGCTTTCATTATGTAAATCTAGAACACAATCTCGGATTTGATTAATTCGTATCAGAATTTTAATATTTTAGCGGTAATTTTGTGGCAATGAGCAGTAAAAAAAGAAGGCGAAGGCACGTCAGCAGTAAAACCCTTAACCGAAGGAATAATAATGTACTTGTATTCAAGATAGTTGATCCTGCAGTGCAGGGCATATTGTTTGTATTATACCTTATCAACCTCGACACCGAAAGCGATAACCCATACTTCCTTATACTGCTTGGGTTGGTGTTGCTGCAAATATTCAGCAATATCATCAACTTCGTGCTCAATCCGCCCGATATCAACAAAAAGCAGCGTATATACTACTTCTTTGCAATGGCGTTTGGTATAGCCTTTTACTTTTTGTTCAAAGGCGAGTTGTATTTGTCGCTCAAGCGCGGTATGCCCGAAAATATCAGGTTCTACGAAATCATACGCGAGGGCGTGATTGTAGTTATTGCGTTCTGGTACAACGTTATTTGCTTCACCGAGATAAAGGCATCGCTCAAGAGCTGGAACAATGAAGAAGAATAGCTCCGGTATTGCGATTTAGATAATTATAGATTTTTTTATTGTTATGGCCGCCGCTGCAAATATTTATTGCATTGGCGGCCATAGTTGTTATTGCTACTATGCAACTTTCAGATAGTAGCATTACATTTGTTGAAAATTTCAAAAACGTATGTCTTTATTATTAGTAGGCACAATGGCCTTCGATGCGCTGGAAACTCCGTTTGGCAAAGTAGACCGTATAATAGGCGGCTCTGGTACCTATGCTGCATGGGCGGCTTCTAATTTTGCAAAACCCATTAACATGGTGTCCATCGTTGGCGGCGACTTTCCACAGGAAGAAATATCTGCACTGGAAGCGCGCGGCGTGTCGTTTGATGGTCTGGAAGTGGTGCCTGATGGCAAGAGCTTCTTCTGGAGCGGTAAGTATCACATGGATATGAATACCCGCGATACACTGGTTACCGATCTAAATGTACTGGCACAGTTTGATCCAAAAATACCTGAGAGCTATCAGGGCAGCGAATATGTAATGTTGGGCAATCTGGCTCCGGCAGTGCAAATAAGCGTAATGAAACAGTTGAAAAGCCGCCCCAAACTGGTGATCATGGATACCATGAACTTCTGGATGGATGTGGCTATGGACGACCTGAAGACTATACTGGGCATGGTAGACCTGCTGATGGTAAACGACAGTGAAGCGCGTCAGCTGAGCGGCGAATACAGCCTTGTAAAAGCAGCTAAGAAAATTCAGGCTATGGGTCCAAAATACCTGATCATTAAGAAAGGTGAGCACGGCGCTCTGCTGTTCTTCAACGAGCAGATATTTGCAGCGCCCGCTTTGCCATTGGAAGATGTGTTCGACCCAACCGGCGCCGGCGATACGTTTGCAGGCGGCTTCATAGGCTATCTGGCACGCATCAACGACGTAACTTTCGAAAACATGAAAGCTGCCGTTATTATGGGCTCAGCGCTGGCTTCGTTCTGCGTAGAAAAATTTGGTCCTTCGCGTATGCAAGAGCTTACTGCTGAGGAGATTGAAACACGTGTGAACGAGTTTATCAACCTCGCTAACTTCGAGATCAGAAAATAATGGGCGCTAATGCGCTTTGTTTTGAGCAACACCTGCAGGGCTTCATGGCCGGCAGGTGTTGCTGTTTTAGGGTAAATTTGGTTTTTTCTGTTGCTGGCGCGGTGTAATTATCTGTAGTTTTGCATGCGACGGTTAAGCAAAATGATGTGCCGGGTAATAATAGCGTGCAGCCTCACAACCAACCGAATACCAATATAAAACCAACAATATGAAAGTAGCCGTAGTAGGCGCCACAGGGCTTGTGGGCGGAATGATGCTGAAAATACTGGAAGAACGCAATTTTCCGGTTACCGAACTGATACCTGTGGCTACCGAGAAAAGCGTGGGTAGCGAGGTAATGTACAAGGGCAAGGCATACAAGGTGGTAAATGCCGCAACTGCCATTGCCATGAAGCCTGCATTGGCGCTGTTTTCGGCTGGCGGCGCTACATCGCTCGAGCTGGCTCCGCAGTTTGCAGCGGTTGGTTGCCGGGTAGTAGACAATTCGTCGGCATGGCGTATGCATGCCGATATAAAGCTGGTAGTGCCCGAGGTAAACGGCCACACACTAACAGAAACCGACATGATAATAGCCAACCCCAACTGCTCTACCATACAAATGGTAATGGCGCTGGCGCCGCTACACAAGCGTTATGGCATAAAACGCGTGGTGGTGAGCACTTACCAGTCGGTGTCGGGAGCGGGCATGAAGGGCGTTACCGAACTGATGGCGCAGCGTGCCGGCAATACGGAAGTAAAGGCCTTTGCCCATACAATAGATCTGAATGTGGTGCCGCAGATAGATGTGTTTACCGACAACGGATATACGAAGGAAGAAATGAAAATGGCGTTGGAAACCTGTAAGATAATGGGCGACGACAGTATAAAAGTATCTGCAACAACAGTGCGGGTGCCGGTTACCAGCTCGCACAGCGAGAGCGTGAACATAGAATTGCTGCACGACTTTCACGAAAACGATGTGAAGCAACTACTAGGCACAACGCCGGGTGTGATAGTGATAGACAACCCCGCTATGCTGGCCTATCCAATGCCGATAGACGCAGCCGGAAAAGATGATGTATTTGTAGGTCGCATAAGGCGCGACTACTCGCAACCCAACACCCTTAACTGCTGGATAGTAGCCGACAACCTGCGCAAAGGCGCCGCCACCAACGCGGTGCAGATAGCCAAAGTGCTACACAACAACGGCTGGATATAACAACCACCTTCATTAAAACGATAGCCCCGTGCCATCAGGCGCGGGGCTATCGTTTTAATGAAGGTGGTTGTCAGGCGCTAAAATCCATCGGTAGCGCTTTTTCTTTTTTCGGCTATGGTATTGAGTACACTCCAAAACTCAGCGCCGTATTTGCGTTCTATAGCTTCTTTAAGAAACACATAAACAGGTACTTTAAGGCGTTTGCCCAGATGGCAGGCCGGTTTGCACAGGGTTTCGCGCGGCTCGTAGTTTACGGCTTCATAGCCGGGATATTCGGTGATGCGGATAGGAAAAAGATGGCAAGATACCGGCTTACGAAAATCTGTAGCGCCGGCTTTCCAGGCTTTTTCTATGCCGCATTTTACCACGCCGGCCTCGTCGGTATAGCCATAAACGCATATTCCTCCATTAACGGTGGGCGTCACCAGCCCAAACTCGCTATCGTTTACGTGCGTGCCCTGGCGTTCTATTTCGGGTATGTACTGTGGGTCGAGGTAAGACTTTATCTCAGGATATATCCGAGCTATTATCTGCGTTTCGTCTTCGGTGAGCGGCGCGCCGCAGTCGCCGTCTACACAGCACCCGCCTTTGCAGCGGGTAAGGTCGCAAACAAACTGTTCGTCTATTAGCTCATCGCTGAGCAGTACATTATCTATTGCTATCATGTTGCAGTTATCACATATTTATGTAGTTCATAAGCAGTTGGTACTTGCCTGTTATGTCTTCGTCTTTTTCTATATCGCCAAACACCTCCATTACCTTGAATTCGTGCCGTTCAAACGACGATACTACGCCGTCGAGCGCAGTGCGGTTTAGTTTCAGCGTTACTTCCAGCATGCCGCGTTCGTTGGTGTGCACCTGTGTGGTTGTGATGGCCACGTCTTCGTTTTCGCAGATACGAGCAATCTCATACAGCGAATAGTTGCGGGGGGCAATCTCGAGCGTTATGATGCCGCCGGGCGTACTTATGCCACTGTTTTCAGCCACGTATTTCAGCAGGGTGTCGCGCGTCACCGATCCCAGATATCGGTGTTCGTTGTCTATTACAGGCAGTACGCCTACATTCAGTTGATTGGCCAGCTTTATAGCTTCAAAAGGGTGTACCGATGCCGCTACCGCAGGCTTGTAGTTAAGAAAGTGCGAGTCGCCCAGTTTAGATTCGGGCCGGCTCCAGTCCAGCATGTCGCTCTCTTGTATCAGCGCCACATAATGATCGTCGGCAACAAGGGGCAACTGAGCGTATTTATTTTCTTCCATCGCAGCAAGCGCACGTTCGCCGGTATCATCGGGTTCCAGAATAGGTACGGAGGGCGAAATCAACAATTCTAAGCTCATAGTGGTTAAGATGTACTACAGGTAATACAAAACGCAGGCCAGATAAATTTATTATTGGCTTTTTCAGCGCCAGTAAGTGCACTACCGCAAAAATAAGGCTAACCCACAATATTACTCCCCTGTAAACTACTGCTTTTTTACCGGGCGATTACTTGCATTTTTCAAGAAACGATGACAATATTTTATTGAACTCGTCCGGAACCTCCATCATAGGCGCATGACCGCATTTGTCTATCCAATGCAACTCTGAGTTGGGTAGCAGTTTATGAAACTCTTCAGCTACCATAGGCGGAGTAATGGTGTCGTTTTTACCCCAGATAAGGCAGGTTGGTATTTTTATTTCCTGTAGTTCGTCGCCCAGATTGTGGCGTATGGCCGAACGTGCCAGCGCAATAATTTTCAGCGCTTTAAGTCGGTTGTTGATGATGCCGAACACCTCGTCTACCAGTTCTTTGGTGGCTACCTTGGGGTCGTAGAAGGTGAGTTCGGTTTTTTTCTGCACATAGTTGTAGTCGCCTCTTTTAGGGTAGGTTTCGCCCATGCCGTTTTCAAACAGCCCTGAGCTGCCGGTAAGGGTGATGCTTTTTACCACATCGAGGTGCTTAAGGGTATATACCAAGCCTACATGGCCGCCAAGCGAGTTGCCCAGCAGGTGAATGTTTCTTAATTTCTGATGTTCTATAAATTTAGCTACATGCTTAGAAAGGCCCGACACGCTTGTTTCGAGCAGAGTGAGATCGTATAAAGGAAGCAGCGGTATTATTACCTTGTGCGTTTTTTTAAAATGATCTACCAGGTCTTTGAAGTTACTCAATGCGCCAAACAAACCATGGAGCAGCACTAACGGCTCCCCTTCACCTTCCTGAACATATTTAAATTTACCTGAAAGTCTAATTTCGTATTCCATTCACTATAAGATACTATTCTGCTAAAATACTATTGTTTGTTCTAAAAATACAAAATTACAAAACATTGTGTTAGCGATTTTTACCTTTTTATTATGGTTATACATCTGCCGCAGCAAAAAAAATGAGGGCATTTCGGTTAACTTTGCTCTATAGCGCAATAGCGTTGTGCTGTTTCCATCTTTTGTCAGGGCGCCAATGCCCGAAACAGCGTGAACTTCTGAAACCGTAGATTATGAATTTATACTGTGCATCGCTCCAAAAGTATGAACGACTGCCTACCCGCGAGGTAAAGATAGGATCGCTGACGCTGGGCGGCGGCCACCCTATACGCATACAAACCATGACCACTACCAATACCATGGATACCGCGGCTACAGTGGCGCAATGCATACGGTGTATAGAAGCGGGCGCCGAACTGGTGCGCATAACAGCCCCCAGCAAGAACGAAGCCGAAAACTTGCTGAACATAAAGAAAGAACTACGCGCCCGCGGATATGACACACCGCTGATTGCCGACATTCACTTTACACCCAATGCAGCCGAAATAGCTGCGCGAATAGTGGAAAAAGTGCGTGTAAATCCGGGCAATTATGTAGATAAGAAACGGTTTGATTTTATAGAATATAACGATGCCGAATATGCCGCCGAGGTAATGCGCATACGCGAGCGGTTTACCCCGCTGGTGAAAATATGTCGCGAATATGGCACTGCCATGCGCATAGGGGCTAACCATGGCTCGCTGAGCGACCGTATTATGAGCCGTTATGGCGACTCACCGATAGGTATGGTAGAAAGCGCCATGGAGTTTTTGCGCATAGCCCGCGACGAAGACTACCACCAGATAATACTGAGCATGAAATCGAGCAACCCGCTGGTAATGGTGCAGGCCTACCGGCTGCTGGTGCAAAAAATGCATGAGGAGTTTGGCGAAATATACCCGCTGCATCTGGGGGTGACTGAGGCCGGCGATGGCGAAGACGGCCGTATAAAAAGCGCTATTGGCATAGGCTCGCTGCTGGAAGACGGTATAGGCGACACCATAAGGGTATCGCTGACAGAAGATCCCGAATTCGAGATACCGGTATGTAAAGACATAGTGAGCCGGTATGCAGGTAGGGCGCACAATGCCGAACAACCTACCGATACAACTGATAAGTTGCCCTATAGTCCGTTTGCGTACAAACGCCGCAATAGCAAGTCCGTAGGCAACATAGGCGGCCACCATGTGCCTGTAGTGGCGGCAAATTTTGCCGGCTATGGCGCTCACATATCGCCGACTGACCTAACTGCTATAGGCTATACCTACAATGCCGATAGCGACAAATGGAACATTAGCGACGGCGCTGCCGACTACATATATACAGGCGGCAATGTGGTGGGTTTCGACCTGCCCGGTACCCTGCAGGTATTGTGCGACCATGAGGCATGGCGCACAGCCCCCGACCACACCAAGTATCGCCCTGTGCTGACTGCCGAAGCGTACCTGACCGACTGGCAGGGCGATGACAAAGCGCATTTTGTAACCTATACAGTACCCGCCGCAGGCGACAACGGTACCGAGCAGCTACTGAACAAGCTGGCAACCGATGAAAAAGCGGTACTGATGCTGATAGGCGAGGGCGAAGATGCCATGCGCCTGATACGCAACTTTATGACCACGCTAATGAACCGTAATATAGACTGCCCGGCTATACTACAGGTGTATGCGCCCGGCACAACTATAGACAAACAACTGATAGACTTTGCCGTAGTAGCCGGCGGACTGCTGTTGGATGGTTTTGGAGATGGACTTATGCTGCTAAGCAGCCCAATAGACATGGCGCGCCAAAACAATGTGGGTCGCACCATAATGAAAGTAGACAACCACGAGCGGTTTGTAAACAACACCGCTTTCTCTATACTACAAGCCAGCCGCACGCGCATAAGCAAAACAGAGTACATAAGCTGCCCCAGCTGCGGCCGCACCCTGTTCGATCTGCAAGAAACTACTGCCAAGATACGCGCCTCTACCAATCACCTTAAGGGTGTGAAAATTGCCATAATGGGCTGTATAGTCAATGGTCCCGGCGAAATGGCCGATGCCGATTTTGGCTATGTAGGCAGCGGAGCAGGCAAAATAACCCTATACCGCGGCAAAGAAGTAGTAAAGAAAAACATACCCAGTGAAATAGCCGTGGCAGAGCTGATAAGCCTGATAAAAGACGAAGGAGCATGGGTAGATGCATAATATTTAGTAACCCTCTTTGCAATACTGCTTATTAGCATATTGCAGAGAGGGTTACCAAATATAAATACTCACTTTGTTAGGGTAGGCCAAAACCAATATCAAACTAAACGGCCCTATACGTTCTTAATAAGCCAGCTCTGTAACACCAATCGATGCCTCCTGATAGCGGGCACAAGCCTATTTCCTAAAACTGATCTGACAACCTATCGACTTGGTATCTTTTATACTCACCTCTTTTTCTGCCAGCAATTCGTCTATGGCTGCAGCTACATAGTGGTTATTGGCCAGCTCAGCATGGGCGCCGTTGTCGTCTATGGCGCCGCTATACTTTACTACCCATTTGCCGTCTACCTTCCATATCACATAGGCATGGGGTGTTTTCTGCGCATGAAAATCTTTGGCTACTTGCTGTGTATTGTCGTACAGATAAGGAAAATTCAGCTGCTCCCGCTTCGCCTTCAATACCATTTTTTCAAATGAATCGTCTTCATAGTTAATGGTGTCGGTAGAGCTAATGGCCAGCAGCGGCACGCCCTTAGCAGCATACTTTGCGTTCAGTTCGTTCAGTCGTTTGTAATATAGCTGGGCAAACGGGCAATGATTGCAGGTAAACACAATGATAAACCCCTTAGCATTAGGGTAGTCTTTCAGCGACACCATAGCGCCATCTACATTTTTCAAACTGAAGTCCTTTACCTCTCTGACGCTTATAGCGGCAAAGCTCAGCAAAAATATTGCCGGCACGATTGCAGCCGCTATCAAAAGCCTGTTAACTATTCCTTGTTTCATCATCTTACGCTTTGCCTATGCTCTGTATTTTACAAAAAACAATTGCCCTAAATAGCGGTTTATTGACCGGTATTATCTGGCATTACTGCTTAATAAAATGTTTGGTGATTACTTTTTTGGTAGCCTCATCCGTCAGCTGCACAAAATAGTTGCCCTGCGCAAATTTGCTGATGTCTATACCATCGGCAAGGTGCGGGCGCGGCAGCATATACAGTGTACGACCTACCGCATTGGTAATGGTTACATAGTAGGCCTGCATGGTAGGGTCGTTAAACGAAAAATAGATACGGTCGTTTGCAGGATTAGGATATACCTTAAAATCAGCGGGATCTTTTATTGTGTTGTTTACACCTGTAGCATCTCTTACCACAAACTGCCCCATCAGCCCGCCATCTTCGTGCGGCGCCATGTGACAATGGTACATAAACGGATGAATATCATCGGCATAATCATCAAATTTTGCTACAAAAGATACTGTCTCGTTTATACCCAGGTAGTAACTATCTTTCCAGCCCGACTCATAAGCGTTTACCGGTCCGCTACTCCTTGATATTATTTTGAACTGTATGTCGTGTATGTGAAATGAATGACCGAAAACATTGTTGTTTACCACTGTCCATTTTTCTACAGTATTCAGTTGTAGCGTATGGTTTATAGTGGCGAGGTCAAAGTTGGCATGGTCGAAATAGAAGGGCCTACCGGGTGTGCCGTCTGTCACATTAAGGGTGCGAGTTACAGTAGCGTCGCCGGCCGTTAGGTAAGTATTGCTCACCAGGCTCGATGGCAATGCCGTAATAGCCCCGGTGGTTGCGGCTGCTACATTGATGTGCAGAATATTGAAATTGATGTTGTTTAGCAAACTACCGAATGGCCCTGTTGTACCCGGTTCGCCGCCAGGCCAGCCCAGCGGGAAGCCCGCATTGTAGGCCTTCAAATCAATGCTCGATCCTACTGCATCGCCGGTAAGGTTCACCAGTATTTCTATGCGCTCGCCCACCAGTAGTTTCACTCTGGTTACGGGTACAGGCGCATCCAGCAGGCCTCCGTCGTTGCCTATCACATAAAAGGTGCGGTTGTCGCTGAAGCCCAGATTATAGCCTCTTTCCATTTCTGCGTTCAGTATTCTTAACCGCACATATTGTTTGGGCAGGCTTACCTGTGGGTTCATGGTACCGTTTACCACCATGTAGTCGCCATAGGCGCTGGTAGAGGTAAATGCATTACTGGCATCGAAACTTCGGCTGGTAAGCGCAAGCGGTATATCGTCTATGCCATAAGTACGGGGCAGTGCGAGCGCTGCCTCGGCGGCATCGCGCACTATAATAAAGCCGCCCAGCCCTTCTATAAGTTGCTTCTCGGTGCTCATATGCAGGTGCGGATGATACCAGTAGGTAGAGGCATTGTTGGTTACCTTCCAGTACGGACGCCATATAGCGCCCGGCGGTATGGTTTGGTGCGGACCGCCATCCATCACTGCAGGTAGGTGAAAACCATGCCAGTGCAGGGTTGTGGTATCGTTCAGGTAGTTGCGCACATTCATATGCACGCTGTCGCCTTTATTGAAAAATAGCGTAGGCCCCCAAAACGCGCCGTTGATGCCGGCGGTAATGGTTTGGTTGCCTGTTCTGAACTGCACAAAACTGTCTCTCATGTTCAGATTGAACGTTGTGCCCGATAATGTATCTGGTATATGCAACGTATTATACTGGCCATAAGACACACTTGCCGCTAAGCCCAATGCCAGACCCATAAATATTGACTTCAAACTCATAGAACTCTGTTTTATTTTTAGACGCCTCTTTTATTGTTTCCCTTCGGTATTGCAGTAATTAATTAATTATTGATGTAAAAAACTACCCTGCAATAAAAAATGCCCGCAACGTACAGTGCGGGCATTATATAAATAAGCTGGTAATAACTATTTATTTGGGTACCGAAACGCCAAGTTTCTTAACCATAAACAGCGAAACAACAATGATAACGCCAATGGCGGCAAACAAACCGGCCATAATCATTCTGTACATTTTGTTTTCCGCCTTTATATTCTTTATTTCATCTATGTGGCTCTGGCGCTCGTTTATTTTGTTCAGCACATTCTCTATGCGAGCAAAAGCTGTTTCGCCTTTTATTACATAGTCGTAGGCGCCATATTTCATACTGTCTACCGCCACTTCTATCTTGTCTTGGCCCGACAACATGATTACCTGCGTAGATGGGCTCAACTCCTTGATTCGCTTCAGCACTTCTACCCCGTTTTCTGCATTGGGAAGGTGCGAATTAAGGTGGAAATCGAGCACCATTACCGATGGATTCAGATTAAGGTCCTTTACCGCATCTTCTCCGCTTTCGTAAGTTTTTATCTTGTACTGAAATAAACCGGAGATGTGATCCTTCAGCATTTCATTCTGGATAGGTTCGTCGTCTACCAGAAAAATATATTGTTCACTCTGTTCTAAAGCCATAAAATAGTTTCAATTCAGAAAAGTAATAGAAAAATTCCAAAATTCAAAATTCAAAACATAAAATTCATTTTAACTACTATAAATCCGCCCTTTGCTCTATGGCTATTGTAGTTTTCTCAGTTCTTCAAACGCTTTGTCGCAAAGTCGGTGCAAATTTACGATGAGCTGAGGCAACGTATCGTAGTGTGCCTTAGCCCCTGCCGATTGCTCTATCAAAAATATATTGCTCACATCTTCTTTCACACCCATGTACGACAACTGTGGCTTCAGCGAATGCGCTGCTATCTTCACCGCCTGATAGTCTTTTGCTGCCAGCGCTCTGTCCATGCTATCCAGCAGTTTTGGTGCATTTACCAAAAACATACCTACATATTTCTGCTGTTTTTCCATATTGCCTCCCGTAAACGTCTTGAGGAAGGTCATATCTGTTACCACCTCCGGCAGCGGCGGAAAACTTCTTTCTTCTTTTACGTGTTTTTCTTCTTCACGGCTACTTACCGGTATATTATTGCCCATCACCTGATCCATTTTTAGTAATAATTCGTCTGCATTAAAAGGTTTAGATACATAGGCGTTCATACCTATATCAAAATACTGCTGCACATCTTCTTGCAGCACATTAGCGGTCATTGCTATTATTTTCACGCTGCGGTAGGGCTCTGGCAGGGTGTTGCGTATAAGGCGGGTAGCGGTTACGCCATCCATTACAGGCATTTGTATATCCATCAGCACTACGTCAAACATTTCGTTACGCACTCTGTCTACGGCCTCCTGACCATTTACCGCCACGAAAAACCGTATACCCGGTATGGTGTCTCTCAGCGTATCCTCGGCCACCATGCGGTTAAACTCATTGTCTTCTACAAGCAGCACCTTCAGCCGGTTCAGCCTTTGCAGCGATGAGTTGTCGAGAACGCCAGCTGTTTTAGTCACTTCCTGCACCTCTGCCTCTTCAAAGGGCACCAATGTGGTAAACGTAGTGCCTACCCCCAGCTCGCTCTGCACAGATATTTCGCCGCCCATCAGCGTAGCCAGCTGTTTAGATATCGTTAGCCCCAGTCCTGTACCACCAAATTTACGTGTAGTATCTGCGCCAGCCTGCGTAAAGCTATCGAAGATAGTATCTACATATTCTGCAGCTATGCCTATGCCAGTATCTATCACATCAAATTTCACCCACATCTTCCTGCCTTCTTTACGTTGCAGCGAAGCCTTTACCTCTACAAAGCCGCGCTCCGTAAACTTCACCGCATTGCCTGCCAGATTTATCAGTATCTGGTTCATGCGGGTAGGGTCGCCGGTCAGGCGTTTGGGTATAGCCTCGTCTACAGATACCCGGAGTTGTATGTGCTTCTCCTCTACTTTCAGCATCAGCATATCTTTTACGCTCTGCACCACTTCCTGTAGCGAAAAATCTATGTGTTCTATAATTATTTTGCCCGCTTCTATTTTAGACAGGTCCAGAATGTCGTTGATGATCACCAGCAGATTATCGGCCGAAAGCTGAATGGCCCGCAGATACCTCAGTTGTTCGTCTTTAGGTTCTTTAGCCAGCAGCAAGCGGGTCATACCTACTATTGCATTCATAGGTGTGCGTATTTCATGGCTCATATTGGCCATAAACTGGTGTTTTAGGAATGCGGTGCGTTCGGCCACTTCTTTCTCTTTTTGTGCCAATTCTATTTGTTGCCTTATCTGCAGGTTGCGCACCTGGTTGATAATGGTTTGTTTAAATATCTCTTCTTTAAGCTTCTCAAACGATTTCAGGTGATGAAACGCCTTAGGAATATCGCCCATCTTATCGTAGAGAATAGATAGTTTTTCGTGCACGCTCATTATGTCGTGACGGCGCATATATTCATTGGCCAGCGAGTGTGCCATAACCATGTGCTGCAGCGACTGCACATAGTTGTCCTCGTCCATAAACAAGCACCCCAGGTAAAACTGGCAGATGATCTGCACCTCGGCATTGCTTATTTTTTGCGACTCCTGCAGTGCGTGCGACAGGTATTTTTTTGCATGGCCGGTATTCTGCATCTTGTAGTACACCTTGCCCAAACCGCTTTCTGCCATCACAAACGCAGCGGTTTCTGGCTCAGAGCGGTTAAGGTTTTCTTTAAAATAATGGAGCGCATCGCCATATTTCTCCATCTTAAAGTAAATATTGCCCAGCGTATTATATATATTGAGTAGGGTGTTTACGTTGTGTACCCGCTCAAATATGGGCAGACACTTGAGGGCGTATTCCAGCGCACTGTCGTAATCGTTGAGGTCGTAAAGCAGGTTAGATATGTGCGATAAAATTACCGACTGATAAAACTCATCTCCCAGTTCCACATTTATTGCCAGCGCCTTTTCGTAGTGCGATAGCACATTGGCGAGGTCGCCCAGGTCTCGGTATATATTACCCAGATAGTAGAGGGCAGTTGCCTCCATATTAGGGTCTTGTATTTTTTTAGCTATAGCCAGCGCCTCTTTCAGCACCTTTATACCGGCTTCGTATTCGCCCTTCAGCCGGTTGCAAAAGCCTTTCAGACTTAGTCCTCTGCCCAGCCCCACTTGATACTGCAGCGTCCGCGAGCGGTCTATAACATCGTTGGCTACTTGAATAGCGTGGTCAACATCAAAGTTCTTCACCTCTTCTGCTATAGCCAGTAAAATGTCTATTCTACCTTTTTCATCGGTTTGCTCTGCCAGTTTTTGCTGTAGTTCTCGGTAACGGGGCGTGTCTGTCATGTCTCAAAAATACTATTTGAACGGATATTTTTGCAATGGGTAATAGGAAATGTTTTTTAATGTGCTTTACATTCAGGCAATTACACATTGCGCCATTCGCTTCAGCCCTGCGCCGCAAATTTAGCCACAAAACCGCTGGATAATACTGATGGCGAGCAGGAGTCAGGATTTTAGATATTACACAACCACTAAAGAGTTAAAATACATAACTTTGAAATCGTGAATCTTACAGACATATCATTGCTCGATTTTGCGAGAGAGCATAAAATGGCCTCATACTCACTATAACATAACCGAGTACCTGCCTAAGATATATAAGATAGTTTATGATTTACGATTCATAAATCATAAATACATACACTTGTACACACGTTTCCAATTGGCTGCCACAACGCCCCCGACCAAACAGATAACCCTCACAGCTTTTTCAATTCTTCTATACACTCAATTAGACTACGAATCCAGTCTGGATTGATCGTATCATCTGCACTACTTTCATTGAGCTGTAATTCTAATACTGGTAAAAACTGCTTGTCGTTGGTGGCAGCTACAAATTAAAAACACAACTTAACGTGATGATATTTATGTTGCTATATTCAAATCGGCTTGCTTTGTTAGGTAGCGCTGCCGCAGCTCCTCGTTTAAGTTAAAAAACAATTTGCTGCATCGAAAAGTATTAATAACTTAGCTAAATGCATACAATGACATTACAGATAAACGATGAAGATGCACTAAAAACACTGCTCGAGTTAGAGCGCAGACATTATATTAGCATTTTAGAAAATTCAAATACTAATTCTCCTTCTCTTCCCGGTTCGCCAATGAGCCAATCTGAATTTGAAAAATTAATTGCAGAAGCTGAACAATCCCCATTGATAACACTGAATGAGGCTAAAGAAAAATGGGCAAGACAAAAAGAACGATTCCAACAATCTATCCGGTAAGAATTTCTACCTATGCTATAAATAATATCGAAGAAATAACAGACTACATTGCGTTTTCCATGCACGAGCCTCAAAATGCAGTTGCCGTAGGTGATTCAATTTTCAAAACTATTGATAAAATTGGCTTAAATCCATTTGCCTATAAAGAATGTGATGAATTACCTACTAAATCGAAGATGTACCGTAGAGCTTTATGCCTATCCTGGAATATTATATATAAAATTACAACCAATGAAATCGTCATTCTGGCTATTATTCATACTTCAAGAAAGCCATCAACGATAAAATCGCTAAGAGTAATAAGATAATACTGTTGATAACCATTTACGGTCATTGATAGTATATGCCGAATAACTTTCAAACGAATTGTAACACTCCCCCCTAATCAAAAGTCACCCATGCTACGCGGGCTTTTTTGTCTTTGCCGGTGCGCTCTATTATTACGGTTGCATATGTTTTTGTGGGTTCGTTATAGTCTGTACCATCTATATAGCAAAAAATAGAGGAGTTTTCTGCAGGCTCGCCAAACAGAAAGAATCTGTCTATACTGTTTTCGTTTAGTTTATAAACCACTGTGTTGGTCTTAGATGCTCCCGCAACTTTTCTGTGTTTTGCATCGTGCTCATCTTTGTCGGTATTTGTAGCGAGGTCGTTGAATAATACATAATTACCAGTCGGTACGCTTATATAGTCATACGACATAAACCTGTCGTTATCTACATTGCTATACATTACCTGCGTTTTCGTTATTGCATAACCGTTTACTTCGGCTCCCGTATCAGAAAGAATTGATACCCCTATCGCGCCGAGATCGGCATGGCCCTGTCCCGATTTATTTTCTTCCATCAGTATAGCAGTAGTACCATTGCTATTAATCTTCATTTTCTTAGGCGTGCCACTATACACATAATCCTTGTCTATATGAGCCTGTGCGTATTCTGCTATTTTCTTCCCGGCCAGTGGTTTGATGCCCTTTATATTCAGTGTTTCCGGATCAAAGTAGGCTATCAGTGAAAAATAATACCTTATCTCGGTCATGGTAGACCGTTTGTACTTAGCCTCTTCGAGCGATAAAACGCGCAATTGTAACTGGTTAGTGTTACGGTTGTACAGTAATTGCGACTTCACGTCGGCCATATCTACATTCACGCTCATTACCTTGCTTGTAAATGCCTTATCTCCGCTATTCAGTTTAGATAGCACAATCTTGCAATCGTCATCAAACGTAAAATTCTGTGTGAATTTTATTTTGTCGGCATAGCCGCACGAAACAAGGTATACCGCCTTGTTGCCGTCTACCAGCGCCGACTTATACAACACATGCTTGAACGCTGCGCCCACAACCCTAAAATCTGCCTGATTGATCAGGGTGTGCGTACCATCAAAGTGCATCACTTTCACCTTTTGGTTATAATCCTTACGGTCGAAGTTCAGTATAATCAACGCATAGCAATCCGACTGGGGATCTTTCTCTACATTGATGCTGCTAAGGCCATAAGAAACCATAAATTTTTCTACGCTCAGCCCCATCAGGCTTGCCACCTTTTCATCGGCCACCACGGCGCCACTGGTTGCGTTGAGTCTTATCCGGTAGAGGCTGTGCTGGTCGCCGTCGTTTTGAAGCAGGAATACTACTGGTTCGCCATTTATTTCAAACAGCTTGTATATCCTTACATCGTCCATACGGCTGGCATCCCACAATTTGCTGCCTATGTTAGTTTTAGCAACCAACTTTCTGCTTTTATCATAGATGGTTACATCTATACCGTTCTTATCTTTTGCATGAAACAAAAAGGTGTTGCCATTTTTTAGCTGCAATAACTGATTCCATCCGGAGGTTGGCTCTTCAAACACTTCGCTTTTCTCTACATGTAATTGCTGGGCAAAAAGCGCAGCGCTGCACAATGCGCATAACAACAACGCAAACACAAACTTAATAGGCTTCATAGGTACACCATTTTGGGTAACAAGATACCGAATTTGAGATATTTATCAACAGATTAAATGTGCAAAAAAGAAACATGTAGCATGTGCGTAATAGTACTCGCTAACCAATACTCAAACAACGGCTAAATAGCCGAAAGACATTAAAGATACTATTGCTATTTCCAGACTAAAAGGCTGATGATTTTATTTAGCTTGACCAACAAAATGCATCAAAAATCAAGGCAATTTCCATGCAAACCTATAACCGCCAATACCTGCTGTATAATCATTGTCTTCAATAGTTTTGTGTATAATTGCTGTTGTTCTCAGCGAATGCCTAGCAGTGATTTTTCAATTATATGCTCCATATGCTTTGCAATGCAACTATATTATTGGTAATGAAAATAAAAACAAAGACCCCTTACCAATCTCACTTTCTACCCATATTTTGCCTTTTTGGGCCAAAATAAATTCTTTTGAAATACCAAGGCCCAGTCCTGTGCCTTTGGCTTTTGAACCGGGTACCTGAAAGTATCTTTCAAACAATCTGGATTGATATTCTTTTGCTATCCCTGGTCCGAAATCCCTGACAGAAAACTGTACGCTTCCATTTACCTTTTTTGCCTCAACCTCTATAGCCGCGCCCTCGGCAGAATATTTAATGGCGTTGGTTAAAAAGTTATTTAATACCCATGTGCTTTTTTCGGCATCGGCCCTCACTAAGGGGATATTATCATCGGCCTTTTTCCTAATCTCCACTTTCTTCTCCCTGGCAGTAGTAGCTATAGTTTCAATTGCGTGATCAATTATGAGGTATGGATTTACCGATTGAACGTCAAGCTCAATTTTTCCTGTTTCCACCTGCGACATATTGAGTAATTCGCTGATAATTTTAAGTATACGCTGGTTGTCTTGCTTCAGATTTTGAATAAGCTCTTTTTGTTCTTCAGAAAGTGTTCCTATCCTTTGGTCTTCTAATAGTTTTAAACTAAAGTCGGATGCGGCCAGCGGCGTTTTCAATTCATGAGAAATAGTAGCAATAAAGTTTGTTTTGGCCACATCTAATTCTTTGAATGAAGTAATATTCCTCACCACTATAACCTTACTATTGCCCTCCCCCTGCGCTACTTCTATGTGCTCTTTAATAAAGTAATTTTTCCTGTTCTCAACTACAATTTTAAAGGGCGCTGTACTGTCGTTAGAAATCAGGAAGTTGAACAAGTCATTAGATTTAGAGACTTCAGTCACAATTTTACCAACAATCTCGTTTGTTGTTAAGCCAAGTAAATGTAATGCCTGATGATTTGCAAACAAAATGATGTTATTTTTATCAATACCAATGCTTGCATCCTTTAAGCTATTTATTACTGCCTCGGCACGGCTTTTTTCAAACATTAGTTTATTTAAGTTGCTACTCTCAAAATATTCAAGTCGCGCTGCCATGCTATTAAAGGCATCGGCCAGGTTACCAAATTCATCTTTGTTATCTATTCTTACTCTATACTTGTAGTTCTTGTTACTTATTTCTTTAATCGCTGCAGATAAATGCCTAATAGGGTTGGTAACGATTGCCGGAAAATTCATCGAAAACGTAAATGCAATAAGAAAAACTATAGCTACTATCGAAATAATAAAAGTCAGTGCATTCTCAGCGGTTATCTGTGCTTTATGATTTTTGTTATTAATAGCGAGCATATTCAAGCGGAGAATTTGCTGCAATTCAGTTTCTATCAACCTACTTTTTGCCTTATCTGTAGGTTTTGCTTTTAGCTGATCAAATAGCATTCTCAGGTTTTGTGTAGCCAACTTTTCGCCGGGCTCTGTTATATTTTTTTCCTGTGCTGCTAATGCGATTTCAAATTGAGTTAATGATTGCTCAGGCTGTAATTCAAGACTGTCGATTTGCTGTTGCATTGTCTGGCAGAAAAACAACGATTCATAGTTGTCTTTTAATACTGCTCTCGCTTCGTTCTTAAGAGTTGAAGTATAGAATATTCCAGCGCCGCCGGTCAGTATTAATAATGAAAAAAGGAAAAATGTACCCAATCTTATTTTTTTCGTTACTGATAAACTCATTAGGACAGTATTATTATGTCGATGTTATTCTTAGAAAGTGTTTTCAAAAGTTGATTGAATATACCTGTTCTCAGTATTATCTGAAACAAATTCAGGTGCGGCTTTCCTATGCAAATAGTAGTAATTTCTTTTTCTCTGGTTGTTTCAATAATTGCTTCTGCAACATTGTTGTTCTTTTTTCTTATTACCTCGGCGCTCAGCTCTGTTGCGTTTATAAAGTTATTAATTAAATGCCTCTGCGCCGCCAGAGATATTTTATCGTTAGCCTCGTCTGACGTTTGCACATAAAGCACGGTCCATTTACTGTTGTAGTACGAAGCCAATCTTGCAGTCTTTCTAATAATTCTTTGGGCGATATAATGGTTGGATGAAATACAAGCCAAAAAGCGCTCGTGCCTAAACGACGTGGTTTTTGATGCTATCTGGTAATCAACCTTTCGCTCCACCTGGCCGGCTACTTCTTTTAACGCCAGTTCCCGTAGTTGTAAAATCCGTTCGGGTTGAAAGAAATTTTGAAGGGCTTGCTGAACTTTGGAATGATCGTATATTTTACCTTCTTTTAATCTGGTTATTAGCTCGTCGGCTGTAAGGTCAATATTTACTACCTCATCCGCTAATTGCAATATTTTATCCGGCACTCTTTCCTTTACTTCTATTCCCGTTATCTCTTTTACATCTTCATTTATACTCTCTATATGTTGTATGTTCACAGCTGTTATCACATCTATACCAGCATCAAGTATGTCCAGTACATCTTGCCAGCGTTTTTGATTCTTGCTTCCAGGAATGTTGGTATGAGCAAGTTCATCAATAATAACTATCTCAGGATGAAGCAGCAATATTGCCTGCACATCAAGTTCATCCATTTTTTTTCCTTTGTAAAAAACCTCCCGGCGAGGTATTATGGATAGTCCTTCTATAAGCGCTTGCGTTTCTTTCCTGTTATGTGTTTCTACATATCCTATTCTTACGTTTACATTATTATTCAACAGACTGTGCGCTTCCTGCAGCATACGATACGTTTTACCCACACCGGCGCTCATGCCAATGTAGATTTTCAACCGGCCTCTCGAGCTTTTTGTGTTTAGTGCAAGAAACTGATATACACGTTTCGCCTTCAATTCCTCATCTGTCATGAAAAATAGCTGATTTTTCTCTCGTCAATTGTATATTTTCTGTTTCCCCTATTATCAATGGCGCGTGTTCAACAATTACGTTACTATAATCAAGACCATACGATTTGTCGTCTGTCAGACTCATTTTATCGAGCATAAAGTGAAGTCTCATTATCATATTGTCGCGGAAAGAAAGGTCGTTCTCTACAGAAAGGAAACTTTTCATAACAACAAAACGAAAATCTCCAGATATATACTTTTTGTTTGAATTGCTGTATTTACTTTGAATATGAACCTCATTATTTGTTGTCAATTCGCTTACCACTTTCTTAAACAGTAAATTCAGCCGGGGCGCTATTCTAAATCCCAATTTAAACCTAACAAATATGATTTCTTCAGGCTCCACTATTTCTACCGAATAGCTTGATGTATAGGGTTCATCGGTAACATCTATGTGTATAAACCAGTAAATGTCTGCACGCTTAGGTTGTTGAAATAATATCGATTCAATAATTCGTTCTTCTATCTTTCCAGCATTGCCCGAGCCGGTTAAGTAAACTAAATGTGTCGCGTATTTTGATACAGATGTATCGTTGCTTAATTCACGCAAAGTAGCTTTGTAATCGTTCAGGTTATTTATTTTTTTGTACCTGCTCTTCAATTTCTTGCCCTCATGCCATACATACATAATACTTATGAGTCCTAACCCTATGAGCAATGTTATCCATCCTCCATGCGAAAATTTGCTAAGATTGGCGATAAGGAATGTAGTTTCAATCCACAAAAACAGTAGCGCTAATGGCAGTACCAGAATAATCGATACCCTTTTTGAATAAAGATAATAGCTAAGAAGTATTGTGGTCATCAGCATCGTTAAAGTGACAGACAAACCGAAGGCTGCTTCCATGTTGGAGGATTCTCTAAAATGTATTACCATTCCCACACAGCCTATCATCATCATCCAGTTGACAGCAGGCACATACACTTGCCCGCGCATTTCCGTTGGAAATTCTATACGTAGTTTGGGCCAGATATTGAGCCTTACTGCTTCATTAAAAAGTGTAAAGGTTCCACTTATCAGCGCCTGGCTGGCAATAATGGTGGCAAACGTAGCTACAATAATACTTGGAATTAAAAACCAATGAGGAACAAGTCCGAAAAAGGCATCTACCGATGACAAGGTCTGACCGTTGTGCTTTAAGAGAAGAGCCGCCTCCCCAAAATAGCAAAGGAGTAGCGATACTTTAATAAAAATCCATGCTATCTGGATATTACGCCTGCCTACATGACCCATGTCGGCATACAGGGCTTCCGCACCTGTTGAGCATAAAAACACTCCGCCAAGCACCCATAATCCCCCCGGGTAGTTTACAACCAGGCGATAAGCATACACTGGATTAATTGCTTTTAATACAGAAGGGTCGTTCGCTAAATTGACCGCGCCAAGAATGGCAATCATTCCAAACCAAGCTATCATTGCCGGTCCAAAAAACGCACCGATCCGTTTTGTTCCCGATTGTTGAAACAAAAACAATAGTACGAGAATAAAAATTGTAATAGGAAGTATAGGGATATTGGGATTGAGTTGCTTCAATCCTTCCATTGCAGAGATAACAGATATTGGAGGGGTAATCAGGCTATCTGCAATCATGAAGCTGCCCCCAATTATTGCCGGCCACAACACCCATTTGCCATGCCTGCGGATGAGTGTATATAGCGAAAATATACCACCTTCTCCATTATTATCTGCCCGCATTGTAATAAGTACATACTTCAACGTGGTTTGGAAAAATAATGTCCAAAAAACAGCAGAAACGCCGCCCAATACCAGTGTGTCAGATATTGTTCGCTCACCAATTATAGCTTTAAAAGTATATAACGGAGATGTGCCCAGATCTCCGAATACAATGCCTAACGCAAGCAACACGCCCCCCCAGGAGAAGCGTGTTACTGCATTATGAACGTTATTTGAATGCTTAGTTTCCATGTAATTAATATATATGACTGTTACATCCTGAACAATAATGCCAGAATAATTCTATCCTCTGTTGTTACGAGATCAGGCGCCCAACCGGTTGCCGGTACTGCAGTAGTTGTGTACCCGCTTGGCGAGGTTACTCCGCCTTTACCCGCCCAGTATGGATTATCGGCTTCCCTGTGTACATACTCTACACGAAATTCTATACTTTGATTGGGCATCCAGCTGATGTTTGATGACGCATCCCAACCGCTAAACTGGTCGCCGGGGTTTGCACTGTAGGGGTGTGTGCCTGCAGTTTGTGTCGGGTTATATTGATTGGGCAACGGACTTGCATCGCCGGTTGGGTAAAGCACGAGGTAACGTCCGGGGTTTTTCATATATCCTCCACCAATACACCATGCCCATTTACTTTTACCAAACCACAAACGATTGTATACCATAGCGCTGGCAAAGTATTGCGCCGGTCCCTTACCTCCAATATCATCCTTGAAGCCATTCACACCGCCGCCCTTCTCAAAACCGATATCCACAGTTGCCGACAAAGCCATTTGATTGATACCGGCTGCTTTCCTTGGTTTTTTGTAGTACCTCCACAATAGGCTATTGTCAGAATGGAATCTGTGTCTGCCTACCAATCCCGGCGCATCAGTTCCATAATAATCATTGGTAAGAAGTTTGAAATTGGCATTCGGCATCCAGGTGATATTGCCACCCACGCCGGGCAATTGGTTAAACATACCATAGCTCTGCCAGCCATTAATAATCCAGGGCTCTATTTTCAGATGCTTCGATGGAAATAGTTGCACCCGTATACCATTGAAGAACCAAGGTGTGTTATCGGAGGTAAATGACGCCTGATACTCCCAGTTCTCTACCTGATAATACGAGTTAAGACCAATGTAGGACATAAACATACCCGCATCCACATTTATTCCATGCATTACATCAAAGTGATAGCCGGCATAGGCCTCGCTAACATACCTGTATACATCTGCAAGATTGTATTGACCGCGATACGGACTAAGGTCATTACGAGGTACGACCGTAGATCTTGTGCCAAACTGTGTCATGATTCGGCCTCTGGCATTGCCGAATACAAAGTCGCCACCTATAGAAGCGCACGATACTTCAACTTCATCGGTTCTGGCCATTGCCGTAGACCCAACCACCGTATGGTCGATAGGATCATTGAAAGAATGATTAACGTTGGCATCAAGCATAATACTCCATGTTACGTACTTACTCGACAACACAGAGGAGTCTCTGCGGTCGCTACCGTTTTGCCACGTCTGGTCAATACCCTCGAATGGAATTTGGGATTTGATAATCCGTTCTTTTTTGTGTTTGTTGCTCAACGACACTTCTGCATGCTCATCGGCAATTTGCGCCATCGCTGTCTGTGTTAGCATTAACGCTGCATATGCTATCAATGCTGTTTTTTCTCTTTTCATTATTTCCTTTTTAGTAGAATTTTAGTTTGTATCTATCCTGTCAAGCGCCATATTTAGCTTTAGTACATTTATCCTTTCTGGTCCCATTCCATACATAGGAGGTTCCAAATGCACTTCTACCAGCCCGGAAATAGCGGATTCGGATAAGCCGCGGACTTTGGCTATTCTTTTTATCTGAATTTTGGCTGCCTGAACACTTATGTGCGGGTCTAAACCACTACCGCTCGCTGTAACCAAATCCGATGGTATATCTCTTTTGTTGATTCCCGGATTATGTACAATGAATGTATCTATTCTGGCCTGCACCTGTAACAAGTAATCGGGATTGTCCGGTCCTTTATTACTTCCACCTGAGCCTGCAGCATTGTATCCGACAGCAGATGGACGTGACAAAAAATACTTATCATCGGAGAAATTTTGACCAATATTTTCGTAGAAATAGCTATTTCCTTTGTCTTTAATCACGAACCCCTCCCCCTTATTAGGAGCCAATTGTGCTATTCCCCAAACAATTGCAGGATAAATTCCCGAGAGCAAAATGATGCAAATAATAGTTAAAATGATCGATGGTATTATCTCTTTTTTCATTTTCTTATTCTTAACTGTATTCAAATGGGTTTACATAAACAATGCAACAAACAAGTCAATTAGCTTGATACCGATAAATGGTATTATTACACCTCCAAGACCGTACACAAGCAGATTTCTACGCAATAAAGCGCTGGCGCCAATAGGTTTGTAAGCCACTCCTTTTAATGCCAACGGTATGAGCATCGGAATAATTATAGCATTAAATATTACAGCAGAAAGTATTGCACTTGACGGACTATGCAGGTTCATAACATTGATGCGCTGCAACGCTGGTATGGAAGCCACGAATAATGCCGGAACGATTGCAAAATATTTGGCGACATCGTTAGCAATCGAGAACGTAGTTAGCGTACCTCTTGTCATTAGCAGTTGCTTACCAATTTCCACTATTTCAATCAACTTCGTTGGGTCATTGTCCAGATCTACCATGTTGCCGGCTTCTTTTGCTGCAGCCGTACCACTATTCATTGCCACGCCTACATCAGCTTGTGCAAGCGCAGGAGCATCGTTTGTGCCGTCTCCCATCATTGCCACAAGTTTTCCGGTCGATTGTTCTTTGCGTATGTATGCCATTTTATCTTCTGGCTTTGCTTCAGCTATATAATCGTCAACACCTGCTTTTTCTGCTATGTACTTTGCGGTCAATGGGTTGTCTCCCGTTACCATAACCGTTTTTACGCCCATTTTTCTCAATCGCTCGAATCGTTCAAAAATGCCCGTTTTTATTATATCTTGTAGTTCTATTACACCAAGCACAATATTATTTTCAATAACCACCAGCGGCGTTCCTCCGTTGGAGGAGATCTTGTTTACATCATTTGTTGTCAATGGGGGAAATGTGTTCGCGGCTTTTTCAACCATGTTTCTCATAGCATCGTAAGCGCCTTTCCTGATCTGAGTATTATCGTAGTCAATACCGCTGCTTCTCGTTTCTGCAGTAAACTTTATGAATTTGGGACTATTGACCGGGAATGTTAAAGGATTAATGCCCCCTAATTCTATAATAGACTTACCCTCCGGTGTTTCGTCAGACATAGAACTAAGAATAGCACATTTGATAAAGTGCGCTTCATCTACGCCGGTCGCAGTATGAAAATGTGTTGCCTTACGATTCCCAATTGTTATTGTCCCTGTTTTATCCAACAGCAGCACATCAAGGTCGCCCGCCGTTTCTACTGCCTTGCCCGATTTTGCAATCACATTTGCGCTCAATGCCCTATCCATACCCGAAATGCCAATTGCAGACAATAAACCTCCTATAGTGGTAGGTATGAGACATACAAACAGCGCTATATATGCAGAAATAGGAATCGGTGTTTTAGCGTATGTTGCAAATGGCTGTAGTGTTACGCATACTATAATGAATACCAATGTAAACCCCGCCAACAATATAGTGAGCGCTATTTCATTGGGCGTTTTTTGCCTTGACGCACCTTCTACCAGCGCAATCATTTTATCAAGAAAACTCTCGCCGGGTTCAGTTGTAACTCTTACTTTTATTTTGTCTGACAACACCTTAGTTCCGCCAGTGACTGATGATTTATCACCGCCTGATTCGCGCACCACTGGCGCAGACTCTCCAGTAATAGCAGATTCATCAATTGTGGCAATCCCCTCGATTATTTCACCGTCGGTAGGAATTATATCCCCAATTTCACAAATGAACAGGTCACCTTTTATTAGTTGTGAAGATGGAACTGTTTGTACCACACCCGATAAAGGTCCTCCTTCATTCAACTTTTTTGCTGGGGTATCTTCTCTTGTTTTTCTTAATGAAGCTGCCTGCGCTTTGCCTCTTGCCTCGGCTAATGCCTCAGCGAAGTTTGCAAACAACAAGGTGGCCAGCAATATAAGGAAGATAGTAAAGTTATAGATAAATGACCCTTGGTTAGCCTCGCCCGATAATATCCAAACGCAAACAAATAGCATAACAACTGTACCAATCTCTACGGTAAACATTACAGGATTACGAAACTGATATTTTGGATTCAGCTTAATAAAGGACTGCCGGATAGCATCTGCTACCAGTTCTTTTTTAAATAGGCCCTCTTTACGTTCTCTCATTTTATTGAATTAATATTTTAAGCATCATTGTTTATTCTACTACTCAATGCATTTTCATCCATTCTGCTATTGGCCCAAGAGCAAGCGCAGGGAAGAAGGCGAGCGCTGCAATTATTATTTTTACGGCGAATACCAAAAGACCAAAAGTGCCGGTATCTGTTTTTAGCGTGCCGCTGCTGGGCGGAATGAATTTCTTTTGCGCTATTAAGCCAGCAATGGCAACAGGGCCAATTATGGGTAGAAAACGCGAAAAGAGCAACACAATACCTGTACTAATGTTCCAGAATGGATTATTATCTGCCAGCCCTTCAAATCCACTACCGTTGTTGGCAGAACTTGAAGTATATTGATAAAGCATTTCGCTGAAACCATGATGTGAGGGATTGTTTAACCAACCTGAAGCATTGTGCTTTCCGGCCGCATCATAAAACCACCAACCCATATTGGTGTCATGAGCTGCCAGGTAGCTGGCAATAGCAGTACCGGCAAGAAGGAGGAATGGGTGAAAAAGGGCAATTATCATGGCTATTTTCATTTCCTTCGCTTCTATTTTCTTTCCTGCAAACTCAGGTGTGCGACCAACCATTAATCCCCCTATGAACACTGCTAATATCACGTAGATGAAGAAATTCAGGAATCCTACGCCTACGCCTCCGTAGAATGAATTGATCATCATTCCAAGTAGCATATTCATTCCAGATACAGGCATGAAACTGTCATGCATAGCGTTTACTGAGCCTGTAGATATCACAGTGGTTGCAATACTCCAGAATGCAGAAGCAATGGCGCCAAACCTTACCTCCTTGCCTTCAATGTTGCCGCCGGGCTGCGCTATACCCATGTGGGCGAGGTATGGATTTCCTTGTACTTCAGCTATAACAGCAGGTACTACGAGCAATAAAAAACCTACGGTCATCACTCCCCAAAACACCCAGGCCAATCGTTTTTTGTTGGTATAGAAACCGAAAGCGAATATCATGGCGAAAGGAAGCAAGATTTGCGCAACCATCTGAACAATATTTGAAAGGTAGGTCGGGTTTTCAAACGGATGAGCTGAGTTTGCACCGAAGAAACCACCACCATTAGTGCCTACGTGTTTAATTGCTACAAAAGCCGCTACTGGGCCACGGCTTACATGCATTGTGTCTCCTTGTAAAGAGGTTACCGTGTCTATACCTTTAAAAGTCATAGGTGTACCTTCAAAAACGTGTATTGTTGCTATCAAAAAGCAGAGAGGTAGCAGGATGCGTGTGCAGCTTTTCAGAAAGTAATTGTAGAAATTACCTAACTGGGTAGCGGTTCTGTCTTTTAACGCATTGAATACTACTGCCGCTGCTGCAAGACCTGTTGCTGCAGAAACAAATTGCAGGAACATTAGTGCAAAAACCTGCGAAAAATAAGACACCCCTGTTTCTCCACTATAATCCTGTAGGTTGCAATTGACAAGAAATGAAATGGTCGTATTCCATGCCAGATCTGGCGTCATGCTGAGATTATGGTCTGGGTTCAACGGCAACCAGCTTTGATTCAACAGACAGAACATAACCCATAAAAACCAGACAAGATTTAACGTGAGCATTACAGTTAAGCTTTGCTTCCAGGTCATCTCTATAGCCGGATCTATTCTGGATGTTTTAAACAATAAACGCTCCAACCTTCCAAATAAAAAATCAGTCCATACTCTTTGCCCACTGTACACTTTGGCGATATACTTCCCCAAAGGAACGGCTAATAATAATGTTGCGATAAACATCACAACAACTCCCAAAATTTGAGGATTCATGTAGATTTATTTATAGTTATTCGACGATTTTTATTCAAAACTCCTCAGGCTTTATCAGTACATATACCATATAAGCGAAGGTTAGTAGGGCAATTACAAATAGCGCATTCATAATATTTTTTTATTAATGTTCAGTAATCTAGCATAGCTGGCTATATTTTTTCAAACCAGTCTATCGCTTTAAAACACAATCCGAAACAGAGTAATGTTCCTGCGATCAATACCATTGTTATCATATTTCTATCTATTTATTCAGTCGGCAAATAATTTTATACAAACACGCTTATCTTTCCTTCGAGGCAAGAGCAATTAAACTATACCTGCGCTTCAGTATCAAACCATTATTCAAATCTGCAATCCCAGCCTGTTTTTACTGGAAATCATATCCAACTCTCAGCAATAGCATCTACAGTAAACTATTTATCATTTCAGCGTATTTCACTCGCGCAAATGAAGGTTAGGCTGTTTTTAGCAGTATCCCTAACAACATTCCTGTTACAACCACAAGGCTAAATAGGGCTCCAATAAACTGCAGCGATCGCTTAGCCGCGCACATTAATTTCCGTTTGCTATATGAACTATACATCTCGTAGTTGAATTTGACTATTTGAATTCAATTCCCATGCCCATTGTTTTGTATTCAGCGCCCATGGGCTGGAAAGGCCTGCCAGATGGGGTTCTGATAAATAGTACTAATTTCTAAGCCTGTAGGAAGCAATAAAAAACCCTCTCATAATGAGAGGGTTAACTATCAATTTGATAGACTGTGCTTAAAGCGCCGGCGCACCGTAGCCGATCATTAGCTAAAGCGCTATAGAAGAAATGACAGAATTTCTTATTAGTTGGCCATGCCCATTTTGGGAGAAATAGATGCCAACATTTTTTGTAGCGAGTTCCTCAATATTACATTTTCCTGCAGCGTATATTTTAGTGTTGCCGGAAAATATAGTATTGAGGATATTCCAAACCTACATGCCTTTAGTTTGATCAAAAGGTAGTTAGTTCGGCTACTTTATACCATATTCTTCAAGTTTTCTGTAAAGTGTAGCAATACCAATATTCATTAATCGAGCCGCTTCGGTTTTATTGCCATTGGTGTATTGCAGCATTTTCAGAATATGACAACGCTCCACCATAGATAGGTGAAAAGCAGAAGCGGTCGATTCGATAGCGTGTTTATGTTGAATATCGAAAGGAAGACTACTCATTTGTAAAATAGCGCTGTCTTCCATAATTACAGCGCGTTCCATTACGTTTTTCAATTCTCTTACATTTCCTTTCCATTCGCATTCTTTTAGCGCATCAATTGCCGCAGATGAAATAGATGTAATTTTTTTATTCGTTTTTTCGCAGTAAACCGCTAAAAAATGCGATGCTAACAATGGAATATCTTTTCTCCTTTCTCTTAGCGAAGGAAGGTCTATAGCGAATACAGCAATTCTATAATACAAATCGCTTCTGAAATGGCCTTTTTCAATCTCCTGTTCCATATGCCTGTTTGTGGCAGATATGATACGCAAATTGGCTTTCTGCTCCTTGGTATCGCCAACACGTATATAGGCGCCATTTTCCAGCAATCGTAATATTTTAGGCTGCAAGTCTATAGGCATTTCTCCTATTTCGTCCAGAAACAGCGTTCCTCCTTTGGCTTCTTCTATCAGCCCTTTTTTATCCTTATTAGCCCCGGTAAAGGCGCCTGCTTTATGTCCGAAAAGCTCACTTTCTAAAATTTCCTTGCTAAACGCGCTACAATTGAGCGCTACAAATGGTTGTTGCGCCCGCAAGCTATTGTAATGAATAGCCTGAGCAAAAACTTCTTTACCAACGCCTGTTTCTCCGGTCAAAAGGACAGCAGCTTCGGTGGGCGCAACTTTCCTGGCCAGTTGAATAGCATTATGCAATACAGGGCTGTTCCCTATTATAGCATCAAAGTTGTACTGAGCGCCGAGTTGTTTTTCAAGGCGGCTTACCTTTGTTTGAAGGTCCACTTTCTCTGCAGCTCTGCTCAGAAGCGGAATAATTTTATCGTTGTCGTTGCCTTTTACTAAGTAGTCGAAAGCGCCATTTTTAATAGCCCGTACTCCATCCGGGATATTTCCGTAGGCAGTAAGTAAAATGATCTCTATGCGTGGGTATTTCGACTTAAGTTCTAAAGTAAAATCCACGCCATTGCCATCTGGTAGCTTTACATCGCATAGTACAATATCTATATTTTGCGTCTCCAGTATATGCCTTGCATTTGCTATACACGCAGCATCTATGACTTTGTAGCCCTCCAATGCTATTATACGCTTGAGCAATGACCTAAGCTTCTCCTCATCATCAATAATAAGAATATTGTGCACAGAATTGGAAGTGTATTTTTATAGTGGTCAATATGCGAGCCCTATGTTGTGGCTCACCGTATGCAAAGTAAGATGATAAACCTCATATAAAAGCCTTATGGTGGATCGACATTTTATCCATCCATGCTTTTCTATCTGGCGCGAGTGTTCCGCAGGATCACTCGTCTAACTAAAGAAGCCGGTTTGTAACCGGCGTCACAACGCAACGCTTGCAGGTATCAAATCCAAAACCTACCCCTCTGGCGCGAGTGTTCCGCAGGATCACTCGTCTATCTAAAGTAGCCGGTTTGTAACCGGCATTACAAAGCAACGTTATCCCCTCCCCCCATTTCGCACTTTTAATAATTCCCACTACCTTAGCAATATGCCAGAAAAGAAACTCTTCCTCCTCGATGCGCTTGCGCTTATTTATCGTGCTTATTATGCCCTTATCCGTGCGCCGCGCGTTACCAGCAAGGGCAAAAATACCAATGCCCAGTTTGGGTTTACCAATACCCTGCTGGAACTGATAGCTAAAGAAAAACCTACGCATCTGGCTGTGGTGTTCGATACATCGGCGCCTACGGAGCGACATATAGATTTTGCAGCCTACAAGGCCAACAGGCAGGAAACACCCGAAGACCTGCGCGCTGCGCTGCCCGATATTAAGAAAATAATAAAAAGCTTCAACCTGCCCTGTCTGGAGCTGGATGGTTTTGAGGCCGATGATATTATAGGCTCGCTGGCGCTGGAAGCCGCCGATCTGGGCTATACGGTGTACATGGTTACACCCGACAAAGACTATGGCCAGATAGTGCGCGAAAAAATATTTATTTACAAACCGGCCACCGGCGGCGACAAAGCGGAAATAATAGGTGAGCAAGAAGTGTGCGCCAAATGGGGTATACAGCGGGTAAGCCAGGTAATAGACATATTGGGCCTTATGGGCGATGCGGTAGACAACATACCCGGCATAAAAGGCATAGGCGAAAAAACTGCCGCCAAACTGCTGGCCGAGTACGACACGCTGGAAAACATACTGGACAATGCCGCCAATATAAAGGGAGCTGTGGGCGAAAAAATACGTAATGGCCGCGAAGACGCTATTATGTCTAAAAAGCTAGCTACTATTATTACCAATGTTCCGGTGCCGTTTCACGAAGAGGATTTTAGGGTAAAGGATAAAGACCCGGAGGCGATTGCCGAAATATTTAACGAATTAGAATTCAGAACGCTGCTAAAAAGGGTGCTGGGTGATACCGGTGGTAAGGCCGATGTGCCTGCCGGCCCGGTTGCTACCGACCTTTTTGGCAATCCGCTGCCGCAAAACAAAAGTGCGTATGTGGCTCCGGCAGTAGTTGCCCCTGTTGGCAATCCGGCCGATGATGTAGAACCCGATTATGCCGCTGGCAACCTGCTCGATATTAGTCAGGTGCCGCATACCTACCACCTAGTGCATACCGATGAGGGTATCAAGGAGCTTATTGCAACTCTGTCGGCGCACAAAGAAATAGCGTTCGATACAGAGACGACCAATATAGATGCCAATCTGGCCGATATAGTGGGTATGAGCTTTAGCTTTGAGAAAGGCACAGGCTATTATGTGGCGCTGCCAGCCGAGCGCGAAGAGGTAATTAAAGTATTGCAGCAGTTCCAACCACTGTTCGACGACGCAAGTATATTGTGGATAGGTCAGAACATAAAGTACGATATGCTGATGCTTAAATGGTATGGTTTTGCATTGGCCGGCAATATATACGATACCATGTTGGCCAACTACGTAATAGATCCCGACGGCAAGCGCAGCATGGATATGCTGAGTATGAAATATCTGGGATATCAGCCGGTATCTATAGAAACCCTGATAGGCAAGAAGGGCAAGGGACAACTATCTATGCGCGATGCTCCGCTGGAGCAGGTGAAAGAATATGCCGCCGAAGATGCCGATATAACGCTGCAACTGAAACACGCTTTCGACCCGCTGCTGGCGCTGAATGAGGTGGGCGAGGTTTTTGAAAAAGTAGAAAATCCGCTGGTGCCTGTGCTGATAGATATGGAGTACGAAGGCATAAATCTGGATGTAGACTTCCTGCATGCCTATAGCAAAGAGCTGGAAACCGACGTGCGCAAGGCCGAAGAAAATGTATATGCACATGCCGGCGTTAAGTTCAATATAGGTTCGCCAAAACAACTGGGCGAGGTGCTGTTTGAGGTAATGAAAATAGATGCCGGACAGAAAAAGACCAAGACCGGGCAATATGCCACCGGTGAAGACATATTGCAAAAGCTGCGCCACAAGCACCAGATAGTAGAAGACATACTGGCCTACCGCGAACTGACAAAGCTGAAAAGCACCTATGTAGATGCGCTACCAACGCTTATCAATCCGCGTACCGGCCGCCTGCACACCAGCTACAACCAGGCTGTGGCTGTAACGGGCCGACTGAGCAGCAACAACCCCAACCTGCAAAATATACCCATACGCACCGACCGCGGTCGCGAAATACGTAAGGCATTTATAGCCCGCAATGCCGACCACCGCCTTATATCGGCCGACTATTCGCAGATAGAGCTGCGCATTGTGGCTGCCATAAGCGGCGACGAGGCCATGATACAGGCATTTAAAGACAATAAAGATATACATACCGCCACTGCTGCCAAGGTATATGGCGTAGAAGAAAGCGAGGTAACCAAGGATATGCGCCGGGCTGCCAAGGCGGTGAATTTCGGTATCATATACGGGCAGTCGGCTTTTGGGCTGGCCGAAAATATAGGTGTGAGCCGTACCGAGGCTAAAAACATAATTGACAATTACTTTAAGCAATACCCCAGCATAAAAAGCTACATGGACCGCAGCATAAACTTTGCCAAAGAGCATGGCTATGTGCAAACGGTAATGGGACGCAAGCGTTGGCTCAAGGATATATACTCTGCCAACTTTACGGTGCGGGGCTATGCCGAACGCAACGCCATAAACATGCCCATACAAGGTACCGCCGCCGATATGATAAAGCTGGCCATGATAACCATACACCACGACCTGAAAAACAGCGGCCTGAAAGCCAAGATGCTGCTACAGGTGCATGATGAATTGGTGTTTGATGTGCCGGTGGAAGAAGTAGAAGCAGCGCAAGCGCTCATAAAAAACGGCATGGAACGCGCCATGGTATTACCCCACGGCGTGCCCGTAAATGCCGAAACCGGCAGCGGTATGAACTGGCTGGAAGCGCATTGATGAGGGTGGAGAATGATATCCATAACCTGATTTCCATCTGGCCCGAGTGTTCCGCAGGAGCACTCGGGCCACTAAAGAAGCCGGTTTGTAACAGGCGTTAATTCCAATACGGACTGTTTATTAATGGTAATTATCGTAGATTATAGTTAAAAAAGTTACGCTATAGATTTGATAACTGCAATAGTTTGCTTGTGCCGCCAGTTACAAACCGGCTACTTTAGTGAGACACGAGTGATCAGTCGAACACTCGTATTATATGGGTATTATTTGTTGCCTGTGCACACTCCAAAATGTTGTAAATTTGGATTATGAATTACTACCAGTTTTCAGCACAAATAGAGCGCGATAGAGAGACAGGGGTATATGTAGCCTATGTGCCTGCATTGCCGGGCGCACATACTCAGGCAAAAAGCCTTGATCAGTTGCAAATAAATCTTAAGGAAGTAATTGAGCTTTGTCTTGAGGAATTGAGTGCAGAAGAAATAGCTGCCTTGCCTGAGTTTATTGGATTTCAACAAATTGCGGTAGATGTATGAGCAAACTGCCGGTTATTGATGCAAAAAATTTAGAAAAGCTACTATTAATGCTTGGCTTTAAATTGGTGAGGCAAAAAGGCAGCCACCGATTTTACAGATGATGATGGCAGATATACAACTATACCCCACCACGGAAACGACGACCTTGGCCGACCATTGATTAGGGAAATATTAAAGCAAATTGAGCTTTCTACAGAAGAATACCTGCAAATGCTGAATGAAATCTGATAACTTTTTGCGAGGTATTTTAGCTTGCACGAGTGTTCGTTCGAACACTCGTGCCGGATAGCTGTGTATTCATTACAAAAAAAGAAAGCAAAAATTGCCGTTGTTATATTAAACCAGAAAAAAGAGAATTAACTTGAGCCTTTAATAAAAGGCCACTTTTCCGTTGGGTGGAAGGAAGGCCAATGAAAAAAGCTGAATTACTGTTTTTGTGGTATAGATGAAAATAAATAGGAACAAGGAAGGTGGCATTTTTCACCGATTTAATTAAACAGGCAAAAGATAAAGGCATTCGATCAACGGCAAGTTCATTCATAATACTCGCATATGCTAGAGATATTTAAAAAGGAAGTAGGAGTTTCAGATAAAATACGACTTTACCTAACATCAGGTAAAGAAGTTGAGGTTGAAATTATTGAAATAGGAGACAAGGGTATTTTAGTGAAAAATCTAGACGGCACACAATCTAGGTTTTTCGAACAGTTAATTGGTGGTTGGGATTTAATAAATAAAACGGCCTCTCATTTAGATTTAACAGTTAATAAAAACGCAACAGTTGCGACACCAGTAGTTCAGGAAGAAAACAACGAAAATGTTAAGAAAATTGGACTCAATATAGTCGGCAAGATTGATTTAGATAAGGTTGCACCAAAAAAGAGAATAAAGCCTGAATCTAAAATAGCAGCTATCGAGCCCAAAATCAGCCAACCCCAAAACCTAAGTCAACATATACAAGCGCACAATTTAGTTTTTAATTCGCTGCATAACTTAGAACAACTAAAAAACAAAATCACTGCCGATATTAGCAAACAAACAATTCCAGCAAATGCAATAATCAAAAGGTACGGACAAAATCACTATGGTTCAAAATTTGGCTTTTTGACCGATAACGAAAAAAGAGATTATTATTTTCAAGTTTCTGATGTTTATGATGAAAATTTGAAAATAATTTTGAACAAACCCAACCCAGGTGGTACGCATGTCATTTGTTTACTCAAATCAATTCAAGGAAAACTGAGTGCCACAGCAATATACTTACCAAAAACCGTAGACGAATTTCAATCAATAGCAGAGGATTTTTTCAATAGAAAAATTTTTAACGATAGTTTGGCTATTCTAAGCTTTATCACAAATTCAGTTAGCGATTTTGAACCAGCTTTAAAATTACAAAGCAAGATTTTAGCAGAACAAAATAAAAAGACACTTTCGTCTATCTCTGCATTAAATATTTATTTTCAAGCAAAAACTGAACTCAAAAAAGGGAACAGTGAATATGCTAAAAAATTATTTCTAGATCTAATTATTAAACCAAATTCCAAATCGGAATCAGCAGTAAAAGAATTATCCTATGAATTGCAGCGCGAAGGCAAACTCGAAGAGGCGATTCAATTAGTATCAAAATATCACTATTTGATAAAAACTTCTGATCCTAATAGTCTTTTAGCTTATTTCTATGAGACTAAAAGAGATTTCCCAACTGCTATTGAGTTTCTTGGAAAAATAAAACCGCAATCCCCAATTGAGAAAATAAAAGTTGATAAACGGCTTGCTATTTGTTTTTTTCAAACCCGTGACTATGAGGCTTCTGAAACCCATCTTAAAAAAGTAGTTGAGAAACAGCCTAATGATGTTATAAGCAAAAAACTACTTGAAGCTTTAGAAAAAATAAAATCAGACGGTGTCTCAGATGAAATTGAAACCATTTTTAACGAAGCGGAATTATCCTCCTTGGCTGGAGGAAGAAGCCCATATATACAGTTTTCTTTAGTCAATTGCGATTATAAAGGCGTTCCTTCGGCAATTGTTAGTGAGGAGAAATTCACAAAAACTACGTTACAAAGTCTTCGCAGAATTATTGAAGATGTTGGGAAAGCTCGACCGAAAGAGCGAGCCCCATATCTTTTAACTGAGGCAAAGCTAATGGAGACTTTAGAACCAGAAAAGGAAGATGAATTAAGTTCTGTTCTTAGTCGATATTGCCTTGCTATGTGTCAAAATTCTTCTAGTGAAAATAATCCAGTGGATGTGGTTCGTTTTTATTTATTGGAAGCATTTAGACTTGCAAAAAATTATGATACAATAACCGGATTTGTTCCAATCTATTTATATTCATTCAAGTCTTCTTCATATGAATCTTATCAAAAATTGTCCAAGGCATTAGACTCAACCTTAAAAGAGATTTTTGCAAGTGATCTAAATATTGGATTTTGGAATGGATTGATAGATTTATTTCTTACTAACACTGAAATATTCTCTCAATTACTGACGAGACTCTTCCAAAATCCAGTTTATAAAAACTCTTGCATTTTATTCTTATCAAATTATTTGGAAATCAAGGAAAAAATTAATTATAAGAAAGAAAGCTTTTCAAACTTGTGGAACCAAGCCGTAGATAAAAGAAGAAGAGAAAGGGATTTATTTAATTCTAAATTTCTTTCTTTAGCAAAAAGCAAATCAACGGAGGCATTTCTGGAATCATTTAATTCAGCAAAATACTCAGTTCAAAATTGGATTGGAAATCTAGATAAACATCGGATTAATTCAATTGAGGATATTTTGAAGACGCTTGTTGAATTTAATACTCAAGCGGCTTTTGAAGACAAAGAACGATATTTTAATATAATAGGTAGCCAGATTAATACGCTTCAAACTGAAATCGAAGCAAGCCCTACAGAATTTTCGTTCAATATTTTAAGTTCACAGTTAGCAATCCTTAGCAAATTACTTGAAAAGGAATTCAAGAACGTTATCCAAACGAGCAAACCAATAATAAGCATAAAGGTTTTAGGCGAATCAATAATTCATGATAACAATATAGTGATTTCCTCTATTAATGTTTCAAATAAAAAAGGAAGTGCTCCAATATCATGGTTTTTGGTAGACATTCACAATACAGATTCTATTGAATTTATACAAGAAAATAACGAGAGTAACCAAAGTTTAAAAGGCGGAGATGATAAAACCATTAAATTGAAGGTTCACGTGTCAAAAGACATTAGAGAACAGGGCGCATTTAACCTAAATGCTAAGTTTAGCTACAAAGTAAGAGGCAATGAAGACATTATCCAATTTAATGAAAACTTAACCATTCGATTATATTCTGAAGATGAATTTGATGAAATTCCAAATCCTTTTGCGGCAACAGCCGACAGCGGGCCAGTTCAAGATGAAAAAATGTTCTATGGAAGGAATGAGTTTATTGATAACATTAAGAGCTCAATAATTGAATCTTCTTCTAAATGTGTTATTATCTATGGACAAAAGCGATCCGGTAAATCTTCGGTATTATTTCATTTGAAAAAACAACTAAATCAATCTAGTCAAGCATTTTGTATTTCCTTCAGTTTAGGTGAAATTGTTGAAGATTTATCCGCTATTACTTTTTACTACAAAGTATTGTCAGAAATCGAAGATTCATTAGAGTCGCTATCAAATCAAGGTGAGCGTAAACCAAATTTTACGGCGCCGTCTTTATCAGACATTAAAGAGGCTCCTGCGCTAATTTTTAATGATTTTATGAAAAAATTTCGAAAAGAATGCCTATCGACATCTGGATGGGAAAATAAGAAACTAGTACTTCTAATTGACGAGTTTACCTATATATATACGGCTATACAAAAAGGTTTTTTGTCTGATCAATTCATGAAAACGTGGAAAAGTTTTGTGGAGAAAAGCTATTTTACTTCAATTTTAATCGGGCAAGATATTATGCCCAAATTCAAAATGGCTTACCAAAATGAATTTGGTATTGCAGAGGATAAACGACTCTCATATTTATCAAAAGAGGACGCGATAAAATTAATTGAAGAGCCTATATGGGATGAAAAAAGGGATCGTAGCAGATACTTGGGAAAAGCTTTGGATGTTATTCTGGACTACACATCGTCAAACCCCTATTACATACAAATATTTTGTGCTAGGCTGGTAGAATACATGAATAGGCAAAAAGCAATTAGTGTTACAGAAGCTGACGTATATGATGTCGCTCAAACATTTATTAGTGGTGAACAAGCCCTAAGTCCTGACAAGTTTGACAATTTGATTACAGCTGGTGATGCCGATATTGAAGCGTTTGATCCAGACGATATTCTTAAAGCACTAAAGGAAATTGCAATGGCATCTAAGAATCTTGATAGTTGTTCAAGAGATTCGATAAGACTTGGCAGTATAGAAAAAGAAGAACAAATTCTTTCAGATCTAAAAACCAGAGAGGTTATTTCTTGCCCCCAACCAAATTTTTATAAAATCAAAGTTCGTCTTTTCAAAGAATGGCTATTAAATAATTGACTCCGATGATTTTGAAAAATCCATTCTCCGATTATGGTGGTATTATTACCGCCGACAGATTTGTTGGAAGAAAATCTGAGCTTGTCCAAATCCAAAGGCGGCTTTTAGGCGAAGTCTTTGGCAACCTTGCTATAATAGGACTACCCAGAATAGGGAAGTCAAGTTTAGCCTGGAATTGTATTTTGGGAAATAAAGAGGCTTTGATTTCAAAAAAAATTCTTCCAATTTGGATACCTCTTGGCGAGTTTTCAAACCTCATTGAATTATTTGATGAAATTCTTTCATCAGTATGTGAACTTGTAAAAGTAAGCGACAATGAATTATTCGCAGTGTTAAATACAATAAAAGCTAATTTTATTGATGCGACTACTAATATTGAAAAGAGAAGGTATGTAAAGAAATTTCTCAGGAAAATAAATACACACGGTTCTCGCTTAATTCTTGTTTTTGATGAGTTTGATAATTCAAAGGAGATTTTTAATCTTCAAGACTTTCAGTTTTTGAGAGAGATTTCGTACAATCTGGAAACAAAAATTGCAATCTTAACCATATCGCGAAAAACAATACAAGAATTAGAACCTGATAATGGTTCATTATCAAATTTCTACCAAATTTTTGATGAGTTGCGGTTGAAATTATTTAATGCTGATGATATTTTTCTTTATTGGCAACGATTAAAGAATTTAGGGATAACGGTAACTGACAATTATATAGAAAACCTTAATTTTTATTCTGGAAATCATCCCTATCTTATTGATCTAATTAACTATAGTATTTTCAATAAAGTTGAACAGAGAGATATTAATCTTGATGAGATTTTCAATTCAACACTAGACAATCTGAAACTTAAACTTTTTAATGAGTATGAATCTATACTTAAATTAATGCAGCAAGAGAATCTAGATAATAAATTAGTCCAAATGATTGTTGGACCAGTTTATGATATTACACAAAGAGATGTTGAAAAACTACTAAAATATAGTTTAGTGAATTCAACAACTGGTGACTCATTCGAATGCTTTGCCAAGTTTTTTGAAGAATACCTGTTAATTAAATCTGCCGAAATTGATATTTGGCCCTTATGGTCTACAACAGAGATTGAATTGCGCAGTATAATAAAAGAGTTTCTATTTGATAAATATGGAGAAGATTGGGTTGATAAATTTGTAAAAGGTAATCCCAAGAAAACAATTTCTATTGACAACCTGAAATTTGCGATGAATAAAAATATTAAGTCCTTTGGTGAAAAGGCATCATCTCACCTAGTAGATTATACTTACCCAGCAGAATTATTTGATTGCTTCATGAGCACCGATTGGAAATGGTTTAAGAAAATTTTTGGTCGAGAAGCTTATGATTGGAAGCCAAAATTTGAATTGCTTTCTGAAATACGAAATCCACTTGCCCACAATAACAGGGGATTTTTACCACAAAGTAAATTAAATACAGCAACGGGATATTGTCAAGAGATTTTATCCTTAATAAAAAAAAGGACAGACAAATCAATCCATAACACTTAGTGAATAACTGGGTAGGGTTGTATTTCCTTCAGAATTTACTAATAGAAATGGGAAATTAATTCAGGCATTCAAGCAGGGTTTAGAGTACCCCTCAATTGTATTTAACTGTTGGTTTGTAAACAAATAATTAAAAAACATCAGCGTATATCTTAAATTAGAAATTAGCTTGTACTGTAACTTTCTTTTTTCGGCTTATCCATCAGCCGCTGCTCATCAAGCTGCCGCTTGCCTTCTTCCCAAAAAGCATACAATGCCTCATTGTCTTCTATGGCTCTCCTCAACCGCTCTTCAGGCGATTTCGATAGCCATATCTGCAACTGCAGTTTCTTTACGTAGTCCGGTGTATCATCCATAAGCATTAAAACAAATTAAAAGTTGCTAATTGAAGTTGGGTTATCCTTCCATCTGGCGCGAGTGTTCGAACGAACACTCGCGCCAGATAAATAAAAGTGTGTCGCAATTGCTACTTCTTCTCCTACTTCCTCCGTTTAGCTCTCTCGTACTGCACGGGCCAGGGCATTTCGTCGTAGCTCAGTTCGCGGGCGGCGCGGAGTGGGAAGTAGGGGTCGCGGAGCAATTCGCGGGCCATAAATATAAGGTCGGCCTGTTCGTTTTGTAGTATGTCTTCGGCTTGTTGGGGCGCTACTATTATGCCTACGGCGCCAGTCATTATACCGGTGCGGCGCACAGCCTCTGCAAACGGCACCTGGTAGTTGGGGCGGGCCAGTATTTTGGCATCGGCCACCACTCCGCCCGAAGAGCAATCTACAAGGTCTACTCCGCGCTCTTTCACCAACTCGGCAAGGCGCATAGAGTCGTCTACCTCCCAGCCATCGTCGCGCCAGTCGCTGGCCGATATGCGCAGGAAAAGCGGATAGTCGTCGGGCATTTCTGCGCGCACTGCATCTATTATTTCCAGCAAAAAGCGAATACGGTTATCAAACGAGCCGCCATACTCGTCGGTGCGGTGGTTAGTGAGGGGCGAAGTAAACTCGTTGATTAGGTAACCATGTGCACCGTGTATTTCTATCACCTTAAAGCCAGCCTGCACAGCCCTGCGGGTAGCTGCGCCAAACTGCGCTACAATGGCGGCTATGCCATCGGCGGTCAGTTCGGTAGGGGTGTCTTTGTCGGGGCTAAAGGGTATAGCGCTTGGCGCTACCGTTTTCCAGCCGCCATTATCGGGGGTTATCAGTTGGTCGCCCAGCCATGGGGCGCTCACGCTGGCTTTGCGGCCCGCATGAGCCAGTTGTATGCCCGGCACAGCGCCTTGCTGTGCAATAAACTGAGTAATGTGTTGCAGCTTTTCAATGTGTTCGTCTTTCCAAAGCCCCAGGTCTTGCGGCGATATACGTCCCTCCGGCGATACCGCTATAGCCTCAGTAAAAACCAATCCTGCGCCACCCACGGCTCGGCTACCCAGGTGCACCAGGTGCCAGTCGTTGGCAAAACCATCGGTTGCAGAATACTGGCACATTGGGCTTACTACTATGCGGTTGCGAAGCGATATACCGCGAATTTGTAACGGAGAGAAGAGTAGTGACATGGAGCTGATGTTATCGGGACTGAATAGTATTGATAAATATCTGCGTAAGGAGCGCAAAATTATGCTTAAAGATAAGATTTTTACTTTTTAGCTGCATAGTCTGTAGTTATTGGCAGATTGTAGCGGCTACCCGGCTTTTTGTCGGGAGCGCACATTTCAGTAGAAAGCGCCCTAACTTGCACCTATGTTTGCCGATGTTATACTACCGCTGCACCTGCCGCAGACACTTACTTATGGCGTGCCTCACCAAATGCACGACAAGTTGCTGCCGGGTATGCGCGTAGAAGTCGGTTTGGGTAGTAATAAGCAGTATGCAGGCATAGTGGAGCGGCTCCACAACTTTAAGCCAGACTCTTATATAGTAAAGCCCATAAAAAACATTATAGATACCGAGCCTGTAGTAAACGAAAAACAACTGCTGTTTTGGAAATGGATAGGGCAGTACTACATGGCTACGCCCGGCGAGGTGATGCAGGCGGCCCTGCCTGCCCACCTGAAGATGATGGGCGAAACCCGGCTGGAATGGGTGGGCGAAGACGATGTAGCCTACACCTGGAGCGCCGAGGCCTACATGGCGGTAGACGCCCTGCGCCTGCGCAAGGAAATGACCATTAGCGAACTGCGCAATATGATAGGCGCGCGATATTTTGCCAATGTGCTCAATGAGTTGCTGGAAAATGAGGCTATCCGCATAAACGATGCGCTGGAAAGCCCCTACAAGCCCCGCAAGGAGCGTATTGTGGTGTTGGCGCCGCTCTATACCGACCAAAAGCAAATGATGGCGCTGTTCGACAAACTGGAAAAGGCGCCCCGGCAGCTGGAGCTGCTGATGGTATACACCCAGATAGCCATGAAAAAAGGCGTAGTGCGCCAGCCCGAACTGCTGGAGACTGCCGTGGCTACAGCCGCCCAGCTAAAGGCTATGGTAGATAAGGGCATTTTTACGATAGAAGAAAAAAACGTAGACAGGCTGCTCTACACTAAAAAAACAGAGGCCAAAGCCATAACATTTACCCCAGCGCAGCAAACTGCCTACGATGCGCTTACTGCCGGCATGAAAGAAAAAAATGTTGCTGTGCTGCATGGCGTAACCGGTAGCGGCAAAACCCTGCTGTATGTGCAAAAGATAAAAGAATGTCTGGCAGAAGGTAAGCAGGCGGTGTTGTTGTTTCCCGAGATAGGTATTACTACACAGTTGGTCAACAGGCTGCATGCGTGGTTTGGAGAGATATTGGGGGTATATCACTCGCATTTTAGCAACAATGAGCGGGTAGAGATATGGGAAAAGGTGCGCAAGGGCGCCTACAAGGTGGTGGCCGGGCCGCGGTCGGCATTATGGCTGCCCTATAGCAATGTGGGCTTGGTGATAGTAGATGAGGAGCACGACAGCTCGTATAAGCAGAAAGACCCTGCGCCGCGGTTTCATGCCCGCGATGCGGCCATATACCTTGCCGGCTTGCACAATGCAAAGGTCATACTCGGGTCGGCAACGCCGTCGGTAGAGACGCTGCACAATGCAGAACAGAAGAAGTATGCCTACATAGCCCTTGCCGACAGGTATCAGGGGGTGCAGATGCCAGCAATAGAGGTTGTCAATGCAAAGTCGCTGGAAACGGTAAAAAAAGAAGGACCAAAACTGATAACGCCCGAGCTGCAACAGGCCATAACCGAGGCGCTGCAAAACCGCAAGCAGGTGATACTGTTTCAGAATAAGCGCGGCTATGCGCCGTTTCAGCTATGCACGGTGTGCGGCTGGACGCCGCAATGCAAAAACTGTTCGGTATCGCTCACTTACCACAAAAGCACCGATAAGCTACACTGCCACTACTGTGGGCTGAAAACGGCCGTAGTGCAGCACTGCCCCGTATGCGGGGGCGCGCGCATGGTGAGCAAGAGTTTTGGTACAGAAAAAATAGAAGAAGAGGTGCAACTGATATACCCCAACGCCCGCGTGGCGCGAATGGATGTAGACAGTATGCGCGCCAAACACAGCATGACCGAGCTGCTGGACAAACTGGAACAGCGGAAAGTAGACATACTGGTGGGCACCCAAATGGTGGTAAAAGGACTCGACTTTGCTGCAGTGGCGCTGGTGGGTATACTCAGCGCCGACGGCCTCCTCAGTTTTCCCGACTTCAGGGTAAACGAGCGCGCTTTTCAGCTTATGGAGCAGGTGAGCGGCCGTGCAGGCCGCACCGATGGCAAGGGCCGTGTGCTGATACAGGCTTACAATATAGGCCATCCGGTATTGCAGTGGGTGAAAGACCATGATGTGCGGGCTTTTTACCAGCAAGAGATCAAGTATCGCGAGTATTTCTCGTACCCGCCGTTTAGCCGTATCATAAAAATCATTTTCAAGCACATGGACGACCCCAAGGCCATTGCCGCCGGCAACCTTATGGCCGAGGCGCTCAAAACCTTTCAGGGCATAGCGGTGCAAGGACCGGGGCCGGGTATAGTGCCGCGGGTGCGCAATATGTACATTCACGAAATATGGATAAAATGCCCCCGCGACAATAAATTACTCACCAGCCTAAAAGTCTTTTTGCAGGAGCAACGCCAGTTGGTACTGGGCAAAAAAGGCAATTCTAATGTGCAGGTGGTTTTTGATGTAGATCCGGTGTAGGGTTATTCCTCCCACTTCAGCAAATAAGCCGTACTTCGGCCCCCGGCTTCGTCTTTGTCCAATATATTCTTTGCTATCAATTCCTGAATATCGCGCAGCGCGGTATCGTGCGAACATTTGTTAATTTTTGCCCATTTCGCCGCCGTTATTTTGCCGTCAAATCCATCGAGCGCTTTATTGAGCATGTATTGCTGTCTGCTGTTCAGCGCCTGTTGGTTGTGTTGTTTCCAGAACCGGGCTTTTTGCAGCACGGCAGAAAGTACTACATCGGTTGCCAGGAGCGACTGCTCGAGTTGAGCTAAAAACCACAACAACCATTCCGTGATATCCAGGTTGCCTTTTTGGGTAGATTGCAGAATGGAATAATAGGTCTTACGCTCCTTGAGTATTTGCGCAGACATACTGTAAAACCGTTGAGCGTTGCCATCGGCGCGCGCCAATTGCATTTCTGTAATGGCGCGCGTCATTCGTCCGTTGCCATCGTCGAACGGGTGTATGGTTACAAACCATAGGTGTGCAATAGCGGCTTTTATTACCGGGTCGGTAGTTGTAGTGGTATTGAACCAGTCGAGAAAATGCTGCATTTCACCTTCTACTGTATCCGCAGGCGGCGCTTCAAAATGAATTTGTTCTCTGTGACTTGGTCCCGAAACTACAAAAATCGGCCCCTTGCGCCAGTTACCAACATCAATTTTAAACATACCGCTGCGCCCTGAGGGGAACATGCAGGCATGCCATCCGAAAAGCCGGTCTTTATTAAGTGGTTCTGCAAATTTTTGAGTTGCGTCGAGCATCATGTTTACTACGCCGTCTACGTGTCGGTCCGACGGTACAAGACCGGGAATGTCCATTCCTAAACGTCGGGCTAGCGAAGATCGTACCTCATCTGCATTTAACTGTTCACCTTCAATTTCGTTTGATTTTATAATTTCTAATGCCAGACTTTCCAACACTGCTACCGACTTCAATTCGAACCCTAAAGATTCCATACGACCCAGTAAACGACCTTGTTTGTTGCGCACAGCTGCCAGCAAATCAGCAATCTGGCTTACCTCCCAATAGAAGTTTGGCCACGCCCGTCTTTGATGGATATATGTGCTCATAAATATTGCCGCAATAGTATTGCCTATGCTAATCTACGCATATTTTGCGTAGATTAAGTATTATATTCTACGCATTTGCCGGGATTGTATGCAATAGCGCGATGTTTGCCCAACTACGTGGATTGAATTTTTATTTTATGGACACAAACTGTACTTAAAAGGGATGTTGAAACGGCTTGTGCAGTGAGTAATATTAAGCTAAAACAAAGAGCCCGAAAACGATGTGCGTTTTCGGGCTTCTAATTAGTTATAAATATTATACAGACTATGGCAACAAAAACGGCGCAATTTTCGCCTTAACTGTTTCCATATCCATTGTTTCATCAAATGCGGCTGTGGCCGATATCTTTGGCACGAAACCTGATTCATCGAATGTGTCGGGCAATGTAAGAATATCTACTCCCAGTTGTATGGTATTGTCTTCGCCCAGGTAGTAGGGTTGAAGCGCAATAGTTGGAGGAATGTTGTTGTTGATCCATGGCGCCGGGTACTCTGGCGTGCCTGCATTACGGCGCACATAGCGTATGTGTGCTGCGTGGCGTGCGTCGGTGCAGTGCATCTGTAGCAGTCCGCCATGTGTAGGCGCATTATTATACACTGCAGCAAACATGCCTTTGAATGCATGTACGCAAAGGTCTTCGATAGTTTGCGCTACCTGCAAAAACAGATAGTAGTTGTCGAAGGTAGTATAGGCGCCTGAAGCGGTAAAGTCGTAAGCCGTTGGCACATACAGCGGATTGAGCGCTGTAGCGTCGTAATGGTTGGGCGTAAACAAAACAGCGCCAAGACTGGTAAGCGCATTGCGCAGATAAATAATGTTGGCGCGTTCCTGGTTTTCTATGCTCACAAAACCCGGCTGATCTGCTGTTGGTATAAGTCCGCCGGTATTGTTGGCAGTATGGTAAAGATTGTATTGCAGATATTTCAGTTCCAGAGCAAAGTTCAGCGTGTCTATTACAGCATCGCCTGTTGTCTGCGCATAAGTTTTCCGGAACATGGAACCCGCAAGTAACGGCAACGCTACAACGGCCACTTTCGAACCAAAGCTTTTAAGCGCATTTCTACGGTCGCTTTGTTGTTCAAAAACTTTAGGATCCGTTTTTTCTATCTGTTCAAGTATCTTGGTAAAATTCATGATTAGTTGTTATTACTTAGCCAGGCAATTTTGATGAGTCGAATCTGGTTTGAATATACATTTTAGCGTTTTCCAGTATAGCCAGCGGAGTAGCGACTCTATCAAGGCCGTTACCGTCTACAGCCGATCCGTCGGAGAATGAGTTGTAGTTATACAAATCGCGGAAGTAAGCAGAGTGACGCGCCTCTACCGACACCATTTTACTGAGCGGGAGCATGTACGATGTATCTTTAAACAAGGGTATAGCTCCATTGAAGCCGGCAATCACCATATCTTCAAGGTATCCGCCGCTGGTAAGCACGCTGTTGCGGTCGGCAAAGGTCACCGACGAAAAGTTGATAACAACATCTGGTATGGCGCTTTTGAGCAGTATTTTCTTCAAAAACTCGCGATGCGCAATTTCCTGGTCGCGCATGTCTGTAAGTAGCAATAATTCGCTTTGCGTCATCTGATAATATGGAGTTGCCACAGCCTGTGTATAAAAAGCGGCTTCGAGCTGCTGCATTATATTCAGAAAGTTGAGCAGGGCTATATCGCCCTCTCCTATATACACATCTGTGGCGGGGGTAGCTCTACAGGAAGCCAGAAATAATCCTGCTCCCGCAATACCTCCGGCAAGCTGGAAAAAACGACGACGAGATACATCAGCTACCTTGTCCATTTCTTCCACCTGTAGATGATCAGGTGTGTTCGTCATGTTCATACTTACAATTTAATAGTTGTTTAAAAGCGGTTGAATAGGGTAAAAAAACATACCCTTGGCCAACCGGCCTTAAAATTAAATAAAGCAAACTTCAAAGCAACTATTTCTTTTGCTTTGAGGGAAAATTTTAATCAAAAAGGCCGAGCCAATAGCTCATAAGGTTATAAAGTTATTCAGAAAATTCAGTAAAAAAAATTGCAGCCCAATATTTGCTGTGCAGGCCCGTTTTTCTGCGTGTTCCTGTTGCATTGTTCTTTACTATTGGGTACCATTATTTGGGTTATTTTTGCGTTTTATTCTATCTATTATTAACAGGTTTGTATATGCGCCGATTGTTGTTGTTGCCGTTGGTTATGGTTTTTGCACTGCTGCTGCCAAGGTGTTCCGTCGACAGAGGTCCTGGTATAACGTTCATAGAAAACTCTTGGACCGATGCGCTGGCAAAAGCAAAGGCAGCCCACAAGCCTATATTTCTGGATATTTATGCTTCGTGGTGCGGGCCATGCAAGAAACTGAAACGCGAGACTTTTACCGACAAAGCAGTGACCGATTATTTTAACGCCAACTTCATCAATGTGTCGCTCAACGGCGAGGAGGGCGATGGCGCCATGCTGGCGCGACAGTACAGGATACAGGGCTATCCCTCTCTGTTTGTAGTTGACGAAAATGGCGCTGTGCTCAGCGCTTCGGTGGGTTATCAGGATGCGTCCGACCTGTTGCAGTTTGGTAAGAGCGCACGAAAAGATAAGTAATTAGTGCGCGCCACGGTAACAGACGCGCGGCATTACCTACTTGTTGGGTTTTTTCTCTATTTTTACCCCGAAAACCTACTTATTATAGCAAAAAACGCTTAGTTAGCCGCCATATATGCCCAAAAGTGTATAGGGTAGCCTTAAAAGCAGGTAATTGAGTAGCTCTGTATATATTATTAGCCATTTTATGATAAAAGAAGCCATTTCCCAGTTTTTATACCGCAAATACAATTGTTCGTTTTCGCAATGCGGCGAAGACGCTATTTTGGCCAATCTTTTCTCTCATAAATCGAAAGGCTTTTTTATAGATATAGGCGCTTTTCACCCCTACAAATTTTCCAACACCTTTTTGTTTTATCGCAAAGGTTGGAACGGTATTAATATAGACGCAGCTCCGGGCAGCATGGAGGAGTTTCAGAAAATGAGACCCCGCGACATAAACATAGAGGCGGCCATAAGCGAGCGGCCCGAACAACTTACCTACTACTTCTTGGGTAAGGGCAACTCTATGAATACCTTCTCGCCCGACTTTCTGGACGATCTGGACAATAAAGACAAGATTAAGAAGACGATTCCAATAACTACTCAGCGACTGGATAGCATACTGGAAAAACACGCCGCCGGCAAGGAGATCAACTTCATGACCATAGACGTGGAAGGACTTGAACTTTCTGTGCTGCGCTCAAACAACTGGGATAAATTTAAACCACAGGTTGTGTTGCTGGAGAGTTTTGAACTGATGAACGATCAGCAAAGCTATGATGTTGATATCAGGCGTTTTTTTGACGAAAAGGGATACAAACTCATCTCCAAAACCATAAACGGAATCATGTTTATGCGTAAAGAATTATCCATGAATCCATACAATCATATTCAGTTTTAAGTGAGGCCCAGGCCTGTGGTGAAACCGGGATAGCTTGCGCGCAAATGGGAACAATGCCATGAACTCTTTTTTGAAAAAGGCAATCAATTATGTTAAGGTAAAGGCGCTGAACCCTATCGATGGTAAGTTGTGGCGTTTTGCGACCGATAGTTTTGAGCGCTACCGTATGTATCATCGGTTCGACGGTTACCTGATCAACAAGTTTTATCCGCACATAGATACCGGCGCCCTCGACCCCGCCAACCCTAAGGATAACTACCTTATGGAGCACTTTACGGCCTATATATACAAAATGGAGGAACCCATGCTGGTAGAGCCGCTCTATGGCTGGGTGATACCGGAGCCGTTCAGGGTGTTTCGTAAATCGTTTTCATATATAGACGACCCGTGGGACAAAGCAAAGCGCAAACCATCTACGCTGCAGTACATAGCTCCTCATAAAACCATAGAGCTGGATAGCTGCATATCTATTCGCTACAACTGGAGCAACTACTACCATTTTCTGATAGACACCCTCAATCAGATGCACCTGGCCGAGGGTAGAATACCGGCAAATGTGCCGCTACTAGTGCCCTACTTTTTTCCGCAACTGAAGCATGTGGCCGACTTTATGAAGGAGTCGGATTTTTTGAAGGGCAGAAAAATAATTGTACAGCACAAAAATGAGTATTACAAGGTAAAGAACCTTTACATCTGTAAAGACACCTTTTATTCCGATTCTATTTTCAGCGTGGTGCGGTCGTTTGGCGATGTAGTGAACAAAGACAATGGACAAAACCGCAAAATATTTTTGAAGCGCGCCAAGAAACGCGGTCGCAACATAGAAAATATTGAAGAGATAGAGCGCCTCGTGCAGCAATATGGATTTGAGGTGATAGACACTGACGACCTGGATATAAAACACCAGGTGGCGTTGTTTGCCGAAGCCGCAATGGTAATAGGCGGACACGGAGCCGGATTGACCAATATTGTGTTCAGAAACCGCAGGCCGCTCCGGCTGCTGGAGTTGTTTCCGGCCAATAAAACGCCCGAACATTACCGTAACATGTGCCTTAACTTCAACTACAGGTACCATTCTTTGATTTGCGGCAATATGGAACACAATCAGTATTATGTAGATCCTGTAGCGCTAAAAGAAAAACTCATTGAGTTTCTGAACTAAACAACTATGCAACAACCTAACAATCCGCTACACGGCATTACGCTCGAAAATATACTGAAACACCTCGTGGCCGTGTATGGCTGGGAAGTAATGAATGAGCGCGTACGCATCAATTGTTTTTACGAAAACCCGAGCCTCAACTCGAGCCTCAAATTTCTGCGCAAAACCGAGTGGGCGCGCAAAAAGGTGGAGCGATTGTATCTGGAAAGTCTTGAAAAATAATAACTGGTTTTCAAAAAGGGAATATTGTCTCATGGTTATGTCAGTATGCCATAACCATGAAAGCGGCAGCATTTAAACTATGTGCCTATAGCCTTGATTATCAGAAAATGCTATAGCTGTATAGGTGATTTGGCGCCAGATAGGCCAATTGGGCTCCAAGCAAAGCCCACCAACGGTTACCGCCCGCCGAAGCCCCAAAGCGCCTTTTTGCTGCTGTCATAACAATCTCACAAAAGTGTTAAGGGAACCTGAAAACGCAAAATGGGCAAAATGTCTGGCATACCATTTGCATTACCTATGCAAAACGAACTATATGAAAAACAGAGCCATCACCTACTTCAGCAAAAACAAAGCGCTTAAAATTTTGGAAAATCCATTGCAAGCCGATTTGCAAACATTACTGAGCGCCACCTTCGCCATCTCGCACAGCCGCGTGGTGAAAAATCACATTCAGAACACACTTATGGATCTGAACAAACCAGCTTACAAGCTGTCTGCATAAATAAAGAGGCTATCAGGCTGGATAAGCTCCGCCTGATAGCCTCAGTTTTTTCAGAAAATCGGTATGTTATGGTGTATTTCCGGATGAGATTCCGGATTTTTTTTTGCGCTAACACCAATCGTATTCCCTACAGCAGCTATTCCTGTTCCCTATCTGCTTCCTCTATCTCAGCCGGAGCGCCGTTCAGTTCAAAGTATTTGTTCTCATCGTTTCTTACGCGCCAGTATTTGCGCTTGCTTTTCAGGGTGTTGCCCTTAAAGCCGGTTGCATAGTCCAGAAATTCTTTTTCAATAGCCTCGTGGGTGAAAGGCTTACCCAATAACGACTGAATAGCCGGAGCCGTATCGCGGGCATTCTTTTTCTCATTGTCCAGATGAGCAGCCTTGGTGTTGCCTTTATAGCCTACAAAGCGCCCCGGTGCAAAATGGTTTTGTCCGTTTACGCGATATATCACCATCGACCGGCCTTTCTTTACCAGATCTATTGCAAACTGGCGTTCTTCGGCAACTTCCGAATTCAGATAGTTCTCGAGCGTCTTGATGTTTTCAATAACCTGGCCTACGTTTTCTACGAAATGCAGCATATATGTTCAGTTGTTTTTACCCATTACAAAATCACCCCCGGCTGCATATAGTACACACAGGCAAGGCAAAAGGGTGTAAGGTAACGATAAATAATTGTTGTCCGCTATATTATTTGGGCAAGAAGTAAATGCAATAATGGTTGTAACGCTATGCCGAACGCAACGGCGACCGGTTATCAACAAAATATACCACAATCCGCGCCTAAACCGCCGCCGTAGCCGGCAACTATAACGCCTATTGACTATAACCTACTACCTTTGCAAAAAAACCATAACCTGTGCCGGATGTAATACAATTATTATCGGACCATATTGCCAATCAGATTGCTGCAGGCGAGGTAATACAGCGTCCGGCATCGGCGGTAAAGGAGTTGCTGGAAAATGCTATTGACGCCGGCGCCACCGATATTCAACTGGTGATAAAAGACGCAGGTAAAGAACTGATACAGGTAATAGACAATGGTAAGGGCATGAGCCCCACCGACGCCCGTATGAGTTTTGAACGACATGCTACCTCCAAGATCCGCAATATTGAAGACCTCTTCAAGATTCGCACTATGGGCTTCAGGGGCGAGGCGCTGGCCAGTATTGCCGCAGTAACGCAGGTGGAACTAAAAACCCGTCAGGCCGATAGCGAAACCGGCACGCGATTGGTGATAGAAGGCACGGAGGTGAAGCTGCAGGAGCCTTGCGCCGTGAACGCAGGCACCAACTTTATGGTGAAAAACCTGTTTTTTAATGTGCCTGCCCGCAGGCACTTTCTGAAAAGCAACAATACCGAGATGCGCCATATACACGACGAGTTTACGCGTGTGGCGCTCTCTTATCCGGGCATTAGTTTCCGGATGTGGAACAATGGCGCGGAGGAGTTTCATCTGGAAGCCGGCAACCTGAAAGAGCGTATTGTGGGCCTGCTGGGCAACGCTTATGCCAAAAATCTGGTGCCGGTAGAGGAGCGCACCGACCTGCTGAACATATATGGGTTCATAGGTAAGCCCGATGCCGCTACCCGCACGCGCGGCAATCAGTTTTTTATTATCAACGGCCGGTTCATTCGCAATTCTTACCTCAACCATGCCGTGGCAATGGCCTATGGCAGCCTTATAGAAAAAGAATCTTTCCCGTTTTATACGCTGTTTCTGGACATAGACCCATCGAGGGTAGATGTGAATGTGCACCCTACCAAGCAGGAAGTGAAGTTTGAAGACGACCGGCTGATGTACTCTTACCTGAACGCAGCGGTGAAGCATGCGCTGGCCCGGTACAATATAGCCCCCTCGCTCGATTTTACACTCGCGCCCGAGATTGAGCAACTAAGCGCTGTGCAGCGGCCGGTAACGGAGCGGCAGCGCGAGGAAACAAAAACAGGTTACCTGTTCAATACGTTTACCGATAAAAATCAGGCGCACATCATAGAGCGCAAAGACAGTCTGAAAAGCTGGAAAGCCCTCTATGAAATAGCGCAAAACCCAACAACCCAAGCCCAACAATACCCACAGGTATCTACCGAACCCAACACTACCTTTCCCGAAAACAGTATTACTCACCAGATGATTAATGGCGAGGAATCGACCATAATACCGTCGGAGGTGAATACGCTCTATGCTGCCGAATCGGCAGGTAAGGGCGCCGGCAATATGATGCTGATACATGGGTCTATGCTGGCTACTACGGTAAAGTCGGGAATGATGCTCATACACATTCGCCGGGCGCAGGAGCGTATATGGTACGAGCGGTTGCTGGCTCAGTGGAACGGACAGGATATGGCCTCGCAGCAGGTGTTGTTTCCGCTCAGCTACGAGCTGTCGCCGCAAGACTCGCTGCTGCTCAACGAGGCGCTGGGCGATCTGGCACGAATAGGGTTCGATATAGCGCCCTTTGGTAAAAATACTTTTGTAGTGCAGGGCATACCCGCAGGGCTGCCCGGCGGCGAAGAAAAATATGTGCTGGACGAAGTGGTGGAGCACCTGAAAAACGAATCGCCCGATGCGGTAGGCAAGCGTACGGATATGCTGCTGGCGCACATGGCCCGCCGACTCAGCCGAAACAAACACGCCATTATGCAGCCCGAAGGGCAGCAGGCGCTGGTAGATGAGCTGTTTGGCTGCAGCCAGCCCGAATACACTCCCGAAGGCAAAAAGGTATTTGTAATGATAAGAAAAGACGACCTGGAGGCAATGCTGGGGTAATACCCGGGAATTTCTTAGCCCCTATCCAAAATAACTATGACGCGTAAAACAAAAATAGTCATCTATGTAATTGCTGCTGTGGCGCTGCTGTATGGGGTGTACTGGTATGCGTTTCACAGCGATTTTAATCCTAACGCCAAATACAAGATCGGTCAGCCGCTCGATAGCCTGAATGGCGTAGTGGTTTATTACAATGGCATGGTGGGCCACATAGGAGGCCGCAACCGCGCCGACGACGGCTACAACCTGGGTATGAAATACCAGTGCGTAGAGTTTGTGAAGCGCTACTACTACCAGCGGCTGCACCACAAAATGCCCGACACGTACGGTAATGCCAAAGATTTTTTTGACGCGGCAGTGTCCGACAGCGCCATAAACGAAAAGCGTGCCTTGCTGCAGTTTACCAACGGCAGCCTAAGCAAGCCCCGCGCCGAAGATTTGGTAATACTGGACGGTTATGCAGCAAACCCGTATGGGCATGTGGCCATAGTATCGTTTGTAACCGATAGCGCAGTGGGCATAGTGCAGCAAAACCCCGGCCCCTTTGCCCCCTCGCGAGATACCTTTCCGCTGGAATGCAACAACAACCGCTGGATAATAAAGCAGCCACGACTGCTGGGCTGGCTGCGGAAGGATAGCATGGCTATTGCTGCGCTGCTGGCGGTGAAGCGGTAAACAGGTAGGCATTAATAAACTTATTTTTGTTTCATAATAGTGTAATCTGATACTTTAATTCTAATTTAAATTGTTTAATATATAATATTATT
>CAIRYK010000057.1 GCA_903882805.1 uncultured Bacteroidota bacterium | reverse complement strand
GTCGCAGATTTTTATTTTGATCTAAATATTTAATTAATATTATATTTATTACGCTTTTTGCTGAGCGTTGTGTATTTGTTATCAATAGGTAGTAATCGTGAGAAAATATTAATTTCGCTACAATTTTTACAATAAGCGCCTGTTTTTCGATACTTTTTTACCATACCTTGCCGGATCCGAGCCTGTAAAAGCAAAATTGCCACCTTTAAATTTTATATAATAACCACAAAAACCACAAGTATGAAGAAAACCTTTATCTTATTGTTCGCGCTAATGGTGTCTTTTGGCGCAGCGCAGGCACAGACCGCAGGCATCGAAAGAAGCGAAGCCTTTGACGAACCCAACGATGGTTGGAATAAACTAATGCAGTTAAAAAATGGGAATACGATTTTTTTTCATTTTTCTAAAAAGGATGGTATCGAAGTGACCGTTTACGACAAAAAACGTAAGGAGATATCGAGTAAGACCTTGGAAAGCGATATGTGGGAAGCTAAGAAAATGAAGGTATCACAGATCGAAGGCCTTTACGAAATAAAAGGTCAACCCGTGATTTTCTTGCAGCAGATACAGGACCATATACCTACATTGTACCGAATAGTTATAGACCCCCAAACAGGCGCTAAAATAAAAGAGGATAAATTGGGTGAGATGCAGCAACTCAAATTATTTGGCAAAACTGAGCCCAGTACTTCGTATGTAGAAAAAGATCCGGCTTCTGATAACTATGCGGTTGTGTTTTCAAGCGGTTTTTCGAACGAAACAAATGCAAATTTGGAAGTAGTGCATTATAATGGCGACCACAAAGAGATCAATCGTTCAATGTTTGCATCGCCGGGCGGTAAATTTAAATATTTGCGTTTCATAGGGCTAACTGTAGATGGCGACCAAAATATTTATCTATGCACTTACGGATTCAATCTTGGAAATGAAAAAGAATCAAGAATAATCGTATCGCGTTTGCACAAGGGTGAAAAAGAGTTTGCCAGCAATATGCTCGATTTCAGCGAAGATTTTAAGGATACCAAGGCGGTGATGCACTATAATCCGTCCACTAAATTATTGCAGGTACTTACTATTACCGTTACCCAGAAAAAAGCGCAGTTTATGAAAGGGTTGTCTACCTACTACCTTGCATTGATGACCTACTTAGACCCCGAAACGCTTAAAGCTGTAGCAGTAAAACCATTGGAAGGTAAAATGGTATCGGCCGACCTAATGAAAAACGCCGGCAAAGAAGATCCATACAGCGGAGTACCTCAGGACATGATTATCAACAACGACAATACCACAACAGTGCTGATGGAAGAAATGAAACTGGAGCAAACTTATAATAATGGTATTTTGGTATCTGAGAAAACATTTTTGAACAACATAGGAATAGAAGAACTAGATCAGAAGGGTGAAGAACTGCATGGGTACGGAATTACAAAGTCACAGTTAGCCTCTGGCTACATACCAAATCTCTATTTGGCGCAAAAAGGTAAGGGCTATTGGTCTTATGGAAATGCAGGTACCGGTCATGTAGTTCATTCCGGCTTTTCAATGACTGGCGGCGGTAATACCAATGCGTTTATGTCGTTTGATTATGTGAATACCGACAAAGCACGTTACATATTGTTTAATGATGCGCCAAAAAATATAGATAAGGATGCCACCGACAAACGCACTACTGTGCAAGCGGTGAGCAACACCCACACCATGTGCTACAAACTGGATAATGGTAAGGTGACGAGAAGCTACCTTTTTGGCGAGCCAAAGGACGATAATACCAATAGTTTCTGCTACATAGAGGCATCAAACTATCAGAAAGAAACTAAAACCTATGCTACAATAGTTGTAGAGCGCGTGAAACGCGACAAAGAAACCCGTATAGTATGGGTTAAATTTGAATAGCATCATTTAGGAAAGCATATGTGGGATTGGCATTATTTTGTCTATAACAGACAGGTAATGCCATTCCGCATTATATTCGCCAGCAGAAATCAATATAGCAGACCTCTTATGAAGAAATTACTGTTGGCTTTAACTTTGGTGGCGGCTCAATTGGCGCCAACTTACGCACAAACATTTCCCGTAGAAAAAAGCGCTTCTTTCAAAGCTCCGAGCGATGGCTATAACAAACTAATGCAGTTGAACAACGGCAATACCTTTTATTTTCATTTTTCGAGAAAAGAAGGCGTAGTGGTTAAGGTATATAACAAGGAAAGAGCGCTGGTAAATACACAAAAGCTGGAAGCAACCAAAGAGATTGTGAAAACGTTTGGTAAATCTACAGTGCAGGGTGTGTATGAAATAAGCGGTAAACCGGTTATGTTTTTGCAGCGCACAGTACGACGTAAAACCAATCTAGTTCGTTTTATTTTCGATCCCAATACCGGTCGCAATACGCAAACAGATACGGTGTGTGAATTGCCCGAGTATGTTAGAGGGGCGTCGTTTGCCATGGCTTTCGGCGACGTAGACCCTATAAGCGCGTTTATAGAAAAAGACGCTAATTCCGACTGTTATGCCGTCGTGTCGTTCGATGGCTTTGCACACGAATCTGGCGAACGTATACAGGTATTACATTTCGATGGAAACCATAAATTGCTCAATAAGGCATACTACGTAGCTCCGGAAAATAAGTACAAATACCTGCGTTATCTGGGTATGACCGTAGATGGCGCCAAACAGGTGTTTATAGCCACTTATGGCTTCAATACAGGCAAGCAGAAAGACTCGCGCGTTATAATGTCTCGGTTGAAAAGCGACGAAAAGGAGTTTGCGCACAATATGCTCGATTTTAGCGAGGATTTTAAGAAGACCTCTTCGGTAATGAAGTACAATTCCGGCACTGGGCTAATTGAGCTTATGACGCTCACTTATGTGGAAAGTAAGACAAAAATGTTTCAGGATGCAGTTAGTTACTACCTCACGGTAATGAGCTACATTGACCCTGCCACGCTGAAGTTGACCAACCTGAAACCTTTTGAAGCGAAATTGGCTACTTATTATGCTACTGAGCAGCTAAAGCAGAAAAAAGGCATGGGCGGTATGCCGCAAGAGGTGCGGGTAAATAAAGATCATAGCACAGTGGCTATTACAGAAGAAATGCGCACAATAGTGAAATCGAGCAAAAATGGATCGACTGTGCATACACGCCTGGGTGGTATCGCTATTTCTGAGCTCGACGAAAAGGGCGAGGAAAAATATGGCTATGCTATTATCAAATCTCAATATACACGAGGTTATTTCCCTAAGTTTTATAGCATAAAGCGCGAGAAGGGTTATTGGCGCAAAGGCTTTGCCGATGTAGGAGAGCCAAGCGGCTCTGCAAAAGGTTTTAAATACACCCACGCCAACAGCTTCATGTCGTTCGATTACATAGATGGCGCCAAAGGTCACTATGTATTGTTTAACGAGTTGAAGAAAAACGCAGAAAAAGATCCATCTGATAGTCGTAAAAAGGTGGTGAAGGCAAAAAAACTAAATACGCTTTGCTACAAGCTGGATAATGGTAAGCTGGTGCAGTCGTATTTGTTTGGCGCCCCCGAAACCAAAAAAACAGAAAAATATGTTCAGATAGATGCATCGAACTATGCTCCACAAACCAATACCTACGCATCTATTATGATGGAAAGGCTAAAGGGCAAGCGCGAGTGTAAAATTGCATGGGTGAAATTTGAGTAGCTATTTGCGAGATAAAATACCCCATTTATTAGGCAACGGATTTCGTTAACACTGCCTAGGTCTTTTACAATTTTTGGGCTTTCATTTCCTGACCAATTCAATTGTATGCGCAAATTGCATATAATCGAATTGGTCTTATTTTTAGCAGGTAGTCTATAGAGATTCTTTGAAATAGATAGACTCTCTAAGGGGAGGTTCTGTTGCGTAAAGCAAGTTTGTTATGACCGGGCCATCCATAAATGCCAAATAAAATTTGCACCTGCGTTACTTGGAAAAATAGTAATTGTAGAGGTCGAAACCCGTCAGGTTGGACTTATAATCTGTCCAGGCAAAATTAATCAACTAAAAGAAAATATATGGAGCCTAATCCTAGGTGACTGCGGCTACCCTGGCTTGCTCATGAAGGAGTAAGTTTCGTATTGGCACGAGAATATCCAACAGCCTTTGGTATTAATAGAAGCTTTCATGCAGGGTTTAAGCAATGTATTCACCGGTACGAACCACTCAATCCACGATTTGATGCAATAAAAAAAGACGTGCTAGCACGTCTTGCAATGATATTAAGTGTCGCGTAGATTATTAAATTACTTTAACGTTAACTGCGTTCAAACCTTTTTTACCATTTTGTACTTCGTAAGACACTCTGTCATTCTCACGGATTTGATCTTTCAGACCTGATACGTGAACGAAAATGTCTTGTCCGCCGTTAGCTGGCGTAATGAAGCCAAATCCTTTGGTTTCATTGAAAAACTTTACTGTACCTTCTTGCATTTTGAATTGAATGAAAAATTAATAATACGCAAATCTACATTTTTTTTATAAACAACCAAGAATTTTGCTAAGAATAATAATCGGGTTTGCCAACTTTTTTTTGCTAATTATTTGAGGCTCATAGCGCAATAATATGGATTGCGTTGGCTGCCTTGTTTTGCAATAATCCCAATGAAATAGCAATCTACAAATGATTCAGACAATGGGGTATTAGCTAGACCAAAGCTAATATCAACATCGTTTCAGTATTAATTGATACTTTTGCTAAAACCTGTTATACATTGGAAGCTTTGGTCTATTTTCTGGTAATACCGTTTATTTATCTTATTTCATTGTTGCCTTTTCCACTCCTTTACGGTTTTTCCAATTTCGTTTATTTTATTTTTTATAGGGTAGTGGGGTATCGCAAAGATGTGGTGTTGCAAAATCTCAGAAACTCTTTTCCTGAAAAAAACGAAGCGGCAATAAATAAAATATGCAGCGATTATTACCACTACCTCTGCGACCTTTTTCTGGAAACATTTAAAACTTTAACGATCAGTGAAAAAGAAATGCTGAAGCGCTGCAAGTTCAGCCCAGACGCTTTGACACTTTTCAATAAATATGCTGCCGAAAACCAAAGCGTAATACTTGTTATGGGACATTTTGGCAACTGGGAGTGGGCAGGCAATACTTTTAGTCTGGTAGGGAAACACCAGCTTTATGTTATTTACCATCCGTTACGCAACAAGCGCTTCGATCAACTTATGTACCGTATGCGCTCGAGGTTCGGCTCGCGGCTCATACCTATGAAGGAAACATATAAGGAAATGCTCTCTAACCGGGGCGGATTAAATGCGACTGCATTCATTTCTGACCAGACACCGCAACCCAACAATGCCTACTGGACAACTTTCTTAAACCAGGATACGCCAGTATTTAAAGGTGTGGAGATTATTTCACGAAAGCTCAACTTTCCGGTTATTTATGCCCGTATAGCGCGGATAAAACGCGGCTTTTACGAAATACAAGCTGAATTGCTTGTTGAAAAGCCAGCAGAAACTATAGACGACCAGTTGTCGGAAATGCATACCAGAACGCTCGAGGCCGACATTATAAAACAACCAGAAATATGGCTGTGGTCGCACCGCCGCTGGAAACACAAACGCCCTGCGCATCAATAAACAAATACACGTTTACCTACAAGGTAAAAACCTATAAAGCGATACGAAACAATACGCCGTCGTCGCCAGCCACCAGCAAATCGCCGTTTGGACAAATACTTATTGTCCGAAGGCATTTTGTGGTAAAAGATTCATACTGAGCCCAATGCCTGCCGCCATCATCGGTGTATATGAGCGCTCCGTTGTCGCCGGCTGCCCAACCTGTATTACTGTCTTTAAATGTTATACAGCGCAGATAGTATCTTTTCTGTGTTATGTCGCTGCCGTTTCTTAGCTCTTCCCAATTAACGCCGCCGTTTAGGGTATGGTAAATGCCTCCGCTCGATCCACATAGCCACATTTCGTCGCCATGAGCTTCCATTGCCGTAAAATTATCGCCTTTCACATCCTGAAAAGTCCAAGTTGCGCCGCCATTGGTAGTTTGCATCACCGTACCATAGCCGTAAATATATCCCCTGTCGGGCGTCATCATTTTTATGCCATTCAGCCCAAACAAAAATGTTTGTGTATCAATAATTTGGAAGCGTGCATTAACCCGGGTTATGGTGCACTGGCGTTGTAACACCGTGCTTACAAAAATGCCTGTATCGGGTTTGGCAAATGTGCCGCCTACATAATGCAGCCAGTTGTCTATACGATTGAAGTTCCAGGTATTGCCGCTATCGGCAGAGTGGAGCACATCCCCGTCTACTCCGCACAAATAGGTTTTGCCAGATGGCGCTATATCCATACCAAACATCGCCTTACCCAAGCCAGTTACCGTGCCAGAGGTATCTGCAATCCAGGTATATCCGCCATCGGTAGAGCGACACACAGCGGTTTTAGACCATATTTCGCCGCCTGCCAGTATAGCTGTTTTACTATCTATAAATTGTACATTATTTATGCGACAGCTTGTTTGGCTATTCAGTTGTTGCACATTTTTAAGGTGCAAAAGGTCTTTTTTGCAGGAACTTATGCCCACCGTAAGTGCAGTGCAAAGCGCCAAAATACCAGCAAGCGCCTGCGGTTGCAAGGCGGGAGCATATTTTCCTATTATGCGTTGTATATGCATGGTTACAAAAATCGTAATTTTTTAGCGCCTTATACCATCTGCCGGGCTTTTAATTCCAGGTATTTGTTGATTACATCAATACTTAGATTTTGCGGCGTGGTCAGTATGGAGAGAATACCATGTCGGCGTAGCTCTTTTACTATCAGTCGCTTTTCCAGATCAAACTGGTCGGCAATTGTTTTTATATAAATGCCTTCTATGCTGTCGGGATTTGTTTCGTGTATCTCCTTGAGCAGTGTATTCTGAAAAAACACTACGCAGGCAAGGTGCCGTTGAGCTATTTTTTTCAGAAAAGGTAGTTGTCGTTCCAGCGACGAATAGCTTTCGAAGTTAGTAAATACCAATATCAGGCTGCGTTGTGTTATGCCGCGATGCACAGCGCTCCATACAGCTTCATAATCTGTTTCTTTAAATTCGGTTTGTGTTTTATACAGTGTTTCCAGTATCCGGTGCAGTTGGTCGCCCCGCCGGTCTGCAGCTACTATATCGCCTATCTTGTTGGCGTAAGTTATCAACCCGGCTTTATCCTGTTTCAGCAATGCTACATTCAGCAAGGCAAGGCTTGCATTTATTGAGTGGTCGAGCAGCGTCATGCCTTCGAAGGGCATTTTCATATTTCGCCCCTTGTCTATCAGGCAATAAATTTGTTGTTGCCGCGCATCTGTATAGGTGTTCACCATTAACGATGTGCTGCGGGCTGTTGCTTTCCAGTTGATGGTGCGCACATCGTCGCCCTGCACATAGTCTTTTATTTTTTCAAACTCCATACTATGACCCAGTCTGCGCACCTTTTTCGTGCCCGCAACCGCGCTGCCCGTTACCGCCATTAGCTGGTATTTACGTAATTGCTGAAAGGCTGGGTACACCTTTATCTCTTCTGGCTCTGCTATGTTAAAACGGCGTTTTAGCAACCCTATAGGGCTGGATGTATAGCACACTACCACACCAAAGCCGAATTTACCTCGGGTTAGAGGGCGAAGGGTATAGCTCAGCTGCGTTTTTGCACGGTATTTTATTACTGTTTCTATCAGGAAGTCGCGCACCTGAAACTGGAAGGGTATTTCATCAATTACCGAGCATTTTACCTTAAAAGGATATCTGTTATCCAGCTCAATCGTCACTTTGTTTTCATCGCCTATACTGAACCTTGCAGCCATTTGTCGATGCGCGGCTATGCCGCCTGCAGCAAAAAACAAAAGCGCATAATCGATCACTGTACATCCGAACAAGCAAGCGGCCGCTACAATGGCAGGGTTGTAGAGTAGCGGAGCAAAGAAAGAGATAAAAAATAACACAACACACCCTAGCATCAGTAAGTACCAATGGGTGTGTATGAACAGATCGCCTATGTATTTTCTTATCACTTTCTATTATTTTTCTTTGTTGGCCGGTTATTGCGTTAGCGTGGTATTTCCATTCTTGCCAGTATTTCCTTTATCACATCGTCGGTAGTTGCGCCTTCCATTTCGCGCTCGGGTGTAAGCAGTATACGGTGTCGCAACACACATGGCGCAGCCTGCAGTATATCTTCCGGTATCACAAAATTTCTACCCCGAAGCACACTGAATGCTTTTGCAATTTGCAGCATAGCAATAGACGCCCTTGGCGAAGCCCCCACGTACAGCGATCTGTCGTTGCGGGTTTCATAGGTAATTTTGGCTACAAACTCCAGCAATTTAGGTTCAATATGGGTTTGCCTTACCTGCATGCGCGCATTCTTGAGTAGTTCAGGGCTGAGCATGGGCTTAATATCGTGCAGCATTTCTGTTATTTGCTGTCCGTTATGGCGTTCCAGTATCTGAATTTCTTCTTTCAGATTTGGGTATCCCACAGTTATCTTCATCAAAAACCTATCGAGCTGGGCCTCGGGCAGGCGGTAGGTGCCTTCGTGTTCTATAGGGTTTTGCGTAGCTATAACCATAAATGGCGCCTGCATGTGGTGCGAAATACCATCAACAGTTACCTGCCGTTCTTCCATCACTTCAAACAACGCTGCCTGTGTTTTGGCAGGGGCGCGGTTTATTTCGTCTATCAGCGTTATGTTGCTGAATATTGGCCCTGCTTTAAATTGAAAAGTAGATGTTTGCGGATTGAATACGCTGGTACCCACTACATCGCTCGGCATAAGATCGGGCGTAAACTGTATACGCGAAAACCGCACATCTATCAGTTTCGATAGCAAACGCGCGGTGAGCGTTTTGGCTACGCCGGGCGCGCCTTCTATCAGTATGTGCCCATCTGCAAGCAGGCCCGCAAGCAATTGTTCTATCATTGCGTGCTGCCCTACTATTACTTTTGCTATCTCGTGCTGTATCTGTTCTACAAAATGCGACAGCGGATGCTCGTCCGGTAAAAAACTTTGCGACTGTTCTGCTGATTCCATTATCAATAAATATTTTTATAAAATTGCTGAATTGTTGTGTAAAGCTGGTAAAGGTAAGCGTCGTCGGTATGTGCGGTACCTAGTTTCATTTCATGTATCATATCCATCAGCATACGCACTTTAGCCTCTGGCTGTCCCGATTTTATGGTAAGCTGGGCGATAAACTGTTCGTTGAGTAAGTTGGTATTCAGGAAGTAATGGGTACGTACCCACTCCAGAAACTGCATGGTCATTTTTTCGGCCAGATTGGTATGGTTGCCTTTGTTGAAATAAAGCCTACCTACTGTTTCTACAAACGATACAGAGTCGTTTTTCAACGGCGGTAGTACAGGTATTATGCGCTGCTTGCGCTTACCCTCAAACAATATGTAAATGAGCATTGCCAGCAACGCCAAAATTATGGCGTAACGGGTAGATGGGTATCGCCATAGTACATTGCTGTTTGTTGTTTCATCGCTATGTTTAAAATAGTCGCACCAATACACGTGCGATACATCGCCCGGTAGTGTTTGCCATATCCCGCTCAAATATTTTTCATTGCCGGGTTGCAGCAAAAAGTAGTTGCTTATAGTTAGCGGGGCAGCATGTAGGGTTATATGTCCGCCGCCCAATTTATATCGTACATAGTTCACATTGTTTTTCACATAGCCCAGCGTATCAGCTCGCAGCCTAAACATCAGTCGTTCGTTCTCTGAATCGTAATACTGGTCGGCATTTGCCGGTACCGGCTGGTTGCGTCTATAATAGGTAATGGTCGTGTCATCGCCTTCTATGGTGTACACAGCCGAATCGGCCAAACTTTCATCGGTTTCGGTATTCTGGTATTTAGATACGCTGGCATAGTAGAAAACAGAGTCCGTATTAATTTCAAAATAGCTTCTTATTGGTCTGCCGGTGTATCCATATTTTGTTGTGTCGGTTACCAATCGCAGCGGTTTTATATCTTTATCGGTTACGGTAAACTGATTGAACAGGTAGTCTTCTGCGCCGCATTTTTGCTTGTATAGCTTCAGCTCTGTTTCTATTTTGTTATCCAGATGGCTGGAAAATATCATCAGTTCATTGCCATTTTCCACAAAACCTTTTAGTGCGGTCCATTCTTCGCTACTTATATAAAAGTCGAGGCCCTGCACTACCAATAGCGCCCTGCCCGAGTCGTGATACAGCATGGCATCGTCTATGCTGGTGTACCTGAATTGTCCCGGTAGAGTCTCCTGCTTGGCATTGGGGAAGAAATACTTTAGCGACTGATGCGCCAACCAAACGCCGTATGGGTTTTTGTCGCGACTTTCCAGCGTTGGGCGCCACTGCTCGGCGCTCAGGCCTTTCTTTTTTTTGCTGCAGGCCGCCAGCCCTACAGCCATCGCCAATATTACGATAACAATTTTCTGCCTCATCATGCGCCCAATTGTTTTCGTGTATTGTTAAACAACGCAATATAGTCGTTGTAGGTATTTACAGAAAGGTCGGCGCGGCCATACCATGCATATTCATATAGCCGGGTCATTTGTTTAAATGCAGGCTTCACTGCCGCCGATTGCAGCTCATGAAAATATTCGTAGTTTGTTTTGTCTTGCCTGTACTGAATCATGTTTCGCTGCTGTAGCAGTTGCAGCATGCGCATATAGCTATAACGGATAGCCAAACGCATATCTTTATTTGCTACGGACTGTTGTAGCAGGGCTTCCCAATTCGTAGCGGTTATATCGTGCTCGTTTTCTACAATTTCGTCGCCCGTATCTATTAACTTCTTGTTTTTTCTGAAAAGGAAGCTGTCGCTGTTAATGAATATTCTATAGACAATGTAGCCTATAAGCGACAACACTATGATCCATACAATAACCGTACCCACACCGCTTGCCAATAAGTTGAAGAAACCCTGTATTAATCGCTGGTACCAGCCCAGGCTGTCTTCTGCAACTTTCTTATTTGCTTCATCGGGATCTACTTCTTGCTCATTGGCATAGTTTAAACTTTTGTCGCTGGTTAGCTGTTTCCATTGGGCCGCGGTCATTTGCGCAGGCGCTTGCTGCACTATAGCCGCAGTATCCGACGCTGCATATGCGCGGTTGGTAATGCCGGCAAACAATAAAAACAATATCAACAGCAGTCTATTGCTCGGGCGCATTAAGGTTTACTTTTTCACTAACAATGATGGGGTACATCACAAAATACCAGATAATGAACGCTGCCGACGAAAGCAATATGAGTAAACTCATCCATACAGGCATTTCGGTGTGGCGCGTTACAAAACTCTCGAAAAAAGCGGCAACAATGAAAATAGGCACAAGGCTAATGATAATTTTTATGCTATCCTTTGCGGCAGTGCGTAATGACTGTATACGAGTATAGGTGCCGGGGAATAATAAAGCATACCCCAACGATAGACCTGCGCAGCCCGCTATAACAATTGCCGATAGCTCTAAAGTGCCATGTACAAAAATTACCAGCACAGACTTGAAGCCAAGGTGGTGGTGAAAAAACATATACTCAAACACACCAACCATTAGGCCGTTGGTAAACAATAGATACATGGTTACTAAGCCGGCCGTTATGCCCATGGTATAGCACAAAAAGGCAACCTTTATATTATTGAAGGCTATCTGAAAGAACATAGACATACTATCGGCATCTTTATATACGCCAAAGGGATTACCTGCGGCAATATTACGCTCGGTCATATCTACATAACCATCGCCCAATACAGCGCGGATAAATGTTTGGTCTATATAGGCTGAAAAAACACCCAGGCCCACAAACACAAGAAAAAACAAAAAGGTAAACAATAGCAGTCGGTGGTTGCGCCTTATTACTAGCGGTAGCTCAGTTGTCCAGAAGGTTATTAGTCTGCGTGTGCTCTCTTTTTTGTTTTTGTAAATACTTAGGTATATACCCGCCGCTATGCCATTGATGTACTTTATGGTATTACCATGTGGGTAGAATGTTTTGGCATACGACAAGTCATCTACCAGATAGGTAAATCTCTTCGCAACTTCGTCGGGGTCTTCGGTATTTTCCTGATACTGTTGCCACCTGCCTAAGTTGCGTTTTATAAACTGGCCTTCGCGCATAGAGTTGATTAGCGATAATAGAATTTAAAAGTACATTATCCGATTAATAAAATGAGGTTTTGTTTCGCCAATTTGTATTATGCTGCGGTTCGGGCAACTACTTAAACAACAGGTTGGCAGGGAGTTACCTGCCAACCTGTTATTATTCGTACACAATTTTAGCTACGTACTTTCTGCCCTCAATGTCCATCCTTATCAGGTACAATCCGGTAGGTAGGCGCGGCGTTTGCAGCAGCGTTGTATTATTCCATTGGGTTGCGGTTATTGTTTGATTGTGCCAGGTACGACCAATGGCATCGGTAATATTCAGTTGCATGCGCACACCGGGATTTGCATCCCAGCTTATGGTTATCGCTCCGTCGTGCGTGGGGTTTGGATAAATATTGACGATAGCATTTCCATCCACCCAGTCTACAGTGCGAATAGGCAATACAAGTTCGCTATTATCGTCGAGGTAAGCAGTAAGTCGGTAATGTATTTGAGTACCGGATGGAAGGGTTCCAAAATCAGCATCCAGAATTTTATATTGCTTTCCGTATGATCGTGTCGATGTTTTTTCATTTATTTTGGTAAACGCTTTGCTGCCAATAGCTCGTTCTACCTTGTAGCGCGTTGCAACACCATCGATGTAGGAAGTCCAGTCTACCCCTATGGCTCCCTTACCGGTCATACGGGCGTTAAACGCTATAGTGTTAGCTTCTACATCATTGTACACAATTTTTCTTACCGGCGAGTAATACGGTGTTTCCTTACCTTGCATCAGCCATTTAAGTCGGTAATAGTAAATATGTGCGTCCGATGTCATATTTATAGAATCGGTGTGGGCATATAAACCAGGATTAAACTTGTTTGCAGCAATGGTTTTGATGGTTGAAAACGCGCCCGAATCTTCCGCGCGTTGCAGATAATAAGTCGCAACCGCCGTATCTATAAGCGAATACCAGTAGGTGTTTACATTGGCGTCATTTCTGTAAGCTGCAAAGTTCAGATAGTCGATAGCTGCGGGAAAGTTGCTCGTTGGGCCTCCGTTGTTGAACCAGAGTTCAGAAAGCGGATTTATCTTTAGTTCCGCATAGTAGCCTTTGTCGTAGGGTACCCATTTTATGTTGTTGGCTGTATAGTAGTTAAATATACCTAAGGAATCGTCAACAAGGGAATTGTTTTCCTGACCCGGCGTTGCGTTATTGACAAACTGCGTCACGCCCAGCGAATAAGCGTCGGCAATGGGTGTGCACGATGGGCAAGTCTTATCGTTTTGAACATTTTGAAGCTCACTATCCAGCAAATACAAGCGTACGACTGTACTATCGGTTATCGTTTGATTTGATCTTATCAGGTAGCTACGCGGCATTACAAATTGTGTTGCGCCGGCATTAACAGTGGTATCCTGCTTGTATAATGTCATTTGTACATTGCCGACATTTGCTATTCCAGGTTGTAATGCTCCCATTACCTGATCGTTAAGCAAATAAGGGGTCCAAACATTGGCTGCAGGCGACAGGTCCACGGTTTCAGCGCCGGTAGCGGCCAAAATTGTTTTCGCTTTGTCAAATATATGTATATCGTCTATAGCCATTCCTTCAAAGGTTGCTCCCGGGTCGGTGGACAATGCGAAACGCAGACGCGTAGTTTGGCCGGAGCCCAGTTGCGGTATACTTGCTGTAACCACATGCCAGCGGGTAGCATAGGGGCCAGAGTTGTTCCACACTTCAAATGTCGAATCATACCAGTTAGTACCTTGTCCTGAGCGCCCGAGTTTAGTCCAGATGGCTCCGTCAAATGAGTATTCTACAAATCCGGCGTCGCACAGTGTTTTGCCACAGTTCTCTATGTCGAAAGCTGCACTGAAGCTAACTGTTGGATTATCCATTGTCGAAATATCAAAACAAGGCGAGTAAAGAAACGATCGTTCCAGGTTGTTATACCTACCGGTCAGGTTAGTTTTCCATGCTTTTTTGCCGCTTGCCGCTTTGTTTATTTTGGCGCTTGCAGGCGTTCCATATTGCCATGAGTTACGGAATCCATCAGCATAGAAACCGCCTGCGCCAGTTTCGAAATTTTCGAGGTATGGGAAGCTGGTTATTATCTGGCTGTTCCTGATTTTATAGCTGAGTATGCTGTCATTAGCCTTGTACGAGTCGCCGAGTTGGTTTATCCAAACGTTGAGCGTATGGGCTGCTCCAATGGGTACGCTTAATTCTTGCGAGAAGGTATAGTTTACGCTTGATTTGGCATTGATGGAATCTATCGTTCCATTAAAAGTTGGGCCGCCATCATAATTGTAGAAAACCTGAATGTTGCGTAGTGTATTGTTTACGCCATTACTAACCCTTATTGTAAGAGGGGTAGTGCCAGTTAAGCCACAGTTGGATGGCGCAGGTGATACAACAGCGGCCAGACTTGCATCGTTTGTAACTGTGTACAATTTGAAGTTGTCAATTGTAAGACCGTTTCCGTAGTTGTAGGTGGCGATAAGCGATGTGTCGTTTTGGCAAATCGCTATCTGTGTGCTTGCGCTGAAATTAGCATTACCCTTCCGTAAGGCGTCTGTTAGAGAAACCGATTTTATATGGTTGAGTATGCCGGGATAAGTATTGAAGTCATATCCAGCCAGCGTTTGCCATAGGGCAGTATCGATTCCTCTCGCAGAAATTATGTTACCGGCGGCCGATTTGGGAATACCATGCAGCATGTAGTCGAAATCTACGCGTACCTCTGTATTGCTGGTATCATAACCACTTAGGTTGAAGGTGCCCACAAAGCGATTGGCGCTGCCTTCCTTCAAGTTCTGAACTTCATCTAGACTAATAGAACGAGATCCTGCAAGTGTGACATCGGCATTCACAAACGACCTCATCCTGCCCGAATCGTTGCGGGTGAAGAAATCCCAATGGCCATTTGGCGCAACACCTATAGAATCGTGATGAGCCGATACCTTACCCATTGTCTCAAAGTCGTCGGTAAATGGCGTAGCAAGATTCAGTGGCGCATTGTCAATATGTAGAATTGTTGCAGTCAGCGTATCGTTTATCGTTACCCTATCGGTGGCCGACAAATTATGTACAACAACCCTTAGATTATGCGTGCCAAGGGGCGTAAAGTCAATGCCAAGAATCGAAATTTCTGTAGCGCTGTTTGGAGGCAGCGTAGTTGTTCCTGTTACGTTCGTCCATGCGCCGCCATTATGTTGCCACGATACAGTATATCCGGGACAGGGTGCGCTGTAAAGATTTTTAACCAACACTTTTAGTACACTTCCGCCAGTAAGTTGGTTGCTCGTAAACATACGTCCATTGGTGGGCGCTGTTATCTTTTCGAGCGCAAGGTCGCCGTTAGATATTGATTTTGTGCAGTTGCCGCTATTGGCTACGGTAATGGCTGCAACGCTGCGGTAGCCTGGAGCTCCATCTATTACAGGTTGCACAGCTACATACGATTTATTGCGCAGCGACATTCCACTGTAGCTATAGGCGGTATCGGTAGTAGAGTCGCATAGCTGCAGGTACTGACCTGCTTTTTTGTGCAGGTAGTACTTACTGGCATTAGGTATTGGCGACCAGTGAATGTTTACATAACCCGGGCATTGGGCTGTATCAAGTACGGCTACCGGTTGCTTGTTTATGTTGAAGCGTTGCGAAATCGCAACGTCGGGGGTGTTGTTTCTGGAAATGCGCACCCTGCACTTGCCAGAATTAATACCTGACGGCATAAAACTGATATACCGAACACTGGCTGGTATGGTGTCGCTTAGCGTTGTCCATGCAGCGCCATCGTCGGTTGAGTACTGCACCGTAAACCGATTGCCGTCAGCAATAGTATTCCAGAATATTCTAATACTGTCTTTGTCCGATAGTTGCTCGCCGCCCAGCGGGTAGGTAAGCGTCAGTCCATTGGGTATTATGTCGTAGGCTATAACATAGGGTTGGGGCCCTTTGGGGATGCTGTATCCTTTTGTAGTAATAGTATAGGCTCCTGCAGCTGGTTTGGTTATCATTACCTGTTCGGCATTGTTCAGGCGGTCGGGTTGCTCGGTGGCTATATTGTTTACGTTGGTAGGCGTAGGGTCCAGCACAAGCGGTAAGTGTGTGTTACCGGTTGGGTCAGTAACTTTTAGGTCCAGGTCATTTACCAATTCTTTTGCGGCAAGCGCGCTACCCGGAAAATCGTTCCAGAGCAACATCACTTTTACCTGTGCAGTATTTTGCGGTATGTTTATAGTTACTTTTTGCGAGTCGCCATTGGCAATAGTGTTTGTACGGTAATTGCCTGCATCCAGAATTTTTAAAGAACGAGATATATCCATTCCTCCGAAACCATAACTAAAGTCAGGACCCGGATTGCCCAGGTCTAAGGCTCCGTTCAGCATTACGGCTCTCATAAGGTCGGCACGCGGTTGCGCTCCTCCATTTAGTCGCTTATAGTGTTGCGTTAGGATTGCCAGTCCACCGGCTACCATTGGCGATGCCATACTGGTGCCTGCCGACCAAATATATTTATCCTCAGCTATTGTAGAGTACGATCCCAGACCTATGGCCACCATTTCGGGTTTAAGACGCCCATCTTTTACTGGTCCGCGCGATTCATCGTCGGCCTGTATCAGGTAGTCGGTCATACTGCCTACTATCAGTGTGTTTTTAGATGGCTGGTAGCCGCCGCCTACCGTGGCAAATCCGCGAAGGAACGACCCACAGGTCATTCCGCCATCGTTGCCCGACGCAAAGACGTGCTGTACTTCCGGATATTCCAACGCCATTGTGTCCATAAACTGAGAATAGCTATCGTAAGTGCCGCAATATTCACAGCTGGCAGCTACAAGCGTATACGAGTTGTTGGTAATGGTCATATTGTAGTCGCGGTACATCGCGCCAGTAGCTGGCAGTATAAGGTCGTATAGGAAATCTACCAGCGACACTCTGGGGGCCATACTCACCGCCAATGGGTCGACCAATGCCGATGCGCCAACAATACCATTGACGTGAGCGCCATGGTGCGATAGCGGAGCCGGACTGAAATCGGTGATACGACCATCCATGTCTGCATGCATTATACCGGAACAATTATCGCCCACGCCCACGGTTACACTGTCGCCATTCAGCTCGTAGCCGCCATAGCTGCGGCTGGCAACAGCCACATTGCCTTTCACCGCCGGGCGCGACTGTAGGTCGAGCGGCACAATATCGGTAACCGGGCTAATGTACCTTACTCCATACCACTGTGCCAGATTATAAACTTGATTGCCGGCCATCGTCACCCGATAAGAACCATAGCGTTGTAGTGGGCTGATATTCACTTTGCCGCCCCAAGCAGCCACCCATTCACTCAACTGTTCAGCAGACACGCCAGGGTAAACCGTTACCAGTATTTCTACCGACTTGTTGTTGGCGCGTACCTGTTTCCATACAAAATCATCGGCTTTCCATTCTGGTTTTGTTTCGGTAATACTGTATATGTTCGTTTGCAGCGCTGCATCTACGTTTGCACTGTAATCAATTATCGCATTGTAAGCATTGTCGGGCAGGTAGTCGTAAAGCGTAATGCCGTTTTGTTTTAGTATTTGAATCTGTTGTGCAGTCGGTATTTTGTCAAACTGTATCAGCGCCTGTACAGGTTCTTTGTTCCCTATTCGTTTTTCACGGCTTGCAGCAAACCATGCTGTTGCATTGGCAGAGGTGTTAATGTCGCCCGCTTTCAGATGTATAGTGTGCGTAGGGGTTACCTGAGCTATTCCTATATTGCCCGCAAGTAGCGTACTGGCAAACAGGATAAAGAACAGTTTATTTATCGGGAGTTTAATTTTTACCATAAGTATGCTTTATAACGCACATTAACGCAATATTGTTGTAAAAATACGGGAGAAAATGCATCTCGCTTTGTTTTTATCCCACGCTTTACTGCTCAGTATATCGTTTTTTCTTAAACCTTTCCTAAAGCAGACATTAGCATGGGTAACTTTTACTTACTTTACTGTGTGAAGTATTACTTGTTTTTTTCTACGCTTGTTTTTTTAGCCTTTACCAGCAGTGCGTTTGCCCAAAACGAAAACTGGGATACCTATCTGGCTACCTTTGGCGATAAGCAAGGGTCGGTTTTAGTAGATATGGAGCTGATAAACAAAGCGCCCGACAAAAAACTACCCTTTCTTGTTATTACAGGTCCGCATGCGCAGCTATGCAACAAAAAGGGTATGCCTGCCGCCGATGAACTGAACACGCTGGAGGAGATACTTAATGCCACCGATAACTTTATCACTGGTGTTACTGCTAAAACGCTGGCGGGTACTTTTATGTTCAATTGCAACCGCCTGAACTATTACTACGTTCGCGATACTACGGATGTACGGAACGCGATAGGTAGGATGTACAAACGCAGTTTCAACGGTTATAAATACACCATAAACATAAAATATGATCCCGACTGGATAACCTATCGCACATTTCTCTACCCATCAGAAGAAACCAGGAACTGGATGGATAACAGCAAAGTGATTGCCTCTTTGCGCGCTTCTGGCGATAGCCTGACGCAAAAACGCGATATAAAATACTTGTTTCGTTTTGCCGACGATACTGCGCGAGGCGCATTTCAGTCGTTTGCGCATAGCAAAGGTTATAAAGCAGATATTGCCCGTAAAACAGCCACCGACCAAAAGGTATTTGATATACTTGTAATCAAGCCGGGTTTTGTAAAGATGGAAATAATAGATTCTGCCACTACCGAACTTAAAAGGGAAGCAAAGCTGCATAATGGCTTTATGGTAGGATGGGACGCTAAATTGTAAACTGTCGTTTTTTACGATGAAAATCTATTATAATCCCAAATAAGGTTGCATTGATATGGAAATCAGATCGCTCGAAAAAACTAATCTCCAGCAGTTGCTTGACGCGTGGTCGTTGGCATTTCAGGATTACCCCTACCAATGGACTGCTGATGAGCTGATGCGTATGTTGATTCGTCGTGGATATGTAGCCTCGCTTTCCTATGGGGCTTTCGATGGCGACAGGTTAGTAGCATTTACCTTGAATGGCTTTGGCGACTACAACAGTGTAAGAATAGCCTACGACACTGGCACCGGAACCATTCCCGAATATCGCGGGCGAGGCTTGGCCACCAAAATTTTCATGGCTGCAACTATGCCGCTTAAAGAGGCTGGCGCTAAACAATACGTTCTCGAGGTATTGGTAGAAAATACCAACGCTATCACTGTGTACAAAAAACTTGGGTTTTCGGTCAGTAGAAATTTCAATTATTTTATAAACCAGATACCCGACGTCAGATTTTCAGACCAGCAAGAGGTTGCAGACTTATCGATGAAAGTAATTGAATGGAATGACCATGGCATTGACACTTACCTAACGCAAATGCAGTCATTTTGCGACTATGCACCATCATGGCAAAACACATTTGATGCCGTAATGCGAAGTCCGGCAGGCTTTATTTTATTAGGCGCTTTTCAAGGAGCTGCGCTTGTGGGGTATGTAATAATAGGTTGTAAAGCTGGCGATATTACACAGCTCGCTGTGCAAAGCGCTCATCGCCGGAAGGGTATAGGCAGTTGGTTGTTTCGTAAGGCATGCGAGTATATTAGTGCAGAAAGAATACAACTGATAAATGTAGATGCCCGCTGCACAGCGCTAACGGATTTTTTGGCGGTACATAATATGCCTGTCACCGGTGCACAATATGAAATGATATTGAAACTCGACTAGTCGAGGGGCTCGCACAAAAAACCGAGATGGGACAAAGTATCCATGATTTTAATGCGCGACACTGTGCCGCCCTCTACCCTTAGTATCCGGTCGCAATCTTCAAGGTCGAAATTTATGCGTCCATCAGGAAAATGACGCTGCAGGTGGCGCACAAGGTTTTGTGAGTCTCCTTCGTCATGCACATTTGTTTTAAATACCTCTACCATCTTTTGTTATTTTCCTCAGGTCGTCCGGCTCGTTGCAGCTATCCAGTTATTTATTAGATTGCTAAGCGCATTACGGTTTTTTTCTATGTCCGCGCTGTCTTTTAGCTTTATTGTAGCGCGATCTTTTGCCAACCAAACCAGTAGCTGCGCATCGTCCTTAATCGTAGACTGAAGGTCGGTATTTTTTACTTTCGCTCCGTTGTGTAATATTAATTGTACGCACTTTTTTTCGCGCGGATGAAAGGTGGCAAAATCGCCATTGCAATAATAACTGAGTGTATTCCATTTTATACACTCAGCTATCATGCTATTGGCTTCAAGAATAATACTGCGCACCACTAGAATTTCCTTTTTTAGCGGGTGCTCCAGTTCGGCAATATATTGAGTTACACTTTCGGGCGTCATTGTTTCTATTTTAGGCGGGTACCTGTGTCGGGTCGCTGTAAAAAACCTCCCACATATGTCCATCTATGTCTTCAAATCCCCACTGATACATCCACCCATTATCCACTGCTGTTCTCGAGGCTTTACCTCCGGCATCTACGGCTTTTTGCACCATGCTGTCCACTTCATCCTTGCTGCCAAGTGTTAGGCAAATCAATACTTCTGTGGTTTTCGTAGCGTCGGCTATTTCTTTGTCAATAAAGGTTTTGAAAAATGGCTCTACCAGCAGCATCGCATAGATATGCTCGCTAATGATCATGCAAGTGGCGCTTTCATTGGTGAATTTGGGGTTGAATGTATAGCCAAGTTTTGTGAAAAAGGCGATTGAGTTGTTTAGGTCTTTTACCGGAAGGTTTACAAATATTTGTGTGGCCATTGTTTGTTAGTTTAAGATTATATGAAATAGGTAATTGCAACTTATTTTTCAAGTTCTTTTTTTAGATTACCGAGGCCCTCTGAAATGTCGTCGCCAAGCATTTTCTCCATATTCATTACCAGCAACATAAAATTGAGTGGGTATTTCATAGAGCTGCTAAACCCCCATTTCACTTTTGTTTGTGTTTCGCTAACGCTTTCTGTGATCATGTATGCCTTTGCACGACCATCAAATGGTTTAATAAAGTGCAGATCCAGATCCATACGTTGGCCATCTACAATATTGCTGATCGTTTGCTCGCCCTGACCAACGTTTTTGTTATCGCTATCCCAGGCAGCTGCAAAACCTACTTCGCCATCAGTCCCTTTATATGTCTTGCGCGACTTAGGGTCCATCATTACCCACTTACTATAATGGTCTTGGTTTTTGAGCAGTTTTATATAGTTAAATACCTCTTGTCTTGGTTTGGCGATAATGATCTCGCGCTCTAAAGAATAATCTTTTTTAGTAAACAGGGCAATGATAAGCGGCAGGCTAACAACAACGGCTACACCTATCAGAATTTTCTTAAGCATATTGTGTGGTTTTATGTGAGTGAAGTTTTTTTAAAAATTGTAATCTGGTTTGGTAAAGATGCTGTTCTGTTTTTTCTAAAGTCGTTGAATAATAGCGTGTTAGCTGATTTTTGATTGTTACCGAGCATTATCTGTCGGAAATATAGCAAACCTACTTTATGTTTCATAACAAAATAGGGTGATTAACGACATTATCGGTGGTTGATTGCGACATTTTTTCTCACTAATTTTGAGTCATGAAGCATGTTTCCATACTTGTGCCGCAGGCTGCTGTGTTAGCCAGTATCGACGATCCACGTATAATGTTTACAGGTGTCAATGACTTTTTACGGTCTATGAACCAGCCGCCGTTATTCAATGTGCAATTGGTAGGACTTGCCGGCGAAGTGAAACTACATGACGGCCGCTTTACGGTACATGCCGATGCTTTGCTACAAGATGTGGCGCAAACCGATTTGGTAATAATACCCGCTCTTACCGGCGAAATGCAGGAGGCGGTGCAAACAAATAGTGCGTTTATTCCCTGGATCGTTAGTCAGTATGCGCTTGGCGCTGAAGTGGCGAGCCTTTGTTCAGGCGCATTTTTTCTAGCTTCTACTGGTTTACTCAATGGGAAAGAATGTTCAACACACTGGGTACATGCCAACAATTTCCGAGTCCTTTTTCCTGATGTAAAGCTCGTGGATGGCAAGATTATTACAGAACAAGATAGAGTGTATACCAGCGGAGGAGCGACAGCCTATTGGAATCTGTTGCTTTTACTGGTTGAAAAATATGTTAGTCGCGATATGGCAATACTTGCTGCCAAATTTTTTTCCCTTGATATCGATAGAACGAGTCAGCTGTCCTATACCATGTTCCACGGCCAGAAGTCGCACGATGACCAACAGATAAGAGAGGCGCAGGAGTATATCGAACAGAACTACCAGGAACGCATTACTATCGACCAACTGGCAACAACCTTTGCCATTGGCCGTCGCAATTTTGAACGCCGGTTCAAGAAGGCAACCTCTAATACGGTAATCGAGTATATACAGCGGGTAAAAATTGAAGCGGCTAAAAAGAGTTTAGAGTCTACAATGCACAATGTAAATGAAGTTATCTATAATGTAGGATATTCCGACCCTAAAGCGTTTCGGAGCGCTTTCAAGCGCATTACCGGATTATCGCCGCTTCAATACAGAGCTAAGTTTACCAAGACGGCTGCATTGCCTATGTACTGATGAATATTTTTTCACCTTACAACGCCTGAAACAGGCTATAGGTAATACTACGCAACAAATTTGGGTGTTCTTGCAACATTTGTTATAGCCTCAGCTTCTACTCAGAGCTACTTTTGTGGTAGATAAGTAATTGAAAACTATTGCTTTGTGCTGTTTTTAATTATTTATTAAAGGAGATTAATTCATTATTTTTACTCAAAATGTAAGTAGCTATGTTCAGTAAACTTTATTTGTCTACTCTTATGTTGTTTGTTGCAGCTGCTGCATGCGCACAAAATATAGGGGCTGTTTTAACATCTGGCGGCAGGCTGTATAAAGGTCAGTACATGCAGTCGACGGATAACAAGCTGAAACTAATAATGCAAGACGATGGCAATCTCGTTTTGTATAACATGACCAACAATGCAGCGCTGTGGGCTACAAGCACCTACGGCAGCGATGCAGCTTATGCGGTGTTGCAACCAGATGGTAATTTTATGTTGTGCAACAACAATCAGTACACGTTGTGGGCAACTGGTACAGTCAATCATCCCGGATCACGCTTAGCGTTGCAAAACGATGGTAATATGGTTTTGTATGATGGTTCCGCCCCTACTTGGGCGTCCGATACTTATGGGTGGGTGAAAAGTGGTACCAGCCAGCCGCCGGCGCGCATGGGCGATAATGACAGAAGGCCTGGAAACGGTCAACGTGATGGCATACGCGGTAATGATAATGCACCGGGGGCGCGAGGCGACGAGGACCGTCGTTCTGCCAATAGCAACCAGCTGCTTTCCGGTAAAAAGCTCAATAAAGGACAGTTTATTACATCTGACGACAAAAGATTGAAACTGGTATTCCAGGAAGATGGCAACATGGTATTGTATAATCAATCTACCAACCAGCCGCTGTGGTATACTGCCACTGCAGGAACAGATGCCAGTTACGCAATAATGCAAGCAGATGGTAATTTTGTAATATACACCAACTACAACAAGCCGCTATGGGCATCGGGCACAGCAGGCAATGGAGGCGCGTTTCTGGTAGTGCAAAACGATGGTAATATGGCGCTTTATCAAGGGACCAATGCGGTTTGGGCAACAGGAACCTACAATTTTGTGCCAGTAGTGAATTATACAGCAGAAGTAGTAGGCGGTGGTATGATGGCGGGCGACCGACTCAACAAAGGCCAATATATTATTTCTGCCGACAGAAGATTGAAGTTGCAGTTACAAGATAATGGCAACCTTGTGGTTTTTTCCTGTTCAAAAGCCTTTGGCGAAGACCCACTTTGGCATACCAACACAAAGGGGAGCGACGCTACAAATCTTGTTATGCAGGATGATGGCAATCTGGTATTGTACAACAACTACCGCAAGGTGATATGGTCATCGAAAACACAAGGCAACCCCGGCGCCAGCCTTGTACTGCAGCGCGATGGCGATGTGGTAGTAACTTTGAATAAAAAAGAGCTTTGGCATTCAGACACAAGAGGATACCTAACTAATTTCCCTCGCCAAACGCCCCCGCGTAAAGATGTGGTTACTAAGCCTCAGCCTCCTGCTCCACCACAGCCGCCAAAAACCGAACAAGGTGGAGGTGCGCTGGATAAAACCACATCGGCAACGCCAACGCTTATAAAAAGTAAGGACACAACAACAACCAAAAATGTGCAGCTCGATAAGACTACAGCAACGACGCCTGTAATGACAAAGGATAAAGACCCGAAGCCACAACCAGGAACACAGCCCGATAAATCTACCCCTGCGACAGTAGGCGCTACTAATAATTCGCCCTTGGATAAATCGACACCGGCTAAACCGGAACTTATCAAATCGCCTGAAACAAAACCCAAACCAGTGAATGTTATGGACAGGAAACCCCAGCAAGCTAAACCCGGACAATAAAGTAATACGAGTAAGAGTAAAAGAAAAACATACGCACACAGCCCGTATATCCCCCAAGCCATAAATAAACAAGTACTCGCCCGGTTCATAATAAAGGTGTCGCTAAGCCTTTATAGAATCGGGTGTTTTATTTCTGCTTGCAAAACTTGAGGTTGAGAATAATTGAGTATTATATAGCTGTAGTAGGTAACTTAGCGGTTGGTAAAAGCGAAGCCGAATTTGTGTTTTGCAGACTTTTACTCTATTGCTGTAAATAATGAACCAATCTTCTGAAACCGCAATTATTCCACCTCCCGTGGTTACCGTATTTGTAAACGGCTACTGGAATAGCGGAGAAAGCACGGCCGGAGAGCAAATAGTAGCCAGAATAATAATGCCGCTAGTTGGGGAGCGGGAATGGCGCAAGATCAAAAAGGAAATTGCTTTAAAGTCTATTGGCATTTATCCCGGGCGCAGGTATTGGGGCGCTGATTTTGTAAACGCTGCCAATGCCTATTTTTCTGCTTCAGCAAGTTTTTTTGTGGATGGTACTGGTAAATGGAACTCTAGCGGTAAATCGAGATATAAGGCTGGGGCGCTATTTGCGGAAACGGAATATACTAACATTGTTTCCATGCTTACCGGCGCTAATGGTGGCCTGGGGAGTTTGTGCTTTTTAGGGCATTCTATGGGATGCGCCTATGCGGCGGGCATGATTAGTTTTCTGGAGGGTAAAGGCATAAGCCTAACTAAGGCTGTTATGCTATCGCCTGCCGATTCACATGATTTTGTGCTGAATACCGCTGCCACAACGCTACAACTCTCCATTTGCAACGATGTAGCGCTGGCGTACAAAAATAGCCTGTTCAAAAGCAGCAACATCAAAGGTGTGCAGCGTTCTGCCATAGTTAAGACCAACAGATCGCTAACCGATGATTTCCTGTTGAGTCATATAGATACAAAGGTCAATCCAAAAGTCTTTGAGTATTTATCTGATCTTGAACACTTATATTTTTTGGTAAAAGGTTCTTGCTATATTGCTGGAGATTTGCATTTCGCAACACAATTTAAGGAAATTACAATTGGGGATATTAGTTATACCCATACTGGCGAAAACGACAACTATAAGAAATATAAAGCGACTTGTGGTTAACTCAATTCAAACACGGTAATTTCTGGTAATACCCCCAACCGCCCCGGATAGCCAAGGAAGCCAAAGCCGCGGTTTACATAAAGCGACTGGTCGCCTTCAGTATATACACCTGCCCATTCCTTGTATAAGTATTGCACCGGGCTCCATTTGAACCATTTGCTATCTACGCCAAACTGCATACCATGCGTATGCCCGCTAAGTGTCAGGTTTACGTCTTTGTATTCTTTTACTACCTGTTCGCGCCAGTGCGATGGGTCGTGCGAAAGCAGGATTTTGAAAGGTATGTTCCTTTCTCTGAGTCCGGCAAACGCCTTGCTCATATCGCCATATTTAGGGAAGTTGGCTTTTGCGCTCCAGTTTTCAATGCCTACCAGCGCTATTTTGTCGGCGCCGCGTTCCAGTACTATGTGTTCGTTCATCAGCAAGCGCCAGCCCACTTTTGCATGTATGCCTTTCAGCGTATCCAGATTGTTCTTTTTTTCCTGCGCCGATTCCCACTCTACATAATCGCCATAATCGTGGTTGCCAAGCGTGGAATATACGCCCATCGGCGCTTTAAGTCGGGCATATATTTCCTGAAATTTCTCGTCAACTTCCTGCGCTTTATTGTTCACCAGATCTCCTGTAAATAGAATAATATCAGCCTTCTGATCCATAATGCGCTCAATACCGTGCGCTACAGAATGGTGGTTGTCGAAGCTACCTGTATGTATATCAGATATCTGCACAATTTTTAGCCCCTTGAAACTTTCGGGCAGGGTAGGGAATTGTAACTTTACTTTTCTCACCCTATAGCTGTATCGGTTTTTCACACCGGCTGTAAAGCCCAGTAGCGATAGTCCTCCTAGCGTAATGGCCACCCGTTTCAGAAACAACGACCGGTCTATAACAGGCGCATTTTCTGCGGCCACCGATTCGTTACGATATATAAGGGCGCTGATAAGCCACGTTACGAGTCGCCTGATATCGTCAATCAACATTACAAGCAATATCAGTATTTTACCTACCACAAAACCCAGCACGAAGGCAATGTAGAGGTTGCGAACCAGATGTGGCACATTTGCCCAATTTACCTGGCGAAACAATATCAAGCCCAACCAGCTTATGGTGGTCAATCCAATATAGGTGGCAGTTAGCGCTCCCTTCCATACCGTTGGTAGGTTTTTTACCGCCGATTTTACTACAATGAAACTATAGTACTCTGCAAGGCCTATTATGCTTAGTATAATAACTATCCTCAACTTCATAAATAAAAAAGGTTGAAAGTAAGCGAACAAATGTTATCGCTTTGTTGTAATATTTTGATTATTTCACGTTTTGAGTTGTAAATAAGTGCTTTGTGTTTTAAAACAATAGAAATTCATCTATCTGTTGTTCAATGGCCGCTGCAGTGGCGGGTTTTAACAGCTCGCCTTGCTTATTTATTTCTTCATTTATGCGCGATAGCACGAGCTTGTTGTAATGTACATGTGTTTTTAGGTAGTGCAGCACAGCGGTCATATGCTCCACTCCGCGCAAGTTGCCAGCGCGCCCATCTGCCAGTCCCACCAAGGCTGCTTTCTTGTACCACCAGCTTTTCTTGATGTCGCAATTATCCATCATCAATTTCAGAATGCCGGGGAAGCTGGCATTGTATTCCGGCATTATAATGATAAACTTGTCGGCTGGTATCAGGTATTGTTGCTCCAGTTCTTTCATGCCAGTTCCCCGTTCCCATACCGGTTGTCCTTCAAGCGACAGCAACTGAACATCTGGTGTTTTTGCTGACAGAAGCTGGAAATATATATTGGCTAACCGAAGCGTCATGCTGTCATGCCGATTGGTGCCCGAAATAATTGTAATCATCTACGATGTGAAATTCACTGGCAAAGGTGGCTACTATTTATCAATTTACCCATAATGCCTCCTGAAATACACCAAATTTCTCGTTATTGGTAAATAGTAAAATGATATAACCAACAGAAAATCAACGAACCATCCGGTTGTGGATGGTTCGTTGATTTTGTATAAGCTAATATCGATATGCTAATTTGCAGTTGTTGGTTTATCCACCACATAAACATCCTCGCCTTCGTGTTTCATTTTGTAATTTTCACGGGCGTATTGTTCCAGTTTTTGAGGGTCTTTGATTAGGTCATTGCGTTCCTTACTCATTTTGTTTATTTCTGAGTTGAGGTAAGCTATATTATCCTTTATGTTATCCAGTTCGCGTTCTTTCTGCCTCATAGACATCAGATCGTTTTGATCGAAAAACAGCGCCCACACAGTAAAGGCAAGGCCGGTCAATACAAACTTATTGAGCAATACTTTCATCAATTTTTTCATAACCAATGCGGTAAAAAGTGTACTAAAATTAACGCTTACTTTCCAAATTTAAGGGATTTTCCCGGATAGTAAGCATTCAGTTTTAGCTCTTCTTCTATGCGCAACAGTTGGTTGTATTTTGCCATACGGTCGCTTCTGCTTGCCGATCCGGTTTTTATATGACCACAGTTCAGCGCCACTGCCAGGTCGGCAATAGTCGCATCTTCCGTTTCGCCGCTACGGTGGCTCATAATGGTGTTGTAGCCGGCGTTTTGCGCCATAGCTACTGCGTCCATTGTTTCGCTGAGCGTACCTATCTGGTTTACTTTTACCAGCAGGCCGTTAGCGGTATTTTCTTTAATGCCTCTTTCCAGACGTGTTACATTGGTTACAAACAAATCGTCGCCTACGAGCTGCACTTTGTCGCCCAGAGCTTCCGTCAGTTTCTTCCAGCCTTTCCAGTCGTCTTCGGCCATACCGTCTTCTATACTGATGATCGGGTATTTTTTGCACCATTTCACCCAAAACTCAACGAGTTCATCGCTACTCAATTTCTTGCCGTCGCTCTTATGAAAATGGTATTTCTTATCCTTATCATTGTACAGTTCGCTATTTGCAGCATCCATGGCAATGGATACCTGAACCCCTGGTTTGTAGCCGGCTTTTTCAATCGCTTTTAGTACTGTTTCAATTGCTTCTTCGTTACTTTGAATGTTTGGCGCAAATCCACCTTCATCACCTACGTTTGTGCTATAGCCGTTTTCTTTCAATACGCTCTTCAACGTATGGAAAATCTCAACGCCCCATCTCAAACCTTCGCTAAAACTGCCTGCGCCTATAGGCATAACCATGAATTCCTGAAAATCTATTTTATTATCGGCATGCGCGCCGCCGTTCAGAATGTTCATCATTGGCACCGGTAGGGTACGAGCATTAGCTCCGCCTACATAGCGATATAAAGGCAGTCCTACGCTGATGGATGCTGCTTTAGCAGCCGCCATACTTACCGCCAATATTGCGTTTGCGCCCAATTTTGATTTGTTTGGCGTACCATCCAGTTCTATCAGGGCTTTATCTATGCCGCGCTGGTCGGTTACGTCCCAGCCATGCATTTCTTCAGCTATAATGTCGTTTACATTGCTTACTGCTTTCAGAACTCCTTTGCCCTGATATCTTTTTTTATCTGCATCTCTCAGCTCTACCGCCTCATGCTTTCCGGTGCTTGCTCCGCTGGGTACTGCCGCGCGCCCCATGGCGCCGTCGTTTGTATGCACATCTACTTCTACTGTAGGGTTGCCGCGGCTGTCTAATACCTGCCGGGCAACGATGTCTGTAATAAAACTCATCCCTTTGATTTTTTGATTTGCGCTACAAAAATATATTTTATTAACCAAATTAGCGCATATCTGGCTGGCTTAATAGCATTTACCATTGCGGTTTTCATGTTTTTTAACCTAACTGTCTACAGGTATTTTATTAATGAGAAAAGGTCGGCAATATGCCGACCTTTTCTCATTAATAAAATACTATATTACTTAGCGATGCTGATTTTTGAACTGAAATCACCGTTCACCGTTCTTGCATTGATAAAGTAAATGCCTGTTGGCTGATCGAGTTTCACTTCGGTAGCCTTATTGGTAGTCATGTTAAACTCTTTAACTTTTTCACCAACTACATTGGTAATAGTTACAAAAGCATTCACAGTTACATCAGATTCCAGATTGATGCTGAATGATCCGTTTGATGGGTTGGGAACAACAGTCATGTTTTTGCTGTTGTTCCCTGCTCCTGGAATGCTGTTTGGCAGTATAAGGCTGATAGTTGCAGTATCTGTTGTTGAACCACAAGTGTTAGTTACTGTGTAGTAGATGTTGTCAACGCCGTAGCCCATAACAACATAAGAACCGAAAGTAACTGCTGGTGACGCTGTTAGACCTGAATCGAATACAGATACTATAAGACCCATTGGTATGTTGCTGTGTGTAAATACGCCTTTCGCAGGTACGCCTCTGAAGAAGTAGTTACCGCTCAATGCTACTGAATTAGGGCCTGTAACGCTCACTACTGGTTTAGAATGTACGTTGATTACTTTGTAAACGGTAGTAGTGCCGAATCCGTTTGTATAGGTATAGTAGATAGTGTCTTTACCATTGCTTACGCCAGTAACTACACCTGCTGCGCTAACCGTAGCCAATGAATCTGCGCTCGAACGCCATACGCCGCCTGGAAGTGCGTTTGTAAGCGTTTTGTTAGCGCCTACGCAAACTGAGTCGAAACCAGAAGATGTGATAGCTGGAACTGTAGGAGCCGGACCAACTTTTACAAGCATTGTAGAATGTGTTGTTCCGCATGCGTTGGTAACAGAATAGGTAAGCGTAACTACGCCGGTGTCTCTACCTGTTACTGTACCGGTTGCTACATCTATATATGCGTAATTAGTATCGCTGATGCTCCATACGCCGCCTGTAGTGGTATTACCGTAAGTACGAGAGTTGCCAATACCTACGCTATCAAGGCCTGAAATAGCTGCCGCTGATGCAGAAACTGTAATTGTATCGGTAGTAACGAATGAACCGCATGCATTTGACAAGAAGTAAGAAATAATAGCGGTGCCTTGCGATACGCCGGTAACATTACCGCTACCGTCTACTACTGCAACGCCAGTGCTGCCGCTAAACCAAATACCGCCTGATACTGATGGGGTAAGGTGTACCCATGAACCTTCGCAAACGTTTCTTGGACCAGATATTGTGCCGGGGGTAATTGGCGCGTCTACAGTAATTGAATAAGTTGATGTATCTGATACGCAACCGTTTGTGAAAACATAAGAAATAGTAACGCCGCCAGCAGCAACACCGGTAACGATACCTGCGCTAGATACTGTAGCGTTTGCATTGCTCGCGCTCCAGGTTCTAACACCTTCTACGTTTGCGTTAGTGAGTGTTATGCTGCGACCGATACAAGTAGTAGTAGGACCAACAATTGGCGCTGCGCCTACAATCGTATCTACACGCAAAGGATGGGTAGCCACTGCTACGCCGCATGTATTGGTAACTGTGTATTTAATGGTATCGCCACCGAAAATGCGACCTGTAACAACTCCTGCAGAAGTAATAGTATCGATTGCTGGATACAATCTGCTCCATACGCCGCCAATAGCGGTATTAGTGAGTGTTGCAGATGAGCCGCGGCATATTCTCGATGCACCAACAATAGATCCAGCTACCGGCAATGTATCTACAGTAAGCATAGCGCTTAAAGATGTATCTGACCCAGTGCCATTTGTTACAATTGCACGATACCAGCTACGACCTCTAAGCATACTGTCGGTAGTAATCAATAATGTATCTGTATGGGTGCGTGAAAAACCAAGTGTGTCTCTCAGTGGCGTCCATACAGAACCATCCAACGATATTTCCCAATGTACAGATAAAGGCAATGTTCCTGTATCAGCGGTAATGAATTTTACACGCGAACCTATACATGCTGCCGTATCCCTTGGATCTCTGGTTATTCCGGGAACTCCAGCCTTTACTGCCACCGATCCTAATACGAAGCAAATCGTTAATAGGGCAGGGATGGAAAATAATTTTTTCATATTCTGTTTGTTTAATTTTTTAGTAATATAATCATCAAAGTAGTAATACACTGTACGCCTTTTAGCATATTTTTAGCTATCGCCATGCAATATTTTTACCCTAAAAACTATAAGCCAGCAAATTTAATCAAATCAATCAAATTAATGCAAGTAGCTTCTGCCAATTTGGATATAATTAATTTAGTTATGCAAAATTAATTCTGCGTTATTTCTCCTATTCTGAGCGCCGTTTTACTTCCATTTCAACACGATATTGATGGCTTATTATTTTGAGTTCTAACGTTATTTATTAGAATTTTTATAAGCCTCTATCTCTACGTATATGACGTAGGAAATAGGTGAAATCTTAGTAGGAACTACATATTTATTTTAATTTGCCATGATTTTGGCATTGTTTTCGAGGGTTATTGGCATAATTTGACACTCCCGACTTAAAAAATTATGAATGGAGGCTGCGCCGAAACTCATCGGGGGTTGCGCCGGTATTTTTTTTGAAATATTTGCTGAAATAGGAATTATCGCTAAAACCCAATTGCCAGGCTATTTCTGCAATAGTTATTCCGGCATTCACCAACATCCTTTTTGCTTCCAGCATTATGCGGTCTTTTATTATGTCGCCGGCTGGTTTGCCCAGCAGTTCATTGCAAATATTGTTTAGCTGGCCGGGGGTTATATGCAGTAGTTCGGCATATTCTTTCGGTAGCTTTTTTTCGGCAAAATGAAGGTTAACCAGTTTTTTAAAGTTGGCAAGTTGTGTGTGGTTAGGGTTAGGCGCTTTGTCTGTTGCGCCACTTGTTTCGCGTGCTACAGTAATAAATATTCTTGTCAGCAATGCGCATATCATGTCTTGAGTATAGTGGTTATTCGTATTTACCTCGGCAATTACCAATTCGAAAGCTATGGATACTTGCTGTGCGATTGTTGGACTTAGGTTGATGACGCTTTGGTCGGCAGCGCCCCTGAAAAAAGGGAATTGCTCCAGGTAGTTTGCATCCCTGAGGAAGCTATGGAAAAAATGTGCTGAAAAGTTGATCACATATCCATCTGCCTGCGAGCTGAAGTTCCAGGTGTGCACCTGCCCCGGCGACATAAAGTATATTTGTCCGGGCTGTATAGTGAACTGTTGAAAATCGATAGTGTGCGAACCTGAACCGCTCGTAAACAACAATATATGGTAAAAGCTATGCCGGTGTGGGTACAAGAAATGAGGATGCAAACTTAGGTAGCTTGCAAATGGCGCTGCTGTTACCTCCTCGTGCAGCGGCGTGTCGTCTTTAATAGAGTTGATATGGTATACAGGGAATAGTTTCTTCATTTTACGCTCGGTTTGCGATAACGTACATTCGGTCTTTACCGATTGATTTTATTTGTTTTATCAGTAGTGAAAGTAGTAAATAATATTTGCGATAACAGAGCTTACAATGGTAATGATGATTTCATCGCAATAGGGTAGTTAATAAAAGGATAGCATAAAAAAACCGCTAATTATAAATTAGCGGTTTTTAGATTTACCTGAGGTCGAAAGCGGATTCGAACCGCTGTAGCAGCTTTTGCAGAGCTGTGCCTAGCCACTCGGCCATCCGACCTTTAGTGAGTGCAAATGTAGTAAACTTTCTTTTTCGTGCAACTTTTCTTCATTCATAATTTATTGACTAATACTTAACCCCTGTTTTGTGCGCTTTTACACGTTTTCAACGGTTTCGGGACTCAGGGTTTTATTTTAACCCGCGTAGAGCGTTCGGTTGTTGTCCTGTTATCAATTTGCCTTTCCCTTTGTACTTACGCCTACAAAACCGATTTTTGCGGCACATACCAATCAATCCACTTACTTTTACATCTATGTATCCCGATTTTCAATACTTGCTGCAGGCGCTTTTTGGCGCTCCCATGCCCGACTGGCTGGGTTTGTTCAAAACCTTTGGTTTTTTGGTTGCGCTTTCTTTTGTAGGGGCCGCCTGGGCTACTATGCAGGAGTTGAAACGAAAAGCAAAACAAGGTATGTTTGTGCCTGAAAAACAAACTGCTATTCTTGGTCTGCCTCTCAAACCTTCAGACATTGTTGTGTCTGCCATTATTGGTTTTCTGGTAGGTTTTAAAGGAGGGGGAGTATACGGTCGGCTTGCTGAGGTTTCGCCCGACCCAATGGGGTATTTACTATCTGCTAAAGGCAATATTGTTTTCGGAATATTAGGCGCAATTATATTTGCCGCATTAAAATATTATGAGGGTAAAAAAGCGGAATTGCCGGAGCCTAAAACTGTTACCTACACCATATACCCTCATGACCTGATGACGGAGATTGTAGTTATTGCCGCAGTTGGCGGACTTGCCGGGGCGAAAATATTCAATGCATTCGAAACTTGGGATGATTTTATTAAAGATCCTATTCATAATCTTACCTCTTCTTCGGGGCTTACGTTCTTAGGTGGGTTGATTGTTGCTACCCTTGCTTTTTACTTTTTTGCCCGCAAGCATAAAATCCCTTTTGCCTACCTCTGCGATGCTGCCGCTCCGGGCATTATGCTTGCCTATGGTATAGGCAGGTTGGGTTGCCAGCTATCGGGCGATGGCGACTGGGGTATCTACAATTCAGCCTATGTTTCCAATCCCGACGGATCATTACGTTTTGTATCGCCGGAGGAAGGACTGAAAGCTATGCAGATTTTGCCTCCCGATGCGCCTCATGCCTATTTTCATGCCCCTTTCTGGCTGCCCGACTGGTTGCTGGGTATGAATTTTCCGCACAATGTTGGCCACGAAGGAATGCCTATTCATGGCTGTGTGGGCGAATACTGCAACGTTTTGCCGGTGAGTGTTTTTCCTACGCCTATTTACGAAGCCATTACATGTATATTGTTGTTCTTTGTCATGTGGGCATTGCGCAGCCGTTTTAAGCGTACATTACAAATGTTTGGCTTTTACCTCATTCTGGTTGGCGTAGAGCGGTTTCTGGTTGAGCTCATCAGAGTGAATTATAAATACGACTGGGGCTTTATCCACCCTTCGCAGGCCGAAATACTTTCGGTAGTACTAGTAATTACGGGTATTGCCTTATTGCTGTTTTATAAAGATAGCAAGCCTTCATCTGTTGCGCAGCAACAATAGCCCTTGTCTAAGATATCCACATTTTGCCTACTTCCCTTTTTTAGAATGCCACTGCGCCATTGTTTGGCGTAGTGGCATTCTACTTTTGAGGAAACTTTTACAAAATGTCGTACACATCAGATCAATTATCGTCTTTAAACAAAATCAATGACTTGTTAGCGGATCTTGAGCCGCGCATATTCGAAAAAGTAAAGCAGTTTCATGTGCTTGAGGAGCGCGGTGCGCCTGTGCTTGGACTGCACCCCAACTTGCAACCAACCTACTGCGTTGTAGTGAAAATTGCCTACTACTCGTCGGTAGATGATGCCGGACCATTTTATACACTTGTTTCTACTTTTCCTCAGCTATTGCCGCCCGATTTTGTTTGGGAGTCGGGCGCTGCAATGCTCCACTCCTGGCCTGCCCTTATAAACCCATGCTCTTACCTGATGCACAACTTGTTGCAACAGGGTTGTCAGAAACTGAACGATATCATAAATCTGTCGCTAATAGGTGTACAGATAGACGTTGCTGATCGGCCATTTGTAGATCTTCAATTGAAGCCTACCTCATTACCTCAATTCAGCAACGGTTCTCGCGGTCAGGGTATTGCCTGATAACGTTCTGATTCGTTCCCGAAATAGGAGAGCTACTATGAAAACTAAGGCATCATAGCGTATGTAGTATACGGTATGATGCCTTTTAGTTGTAAACTATTGAAGCCTTTGCTTATTTTAGAGCCAGTTTTTCTTTCAAGAACTTTAATGCAAATGTCTGTGCTTCACCTGCTGCCTTGGCGTCAAATTTAGGATTGCTTGGGTTGGCAAATGCGTGCACTGCGCTAAAGTTATGCTGTTCAAATTTATGTCCGTTTGCAGTTACTTTCTTGTCCAGTTCTGCCACATCCTCAGCCTTTATAAAGTTGTCTTTGTCTCCGTATATATAGAGTACATTCGTTTTTAGCTGCTTCACCTTCTTTTCGTCTTGCTCAGGGAAGCCATAATACATAACGCAACCTACTGCATCTTTGCCTGCAAGTAATGCGGTGTTGAACGACCATGTGCCGCCCATGCACCAGCCTATGGTGGCAATTTTTTTGCCGGATCCTACCTTGTTCAGTACGCCCTTTACAATGTCTTCGGCACGCTTTTGTTGTAGTCCCGACATCAATTTTCCTGCTTCTTCAGGTTTTGTGGCAACAAGGCCGTCATAGAGGTCAATGGCGTATACTTCCACATCGCCGCCCAGCTCTTTTTGCCAGTTTTCGGCTTCGCGTTTTATGTAGTCATTTAGTCCCCACCATTCGTGCACGACTATCAGTACTTTATCAGTTTTCTTTTCTGCCGGTATATGAAATGCCATGCCATCTACGCCTCCTGCAGTAGGGTATTGTATCATTTCTCCTTTTTTGGGCGAATAGCTTATGGGTAGCGGAGCAAGATGTGCTGCCTCAAAAGCCGCGCTTAACGCCAGCGATTTCATGCTATTGCCGCTTGGTTTTTTACAACAACTTTGTCCGAATGCGGTTGCCGCTGATATAGATACTAATGCCGCCGCTAAAGCAATTTTTCTGAATGTCATACTCTCCTGTTTTTGACAAAAGTAGGGTTTAACCGCTATTTTCAAATCATTGATTTCTATTACAATATCGCAAAAAAAAGACCCGGCAATTTGCCGGGTCGGTGTCAAATATTTTGAGATTAATACAACTTAGGACAAGACCAGTTGTAGTTTTGATTTCTTTCGTGTTTGTTGATTCTTCCGAAGAAAAGGAGTGATATTTCATAGCCGCCCATACCGCCAGTTGCAGGTGTAAAGCTCGATGCATTCACGTCGTAACTGATACCTAAGCGCATTTTAGACCATTCTAATGCTATGTAAGGCGCAATTGCATCTCCGTAGCGATACCAGCCGCCCAGATAGAAAATAGTATTTTTCTGATATTCCAGATCATGACCAGGATTGAGGATAAAACCAACTGCTGTTCCTATCAACACCTCTGTAGCAGAAGCCTGACTTTGGTACAATGCGCTTGCGTACAATACTGTATGCTCATTCATATCGAATGCGCCGCCGAGATAGCCGGTATGACGACGGTGTATCTGGTGTGCATCTGCAAGAAAGCTCTCGGTAGGCTCTGTAAGATGGTACATAGAGTAACCGGCATACATGGTTACGTGATCAGCTACTTTGCCTGAATACATGATCCCGCCATTGAAATCGGGGTAGGAAAGGTCAAGGTTGGTAAATTTCTCCAAAGTAGGTTTTGATACCTGACCTGAACTTACATCAAACATGTCCTCGAAAGTCAATTTCTGGAAATTGATTGATTTCTGAACCAAATTACCCTGCAGACCAAAAGAAATATGCTGCTGTCTGTCGCGGCCAAAGGCCTTGTGATAGGCAAGCGATAATCCAATTGTTGTGTTGGTCAATCCACCGCTACCAGATTTGTCATACAAGCCCATGACACCAAGTCCAAGCGCATCGCCTTCGGGCAATTTGCCTTTCAGCATAGCCATATCGTATGATACTGTACCTGTTATATATGGATTTGAAGAAACAGAAGACCATTGTGTACGGTAGTTGCCTGCAAAACGAAGGTCTTCAGAAACCAGACCAGTCATTGCAGGATTCAAGGTAAGCGGTGATGTAAAGTATTGAGTAAAGTGTACATCCTGAGCAATTGCAGACCCCGCCAACATCAATGCAGCACTAACTCCAAGTACTAATTTCTTCATCTTTTGGTAATTTATAAATACGCTAAAAAAAATCTGACAGCAATTTACGCGAAAATTTCTTTCTATACAAGACATTGGGAAATATTATTTTAGTTGGGCCCCAATTTCCTTTTTTTTTGTGCGATACTTGAGGTTTAGACTTTTTAGTTTATTTCAGGCCACTTTGAGCTGTAATATTAAGTTGTTGTTATCTTAATTATATAGATTATTTACATATATTTGATTAATTTCCGAAGTAGTGCAAGTTAATCGCTTGTGCCGTTATCTACGTATTTTCTGACCAGATACAGGTAAAGGAACAACATGCCAACAATACCCCCCAGCGCTATTAACAGCATCAATATTTTTGTTACTATCTCGCTCAGGTTGGCCATCTCTGTCATTGTCATCGCTACACCGCAAAAAACAAAGTAGGCAAAAAACGAAATATGCATCATTTTGTTCCTTTTTTTGCCAGCAGGCGTTACCAGATCTGCAAAGTTGTTTTCATCAACTACCGCTACACCTGCGGTCTCCAGGTGTCGTTTCAGCGCCAGCCATCGTTCGTTGCTCAACGTTGCTGCTTGAAAAGCGTTTACACTAAAATCTTTATTGTAAATTGTTAATGTGTTTTCAGCGCGCCCTTCAGCGTCAAATAGAATTTTGGATACATTGGCCAGTAGAAAGGTTTTGCGCTTCCATATTAAATTGTGATTCCTGACTATCAGATAATGTTCCGATATACAAAAGTAATTTAGCGGTATGGACAGAATAATAAAAAATAAAATATTGAACATAAACAACAGGGCGGTTACCGTAGCGTCATTAATCAAAGCAATGAAAAAAATAGACCCAATAATGATCAACCATATAAAAATGCCTTGCATTGTTTTTAGTTGGTTGCCTTTGTATTTTACCGGATGCTCAGTAGCGATGTCGGGTTCGGGTAAATAGTTTTCATAACGCTGGTGTGCATTAGGGGATAGGGTTGCGGCGGCAGCATTTACATTACTATCCACAAACCGCTTTATTTCAGCCATATTGCTATACATGGTATTGTGCAAATATTCTGTTGCTCCGCCCTTAAACGCCAGTTTCATACCTTCGAAACTATGCAGGGTTATATACCTAAAAGGCATTTTTCCGCTAAAGGTTGCGCTCTCCACATCCGTCCACACATAGCTCCTATTATTGAATGCAATACCCCGATTGTCGGCAATAACTTTGGGTGCCATTCGGTAATACGCATAAATCGTATAAAAACCGAGGTAGAATATCAGTAAGCTGGCCGCGATAAGGATATAGTTGGCAGTTTCTTCATCAAAAGCAATAGCCATCAATACGGGCCCAAGGAATACCAGATAGAAGATAATTGCAAATACCAATGTAGCATAAAACGCGATACTGCGACGCGATTTTATAGTTGTTAAGCCAGTTTCAGATGGATTTAATTGCATGTGGCCGGATTCAATTTTGTAGTTGGTAGTGCGGCGGTTTGGGTAAATTTACGCCATTTTGATTAAGGAATAGGGTGTTTACCCAACCCAAACTTGGCGATTGCATTAGGCGCATATCAAAAAGGGCCGTCTGAAACAGACAGCCCTTTCTATGATGTTTATTGAAAGTAGTAAACTATTCGCTAACCACTTCAAAGTCGATCTCAACAACGTTTTCTTTACCGAAGTCGATGCTTGCTTTGTGCGTGCCTGCTTCTTTCACATCGTCAACGATAGTGATACGGCGGCGATCGATTTCGTAACCTTTTTGCTCACGGATAGCGCGTGCAATCTGGATAGAAGTAACAGAGCCGAATATTTTGCCGCTAACGCCGATTTTAGCGCCAACTTTAATTGGCGATGCTTTCAGTATTTCGGTAACATTGGCTATTTCTGCCATTATTTTATCTTCTTTTTTCTGCATTTGCTTGCGACGCTCTTCCATTATTTTGGTGTTGGAAGCGCTGGCTTCTATCGCAAACTTGCCTGGTATCAGGTAGTTGCGGGCATAACCCGGCTTTACTGCTACCATTTCGTGGGCCGAGCCCAGATTATCAACGTCTTTTATAAGAATTACTTGCATAAATTAGTTTACTTTAGAAGGTCAGTAACATATGGTAAAAGAGCCATCTGGCGGGCCTTTTTTATCGCCTGAGATACTTTACGCTGATATTTCAGCGAGTTACCGGTAATGCGGCGGGGGAGCATTCTGCCTTGTTCGTTCAAGAACTTTTTCAGAAATTCACCGTCCTTGTAGTCAATATACCGGATGCCCATCTTCTTAAAACGGCAGTATTTCTTTGCGCGTTTTTCTACCCGCTGGGTAGTAAGAAATTTTATTTCGTTTTGCTTAGCCATTGTTCAGTTTTTTTAAGAAGCGTTTTCTGCGTTAGAGGTTTTGTTGCGTTTCCGGTTATTATATATCAGCGCGTATTTATCCAAACGGGTAACCATGTGGCGGATGATGTTTTCATCGCGGTTCATTTGGATTTCCAGTTTAGCGTTCAGTTCAGAAGGTGCGCTGTATTCTAATACATAATAAAAACCGGTAGTTTTTTTATTGATCGGGTAGGCGAGTGAGCGCAAGCCCCATGCATCCTGATGATCAATAGAACCGCCGTTGGCCTTAATGAAGTCTACGAACTTCTTTTGAGCTGTTTTGTAATCATCTTCCGCAAGTACGGGTGTAAAGATGACCATCAACTCATAATTCTGCAATTTGTTTTCTGTTGCCATAATATGTTTTAAATGGTTAATCCCTTTTGCCCGGCAGGAACTTTGGATACCTTTGTAATAAGCAATTGCAAACGTTTAATAAACTCATACTTTCCTTGTTGTCGGTATTTTGTTTATTTATAGTTTGCCACTACCTACAGTAAAGTAGCCGAGCAATTTTGGGATTGCAAAAGTATAGCTTAATATTTTTTATTCCAAAAAAAATATTTCATTCACTCTTTTCTGATGATAGAAGTGGTATTGCAAATTGCGCTGTGCTCAATTAGTTATGTCAGCAACCGGGCTAAATCGATTGTTCAAAACAATACTATTTACAACTCATTTCTTTTTTGCGCTATGCTAATTAAAGCTGATCAACTATTGCAGCAAATTTTCCCGAAAGTACTATCCTTTATTTATACTAAGAGTGCTTAAATCCTATGCTTGCCAACGAATTTAGGCTATATATGCTGGTTTGATATTCTTAAATGCTGCATATTTGAATCGTTTTTAACAAATCGTTAGCATTTTATTGCCTTAAAGTTAATATTTTTAGCTAATTTTAAGGACGTAGTTAGTTGAAAATAGTAAACGAACCAAATGCAATAAAGGTATTTAGCCTAAAATTAACACAATGCTTTTAGACTCTATCTTTTGCGTAAAATCAATTAATGAATAGTATAATTATAGTATGTTAATTCTATTGTATGCATATGCGTAATATCCCTAAGGGCTATTACTATTTTTTGTTTGAGCTTAAAGTTATTTTGTATGAAATTAAATTTTAGTTTGTCTGCAACCTCTATTGCCAGTTTTAATCTTAAAAAGACTGGCAATACATCTTCTCCCTTTAACTTTTTAAGAATATTGCTTCTTGCAGTATTCATGGTTATTAGTGTTGTAGGATTTGGCCAAACGGTAACATTATTAAGTCCTACAGGCGATGGGGGGTTTGAAAACGCTACTTCAACATTTGCTGCAAATGGATGGACTGAGGCGCAGGGCATTACCACACGTCGCCTATATGTAGGAACAGCGGCAGGGTCGGTCTCTGGCGGAACAAAATCTGGGTATTGTGGTTCAACAACAACCTTTAATGGCACGACCTCAACAGTTGTATATCATTTTTACAGGGATTTGGTTATTCCTGCAGGAGCTACTAATGTTACTCTATCATTTTATCTAAGAATGACATCTATAGATAACACATATGATTATGTGTATGTTAATACTACAACAACTGCCAATACCCCTGTTAGTGGAACGGTTCCAGGCACAGGATATACGCTGCGTTATTCAAATACTGCCACGACTTATTCATCTTTTACAGCTATGTCGTCTATTGATTTATCAGCGTTAGCAGGCACAACTGTTCGTTTAGTTTTTAGCCACAAATCCGACGGTGTTACACCCCATATGGCTTCAGCATTTGATAATATATCGGTTACTTATTGCCCACGTCCTGCTGCCATCGGAGGCGCAACCAGTGTATGTTCAGGCGGAACATCTACGCTTACCAATGCTGATGCAGGAACCTGGAGCAGCAGTAACACTGCAGTTGCAACGATTGGCAGTATAACGGGAGTTGTGAATTCTATTTCGGTTGGCACTGCAACTATTACATTTCGCAACGGTTGTGGTAGTTTTAATACTACCACCTTTTTTGTCAATGGTTCACCTGGCTCAATCACAGGCACTACCACTGCATGCGTAGGGACCACAACAACATTATCTAACGCAGGATCGGGTACATGGACCTCAAGTAACACAGGTGTAGCAACTGTCGGCACAGGAACCGGAATTGTGACAGGAGTCTCTTCCGGAACAGCAATTATTTCGTTTGCTAACGGTTGTGGAACTCCCGCTACAAGTACAATAACCATCAATCCTACCCCGGCAGCTATTACAGGTACATCAAGTTTGTGTACTGGTCGATCAGCTACATTTACGAGTTCAACGGGAGGCGGAACATGGTCGAGTAGTGCTGTTGGCGTTGCTACTGTAGGTTCTTCTACTGGTATTGTTACAGGTGTTGCTACCGGAGGTGCTACAATTTCTTATACGGTAGGTGGTTGTTTCGCCACTTATCCTGTTACAATAGGCAGTTCACCGCCTACGGTTACAGCATCTGCCTCACCTTCTTCTATTTGTGTTGGCGGTTCATCAAGTTTATCTTCCAGTATTAGTGGTGCGCCTGACTATTCTATCGCGAGTATTCCCTATTCCTTAGTTACTCAAACCAGCCCTGTCGCGGTTTCTTTTTCCAGTATTGATGATGGATTTGGTAGTGCTACTATTCCGTTTTCGTTTAACTATTGGGGAACAGCCTATACTACATTATATGTAGGCTCTAATGGTTATGTTACGTTTGGAACAGGTTCATCCTCAAGATTTGTTACTGCATTCCCAACCACATCCCTTCCCGGTGCTATATCGCTATTTTGGGGCGATTTATATGTTACTGCACCCGGTTCGGTAACCTATTCTACAGAGGGGACTTCTCCTAATAGACGATTTGTAGTCAAGTTCACTCAAATATCGCCATGTTGTTCTTATGCAAACTCTTTTGACGGTGAGGTAATATTATATGAAACCACAAACGTAATTGATGTTTTGGTTACTTATTCGGCCAGTGGAACGCGGGTTTGTGGTATCCAGAATCAGGCTGGTTCAACGGCTTTTGTTCCTGCTGGTAGAAATGGTGTTTCTTATGCGATATCCACCCCAGAAGCATGGAGATTTTCACCTGTTTCTTATACCTACCTTTGGACTCCATCTACTTTTCTCAGTTCTACAACTATTAGCAATCCTACGGCAAGTGCTGTAACTTCAACAACGGTATATACTGTTACTGCAACTGCAAGCACAAGTTGCGGGTCGAATGCTACAACAACTGTTACGCCTGTTCCTATTAGTGCTATTGCTGGCTCCACCACCATATGCCCTGCGTCAACTACCACGCTTACGAATCCTGACGGTACCGGTACATGGGCAAGTAGCACTCCAGGTGTAGCTACGATCAATGTATCGACCGGCGTAGTAACCGGTGTATCAGCGGGTACTACAACTATTACATTTAGACTAACTTCTTCAGGTTGTACCAACACGGCTGTCGTCACTGTACTACCGCTACCAGCGGCAATTACAGGTGCGCTTAGTGCCTGTGTAGGTGGCAGCAGTACGCTTAGCAGTGCCACATCTGGCGGTACCTGGAGTAGTAGCGACCCAACTATGGCAAGCATAGGCAGCACTTCGGGTGTTGTTTCTGCAGGTACTACAGCCGGTACAGCTACCCTAACCTACACCGTTTCCGGTTGTTCGGTAACAGCTTTGTTTGCTGTAAACGGCTCTCCCGGCCCCAATAGTGGTACTCCTACATTGTGTACAGGTACTACTACCACGTTAAGCAATGCAGGCGGAGTGGGCAGCTGGACGAGTAGCGATCCCTCCATTGCTACTGTTGGCGGTACATCAGGAATTGTTACCGGTATTGCAGCCGGTACTGCTGATATTACCTATTCAAATGGCTGCGGTACACCAGCATTTACAACCGTCACGGTAAACCAAACGCCATCGGCAATAGGCGGAGGCGCAATTACCTGTGTGGGTAGCACAAGTACTATTACCAATACTTACCCGGGTGGTAGCTGGACCAGTGGATCGACCGGTGTGGCAACTGTGGATATTGCAACTGGCGATGTATCGGGTATTTCTTTTGGTACGTCCATAATGACTTACGATTTAGCCAATGGTTGCGCAATTGCTACCAGAACACAGGTAGTAAGTACGTCGCCGGGTTCTATATCCGGAACAACAACACTTTGTAGCGGTTCGTCTACCACTTTAAGCAATTCTACTGCCGGTGGCTTATGGACAAGCAGTTCTACGGGAGTAGCTACCATAGGCAGCAGTACAGGGTTACTGGCGGGTATTGCCACTGGTACCGCAACTATTACCTACAATACCGGTTGTGGTACTGCGGCAACAGCCGCTATTACCGTAATAGGTACTCCTGGCACCATTACTGGTTCGCCCAATGTGTGCACGGGAACAACAACCGTTTTAAGCAATCCTTCATCGGGTGGCGTGTGGAGTAGTTCGTCTACAGGAGTAGCAACAATTGGTAGCGCCACAGGTATTGTTACAGGTGTAAGCTTAGGTTCTGCAACTATAAGTTATGTTACAAGTTGTGGTAATGCTACCATTGTAGTAAACGTTACTGCAAGTCCACATACAGTTACTGCTTCGGCATCGCCTTCTTCAATATGTGTTGGCGGCAACAGTAATTTGTCCTCATCGGCAAGCGGTGCCCCTGCCTATTCCATAGCAAGCATTCCTTATTCGTTAGTAACTCAGACCGGCCCGGTTGCAGTTTCACTTTCAAGCATAGACGATGGATTTGGTTCTGCTACTATTCCGTTTTCGTTTAACTTTTGGGGAACAAACTATACTTCATTATTTGTAGGCTCTAATGGTTTTGTTACGTTTGGAACCGGTTCTTCATCATTAAGTACTACTGCATTCCCCACCACATCCCTTCCTGGTGCTATATCGCTATTTTGGGGCGATTTATATGTAACCGCGCCGGGATCATTAACCTATTCCACAGAAGGTACTTCGCCCAACAGACGATTTGTAGTGAAGTATACGCAAATATCACCATGTTGTTCTTATTCAAACTCTTTTGACGGTGAAGTAATATTATATGAAACCACAAACGTAATTGATGTTTTGGTTACTTATTCGGCCAGTGGAACGCGGGTTTGTGGTATACAGAATCAGGCTGGTTCAGCGGCTTTTGTTCCTGCAGGTAGAAATGGTGTTTCCTACGCAATCACTACGCCTGAGGCATGGCGATTTGCCCCATTGAGTTATTCTTATGCATGGTCGCCTGCTACTTTTTTGAGCAGCACCACTATTAGCAATCCTACTGCCAGCGCAGTAACAGGCACAACGGTATACACTGTATCTGTTACCGCAAGCACAAGCTGCGCTGTAAGTAACACAACTACAGTTACTGTAAACCCGGTTGCTGCAATCGGCGGCGCTACCCGCGTTTGTACAGGAACGACTTCAACGCTGACCGATGCAACAAGCGGAGGTACATGGACAAGCAGTGCAACAGGTGTTGCTACAATAGGTTCAACAACAGGTGTAGTTACTGGCGTAAGCACAGGCACAACAACGATTACTTACACGGTTACTTCAACGGGTTGTCGCGCTACAACAATTGTTACAGTTGCGCCTACGCCATCGGCAATTACGGGTACGCTAAGTGCTTGCGTTGGAGCAAGCAGCACGCTGAGCGATGCCACCTCGGGTGGTGAATGGAGCAGCAGCGACCCAACCATGGCAAGTATTGGAAGTACATCAGGTGTAGTTACCGCAGGTTCTACAGCTGGTACTGCAACCATATCTTATACAGTATCGGGCTGTTCGGCTTTGGCAACATTTGCTGTAAACGGTTCTCCGGGAGCAATAACTGGTACTACTACAGTTTGTACCGGTGCAACAACTACATTATCCAACCCCGGTGGAGTGGGTAGCTGGACAAGCAGCGACCTATCTATTGCTGCAGTGGGCAGCGTATCTGGTATTGTTACCGGAATTGGTGCAGGCACGGCAACTATATCTTATTCCAACGGTTGTGGAACACCGGCTACCACAACTGTCAGTGTTAACCAAACTCCGGGAACAATTGGTGGAACATCGTTGGTTTGTACGGGTAGTACAACCACACTCACAAATCCGAATGGAGGTGGAACATGGTCGAGTGGGTCTACCGGGATCGCTACAATAGACATTGCAACCGGCGATGTTACCGGAATAGCTCAGGGTACCGCCGTTATCACCTACGACCTTGGTAATGGATGCGTTGCTGCAACACGTGTGCAAACGGTCAATACCTCGCCATCAACCATAGCTGGTACATTGGTTATCTGTTCGGGTAGCACTACCACATTAACCAATACCAGCAGCAGGGGTGTATGGAGCAGCAGTCTGACCGGTATTGCGACAATTGGCAGCTTATCAGGTATTGTGACCGGTATAGCAGCAGGAACAACAATAATAACCTATAATACGGGTTGTGGCTCAGCCACTACAGCAACTTTTACAGTAAACGGTACACCTGGTGCAATTGTTGGATCCAATTTAGTATGTATAGGTACAACAATTACTTTGTCCAATGTTTCACCCGGTGGTGTATGGACCAGCACATCTACCGGAGTTGCAACAGTTGGCAGTGGTACTGGTATTGTAACTGGTGTAGCTGCAGGTAATACAACCATCAGTTATACGACCGTTTGCGGCACATCAACCTCAGTAATTACGGTCAACTCTACGCCGCCAACTGTAACTGCATCAGCATCTCCTTCCAGTTTTTGTACAATAGGTACTTCTTCATTAACAGGATCAGCTACCGGCGCACCATTATATTCAGTTTCGGGTATTCCTTATTCGTTAGTAACCCAGACAAGTCCTACCACCGTTTCTTGGTTTAGTGTAGATGATGATAATGTGGCTGCATCCATTCCATTTAGTTTTAATTATTGGGGAACCAATTATACAACTGTAAACATAGGTACAAATGGATATGTCCAATTCGGTACTGCGTCCACTTCTTACAGTACCACCGCATTTCCTACTACTTCAATCCCAGGTGCTGTTGCCTTATTTTGGGGCGACCTTTACGTTACGTCTCCGGGATATGTAAGTTATTCAACAGAAGGCACTTCGCCCAACCGTCGTTTTGTAATCAAGTACTCTCAAGTATCGCCCTGCTGCAGTTATGCAGACTCTTATGGTGGAGAGGTGATATTATATGAAGGAACAAATGTTATTGATGTCCTTGTTACTTATGTTGCCAGTGGTACCTATGTTTGTGGTATACAAAATCCTGCAGGAACGGCGGCGGTTACACCTGCAGGTAGAAATGGAGTTAGTTATGCGGTTAGTACACCCGAGGCATGGCGATTTACACCCCTTTCCTATTCCTATCTGTGGTCTCCTGCTACCTTCCTGAGTAGTACCACAGTATCTAGTCCAACAGCTACATCAGTTACAGCAACAACTGTTTACACTCTTACCGCAACAGCCACAACAAGCTGTGCTGCAAGTGCAACAACTACAGTTACCATTAATCCGATACCTTCTTCAATAACCGGCAGTACTTCTGTATGTCAGGGTGCAAACACCACTTTGAGCAGTGCTACATCCGGTGGCACATGGTCAAGTAGTAGTTCTTCAGCTGCTATTGGCTCTACAACTGGCATTGTTACAGGTATATCTTCGGGTACAGCAATAATATCTTATACGCTATCTACAGGTTGCAGGGTAACAACTACCATAACGGTCAATCCTAATCCAGCAGCTATTTCAGGTACATTAAGCACTACAGTAGGTAGTACCACTACACTTACAGATGCGACCTCAGGTGGAGTTTGGTTAAGTGGTTCACCAAGTATAGCCACTATTGGTTCTACATCAGGTGTGGCTACCGGAGTAGCTGCCGGCACCTCTATTATTTCTTATATATTGGGTACAGGATGTTATGCAGCCGCAACGCTGACCGTAAATATTATATCAACGCCAATAACCGGTACAACGACTGTTTGTGAAGGCGATGGAGCTACTTTATCAAATTCTACGAGCGGCGGTACTTGGAGTAGTAGTAATACAGGAGTGGCAACAATTGGTTCAACTTCTGGTATTTATACAGGTATTGCGGCAGGTACTTCCATTATTACCTATACTTTTATTGGAGGATCTTTTGTTACAACAACAGTTACAGTTAATCCAAATCCCGCAGCTATCGGCGGTACCACCAATGTGTGCGTTGGTATGACTACTACATTAACTGATGCTACTTCAGGCGGAGTTTGGAGCAGCAGCAATCCTGGTGTTGCCACTATCGGTTCATCAACCGGAACTGTTACCGGCATAACCGATGGCATTGTGACTATTACATATACAATAAGCACCAGCTGTATCGCCGTTACCAGCTTCACTGTTAATCCAAATCCTTCAGCCATAGGCGGCACAACTAATGTGTGCGTTGGTTTGACTACAACGTTGACTGATGCAACCAGCGGTGGCGTATGGAGCAGCAGTAACAATGCAGTTGCCACTATCGGATCTTCAACCGGAACTGCAACTGGCATAACCGATGGCGTTGTAACCATAACTTACACCCTTAGCACCGGCTGTATTGCAGTTACCAACTTCACTGTTAATCCAAATCCGGCAGCTATTGGCGGAATAACAAATGTGTGTGTTGGCTTGACAACCACATTGACCAATTCTACCTCTGGTGGTGTTTGGAGTAGCAGCAATACTGGTGTTGCCACTATAGGTTCTTCAACCGGAACTGTAACTGGCATAACCGATGGTATTGTGACTATTACATATACAATAAGCACCGGCTGTATCGCCGTTACCAGCTTCACTGTTAATCCAAATCCCGCAGCCATAGGCGGCACAACTAATGTGTGCGTTGGTTTGACTACAACGTTGACTGATGCAACCAGCGGTGGCGTATGGAGCAGCAGCAATACAGGAGTTGCCACTATCGGATCTTCAACCGGAACTGTAACTGGCATTACCGATGGCGTAGTAACCATAACTTATACATTAAGCACTGGCTGTATAGCTGTTACCAGCTTCACCGTTAATCCAAATCCAGCTGCTATTGGCGGCACAACGAATGTGTGCATTGGTTTGACAACCACATTGACCAATGCAACCAGCGGTGGCGTATGGAGCAGCAGCAATACTGCAGTTGCCACTATTGGATCTTCAACCGGAACTGTAACCGGCATTACCGATGGCGTTGTAACCATAACTTACACCCTCAGCACCGGCTGTTTCGCAGTTACCAGTTTCACAGTTAATCCAAACCCAGCAGCTATTGGCGGCACAACTAATGTGTGCGTTGGTTTGACTACTGCTTTAACAGATGCAACCAGCGGTGGAGTATGGAGCAGCAGTAACACAGCAGTTGCAATTATCGGTTCTACTTCTGGTACTGTTACTGGCGTTACATCAGGCGTTGTTAC
>CAIRYK010000056.1 GCA_903882805.1 uncultured Bacteroidota bacterium | reverse complement strand
GTTATAAACAAGGCTACACGCCCGATGGCAGCAAGGCGTTGGGTGCAAAATTAGGCTGGGTCTATGGTTTAGCATTAGATGCCAATGGGCATCTGTATTTTTCGGAATTCAGCAATCATTATGTACGCATGATAGATGGCTTGGGTATACTGCACACTGTAGCTGGCATAGGCAATATTGCACTTCCCCACACTGGTCTTAATGGTCCCGCAATAAACGCTACCGTAGCATACCCCGATGGTCTGTGCTTCGATAGCTATGGCAATCTGTATATCGCTTCAGAGAAAAATGAGGTTGTTTATAAAGTGAGTAAGTAGGTGGGCAAGAGTTTAGTAACCAGGCAGTAAATTTTGTGCAATGCCGGTCGGAAACTTTTCAATAGCTCAATTTCACAATAATCATTAAGCTTTAAATTCGTCCAGTGGCTCGTCAAAATCTTCAGCCATCCATATTTTACCTTTAGCGCTCCCTGGTTTGGGTGTTATAGCGCTTTTATTTTTGTTCGTTTTTTCAATCAGAAAGTCAATAAAGTCAAGCGCTTCCTGTTTTAGGTTTTGAGGCAGTTTATCAATTTTTGCTGCCAATGCTTCGCCGCTCATAATAGCGCTGTTTTGTTATTAGCAAATTGAGCTAAAAATGTGCTAACCGTATTCTTTTCATGTATAGTAGCGCTTGGTTTGTTGTACTCACCTATACCCAACACTCGGGCAATTAATCTATTTTTGCAGCGGTTGCTGCTATGGGCAAGAAATATACAAGTGCATGAGCTTGTTTACTACAGCGCTGCCGGGCTATATGGCCAACCGAACAAGATCTAAACTTTTAACTTTGTAATATGAGTGAAGAAAAATCATTGAATTTTTTAGAAGAAATTATAGAAGCCGATATTGCCGCCGGCACACATGGCGGCAGGGTGCATACGCGTTTCCCCCCGGAGCCTAATGGCTACCTGCACATAGGCCATGCTACCTCTATCTGTCTCAACTTTGGCCTTGCCAAAAAATATAACGGCCAGTGCAATCTTCGGTTCGACGATACCAACCCCGTAACCGAGGAAACCGAATATGTAGAAAACATAAAGAACGACATAAAATGGCTCGGCTTTACGTGGGATAACGAATTGTATGCTTCCGACTATTTTGAGCAACTTTACAATTTTGCAGCAACGCTTATAGGCAAAGGACTGGCATATGTAGACGACAGTACTGCCGAGCAAATAGCGGCTACTAAGGGATCGACCACAGCGCCGGGCACAGATAGCCCATACAGAAACCGCAGTATAGAAGAAAACCTGCAACTGTTTGCAGAGATGCGCGCCGGTAAGTATAAAGACGGCGAAAAAACACTGCGTGCCAAAATAGATATGGCGCACCCCAATCTGCTGCTGCGCGACCCGCTGATGTACCGCATAAAACACGAACACCACCACCGCACAGGCAATCAATGGTGCATATACCCTATGTACGATTTTGCACACGGGCAGAGCGACAGCATAGAAAAGATAACCCACTCTATATGCACGCTCGAATTTATACACCATCGGCCGCTGTACAATTGGTTTATAGAGCAGTTGGGTATATTCCCGTCGCACCAATACGAGTTTGCGCGCCGCAACCTTACTTATACCGTAATGAGCAAGCGCAAGCTGCTGCAACTGGTAAACGAAAAGCACGTAACTGCCTGGGACGATCCGCGGATGCCCACCATTAGCGGTATGCGTCGCCGCGGCTATCCGCCGGAGGCTATCCGTCAGTTTTGCGACACTATAGGCATTGCCAAACGCGAGAATATTGTGGATATCAGCATGCTGGAGTTTTGTGTGCGGGAAAACCTGAACAAAACCGCCAATAGATTTATGGCTGTGCTGGACCCCATAAAACTAATAGTAACCAACTATCCCGAAGGGCAGGAGGAAATATTTGACGTGGAGAACAATCCGGAAGACCCTAATGGCGGAACCCGCAAGGCGCCGTTTAGCCGCACATTGTGGATAGAGCGCGAGGATTTTATGGAAAATCCAACTAAAAAATTCTTCCGCCTGGGCGTAGGGCTTAAGGTGCGACTTAAGGCGGCCTATATAGTACAATGCGAAGGCTTTGCAAAAGACGATGCCGGCAACGTAACAGAAGTGCACTGCACTTACCTGCCCGAAAGCAAGAGCGGCAACGACACCAGCGGCCTAACGGTAAAGGGCACCATACACTGGGTGAGCGCCGCGCATGCCAAAACTGCTGAAGTGCGCATGTACGACAGATTGTTTAGGGTAGAAGACCCATCGAGCGAAGATGGCGATTTTAAAGACTACATCAATCCCGAGTCGATGCACGTATTGCCGGAGGTGTATATAGAGCCCGAACTTGCTAATGCCCGCGAGGGCGACCGCATACAGTTTATGCGCAAGGGCTATTTCTGTGTAGATAAAGACAGCGCGCCCGGCAAGCTGATCTTCAACCGCACCGTAACCCTCAAGGATGCCTGGGCCAAGGAGCAGAAAAAAGGGTAGTACCTAAAAAATTATATAACAACAATAGCCGATAGCAAAGCGCTGCCGGCTATTGTTATACTTTACACGGCATAGTTTTGTGCATTTTAATAACCAAGTCATGAAGGTTTGGAGAACAGGGGTCATTGCACTTACGTATAGCCAAGATTTGACAACTTTCTAAAAAGTTGTCAAATCTGAGTTGTACAACATAAAGGCAGCTAAATTGCATAAAACTACCCCACTCCAAGTATAATGTCGCCGTATGTAGCAGATTATGACTATTTCAATCGGCCAAATGTTAAAATTATTTCCCTGCTATCATGCTTATTTCTACGTTTACACCCTTGGGCAAACCCGACACCTGCACGGTTTCGCGGGCAGGCGCATCGGTGGTAAAATAGCTGGCATATACCTCGTTTACCTGCGCAAACTGACCCATATCCATCAGGAAAATAGTGGTCTTGGCTACGTTTTCAAAGCCCATTCCGGCTTCGTTGAGTATGGCTTTCAGGTTGTTCATTACCTGCGTTGTCTCGGTTTTTATGTCGCCCTGCACAAGCGCTCCGGTGGCGGCGTCCAGCGCTATCTGGCCCGATATAAACAACATATCTCCCATTTTTACTGCCTGATTATATGGCCCTATGGGCGCGGGCGCGTGCGAAGTGTTAATGATTTTCTTTTCCATACTTGCAAATGTAGCTACTACCGTACATTTGTGCACAATTCATGATTTACTTATTAATGATAGATACGTCGGCCGACACTGGCACCGTGGCTATATGCGCCGACGGACAGCTTGCGGCCAGCCGCACTACCGAGGTGGCGCGCAACCATGCAGCGGCTATCAATCTGCTCATAGAGGGCGCGCTGGCCGATGCCGGTATAGGTATGAAACAATTGTCGGGGGTGGCAGTGTGCGCGGGGCCGGGGTCGTACACAGGTTTGCGTATAGGTATGGCCACCGCCAAAGGTATATGTTATGCCCTCGATTTGCCGCTCATATTGCACAATAAACTGACCATACTGGCCCGCCAGGCCTACCGGCAGCAGGGTAGCGCCTACCTACAATATGGCGCTGTGCTTACCGCCCGCGAACACGAATATTTTGCCGCTTTTTATGATGCCGATTTTCATGTTTTGGAGGAGCCAAGACACTTTTCTGAGGACGAACTGACCAAAATCATAGAAACTGCTGAAAAATTATATATTTCGACTGATGTGCCAGAACAATTTTTTAATCAACCAAAAGTTAATAATTCAATAGTTGTTGGTGATATTGCGATAAATTTTATGCTGTGGGCGGAGTATGTTTTTGCCGATTTTAAATGTAATAGTATTGTAAATTTGCATGCTTCTGAGCCCTTTTATCTGAAACAAGTTTATACTCATAAGTGATTGATTGTCAGCAAATTACAAATACCTATGTCAAAATTTTTCAACACTTTAACTTTGCGTTAACGTTTTTATTCAACATTGTGAATTTCATATCGGTTTAATTGAGTATGTTTGCGGAATATTCATATAGTTTATATCACAGGGGTATATAGGACAGGAAAATCTTTTTTAATTAACATCGTAAATTTAAATTTTAAATGGACACTACGGTATCAGCAAACACTCTGGTAATTCGGAAGAATGAAGGTTCGAGCGAACACATTAAGTTGGACTATGTAGCTGTAAAAAATGCAGCTATGACATTAAGAGCAATCAATCACAAATTGCGTCAGCAAATCGTGAAGTTGCTTGAAGAAAACAAGCGTATGAATGTTACCGACATCTACGTGAAATTGCGTTTAGAGCAGTCTGTTGCTTCTCAGCATTTGGCTATCCTCCGCCGCGCAAACATCGTTATCACTGAGCGCGATGGTAAATTCATTCACTATGCGCTCAACCACGCGCGTATTGCTGCAGTTGCTAAGTTCGTAAACGAGCTCGTACACTCAGAAGAAGCTAACGCTTAATTTATCTTATACCGCTCACGCGGTCTCTAATAAAATAGTCCCGATAAGGGACTATTTTATTTTATGCCTATGGCAGCGTTATGCTGTTTTGTTTTTTATTGCCTCCCAGGTAGTATACAGGCTTTCTTGTGCGGGGCGGTTGGGTTCGGGCTCGGTGAGCGGCTCGCAGGGCGTCATGCTCTCTACGCAGTCGGCGGGCAGCATCTGGTATAGCTCGGTGCCCTTGGTTTTCCAGGCTATCATCTCGTCGCTTACCTGTTTTATTACCTTGCCGGGATTGCCCACTACCAGACTGCGATTGGGTATTATGGTTTTTGCGGGCACAAAGGTCATAGCGCCTATTATGCACTCATCGCCTATCACGGCCTCGTCCATCAGCACAGCATTCATACCCACCAGCGTGTTGCGGCCCACATTGGCGCCATGCACTATAGCGCCGTGGCCTATATGAGCGCCCTCCCGGAGCGTCAGCGTTACGCCCGGAAACATATGTATCACACAGTTTTCCTGCACATTGCAGCCATCTTCTATTACTATGCCGCCCCAGTCGCCGCGAATGGCAGCGCCCGGCCCCACATATACATTGCGGCCTATAATAACATTGCCGGTAACAGCCGCCTGCGGATGCACATAAGCGCTGGGGTGCACCACCGGTCTAAACCCCTTGAATGAGTAAAACATACCCAAAAATAAAGAAAATGTGGTAAGGCGTGCAAATAGGCGCTTTGGGGAATGAGTAAAACCCTGTAAGCATTGTTGATACAGCGCTTACAGGGTTTTGGTGGTTTTTTTGAGGGACAATCTCCCTGGCAGGTGCAGCCCACTTGAGGCACATCGCAGCAGTCGCCAAATATTTTTTTGTACAGAGCGGCTTTTTGTGCAGGATCGGTTATCAGATCCAGCGCATCCATTTGCTGGCATCACGCATCGCTACGGCACTGGATCGTAGCCGCTACGGCCCCAGGGGTGGCACGATAGTATGCGGCGCAGCGCCATCCATCCGCCTTTTAGCGGGCCGTATTTGTTGATTGCCTCGGCGCCATAAGCGCTGCATGTGGGGGTGAAGCGGCACTTAGCGCCAAAAAACGGCGATATAGCGCCCTGATACAGGCGAATAAGGAAAATGAAAAATACGCCTACCAGTTTTTTCATTGGGGGGTGTTTTGGGGCATTTCGGGCTGGGGTAGGGGTTGGTCGGCGGCGGTCAGCGCGGCCAGTAGCCTGCTGGTGCATTTCAGTAGCGTAGCGCACACTTTATCGTAGGTAGGCTCTGCTTTGTCGGTATACATCACAAACAGGTGCAGTTGTTTGCCTTCGGGCACGGCAGCAAATACGGTGTGTTTGTTCAGTCGCCAGGCCTCCAGCATCAGTCGGCGTATACGGTGCCTGCCTACCGATAGTTTTACTTTTTTCTTAGGCACAGAAAAACCCGCCTTAGCAGGCGGTTCGGCCGGGTCGGTACAGGGTACGAGGGTATAAATGATGCGTAGCGGAAAAACAGAAAACGCTTTCCCGGTGTGGAAAAGCGTATTTATCTGCTGCTCTTTCTTGAGCCGCTCATTTACTTTGAAAGTATAACGAATGGCAATCAAATTTAGAAGATTATTTCAAACGGCTTTCGTCTGATACAGTTAGCTTGTGGCGTCCTTTTGCTCTGCGCGATGCAAGTACTCTGCGGCCATTAGCTGACTCCATGCGCTTACGAAAACCATGTACTGTCTTGCGGCTACGGCGGTGTGGTTGATATGTACGTTTCATATTATTTTAGTTTGAACCTTTTGCAAGGGAGTGCAAATGTAGGAGAAATTGTTGAACACAACAAAATATTTACCTCATTTTTTCTGTTTTTGTTTGTATTTCTACAAAATGTTTCATCTAACCCGCTGTATATCTATTAGTTAGGATTCAGGATTTCAAAGTTATGCTTCTTTTGGCGCAGTACACTAAAAACCCCCTAATTTTGAGGCAATGAAACAGGAAGAAAGGCTTGCCGCAGTGGTAAAGAAAGTGGTGGCATCGGATGAGTTGCATGCAAAATGGCTCAACAGTTTGTCGATGATGGAAAACACCGGCGCCCGCAAAATATCGAAATACGAGCACCCCACATTTACAGATATAATAGTGCTGAAGCATGCCGCCGAAGAAGCCCGCCATGCCTACTACCTGAAAAAACAGATAGGCAAACTGAAAAATGAACATTGCCCCGACTATTCTTACTCCTACTTGCTGGCCCCTGTAGATAGTTATCACTATCTGCATCAGCTGGATGTAGACGCTTGCCGCTATATAAAAACTACGCTTGGCCTTGAAGGGCGCGCCATGAAGCATGGCGCCTACCTACTGGTGACCTACGCCATAGAGGTGCGCGCCGATATGCTATATGGTATATATCAGGCCGAACTGACGGCGCAAAAAAGCAAAGTAAACGTAAAGTCGATAATAGCTGAAGAGGAAGGACACCTTACCGAAATGCAGCGTATGCTTCAATCGTTTCATACCGACTGGCAGCGCCTTGCCGACGATATGTGCGCTGTGGAGCACAAACTTTTCGACCGCTGGATAGACGCGCTGGAGAAAGTGTAGCCAGCCCGTTGCTTGCAATATTGTGTATCCCGATAGGTAATCGCCTATTGGGATTTTTTTGTGCCTGATACAGAAGGAGTAGTAAATAAATAATTGTGTGTTGTGTTTTTTTTAATGGTGCGCCTATTTTAGCTGCTGCAAAAAAAGAGTAACTTCGCCCTTATGAAAAAGCGGCTTGCTATACTGCTGTTAGCTATATTTTGCCTGCAGGCATTGCCTGTAAAGGCGCTATATAAGCAAATGGTAAAGAGCCAGACCGAAGAAGTATCGAAAGATTGTTGCGACGACGATTGCGACGATGAAGATTGCGACGACGCTGCAAAGAACACCCATTTTGGCAGTTATTCGCTATTCGACACCCATAATAAAGTAGTTAGCTACCAAAAGCCAAGCAAGAGCAGTTTGCAGTATTGCCCTGTTTTTAGCATAGGATCGGACTATATATCAGAGATACCAGTGCCTCCCCCCAATAGGTAAGTAAATACAATACCTGCGCGTTTTCTGTTGTTTTCAGCCCCGCCTTGCCGGGTTACTTCATCATTTTATTATTTTATTATCTACTGAACCCGGTCCTACCCGAGTTCGAAATACCTGATTTATGAATTCTAAAGCATACAATTTCCAGACATTCCGGAAAGATTTTTTAGCTGGTCTTATCGTGTTTCTTATTGCCTTGCCGCTGTGCCTGGGTATAGCGCAGGCCAGTCATGCACCCCTGTTTTCGGGCGTGGTAGCGGGCATTGTCGGGGGTATTGTGGTAGGTTTTTTCAGTAGTTCAAATTTTAGCGTCACGGGTCCTGCCGCAGGGCTTACGGCTATAGTGTTGGTGGCTATTACGCATTTTAGCGCGTTCAATATTTTCTTGTGTTGCGTTATTATTGCCGGAGCTGTGCAGTTGACGCTTGGTTTTCTGAAGGCCGGAGGCATTGCCAATTTTATACCATCCAGCGTTATAGAAGGTATGCTGGCGGGCATAGGGCTCACTATTATCATCAAGCAGCTACCGGATGCCGTAGGTTATATGAAAAACGCCGCCGCCGCCATGGAAGATGCAGATGATGGATTTGCCTGGAGCAACATTACGCGCTCGCTCCAGCATATACAGCCCGGCGCAGTCGTTATTTCGCTCACTGGCTTGTTTTTGCTCATCATCTGGCAAACCAAAGCCTTTAAACGATTGGCAATAGTGCCGGCAGGCTTGCTGGTAGTGGTAGCTGGCACCCTTATCAATCAGTTGTTCAAGTCATCAAACCCGGCTTGGGCGCTCGATAGCGCGCACCTTGTGCGTCTGCCCGTAGCGGCTACTGCCTCCGATTTTTTTAACCAGTTTACTTTCCCCGATTTCAACGGTTTTAAACAATGGAAGGTATGGGAAACAGGCTTTGTTATAGCCATTGTAGCATCTATAGAAACGCTGCTGTGCATAGAAGCCACCGACAAGCTGGATCCGCTGAAAAGATATACATCTACCGACAGAGAGCTGAAGGCGCAGGGCATAGGCAACCTCGTTAGCGGATTTTTGGGCGGGCTGCCTGTTACCTCGGTAATAGTACGTTCGTCGGCCAATGTGAATGCAGGAGCAAAATCTAAAGCCGCTACAATAGTGCATGGCGCACTGCTGCTTATTTGCGCTGCATCTATTCCGGTGTTGCTCAATATGATACCCAAGGCGGCGCTGGCGGCCATATTGTTATTTACAGGGTATAAACTATGTAAGCCTGCTGTGTTTATGCACATGTGGAAGGGTGGGCTAATGCAGTTTATTCCGTTTGTTGCTACGGTAGCCGGCGTTGTGTCGCTCGATCTGCTGAAGGGCGTAGGTTTAGGTATACTTATAAGTATCTTCTACATATTGCGGCACAATGCGCGCATTTATTGTTATGTAGAGCGCAGCGAGAGCCCCAAAGGAAAATTTATAAAACTTACGCTGGCCCAGGAGGTATCGTTTCTCAATAAAGCCAATATAAAAGATGTGCTCAACAAGCTACCCGAAAATAGCGCAGTGGTGATAGACGCCAGCGCATCGGGCTATATAGATTTCGATGTGCTCGATCTGATACGTGATTTTGCAGAACGCACAGCGCCCGATAAAAATATCAATATGGCATTGATAGGGTTTAAAGACAACTATAAGTTGCCAGAAACATCGGGCCACCACGAAGTGATATCTATGATAGAGGGAGCCGTATTAGTGAAAGACTAACAGACGAAAGACGATACCATGAACTTTTGCCATTTTTTCATCGATACACATATTTTACCTCATGGCTCATTCTATAGATACCAATAATCAAGCCGATAGGGCAGCGGCCGGAGCCAAAAACTTTCGCGGCTCGGCCCAGGATAGCTCATCGTGTTTCAGCGAGGAGCATGTGCTGCACGAGCTCAGGCATTATCTGCCCAGCCAAACGCCGCTGAAAGATTTCATTCACCACAATACGCTACATGCTTTTCAGCAGTCGCGATTTTACGATGCTATATTTTTGGCGTCAAAGGTTTTTGGTTATCAGGTCACGCTTACCCTTGCCGAATTCAGGCAGTTATATATCATCAATCGAATACGCCCCGAGATTCTGGAACGCGTAGTAACCGACCACAAAGGCGCCGACAGTCTAAACCTCTGGCTCAATAAACTATTGCGTCAGGAATACCGCAATCACAAAAGGCCGCGCGTGGGCAGGCTGCGCGCCCACTGGAAAAGCGTCTACGACATTGACCTCGATAAGCAGGTGCATCCGTTGCTATTTCGCACCTTGTGTAGTTACCTCGATCAGGGTATTGCTACTTGGAGTTTTCCGGCAGGCACAGAAGGCCTGCTCGCTGCAGCGGCAAAGCTCGAAGAAACAAGTTTCTCCAGTTTTTTTAAAACCAAGCGCGCCCGCACTATGCTCTTAGAGGGTAGTGTGGACATATACGACTTACTGAAAATACTGGTAGGCGACGATCGGTATTTTGAGCAATATATATTCGATCAGCAATTTAGCCACCGGGGATGGTCGGGCATGGTGGCTACTTTAGAAGCAAAGCCCGATTCGCTTTATGATTACCGCGCTGTAGCGCTACGCGACGCCATAATTTTTGAATTGCTGCTCGAGATAGATACGCTCGATTACCACCTTGGCGCTTCGTGGCAGCCCCTGTCGTCAGCATTTACTCAACCGCCCATAAATCTGCTGGCTCCCGAGCCTATGACAGAAAGCGACGAAGTGCTGATGCTATGGCAGGATGCGTTTGAATGGAGCTACTACGACCAGGTTATTGCAGGCCTGACCATAGCCGCCCAAAATAGGCCCAATGGGCCCAGACAAACTTCATTTCAGGCTATTTTTTGTATCGATGAGCGCGAGTGCTCGCTGCGCCGCTATGTGGAACAAACAGACACCGAGTGCGCTACATTTGGCACGCCGGGCTTCTTTGGTGTAGAGTTTTACTTTCAACCCCAAAACGGTAAGTTTTACGATAAACTCTGCCCTGCGCCCGTTACCCCAAAATACCTGATCAAGGAAACGGAAGTAACTGAAAAACAAAGCCATGAATTGTTGTATACCAATCATACCCATTCTTTGTTATCCGGTTTCGCGTTTTCTTTGTTTCTGGGCGTAATAGCCGGCGGCAAGCTGGTGATGAATGTGTTCAGGCCAAAGATGAGTCCGGCAATATCCAATGCGTTTGCGCAAATGGGTAAGGGATCTAAGCTGACAATAGAAAATAAAGATGCCAACGATATAGAAAACGGATTGCAGATAGGCTTTACCGTGCCGGAAATGGCGGTAAGGGTAGAGGCGCAATTACGGTCTATAGGCCTTACCGCCAATTTTGCGCCGCTGGTATATGTGGTAGCGCATGGCTCTAGCAGCGCCAACAACCCGCACCACGGCGCTCACGATTGCGGCGCGTGTAGCGGCCGCCCAGGCGCTGTAAATGCTCGCGTGCTTGCGGCAATGGCCAACAATCCGCGTGTGCGCGCTGTGCTTGCAGCCAAGGGCGTTGTCATACCCAACGAAACACAGTTTGTGGGTGCGCTGCACGATACTGCCGGCGATAAAATGGAGTTTTATGATATAGATGCACTTAGCGCCGCAAATGCAATAGCGCACGTAAAAAACGTTGGTGTTTTTGAGCGTGCACTCGATAAAAATGCAAAGGAACGTTCCCGCCGTTTTGCATCCATCAATACGCGTGGCAGCCTGGCTAAGGTGCGCAAGGCCATCAGCGACCGGTCGGTTTCCTTGTTCGAGCCGCGGCCCGAACTGGGACACGGCACCAATACGCTGTGTATAGTGGGCAGGCGTAGCCTCTCCAAGGGTTTGTTTCTAGACAGGCGCGCTTTCCTCAATTCCTACGATTATACCACCGACCCGGAAGGCCTTATTCTCGCCCGCATTATGCGTCCGTTGGGGCCTGTGTGCGGCGGTATCAATCTGGAGTACTATTTCTCGAGGGTAGACAATCACAAGCTGGGCGCTGGTACAAAATTACCGCACAATCTTATGGGATTGATAGGCGTATCGAATGGTTGCGACGGCGATCTGCTGCCAGGACTCCCCTTGCAAATGATAGAAGTGCACGATCCGGTGAGGTTGCTGCTTATAGTGGAGCATTACCCAGAGGTGGTATTAAAAACGATACAATCTGAACCGGCAATGTATGAATGGTACATAAATGAATGGGTACATCTGGTAGCTATGAATCCCGACACCGGTGTGTTCTATTATTTCAAAGAAGGCGCATTCAGCGCATACCATCCATCCTACGGCTCCATTGGCGGTGTAGATGATATTGCTGCCGTAATAGAGCGCGCCGCTAAAATGGAAACCAACAGCACGGTAGATGCTACAAGAGAAAATTTACCGGTTTATACCATCAACTAATATTATATGGATCAGTTATTTCCCCTTTTTATATGGTTACCGTTACTGGCATTTTTGATTAGCCTTTTGGCGCCTGCCAACAAGGAAGCGCAATTGTCGGGTATTGCTATTTTTTCTATAGGATTGCATTTTCTTGGGTTGGTTGTTTTTGCAGGCATGTGGGTATTCAGCGATTTTCCAACGCTTAATATTAAGCACTTGCTTATATTTGAGGCCGACAACAATAAGATATCTATCGATTTTTATTTCGATAAGGTAACCGCCGCATTTGCCCTTGTTGGCAGTTTGCTTTCGTTTCTCGTGGCGGTATACAGTCGGTATTTTATACACCGGGAGGGCGGATACAAACAGTTTTTCTCAACGTTGCTGTTGTTTTTTTTGGGGTACAATATGCTGGTGTTTTCCGGCAACTACGAAACCTTGTTCGTTGGTTGGGAGGTAGTAGGCGTATGTACCTTTTTGTTGGTATCGTTTTATCGCAACCGTTATTTGCCCGTAAAAAACAGTTTGAAGGTTATTTCCATTTATCGTCTTGGCGACATATGCCTTATACTGGCTATGTGGGTGAGTCATCACGTATGGCACGAGAATATCGTGTTTCTGAAGCTCAACGATGGCGGCGTTGTAGCCGCGCACCTGCAGACGCATTATGCCGAGGCTGTGATAATATCGTTACTGGTTTTGATTGCCGCTGCGGTAAAATCGGCGCAGTTACCATTCTCGTCGTGGTTGCCGCGCGCTATGGAGGGTCCTACCACATCCAGCGCCATATTTTACGGCTCTTTATCGGTGCATATAGGTGTTTTTGTGCTTCTGCGCACATATCCTTATTGGCAGGGCTTAGAAGCCGTAAAATACCTAATTGCTGGTCTGGGGCTTACTACCAGTCTGGTGGCTATTAGTATATCTAAGTTGCAGTCGTCGCTAAAGCCCAAAATAGCCTATTCTTCCATTGCGCAGATTGGGCTAATGTTTATCGAGGTAGCGTTTGGGTTCCATCATCTGGCGTTATTCCATTTTGCAGGCAATGCTTGTCTGCGCACCTATCAGTTATTGGTTTCTCCTTCTATGCAGCACTACCTGGTGCATCATATGTTTTATAATTTTGTACCCAAGCAGCAGCCTGTGCAAGAGTCGCCGCTCGCAGGGCTCCGCAATTCATTTTATCTGTTATCGCTCAAGGAGTGGAATCTCGATTTTATGTTCCATCGGTTTTTCTGGACGCCATTTAAGAAAGCCGGACAACGACTGCAGTTTTTATCGTCGCTACGCGCTGCGGTTATTATTACGGTGATATATGTGCTTGGCCTGCTTGCTCACTTCTATCAGGCAAGTGTGCCTGCCGGTCTTTTTCAGTTTTTACCCTATGTTTATTCTTTTGCCGGCCTGTTATTTATCCTTAAGTCGTTTGCAGAAAAGGGGAATGCGCTCTGGGCCTGGTTTTATGTTATTGCCGGTCAGTTGTTTATGACTTTAGCAGTAGCCTTGCAAAATGTGGATTTTGGTTTTATGGAAATAGGCATTTACTACAGCGGCATATCGGTAGCGGCAATAGTGGGCGCTATTTGTCTGATTAAAATACATAGAATAGACAACGATATAAACCTGCGCGATTACCATGGCTATATCTACGAAAAGCCGCAGTTAGGGCTTGTGTTTCTAATTTCATGTCTTGGGCTAATAGGGTTACCGTTTACGCCAACTTTTATTGGTATCGACTTGTTGTTCAATCACATACACAAGCGCCACTTACTACTGGTGTTGTTTACTTCGCTTGGGTTTCTGTTTATGGAGCTGGCCATACTCAGGGTATATGCGCGCATATTTATGGGGCTGTACAAAAAGGCCGACCACGCAATTGCTTTCCGGTCCAGTTAGGGTTTATTGCAGGTAATCTTCATCTGGTTTTACTTTAAATATAAGTAAGCCTACCATCATAATGATGCTGGTAGCAGCAACTACAAAAAACAGTACGCCCACATTGAAATTGCTCATAGCCTTGGCAGCTGGTATGCTATAAAACAGAAGAATAGTAACAAGGCCGCGCGGCATTAGAAATAGTTCGGGCAGCAAATTAGCGCGTAATACGAGTCGCAGATACAAAAAACGAACGAAGAAAAGGATTCCTACGATTGTTGAGCCTAAGAGAAGCACATTGCTATCAGTGAGCAATTTTAGATCGATGGTATAGCCAAATATAATAAAAAAGAAGGTTCGGATCAGGAATGACGTTTCAGCGGTTATCGAGCGCATTAGGTTTAGAATGCCGCGCATATGCGCTGGCGAGGCGATAGATGCAAATCGGCCTTTGAGGAATAGTCCGCTGTTATTGAGCGCAAGTCCAAAGACCAGTACGATAAGAAGCGATGGAAGGTGTATCATTTCGCCCAAAGTATACACGAGAGCGAGTATTGCGAATATCAGAAAAAACTTGAGATTAATGGTTATTTTAGATAGCATATACAGTAACGCCGCTGATGCTACAACCGGAATAATAATAGCAAGGCCAATATTACCGGCAAAAACTCCAATACTGCCAGCGCTCATAGCATTGTCCATAATCAGGAAATTGAACACCAAAATGCCGATAATGTCTGAAAACGAAGATTCGTAGATGATAAATTCCTTCTTCATTTCAGGCAGATGACTGGTAGATGGTATTACAATTGCGCTGCTGATGATACTCATTGGCGTTGCATATAGCATACTTATTAATAGTGGCTCGTGTAGCCAGTAGTGCAGCAAAAAACCAATCCCTAATGCTGAAATGACAAACGCTGTTAGTGCAGATAGAAAGGAGTCGCGAATTAAATTTACTTTGCCACGGCTTATGGTAAGGTCGAGCGCCGCCTCCAGTACTATCATTATCAGCCCTATGGCCCCCAGCGTTTTTACAAGTTTTGAAACATCCTGCTGAACAAAGCCGTTTTGAATGGACATATATTTTATGCCAATACCCGTGCCTATTAGCAATAACACCGATGGTATACGAGTGGCCCTGCTAATCAGATTGAATAGATAACTGAGTATTACTATACCGCTAAGTATAATGATAATAGTATGTGTGTGAAGGTGCATTTACTAAAAGTAGGCTATTAGCGCTTTGATTGTTGACCAGATTGTGCATTTATACAAAATCTTAACGCATGCCGAATTTAGACAATGGTCCTTTCATTTCGCAAAGTATTGACCGTTAATTGATTGTAATTTTTGCAGTTTCGGTCCTGAAATAAAAAGGGCGGAAAATTATCCACCCCTTTATTCCAATCTGCCCTTTTTCCAACACTTATTTTCTCAGATGTCTTTTTTCAGATGGCGTTAATTCAACTCCATTGGTCAGTCCCGGCTTTAAAGTCACAGCTGTTGTAGGTTTGCTTTCAGATGCATTCATTTGCACAGCTTTTTGCATCGCCGATTTATTGTTTCTGCTATTGCTTACTTTTTGGTTTGCCGCCTTCTGATTGTTTTTTACATCCTGTCCAAAGCTCACAGATGCCCACATCATCATTCCTGCGATACTTGCGGCTATCATTATCTGTTTCATAAAATTTGATTTTTGCTCGTTTACAATTATATAATCACTTTCTGTGCCAGAGTAAGCGCCATTTGCTATAAAAAGCAAAAGCTCCGCATAATTGCAGGAGCTTTAACTTTTCGATAATGTAATTAGTAATTAATCCTTGTAGGTGCGAGGCACTGCAGGATCGGTAATGATTATATAGTCGCCATATTGTTTGTATTCGGCCCATTTTATATTTGGGAAGCTTTCGTCTGAAGCTGTAGAAATAACGAGGCTTTTTGTTTTAGGGCTATAGTGTTTTAGTTGAGTAACTACCGCAAACCCCTCATCGCTGTGAAATTTGCCATTTACCTGCATTACTTTCTTGCCTTTATGCGCTTTTCTGTATTTAGATATAGAGTAAGCCATTGTAGCGTCCCACAGCGATTGTGCCATTACCAGATTAAAACCGCCCATGCTCATCATTGGGTTAGGTTTTGCTTTGGCAGTATCGGTGGTGGTACCTGCGGCATGCGAAGGAAGGCCGGTTAACTTTTCGTAATATCCGCCCTGTGCAGTATCATAGGGTATGGGCGCAAAGTTGTTTTTAGATTCATCTGGCAGGTCTTTAAGCGCTTGCTGTCCTTTGCGGCCTGCAAGGTTCGAATAACGGCCTGCTGCATTGGCGCACACTACATCCAGTTTTTTCTCTTTTGCAAACTCCACCATTGGCTTGTAGTCGCGGTAATTGCTCCAGGCACGGGCGTCTTTTACAAAGTTTTTTTCACGTATAGACCCTTGCAGGTATTCATTCATTACAGGTTGAACATCGCGCTCAAACATTTCCATAGATAAAGCAAGATTATCGCCATATTTTGCATACATAAGCTCCAGCATGGATTTTTCCAGAAAGTGCGTAACGCTATCATTGTGCTCTTCGCCAAAGAACAGCACGTCGTAATCGTTCATATCCTGTACTATTTCTTTCAGCGAAACTTCTTTCGCTTGTTTCACCGAATACACGCGGTAGTTTTTTTCTGTCAGTTTGTCCTGAGCCCTGAGTAATGCAGGGCATAGCATAAGTATGCTGAATAATTTTCTCATAATGTCAATTCTGCTATGAAAATAGTATTAATTTTCCTGACAACAAAGCATATCTAAAACTGTATGCATGTATAAATATCAGTGGCTTACCGTTTGGTAAGCCACTGATATTTGGAATTGATAAAATTACCTAAATATGCGGAACATAATAAGGGCTGATAAACCAGTAAACAAGCACGCCTGTAATACTTACATACAGCCATAGTGGCCACGTGTACTTGGCCAGCTTCTTATGTTGCTCATATTCGCCGGTTAGCGACCGGTATGCGGTAAAGAGAATAAATGGTAAAATAATAGCTGCAAGCGGTATATGCGTGGCCAGAATGAAGTAATAGACAGAACGCATTGCGCCTTCACCTCCATATTTTGTTTCCCCGGCCAGCAAGTGGTGGCCAATGTAGGAAACAAGGAATAGTGATGACAATACCATAGCAGTCATCATGAGCGTTTTGTGCAACTGAAAGTTTTTACCCTTAATGGCTATTAGCGCCCAAACGAGTAAAATAGTTACGCACGAATTGATGATGGCATTTACAAGCGCAAAAATGTGTACGTTGAAGCCTAAATCTACATTGAGTTTGAATTTAGACAGTAACGCAACTGCGGCAAACACAACGAACGAAACTACATAAATCAGCAGCTTAGCTTGCTTGTCATTTTTCTTTAAGACCGGTGTCAGCATATCCTTTCTTTTTTTACAAAGTTATTGATTCAGTGAGGATTATGGAATGATTAGGGTATTAACGGCCCTTGTTTTGTCGGTGTTCTTTTTCCATCGATAGCAATACGATGTCGTCGGCGCATTTACGCAGTTGCACAGTATCGAGGCCGTCGTAGTATCCGCGTATTTTTCTGTTGCGGTCTATCAGCGTCAGTTTTTCTGTGTGTAGAAAATCGTCTGCACCTCCATCGCCGGGGCCAACTGCCAGTTTTAACTCGTTTCGCGCAAAATTGTAGATGGCTGTTTTGTCGCCGGTAAGGAACCACCACGAGTCGTGGTTGGCCTTAAAACGATCGGCATAGGTGCGCAACAACTGAAATGTGTCATGCGCTGGATTTACTGTGATCGACAGAAATTGAACCGAAGTATCAAGACTGCTTTCCATTTTAGGATTACGCCTGAAAGCCTTTTGCAGCATACTCATGTTGCCTGAAAGGCGCGGGCAAATAGTAGGGCAGTCTACAAAAAAGAAATTGACTACCAGTATTTTTCCTTTCAGTGTTTTATCTGTCGCTATTAAGTCGCCTAGTTGGTTGGTCAGGCTAATGTTGCCAACCTGATGATAAATGGTATCGTTTACCGTTTTACCATCTACAACTTTCGTATCTACCCGTTCTACTCCATAATACTGAGGCATATGTATTTTATCTTTCGATAAAATGCGGGCTATGAAGTAAAAAGAAAGCGGTAGCAAAAACGCTACCGCCATTCCATACATGAATTTTATATTAGATTTTTTATTTATCATTTTGCTTTTACGTGTTCAATTGTCTGACGGGCTGGCGATTCGTCGTTCATACGCAACCAGAAACCACCATCGGCAAGGAATGCAATAATAAACCAAACAAAGAGAACCAGCGGTACCAGCACGGTAACGATAAGGCTCTTTACTTCATCGCCAAGGTGCATAAACACAGATACAATGTATCCTGCTTTCAGTACGGTAAGCAACAGGAACATGAAGTTCACCAAACCTTTTGGAATAGAATGGCTGAAAAACATACCCATTATTACTTCTGCTAGAGTTATTACAAGCAGTATCCAGAAAATTTTCCAGATTCTTTTTACTTGCGTTTTGCTTTCTGCAGAGTTTACATCTGTGTGATGCGACAATATACCTGAGTACAGTTTCGATTGATCTCCCTCGTAATGCACCTGATGAGTGTCTTGATGGTAGTGAGATTCTGAATGTGCGTGAGATGCCATTTTTTAAAATATTGTAAGTTTAAATTGAGTTAGTTTAATGAGCCGTCTGTTACCAACGGCATAATACCGTAATAGATTATAACAGATAGAAACAAGTGAATACGAATACCCATACCAGATCAACGAAGTGCCAGTAAAGACCGATTTTTTCAATCATTTCGTAGTGGCCTCTGCGCTCATAAACTCCATTCACGGTATTTACAAGTATCAGTATGTTAAAGATAACGCCTGAAGTAACGTGACCTCCGTGGAAACCGGTAATAGTAAAGAAGTAGTTGAAGAAATTGTGTGTAGACTGCATTGCCACAACAGGGTTAGCAGCAACATAATCTTGAGCAGTGTGGGAGAAGAAATGCCTGAATGAGCTCACTGGAGTGTTAACGTCCGTAAATGTACCCCACAATCCGCCGCACTCTCCGTGAAGGTGCGTCCATTCCCAAGCCTGACAGCTCAAGAATGCAATACCGCCTATAATTGTCCAAAGCAGCCATTTAGCAACATTCTTTTTATCGCCATAATGCCCTGCATGCACAGCAAGCACCATCGTCACCGAACTCATGATGAGGATGAAGGTCATTAAACTCACAAACAATAATGGCAGATTGTGCCCTTCCAGAAATGGGAACGATTTGAACACTTCGTTGGGGTCTGGCCAAACTGAGCTAAAGAAGCGGGTTGTGCCATACGAAATCAGAAATGCGCCAAATGTCAGGGCATCCGATAAAAGGAAGAACCAAATCATGATTTTACCATAACTCGCGTTATATGGTGAGCGTCCTCCGCTCCATAAACTTGGTTCCTGTGCTGATGTTACTACTGTTGTTTGTGCCATAGATGGTTTTGAAAAAATACGGTTGTGAATCCGTGTGCGAATTTCTAAATAATTTTACTGATTTGCCAGAAAGAAAATAAATAAATATAACCACAATATATCAACGAAGTGCCAATAGCTTGCGGCTATTTCCAAACCTGTTGAATTGTATGTTTTTACTCGTGTTCTAAATGCGCGGAAAAATACAATTAATAATGCAATTATTCCACCAAAAAGATGCGCAAGATGCAATCCCGCAATAATAAACAGAAAAGATTCGCTTGGATTACCGTCTAAACGTACTGTAGACATCTCATTTAGCACTTTTCCGTTGATGCGGATGTGTTGCAACTGATGGTACAGTTGGTAAAAACCGGCATACTGCATAATACCAAACAGAATACCTAATATCAGCGTTACCGATATCAGCGATCTGAATTTGGGCATTTCGCGGTTTTTAAATGCCTTTACGCTCAGGTGCATCGTGATGCTGCTAAGCAATATTGCTATTGTAGATCCCCAAAATACCAGCGGAAGCTCGAAGTACCGCCAGTTATCTTGCGCTTTGCGCACCAAATAGCCGCTGGTCAGCCCTGCAAATGCCATTGCCATGCTCCCCATCGCCACCCACATCATAAATTTCTGTGGGTGAATCTTCTTTTTCTCCTTGGCAGGCTGAATTGCTGTGTTCATAATTGTTTATTTTATTCCCTTTCTCCGGAAGGCGGCATAGCCGTTATGCGGAAATATTTTCTATTGTTACATTTTATCTATTACCAGTGCAAGCAAAATAGTTGGCAAGTAGAAAAATGAAGCAAACATTACTCGTTTAGCAGATTTGTGGTCGTTTTTTATGTAGAATACTACAGATGTCACAAAATACAGAGCGCCGCAAAAAACGCATATCCACATACCTATCAGTCCGGTAAGGCCTATTGCATGCGGCACCATAGCCATAGGTATCAGCACTATGCTATACATCATACACTGTATGCCGGTAAATCTGGTTTCTTTTTCACGTGTAGGCAACATACGTATGCCGGCATTCGCATAATCGTCGAACGCTACCCACGCAATAGCCCAAAAGTGAGGAAACTGCCAGAAGAATTGCAAAGAAAACAATACCCACCCCCCGAAGCTAAGAGCGCCAGTAGCAGCTACCCAACCAATAAGTGGGGGCAGCGCTCCAGGTATTGCGCCGATAAGCACAGATACCGGATGGATTTTCTTCATTGGGGTATAGGCAAATGCATAGAGTAGTAAGGAAAAGAAACTCAGCGCACCAGCAAGGGGATTGAAATAGTAGGCGAGTAGCGCAGCGCCGGTTATGCCTGTCAAAGCCGCAAAAATCCATGCTTCCAGCGGACTCATTCTGCCCTCGGGCATGGGGCGAGTGCGGGTGCGCTTCATGAGGCCGTCGCTTTCGCGTTCCAGTATCTGATTTATTGTGTTAGCGCCGCCGGTTACCAGCATGCCTCCAATAAACAAAGTGATGATTTGTTGCCAGACATAAAAGTTAGTCCATGAAAAATGAACTTCGGGAGCCATTAAATAGCCGATAACGCTGCTGAAAACTACCATACCACTGAGGTTTGGCTTCAACAACTGGTTGTAGTCTTTCGCGCGCGTCAGCGCCACTATGTGCCATTTTGCTTTCAAAGGCTCTTGCCGCAACATTATTATTAGGGGTAATAAATGAATTTAGACCGCAAAAGTACGAAACTTTATGAGTTTATTAGGAGGTTGCGGCGCACATTTCGCATTTTTATACACCCGGTGTTGATATTGCTATAAGTGAGTCCTATTTGACGCTGTGCGTGTTTACTCTTTGTACATAAACCATTTGGCCAGTTCTTTATAGCTTGCTTTCTTGCCATACATCAATATGCCCACTTTGTATATGCGCGCTGCCACCCATGTAGTGAACAAAAAACCAGCTATCATCAACCCCATAGAAAGTGCAAGTTGCCAGTTGGGCACACCAAATGGAATACGTATCATCATAGCGATTGGCGATGTAAACGGAACCATGGATAGCCAAAAGGCAATATTGCTGTCTGGGTTATTGATAATAAAGCTTTGAGACAAGGCAAACGTAAACACTAGCGGCAGCGTAATGGGTAGCATAAATTGCTGGGTCTCGGTCTCGTTGTCTACAGCGCTGCCCACGGCAGCAAAAATGGCGCTATACAGCAGGTAGCCAAAAAGAAAGTAAAAAACAAAGCAGCTAAGCGTGTATACTATGCGTATATCTGCAATGTCCTGCATTATTTCGCTCATTTGGTTGTCTGGTTTTTCGGTCGCTTCGGCTATTGCGGGCGCTGCATTGTTATCTACAGCGCCTGCTATGGCTTTTTGTTGAGCAACGATCTCGGTGGGATTTGCAGGTCCCGACATTTTCATAACGCCAGCGCCCAGCGCCATTGACAAGCCTATGGAGATTGCTATCCATAAGAAAAACTGTGTAAGCCCTACCATACCAACGCCAATGATCTTGCCGAGCATCAACTGAAATGGTTTTACCGACGATATTATTACCTCTACAATACGGCTTACCTTCTCTTCTATTACGCCGCGCATTACCTGTGTGCCGTAAATGAACAAGCACATGTAGATAAGGAATGCCGACAAAAAACCAACGCCATAAGCCACTACTGTGTGCGCATCCTTCACTCCGCCATCTTTAAGCTGCTTGGCGGCAATGCTTATGGGTTTTTGCGCCTTAGCCAGAACTGCCGAGTCGATGCCGGCCTCGGCAAGGCGTTGCGACCTGATAATGTTCGTTAGTTCGTCCTCTATTTTGCTGCTGGTAGTTAGGCTTGGTTTCTTTTCTCCTAGCAAAAGCACATCGGCAGCGTTGGCTGGAATAAACAGCAGATAGTCGTAGCCGTCGTCTATAAATGTATTCTTTGCGTTGTCGTAGTTTTCTTTGGTTACACTATATTCCAGCATCTTGCTGTTTTTCATTTTACCTGCAAATCTGCCGCTCTCGTCTATTACCTCTACCTTACGTTTATCGCCAAAATCGTTTTGCTTAGCGGTTATATAGGCAATCAGGCTTATCATGCCTATAAAGAGTACGGGTACAAGAATGGTCATTACCAAAAACGACTTTTTCTTTACTCTCGATAGGTATTCCCTTTGTATAATGAGTAATATCTTGTTCATGGTTTAGTTTTTTTCGCTTACTGTCTGTATAAATATTTCGTTCATTGTGGGTATTACCTCTTCTACTTTTCTTATGCCTACCATCGGCATCAGGTATTGCAGCACATCGTTAACTTGCTTGCCCGGGTTAATTTTTAAATTCATCTGCCAGCCGTCTTCAACGCTTTTCTCGCCTTGTATAGTAAATGGAGCGTCGGCTCCGGCTTTTATTTGACGTCCCTCATATTCCAGTAAATAGCCACCGTTTCTGAACGAGTTTTTGATGGTTTTTACCCTGCCGTCGAGCAACTTGTGCGATTTGTGCAGCAGGGCTATAGAGTCGCAAAGCTCTTCCACCGATTCCATGCGGTGAGTACTGAAAATAATAGTAGCGCCTTTTTTATTGAGCTCCAGTATTTCGTTTTTAATAATCTCCGCGTTTACAGGGTCGAAGCCGGTAAATGGTTCGTCCAATATCAGTAGTTCGGGCTCATGCAGCACAGTGGCTACAAACTGCGCTTTCTGTTGCATACCTTTCGATAGTTCTTCTATTTTCTTATTCCACCAGCCTTCTATTTCCAGTTTCTGAAACCAGTATTTTGCCCTTCGCAGAGCCTCGGCCTTTTTCATTCCCTTTAGTTGCGCCAAATAAAGAATCTGTTCGCCGATCTCCATTTTTTTATACAGCCCGCGTTCTTCGGGTAAATAGCCTATTTTTTCTGCATGCAACTGGTGTAGTTTTTCGCCATTGAACAGCACTTCGCCCGAATCGGGCGCCGTTATCTGGTTAATGATACGGATAAGCGATGTTTTTCCGGCGCCGTTTGGCCCCAGCAATCCGAACACTTTGCCTTTTTCTATTTCTATACTTACATTGTCGAGCGCCCGGTGTCCGGAATACTGTTTTACAATGTTGCGAATGCTGATCATTAGACTAATTTATTGCTGTAAATTACGGTAAGTTTAGGCAAACCCTTGGCTATTCTTGTGTAAAATAAATGACGCTTTTCAAAGCAGGGTTTTATCGGGTAGTAATAGCCCCGTCGTTTATTTTTGTTTCTTTATATTGGCGCTTCAAAAGAAATGTTATGATTGTCCAATTTTGTGGGATGTCGGGTAGCGGTAAAACTACGCTGGCAGGAAGTGTGAAGAAGGAACTGGAAGCGCAGAATATAGCTGTAGAGATTCTGGATGGCGATGAATACCGGAGAAAACTGTGCCCCGATCTCGGATTTTCTAAAGCCGACCGCAACCAGAATATCAGAAGACTGGCTTTTGTGGCAAGTAAACTGTCGGCGCATAAGGTGGTGGCTATTATGTGCGCCATTAATCCCTACGAAGACATAAGGCAGGAGATAGCAAACGCGTACCTCGATGTAAAGACGGTGTACATTTCTTGCCAACTCGATGAGCTGATACGCCGCGATACAAAGGGTCTATATAAAAAAGCATTACTGCCAGATGGGCATCCCGATAAAGTAAACAACCTTACAGGTGTCAATGACCCATTTGAGGCGCCGCGAAATCCGGATTTGTTAATCGAGTCGGGTATTGAAACAATCGATGAGTCTACCCGGAAACTGGCTGAGTTTATAACGGCGCAACTGAACGCAAACTAATGGTAAATGCTGCCGAAGTATAATTCGTTTCCACATCGATAAGTATGCCCCGGCCATTTTCCGGCAGGTTTTCAAATGGATCGAAAGCAATTGGCGCATCGAGGATTAGCGTGGCTCTAATAAAATCGTTTACACTAACTGGTTCTTCATTCGGTTCGTAGGTAAGCGTATCCAGATTTAGCTTTCCGGATATATTGCCTATCCTGCACTTTTGTTCAGTAGTATTTATGCGGAGCAAGTAATACTTGCCGGGTTGCAACTTTTGCTGGTCATTGAGCCAGCAGATGGTTACATCAAGATGATTGCTTATGTTTAATTTTTCGCCGGCGCATAGCAGAGCGCCTCGGCCGATATTTCCTTCATTATTTAGGTACACTACCACATTATCGCCGGCATTTGCGGCAGCAACAGCATTGTAGCCATGCAGTATTTTTGCTACGGTGGCTGTAGCTCCGGTAGGGTATATGCTTAGCGTCTGGCCAACAGTCAGTGCGCCCGAAAGTAGCTTACCCGCATAGCCAAGCCCGTTACCCTCGTGCAGCTGTGGAATAGTGCATTGCACACTAAACCTCGTTTCGCTGAAATTGCATTCGTTAGGCATACATTGTTCCAGCCATGCCATTAGGGGGGTGCCTGCGTACCAGCGCATATTGGGCGACTCCTCCAGAATATTGTCGCCCATGAGCGCGCTTATAGGTATGAAGGTTATGTTTTTCAATCCCAGCTGGTCGGCAATGGTTAGGTAATCGTTTTTTATAGCTGTAAAAACGGCTTCTGAATACGATTGTGCATCCATTTTGTTGATGGCTACTACCACATTCTTTATAGCCAGAAAAGCAGCCACTTGCGAATGCCTGCGCGTTTGGGGGGTAATGCCATTGACCGCATCTATGAGAATAATAATAGCATCTACGCCTGAAGCGCCGGTTACCAGATTTTTGGTGTACTGAAAATGTCCGGGAGCGTCTGTAATTATGTATTTGCGATTCGGCGTTGTAAAGTACTTGTACGCTACATCTATGGTTATACCCTGTTCGCGTTCGGCCCTTAGGCCGTCGGTAATGTGCGCCAGATTGATTGCAGTAGCTCCGCTACCCGGTTTTGCTACCGATTCCAGTACGTCGTCTTTAATGTTTTTGGTATCATACAGCAGCCTGCCTATCAGCGTGCTTTTCCCGTCGTCTACATTGCCGGCTGTAATAAGCCTAAGAATATCCATTTATTGTGTAGGTAGTTAGTTCAAAGGTACTGTTGGCAGCTTTACCGCCCAAGCTTCGGGCTATTAAAAATACCCCTTTAGCTTACGGTCTTCCATGGCTGCATCTGAGCATCGGTCGTCTATGCGCGTTTCGCCGCGCTCGCTTATGGCCGATGCCGATATTTCGTCTATAACCTCTGCAATGGTTATCGCTTCGCTTTCTACGGCTGCAGTGCAGGTCATATCGCCAACTGTGCGGTAGCGCACTTTTTTGGTGACGAGTTCGTCCTGCTCGTCAATATTCAGATAATCCGACACTGCTATTAATCGGCCTTCATAACGAATGCACCGGCGCGTATGTGCAAAATACAGAGCGGGTAGGGCTATGCCTTCGCGCTGTATATAGCGCCATACATCCAGCTCGCTCCAGTTGCTTATAGGGAATACACGCACGTTTTGTGTATGCGCAATAGCCTGCGCCCGGTCGTCAGACCCGATACGGCCATTGTAAATATTCCACAGCTCAGGGCGTTGGTTATAGGGCTTCCATGAGCCATCGGCCGCTCTTATCGAAAATATCCGCTCTTTCGCCCGTGCTTTTTCTTCATCGCGCCGTCCTCCGCCAAAACAGGCATCAAAGGAAAACTCATCAATGGCATCGAGCAATGTGTACGACTGTAGCGCATTACGGCTCGGAAACTTGCCCGTAGCATCGGTTAGGTTTTTTGCCTTAATGGTGTCGGCCACTTTTCTCACTATCAGTTCCAGTCCGGTTTGGGCTACAAGTTTGTCTCGAAAAGTTAGCGCTTCCTCGAAGTTGTGGCCAGTGTCTATGTGCATTACCGGGAAGGGTGGTTTGCCCGGGTAAAAGGCTTTCATAGCCAGATGTATGAGCACAGTGGAGTCTTTGCCGCCCGAAAAAAGCAATACGGGCCGACGGAACTGTCCGGCAACCTCGCGAAATATGTATATGGCTTCGGCCTCGAGTTGGTCTAAATGGTTCATGCGTTTTATAGCAGCTATGGCTATGTAACAGCCAAAGTCTTATTAAAGCGGCAAGCAATTATCCAGTTATTCCTTTTCTACAACATTCTTTTTAGGGAAGTTGAATAGTAGGCTGGTGAGAATAGGTACAATAAATATGGTTACTGTAAGTATAGATGTTACTATGTCGGCAGTCTCGCTCTTCAGGAAAACACTTACAGGGGCCTCTGGGTAAAAGTGCTCATATATGGATGACGCCAGTTTTATGCCCAATACGCCTATTACTACAAAAGCAGAGGTCTCGAGGAAAGAATATTTTTCCATAAGTCGCACAAAAGCCTGCGCCACAAACCTCATAGCCAATATACCTATAAACACGCCTATGCATACCAATATGATGTTTGGGGTAAATGCAACAGCCGCAAATACGTTGTCGATAGAAAATGCCATGTCCATTACTTCTACCAGCGCCACTGTAGCCCAGAAATTGCCCAGCGAGCCTACCGTAGCGCGGTATAGCCAGTTGCCTTTTTTATCTATTATATCGTCTTCCTTGCTTTCTGTTTGTTTGCCCTTCCACCAGTCGTAGACCAGATACAAAAGATACAATCCGCCAACGGGTTTCAGCCACCAGATTTTTATAAGCACAGATGCAAACAGCATTGCCAGACCACGAAACAGATAGGCGCCGATTATACCATACTTCAGGGCTTTGTCGCGTTCTTTAGCTTCCAGATCCATTACCATAGTTGCCAGTACTGCGGCATTATCTACCGACAGCAGACTTTCTATAATTACCAGATTGCCTATGATAGCCAGCGACGGCAATGGATTGTCTATGATTTGTTGCAATAATTCGGTCATGTGTATTGTTTTGTTGCGTTGTTTATTATTTGTTGGCCATGGTTATCGTTACCAGTCGGCCGCCATCTTCTTTAGATAGTAATAGTTTTTGTCCATCCGTCAGTTCTACCATGGTGCCTATGGGTATTTCATTGCCGGAATCAATATCCTTTAGCGACGTTAGTTTTTGATTGACCAGCACCCAGCGTCCCTGATGAAAGGTGAAGTACCCAACCGGTACTTTTTGGTCAGCGGTCAGCTTTTCGTTGCGCACCAGATTGCGGTTCACATGCCATTGAAACAGGTATTGGTTGTTGTACACCATTATCCTGTGGTTTTCCGGTTTCCATACCGATGGTTTGAACTGAAAATACAGATCGAGTACGGGCAGCAAACCTTGATGCGGAGTGCCGCAAAACGGACACTTAGGTTTTAGCGTATTATCAAACACATACCATTTCTGATCGCAGGCTGCATTACTGCATGGCTGCATCAGGTCGGTGGTTTTTAGCAGGGCGTCTTCCCATTCGTTGGCCGTGGGGCGTAGCGTTGGGTTGTGCAGCCCGTCAATAAATGCCTTCTCAAATAGCGCCTTGAGGTAAGGGCCGGTAAGTGTGTAGGGTAGTTTAGTAACATCGGCCCATGGCAGCTCTTTAGGGTTTACCTGATTCAGTTTCGGACGGTTGGATGCGTCGGTAGGGTGCTCAATAAACAGCGCTTTTTCACCCATCGACAGCAAATCGTCTATTTCTGTATCCAGGTCGTGCACCTTGCCGCCCTTTAGCGGGTGGCGATACAGCAAGTACATATATATCATTACCGCCAGCGCATGCCGGTCGGTAAGTATATTGGGCAGCTTACGGTTTGGGTCGTTTTTATTCAGGTGCTTGGTCGACAGTACCTCCGGCGCAATGAAGTCGGCAGTGCCAATAACATCGGGCGGAAACAGACCCGGCACCACAAGTCCGTCTATATCTATTATTGCCGCAGATTTGCTCACTGGGTCAACCAACACGTTTTTGTACGACAGATCGGAATGCGCCAATCCGGCTGCGTGCAGGCGTTTTACTCCGCGCGATATGTTTACGCATATCTGAAAATAACTCAGCCAGTTGCCCAGTTCAGATTCGTCGAGCCGTAGCGCAAATTGCTTGTTTCTGAATTTTGGCGATGCAAACCACTTGCCTTCTTTTTCTTTACCCTTTATCAGGTCGTTGGCTGCATAGCCTTTTTTAAAGAAAAAGTTTTTGTCATAGCAGGGTACTACTATCCCAATTTTATTGCCGAGCTCCACTACATCGGTAGGCCAGCTATACAATTGCTTGTAGTAGGCGCCGCCTTCGCGGTTGAAAAAGCTGTCGTAGTATTGTGTAACAATCTTTTTCAGCCGTTCTTTTGAATTGTAGTCTTGCACGTCGCGGTAAAAAGCCACCACATACGATTTATCCGGACTGAAATAAACATCCTTCATGCCGCCGCGCATCGGCTCGCCATTATCAACGTATTGATAGGTGCGGCCGGCATTTATTACAGACGAAACTGTGTTTATGGTCATTGTAGTAAGGAAGTCAAACTCACACCGAAATTAGCAAAGATTTTATTCCAGTGGTACTCTGTTTATGAAATAGGCTTCTGGTCAGCTTAGCGCCCGTTTTTCTCTGGCTGCTTGTAGCGTCAATAATGCCTTAATATATAATAGCCAGCGTGCGGTCGTCGTGGTTGCCGGGACTCCAGAAATCCATCCAGGCAGATAGCTGACTGGCAATATCTTTGTTTCCCGGGTCAAAATCTACTTTAATGCCTTCGTCGTTTTTACCGTTCAGGTCGGCAAGAAAAGCGTTCCAGTTGTCTATCTTTTCCAGATTAGCCTCCACCACAAATTTGGGGTCGTAAATGCCATCGGTCATCAGCATTAGGTACGAAAAATCGTCAACCAGCCGGAATCCAAAACGGGTAGCGAACTTAGGGCTCTGAAAAATTTCGGGCATGGTAATAAATCGGGTGCCTCCGCCAAACTCCCCTACATCGAGCCAGTTGAGCAGCGTTATTTCTGTTTTGTCTTTGTTCATCATCCCGATAGGGCAATCACCTACGCCAAAGGTGAGGATGGCATAGCCGAAACTGTATTTTTTTATCAACGCAAATATGAGCGTCGAGTGCAGGTCTTTTATTGGTGTTTCTGCAGTTTTGGCAAACTCCTCCAGTTTTTTGTAAACGCTTAGCGCTGCCTTTCCCAAATTGTGGTACAGAAAAGCGCTCAGCTTTTTTTGGGTCTCGTCGCTTTTGGCTTCGGCATGGGTTTTTAGTATAGCGTCTATTTCGCTGAATGCTTCGCCGGGTATGTTGGCTGCAAAATAGTCTATTATGCCGTTGCAGGCTATCTCAGATCCTTTCCTCGATATTTTGGCGCTACCTGCGCCATCGGCAACGGCTACTACGCTCCATTCTGTATCATCAAGATGCTTGTAGGCAAAATCATCGTCGCGATACGAACCTACGTTGGCGTGCGACCGACCGCGCTTAGATGCGATAACAATGCGCTTGTCGCCCAATTGGCCGGCAACAGCCATATCGTCGGGTTTGTGGTAAGGGCCGTCAGCCGGGCTTGGTATGTTTTTCCATAGCGATTTCGGGTCGGGGTTAATGACAATAGCAATAGTCCGTTCCTGCTGTTCCATTGCTACGCCAGCCAGTTTGTAACGAAATATTAGCTTGTTATCGCCACTTGCGGTGGGCGTACCCGTTATTGTTCCAGCTGTGGGGTCGTAGGCAAGCCCAAGCTGCTCAAGACCGGTTACAGAAGTTTCGATAACGTCTTTCCAGCCCAATTTCTGAAAGTCGATAACCGCATGATAGGGTTTGCCTACCGTGCCATTAGGTATTATCACCTGTTGGGCGTTAATATCTGCTATTCTGCTTTTAATTTGCCAGTTTGCCATTAATGTATTCTGAAATTCAAGTATTTGTTTACACAGGTTTTCGGTGTCTGGGTCTGCAGCAAAAGCGTCAAATAATGCATGCTTATCGGGCGTTACTCCTGTTCCTTTCTTATCCAGCAGTGTGCGCAGGAAACTTTTTGAATCGCTCATAGTTTATCCTTGTGTTCGGGTTACGTCAAATCCTCCATCGCCTACTCCATAGCGGCCACGGTTGCCGCACCATGGGCATTGGCTTTCTTCCTCATCGCCTATGCAGTGTATACCGCCGCACGAGCACATCGCAAACCCTATCTGGTTGCCACAGCAAGGGCAGGTAGGGGCGCCTATCAGTTCTTCGGTATTTATTTTTTGAGCCAATCCGCCTTCGTCAGTCAGTTCGGCATACTGATGGTCTACCTGAAACCCGCCCACAAGCCGGTATGACATGGTGTCAAATCCTTCTATGCCCGAAGGCGATATTGTTTTTCTGTATTTTATTAAGTAGGGGCGTTTGGTGTTCTGGCACTTTGCAGCCAGCACCACAAAGTTGTTGTCTACGTACTTGCGCGGTATGCCTTTCTTAGTAAGATCTATTTTAGATAATGTGCCATCATCCATTTTCGCCAGTTCGAAGCCCGTACTATTGTTCTCTACGCTTACACTGCTGGTTTTTATGGAATCTGTTACCCATTTGAAAAACGATTTATAGGCTGCTGCGTTAGCGTTTTTAAAAGCCAGCACATTGTTGGTCAGTTCGCCCAGCGATTGTGTGTCGGCTTCATTGCCAAACGATATGGCTACCATGTTCGATGCCCGCTGCCAGTTGGTTTTCCATTCGGCAATTGCTTGCTGCGTATCATCGGTGGGCGCGCCATCTGTGAATAAGAATATGATTGGTTTCCAGTCGCCCTTACGGTCGTAGGTGGTTTTTACAATATTCCTGCGCAATTCGTACATGAGGTGTCCGAGCCCCTTGCTCAGCGAAGTGCCGCCGCCAATAGGGAACCGAGGAGGATAGAAATTGATGATTTCCTGCAAGGGCACCAGCGTTTTTGCCTGACCCGCAAAAACAATTATCGATATCCATACTGTTTCTATGGCATAAGGGTCGGATTTGAGCGCATGAATAATAGTGGCGAGCCCTTCTTCTACTTGTTGTATCGGTTCGCCCACCATCGACTCCGAAACATCTATCAGGAAGTATATAGGTAACCGTCTCATATGGTTGCAGTTTTCAATAGTATCAAAAATAGGGCAAAAAATGATCAAATATTTGATAAAAATTAGGGACAGGTATTGGCGCTAACTGTTGCAGGGTAGGGTAAAAGCTATTCGTTACCGGCATTGTATTAACTGCTGCCAGCTTAAACCAGTTTTAAGAGTATTAGCAGCAAAACCAGTAACAACACCTGCGACATATCTACCAACAAGCCCTGCCCAACCTGATAGGGCTTCAAATATTTTTTCAGGAATCGCAGAATTGGCTCAAATAAATTGCTGAAAAACTCGAATATTCCTTTGAACTGACCTGCAAGCCTGTCTTTGTACGGGGCTAATTTAGAATACAGAAAAAGGCCAATAATCAACAATTCGATTATCAATCGCACTAAAAATACTATAATCATCGTCTTTGATATTTTAATTGTAATGGGTGTTGTAGCATCTATATCACCTGGCGTACGTTTACAGAACTCAGGTAAACAGCGCCCGGACCAGTGACGCGGAGCATACTCAGTCCTTCGCCGCCCAATAGGTTGTTGCCCGAAAAGTGCGGAGCCGCCTGATTCTCCATGTGGGCATTCATGCAAATGAAGCTTTTTTCATCGATGAATACCGTTTCGCCGGCTTTCAGTTCCAGAGTAAGCGGGGTGCCGGTAGCGTCGAGAAATACCGTGCAAAAGCCGGTTATCTTCTGCATCATCAGTCCGGTGCCGCCAATAAAGGAAGTCAGATTCAGCTTAAAATCTATATCTACGCTGTCGGACGACGCTACGTAGCTGCCGGCACGGGCTATTATGCCGCCGTTGAGTACTTTGAGATTGATGGGCAGCAAGCCGGAATGGCCGGCAAGCGCCAGCTTTTTAGGCATAGGGTGGGTGTTACGCAGCTCTACCTGAAATATGCTCTCGCCAGATAGTTTTCTTTTTATCATGCCGCCTACGCCCTTATCCAGTACTTTAACCGTGCTGGTTATGCCTTCTTCGTAATAGATTATGGCGGCTTTCTCGCAATAAAATACTTCGTTCTGCATGAGTTCTACATGCAGGCATTTCAGGTCGTGTCCTACTAATTTTACGTTCATTGGGTATTTGCCCGTGGGGCAGGTATTGTCAATAAATTTTGTTCTTTTGGATTGCTGGCCAATTAGTTAAATAACCAGATGAAGCTCGCTTGGAGGCTCGGGCAGGCTAACGGTTTCGCCGGTGCCGTGACTTTTGTTGCCCATTTCTATTGTGTCTGATACCCACTTAAAGAACTGTTTCAAAGTAGAATTGTCAGCAGTATCCAGGTGAACAACGGTGTTGGTCAGTTCTTTCATGTATTCGTCTTTCGCTTTTGGCCCTGCAGCACAAGCCACTACAGCGCCAAAATTCATAGCCTTTACTTTGGGTATAGCCTCCTTGAAAAGTCCTATATCCGACGGGCTGCCATCTGTCATTATAAACAACAAAGGCTTCCAGTCGCCTTTTTGAGTGGGCGTACTTTTTTTTACTTCTGCAGTTACCTTGTCGCATAAAAAATGCAGGGCTTCGCCCATATTGGTTGGGCCGCTTTGTGGGCAGGTAATTTCAGGTAGCTGAAAACTTACCAATTCGGTAAGCGGAGCCACCTCTTTTATTTCTCTGTCGAAGGTGATGATGCTTATCCACAGAGAATCGAGCGCCTGAGCATCAGAGCGCAGGGTATTGATCATACCGCTGAGCGCATTGTTTAATGCTTGTATGGGTTCGCCATACATAGAGCCCGAAGTGTCTAACAAAAAATAAACTGGTAATCTGCGCATAAAAATTATTGTTGGTAATCCGCCCAATTCAGAGCTGTTTAGGCCGTAGCGTTTTAGTAGCTACTATTACTGTTTGCCGGTCAGTAAGTTGAGTATCATTTTACCCAGCTTGCGTTCCAGTCCGGCTTTGCTTGTTGGTATACCGGTATCGCGGGCAATTTTTTGTTTTGCCCGGGTAATACCCAGCGCGCGTTTCCACGAAAAGGAAAATCCGTATCTGCTCATCGCTCTGGACGCTGATTTTTTAATTACAACGGTCAGGCTGCCCATAGTGGCAACCTAACCGTTGCAGTTAGTTACTTTATACAACTATGTTCAGTTCAGATGGCGGTGGTGGTAGCTCATTGAGTCCTTTCACCTCCTTACCCGAATCTTCCACCTTTGTAGATGTTACACCTATTGACGCCGTCACCCATGCAAAAAATTTGGAGATACTCTGCATGTCATTGTCAATAAACACTACGTTTTCTGTTATTTGTTTCAATAGCGCGCTATCGGCCCCTGTTACGCCGCAGGCAACGGTATAGGCTACCTTGCGTTTCTTAAATTCTGCAAGTCCATTCTGCCAATTGTCTGTTGGTATGCCGTCGGTCATAATAAATACCAGCGGCTTCCAGTCGCCTTTTTGTTCGGCGGTGGTTTTGGCCACTTCGCGGTCTATGCAGGTGGCAACCAGATTCAGGCCTTCGCCAAGCGAGGTGGTGCCCGAAGCTTTTATGTCTACCATCTGAAACGAGGCCAGATCGGTAAGCGGCACAATTTGGCGCGCCGAGCTATCGAAGGTGATGATGCTGATAAAGGCTGTTTCTATAGCCTGTGGGTTTTGGCGCAGCGTGCTTATCATTACTTGCACGCCATTTTTTACCGCTTCAATAGCGGCTCCGTTCATAGATCCCGACGTGTCTAATACTAAGTATACCGGTAGTCTTCTCATTGTTCTTTCGTTTTAATAATTTTAGATAGTATATTTCCTCAGTATGTCCACAAAGCTGTCTGTTTGTTGCGGGTCGCCAAGGGCTCTGAACTTCCAGGTGCCATCTTTTCTGTACACCTCTGCAAACACCATTCCGCACATACCATTCATTGTGTCGTTGCCCGACAGGCTGAACTTAGCTATTTCTTTACCCTTGTTGTCTACTGCCCTTATAAAGGCATTTTCAATAAGTCCGAAATGCTGATTGTTTTGGCGACCCTGATAGATGGTAACCATAAACAGGATTTTCTGGTATTTTGCGTCCAGCGAATCCAGCTTAACTATTATCTGTTCGTCGTCGCCATCGCCAGCGCCCGTGCGGTTGTCGCCGGTAAGCCATATATTGCCCGATGGATGGCGCATGGAGTTGAAGAATATTACATCGCCCTCATAAAACGCCATTTTAGCGCCGCTATTCGTTTGCACCGTACGGCCCAGATTGGCAACTTTATCGTTGGCATCGAGCAGAAAAGCTACAGCGTCGAGGTCGTAATCGGGCTCTTTGCCGCCAAGCAATTTGCCCAGAAAACCGCCGCTCTTTTTCCTTACATCCCATCCCAATCCAATAGTTACGGTCGATAGGTCGAACGATTCGCCTTTATCGTTTTTGCGCAGGTCTATCGTTTGACCTTTTATTAAGTTGATTGCCATTTTTTATAGTATGTAGTGGTTAGTTTGTAATTAGTCGTTAGTAGATAGTATATAGTCCCGAGTTTGTTTTGTATTTAGTCGTTGGTTAGCGCTTAGTCATTTGTAGATACGTGAGTTATTGGATTTTAAGTGATTATTTATTGTTTTGGTAGTAGTTGCTGAAGTACTTATGTGTTGAATTGCTACCATCTACTAATTACTAACGACCATCTACTAAAACAAAAACTACTTAATTATCTGCCCCTTGTAGTATTTAGCCAAAAAGAAAGCAAGATCTTCTTTGTAGCCTATACCCGACGCTTCAAATTTCCATTTGCCTTCGCGTTTGTAAAGTCGGCCAAATTCTACTGCAGTTTCTATCGAGAAATCTTCGCCCAATTCATACTTGGCTACTTCCTGCCCGTTGTGTTCGTCTACTATGCGTATGTACGAATTGCGCACCTGCCCGAAGTTTTGCCTGCGCGCTATTGCATCGTGTATGGTTACCACAAACAGTATTTCCTGTATGCTTGGGTCTACTTTATCCAGATCTACAATTATAGTCTCGTCGTCGCCATCAGCGCTGTTGCCGCCGGTAGGGTCGTCGCCGGAGTGATGTAGCGCTGTGTCGGGCGAATCGGCATTGCCATAAAAAATGAAGTATTCTTCTTTGGGTATCAGTCGGTTGGCATCAATCATAAATGCCGATGCATCGAGGTCGAAATCGTGTCCGGTGCCTTCGTTCGGCGTCCATCCCAGTCCGACGCTCAGTTTACTGAGTCCTATATTTATTTTCTGGCCTTTTTGTAAGTTTATTGCCATAGGTGTACAAGCTATTTATTGCTGAAAGTTATGCAAATATCCCAACTTTCATTGTTACAGATTATGAAAATTTAGTGAAAATTGCATGCCGTCATTTTGGTTTAACAGATCAATTTTAAAATACTCAGCATTAGGACGAAACAAATTGTAAAGTGGAAACGAGATATATGTCATACTCCGTCATCAATACTTCGTCCATTCACTTCAGTCGCCGCCGCACTTTTTAACCTTTTTCAATGAAAAAATCCCTTAAATTGCGTACATAGAATTTTATATGAACACATACGAGTGGTTGATCTCGCGTTTAGATGCTTTTATCCGAAAATATTATGCTAATAAAGTCATTCGTGGCAGTCTTGTATTTTTAATATGTTCCCTTTTTTACGTACTTACCGTTAGTATAGGCGAGTATTATTTGTACCTGCCGGTTTGGTCGCGAGTAGCTATTTTGTCCACCTTTGTTACGCTTGGTTTGGCCTCGCTTGTTGCCTGGGTCATTATACCGCTTACTCAAATGGCGCGCTTAGGTAAGGTTATTTCTCACGAGCAGGCTGCCACCATTATAGGCCGTCACTTTCCCGAAATCAGCGACCGCCTTCTGAACATCCTACAGTTGCGTAAGAACCCCGATGCCAATGCCAGTCGCGAATTGGCTGAAGCCAGCATCAATCAGAAAATCAGTCAGATATCGGTTGTTCCTATCACAAAAGCGGTCGATTTTTCTGTAAATAAAAAATATCTGCCCTATTTATTGCCTTTATTACTTGCCGGAGTGTTTATGCTGGTGGCAGCGCCTAATGTACTGAAAGAAGGTACCTCGAGAATATTACAGCCTACAAAGGCATTTGAGAAACCTGCGCCGTTTCAGTTTTTGCTCAAAAATCAGTCGCTCATTGCTATCCGCAATTCAGACTATACGGTTACACTCGAGATAAAAGGTAGTGTGTTACCCGCCGATGCTTTTATTGAGATTAATGGCGAGCGAGCGCCTATGCAGCCGCTCGAGAATCACTCGTTTCAGTACACTTTCAAAAATATTACCGAATCGGCAAGTTTTCGATTCTATGCAGCCGGTTTCTATTCGTCGGCCAATACGCTGAAAGTAGTGCAGCGCCCTGTGATGAAGGCCTTTAAAGTGCAGGTAAATTATCCGGCATATACAGGCAAGAAAAATGAGGTGCGCAATAGCCTTAGCGATATGACACTTCCAGCAGGTACTACGGTATCTTGGGCGTTTGTTACCGATCATACCGACGCCGCTACCATTCATTTTGGCGCAGGTGCGCCTATATCCTTACGTTCTGCATCGTCGGGCTTCAATTACGATTTCCGGTTTATGAACGATACTGCCTATACGGTAACGCTGCACAACAAGCAAGCTATGGTAGCCGACAGTTTTAAGTACCAGGTGCAGGTGATACCCGATCAGTTTCCGGTAATACAGTTGCAGCAGTTTAAAGACACAGTATCGGGCAAGCAAGTGGTGATTACCGGCACTGCAGGCGACGACTACAGTATTACCCGCGTAACGTTCAACTACCAGATAAGCGACAAAAATGCGACGGTGGCAACCAAGAGCATACCAGTCAAAATCAATCAGGGCGCTTTGTCGTCGTTTCAGCACTATTTCGATATTCAGGAACTTAATCTGAAACTGGGGCAGAAACTTACCTACTATGTAGAAGCCTGGGACAACGACGGAGTGCATGGCAGTAAGTCATCGCGGAGCGAAGTGATGTCGTATTTTATGTACGATGAAAAGCAAATTGATTCGGCGATTAATGAAAACTCCCGTCAGATCAATTCGGGCATAAGCAACAGCGCCGATAAAACGCAACAACTACAAAGCGACTATAAAGAGATGCAGAATAAAATGCTGCAGAGCGAGAATGTAGACTGGAACCAGAAGCAAGCTATTCAGGAAATGATGAAGAAGCAGCAGGAGTTGAAAACTCAGGTTGAAAACATTAAACAAAGATTTCAGGAGCAGAAGCAACAGAGCGAACAAAAGAAGTATAGCGACAACCTAAAAGAAAAGCAGCAGGAGATGGACAAACAACTGGACAATCTGCTGAACGAAGAACTGAAGGAGCAAATGAAGAAGCTGGAAGAACTGATGAAGCAACTGAATAAGGAGCAAGCAGTAGAGGCCATGCAGCAACTGGAGCAAGAGAATAAACTCTTTAAAATGGATATGAAGCGCATGGAAGAGCTGATGAAGAAGATGGAGATGCAGATGCGCATGGAAGATATGGCCAACAAACTGGACGACCTGGCCAAAAAAGAAAATGAACTGAACAACAAAACAGAACAAGCGGAAAAGGATAATGCATACAAAGCCAATGGTAAGCCGGATGCAGATAAGCAAGACGGCAAAGACCAGAAAGACGACGATAAAAAAGATGGAGGTAAAGACCAGGCGCAGGATGCGAAAAAGACCGCCGAAGCCCTTGCTAAAGAGCAGAAAGAACTAAAGGATAAGCTGGAGAAAACCTTGAAGGAAGACATGAAGGAGGCTCAGAAGCTGGAGAAAGATTCTAAGCAGGACCAGAAGCTGGATCAGGACGAAAATCAGGGTAAAGAGGCTGCGCAGGATATGGAGGAGAGCAAGAAGGAGCTCGACAAAAAAGACAACAAAAAAGCATCGAAAGCGCAGAAAAAAGCAGCAAAAAATCTGGAAGACATGGCTAAGTCGCTGCGCAAAAAAGCGGGCGGTATGGATCTGGAACAGATAGAAATAGATATAAAAGCTACCAGACAAATACTAAGTAATCTTATCCGTTTGTCGTTCGACCAAGAAGACCTGATGGGCGCTGTGCGGCGCACTTCGCCTACCAGTATGGCTTATGTAGACAATCAGGAAGAGCAAAACAGGTTGCATCATAACTCTGTTATGATTCGCGATAGCCTGTTTGAATTGAGTAAGCGTTTGGAGAAATTATCGTCGCATATAAACAAAGAAACTACCCAACTGGAGCAAAACATGAAACGGGCTGTAGATGCGCTGGAAGCCCGTAATAAAGGCGGAGCGCTAACCGATCAGCAGTATGTAATGACGCATACCAATAACCTGGCGCTAATGCTCAACGAAATGCTGGCCAACCTGATGCAAATGGAAAGCGAGGCCAAGAAGCCCGGCGGCGACGGCATGTGCAGTAAGCCCGGCGGTAAGAACCCCAAGAAAGGGGCTGGACAGCAGCTGAGCGATATTATTACTGAGCAAAAGCAAATGGGCGAGTCTATGCAAAAAATGGACAGCAAAGGCAAGGATAAAGACGGTAAGCAACCCGGCGACAAACCCGGTAATAAGGGCAAGGAAGGGCAGGGTAGCGGAAGCGGTGGATCAGGCAACCAAGAGGGCGAATACGGCGACGCGGAACAACTGGCGCGCCTTGCAGAGCGACAGGCATCTATACGCCGGAAGATACAGGAGCTGACCAGTTTGCTAAATAGCAAAGGAATGGGCGGTAGCGCTAAAGAACTGCGCGAGGCTGAGCAGAAAATGGATAAGATAGAAACTGATCTGGTGAACAGGAGAATGACGCCTGAATTGATGCTACGTCAGAAGGAAATAACAACCCGATTATTGGAAGCAGAAAAATCGCTTCGCGAACAAGAACAGGATGATAAGCGTTCTTCAAAATCGGCCGATGAAATTAGCCGGACTGCGCCCCCTGCATTACAAAAATATTTAAACGATCAAAAAGAGCTTCTAGAGCGTTATAAAACGGTGCCTCCACAGTTAAAACCTTATTATAAGGAAATGGTTGAGAACTACTTCCATATAATTGGCAATAAATAGATGTATGTTGTTGTTTGTATATGTGATCTTAAAAAATAGTTAAGAAAACAGGACACTTTGGCATGATTTTGGATGTTAATTAATTTTTATTGAAGTTATTGCAATGTAAAATAATTGCGTTATCTTTAGTAGACATTACTAACAACTAAAATTTTTGTTTATGTTTTTCACAAGAACACATCGCTGCCAGTTGGCTATCCAGAAGGAAGATCTGAAAAACAGATTGATAGGCAGACATGTAAAAATCCATGATCTGGATTTCGAAGTTTTCGAAGATGAGGACCAGTCGCTGATTATTGAGCCACACACTGAACAGATTGAGGCAATTAAAACGCTGCCGACTACAGAAGTGAAACTCACCGCGGCGGGAGACAAAACTAACGTTGTGATCATTTCAAAGATGCGTACCCTCGACTCAGGCGGTCCACAGCTCATTGTTATTTTTTGTGCATTTTTGTTCATCATTTCTGTGGTGCTCATGGTAACCAGCAGAGAGGCTATTCTGTCTTACATTTTTGCAGGTTTGGGCGTAGTAATATTCTCTGCGTTTTTTATCCGCATGCAGACTGGTTATTTCGACTATGTGCGCAAAGTTCGTTCGTATGTTACCAACAAAGGCGAGGTTCCAGCACAGGCTGCCAGCATGCAGGCCTTGGGTATTTAATCCCTCCCCCCCTTTGTAACGAGCCTATATCCGGCTAACTTTATCGATACCCATAAGTCTTAGTTTATTGAAGAAATCTATTTACCTACCGGAAACGGCTTTAGTTTTTAGCTTACCCATCATTGTTCAGCAGGTATCTGCGGGCAACAGGCTGTATTTTGTCTGAATATCATCTGTAAAACGTACATACGGTGCGTTCCTACTCCTTGTGTCTTTTATTTTCCTTTATTGCTAATAGTGTCTTAGTTGCATGCAAGCGAAGCTCAAAATAGCTATGTTATTTTTGTTTTATGCTTTAGTAGCGCCTCTTTGTACTGATGCTGGATTGCAAACGCTGTGCATTTCAATTTTATTTCTGCTTAACTATAAAAAAGGAAAACGCCCACGACTTTCATTCGTCAGGGGCGTTTCACTATTTCAAGCTTTTTTATTTTCTCTTCGTATTCATTATCACTTCCGATGTTGCTTTACGCATATCGTTAATGATGTTTACTGTTTCTGAGAGGTATAAATCTTTGCTCAGGTTCTTCAGCCAATCTTTATTTTTGGTAATAGAAGCGCTGTCTGTGTTTACTTTTTTGAGATCGGCGGTGGGGTTTGCCAGTTCAAGCAACACTGCTTTTTTCTGCAACTCCTCAATTTTTTTAGAGGTAGCGTTTACTTCTTCCTGATCCTTACGGTATTGTTTTTCGTTGAGCGATATCTTGTTGTCTTCTTTTCTTTTCTTCAGGTATTCGCTGTTTTCCTGAATCAGCTTGAAGGTTGGGTTTGCTTTTATTCTGCTTTCGCTCAATTTGGCCAGTTGGTCCAGGTTGGTAACAGAATTTGTTGGCCTATAAATAGCCGCAGGTATTTCGTCCCATGGCAATGCAGATTTGTTATTGCGTTCGCCAAACTCTTCGTCCTCGTAGCTGTCGAAGTTGTCGGGTATCTTGATGTCGGGCGATACGCCTTTAAGTTGTGTAGAGCCGCCGTTTACGCGATAGAATTTCTCCATTGTCAACTTTATGGTACCCAGCGATTTGCCCTGTGCGCCTACTGTATCATCCATCATTTTTAGCTTGGTCATCGGGTCGATCATCTGATCGAGGTCTACCATTTTCTGCACTGTGCCCTTACCAAAGGTAATAGAACCTACAATTACTGCACGCTTGTAGTCTTGCATGGCGGCAGCAAGTATTTCAGATGCAGATGCGCTATTCTCGTTCACCATTATAGCTAATGGACCGCTATACATTGCAGTATCAGGACCGCCTGCGCGCAATACCGATGGTGAGGAATGGTTGGTTTTCACCTGCACCACAGGCCCTTTACCTACAAATATACCAGCCATATCTACCACATCGCCCAGCGAGCCGCCGCCATTGTAGCGAAGGTCGAGTATGATGCCTTTTACGCCCGATTCTTTCAGTTTCTTTACTTCCTCAGCCACATCTACCGCGCAGCTTCTGCCGCTGGTATGGTTGAAGTTGGCATAAAATTCAGGTAGATGTATATACCCAATTTGGCCATCTTTGGTGTTTATAATAGCCGATTTGGCGAAGGTCTCTTCTATTTCAATAACATCTCTTATTATTGGTATAACTTTTGTCGATCCGTCGGCTCTTTTTACCGTCAGGCGCACTTCAGTGCCTTTGGGGCCGCGTATCAGCTTTATGGCATCCGTCAGTTCAAAGCCTTGAATATCTACAGGCGGTTTGTCGCCTTGAGCTACTTTTTGTATTTCATCGCCGGCTTTAAGTTCGCCTTGTTTCCAAGAAGGGCTGCCTGTAATAATAGAAGAAACCGTTATTTTGTCGTTTTCCGGACTAAGCCTTGCACCTATACCCACAAAGCTACCGCTCATGTTTACATCAAATTCTTCTTTTTCTGCCGGTGGGTAATACGACGTATGCGGGTCCTCGGCTTCCATAATTGTGTTTACAAAATAGGTGAAACGCTCATCGTCTTTCCATTTATGTATACGTTTGTACACGCGCTGATAAAACCGATTAACATCTTCGCGCGCCAAAACTTCGAGCTCTTCATCGCTCTTCATTTTTGCATTTACAGAGTCTTTGTTCTCTTTTTTCTTTTCCTGTTCGTTTTTAAGATCCACGTATTTGGCCAGTACCCTATATTTCAGGTATTGTCGCCACCGTTCTATCAAAGAAGATTCATTTTCAGCATATTCTTCCTTGTCGGCATTCATTTGCATTTCTTCCTTCTTATCGAAGGTGAACGGTGTTTTGAGTATTTCCTGGTAATATTTTTCTGAGGCATTTGTGCGGCGCATATAAATAGCGTCGAGTGAATCAAAAAACTCGATAGAATTCAGTTTTATCTGGTCATCTATCTGAAATTCGTAAGTCTGCAGCTTTTTAATATCCTCTTTAGTAAAAAAGAGTTTATCAATGTCGAACGACTTTATAATCCGGTGGTAGATTCTTGACGAAAAGATGTCGTCGATAGGTTTGGGCGAAAAGTGCGCGGTCTGCACAGTTTTGATAGCGGTATTCACCAGTAGTACTCTCTTCTCCTGTGATGTTTGCGCTCCTTTGCCTCCATATCTGAACGAAAAGAATGCAGCCAGACCGAATAAGATGAATAGTGGTATCAGTATTTTATTCCTCATGAACTTCAACATACTTGTATTACTTGATAAATTCTAACAAATGTACTTTAATTGCTGTTAATAAAAAGATAATCAAAAACAGCGCATACGTTAAATAAAGGGTGAGTTTTAATAACGAAATCGCCTTATTTCTGATGAATTGACGTTCCTGTAATAGCCAAAAGTAGGTGAATGCACCGGAGCCTCAGCATCTGTTTTACCTATGTTGGTATTGCAACATTTCTGCATCCGCCTTGCGCTCATGGTCTGGTAAAAACAATGATATTACATAGTAACAGGTAATGCTCTGTTTTGAACTATGTAGAGTAACCTTATCCACAGCGCATGCAATTGTATCTTGCTATTGGCGTTGCGTTCTATGTACGAAATGGTATCGGTAATAGCTGCTGACATTTGAGCAAAACCATCGAGCGATATTTTTGCCACTGATAGTTTTTGTACAAACTGCGCTTCAGCGTCGGGTAGGGCAATGGGCGCACCCGGCCTGTAGCGGTAACGTATAGCTTGCTCCAGTAATTGGATAACATAATTCAGGAAGTTCTTCTGTTGTTCTCGGCCGGCTTTAGCCCAGTCGTCGGCCATCTTAGATAGGTTAGCGCCATTATTGGTAAACAACGAATTGAACAATCCGCGTACTTCAGGGTAAAGGTCGTTTTCAGTGTGGCGTGCCAGCCGTAGCGCCTCAGTATAACTACCCATTGCCAGATGGGCTATTTGGGCAGCAGTCGTTTCATCGGCTACGTCCCTTGCCAGTAGTGCATTGGCTATATCCGCGGGTTGTATGGGCGCAAGTCGCACCTGTTGCGTACGAGAGAGTATGGTCTGCAATACATCCTCAGTTTGCTCTGCTACAAACAGCATTATAGTGTCTTTGGGCGGTTCTTCTATGAGTTTCAGCAGTATGTTGCCTTCCTTGCCCAGGTATTCCGGGCGCCACATAAGCAACACTTTCTTGCCACCTTCATACGATTTCAGGTTAAGGTTGTTGATTATTTCTCTGCATTCTTCAGCGGTGATATTTCCTTGTTTGTTTTCGGCGTTTATGTGTTGCAGCCATTCAAAAGTGGTGCCGTAGGGCGTCTGTTTGACAAACTCTCTAAACTCGCCGATGTAGTGGCGGCTCATGGCTTTTGTTCCTGACTTTGGCGGTATAGAGGGGAAACTAAGGTGAAGATCGGCATGCTCCAGTTTTAGCGCTTTGCCGCAGCCCGGGCACTTGCCGCACGAATCGGTGGCGGTTTTGTTTTCGCAAAACACGTACTGCGCTACGGCAAGCGCCATAGCCAGCCCGCCGAAACCCTCAGCGCCCGTAATAAGCATGGCATGCGGAAACACATTGTTGTGCCACATATTCAGTATTCCCGTTTTGGCCATTTGCTGGCCCACAACATTGCTAAAAAGCATATCACACGTTTAGAAACCCAAAAGTAAATTGGAAAAACCAGTAAACGCGCGGTCGCTATGATAATAGTTGTTCTACCGGCTACAGGTTAGCGATTGGAGGTGCGTTTTAATCCGATGTCCGGTCGAGGGTAAAGCCGAATGAAGAACCAACGCCCACTTTGCTTCGCACATTAACTGTTTGTCCGTGTGCTTCTACTATGTGTTTCACTATAGCAAGGCCCAAGCCGGTGCCGCCAATGGCGCGTGCGCGACTACGGTCAGCGCGATAGAAACGCTCGAATATGCGCGGCAGATGCTCTTCTGCTATACCCGGCCCGTCGTCCGATATCTCTATATATACATGTTTGTCGTCCATTTCGTAGCAGCCGGCTATTACATGGCCATGTTCATTGCCGTATTTCAGCGCATTCTCAACGAGGTTTACCAGTACCTGTTTTATTTTTTGCTTGTCGGCATTTACTAATATCGGACGTTCGGTGCCTTTTTTGAAGCTCAGCGCAATATCGCGTTCCTTAGCCTTTAGCGAAAACTCTTCATATACATCCTTGATTAGGTCTTGTATGCAGAACATTTCCTGAATAAGCGGTATTTTACCCGATTCCAGCTTTGATATCACATCCAGATCGTCGACAAGGCGCACAAGGCGGTCTATACTTTTTGAAGCATTGTTTAGGAATTTGCGGTTCACCATTTCGTCTTCCAGGGCGCCGCCAAGTAATGTATCTACGTAGCCTTGTACCGAAAATATGGGCGTACGTAGTTCATGTGCCAGATTCATCAGAAACTCTTTCCTGAACTGCTCGTTCGCTCTCAGTCGTTCTATTTCATCTTTTCGTTGGTTTGCCCATTTATGAACATCTTCACTTACTTCCTCCAGTGATTTCTGCGGTAGTATTTTTTCATAGAAAAATTCTTCTTTCTTGGTTGCCTTGGTCTGGTAAATAAATTTGTAGATGATTTTTATTTTACGATAAATAAAACGCTGCAAGGTGTAATAGTATAGAAAGTAGATGACTGCGAATGTGGTTCCAAATACAAAAAAAGGCGTGTACCACGGCGTAGGCAGCAGTAAACTGAGCAAGGCATTGGCTGTGGCAATTATGATTGCAGTGATAAACGACAGCAGCCGGGGTGAGAGATTTTTAGTATCCAGTACAGACATGGTACTAAGTTAGTTGAAAACGGGATAAGATGAAAAAAAGCATTAACGATTAATAGATTTCCAAAGTTCAGTTTGCGCGAAAATTATACCGAGACAAACAAAAAACAGAATAGTTGTGGGCCATATATGAACGATGCTGTGCAAATTATTTTTGCACAGCATCTGTTCTAATTGTTTTTATTGTAGTTATAACCCTAAGCCATTTCGAACTTATAGCCAACTCCTTTAACTGTTGTAATAAGGTCTATGCCAGCTTTCTGGCGAATTTTACGGATATGTACATCTATTGTACGATCTCCCACTATCACATCTGTACCCCAAACGCGTTGCAGAATTTCGTTTCTGAGAAAAACACGACCTGGTTTTGAGGCGAGTAACGATAGTAATTCGAACTCTTTTTTTGCCAGCAGTATTTCTTCGCCTTTGTACGAAACCGTAAACTTTGTTTTGTTGATTTCCAGATCGCCGAAGGTTTGTTTTTGGTCTTGTTCCTCGTCTTTGCGGAACCTGCGCAATGCCGAACCAATACGAGTTGCCAGAAGTTCAGGTTTTATAGGCTTGGCTATATAGTCGTCTGCGCCTATTCTTAAACCTTCTATCTCGTACTTTTCGTCGTTGAGGGCTGTTAGAAAGATGATAGCAGTGTCGTCGAACTCCGGCATGTTTCTCAGCTCTCTGATAGTTTCAATGCCATCTTTATTAGGCATCATAATATCGAGCAGAATGAGGTCGGGCCTGAATTCTTTTGCTTTTCTTATGGCTTCTACGCCATCTCTTGCAGCGGCTATCAGATAGCCTTTTGATTTCAAATTGTAACTGATGAACTCAACTATATCCGGTTCATCGTCAACTATAAGAATTTTACCCGGGAATACTTCCATAATGATCCACTAATCTGTTGCAAATTTACGCTTACTATTCTTAACAAAGTAGGTAACTGCATTATGTTATTGTTAAGTCGTATTTCAGATTTGCTTATTGGTTTGTGTGGTGATGATATAAAAAAACGCCGCAAACTGTTGCGGCGTTTTTAACTACTTAATTTCGAAGCTGACTATTTAAGCGTCACGTTGCCGCTACCAATTTTGAAACCTTCGTTATAAACCTCGATAGTATATTGTCCTTTTTTGTAGTCGCCGTCCTGATTCCAGTCGATAGCAACATCCTTGATTTTTTCGTTTTGGGTTAGCGCCACTTCTTTTACCATAGAGTAGCCCAATTTGCCGCCAGTGGCAATGGTCATCATACCAGATACATTGGCAGGATTGCCCATTATTGTGCCATCGGGAGCTATCATACGTATGTAGATAGCTTTGTTGCCGCTTTCAGCAATTCTGTTTTCGTCTATATCAAACATAATACGCAGGATATCTACTTTTTTGGCTTTAGTAGTTTCTTTCTCTTTTCCGTTTCTGCGTTTGTGTATAGGTTCCATACGAATGTTTGAAGCATGCAACACAGAGCCTATTTTTTTCAAAGCTATGTTTTTACCCACCGTGCTGTCGCGCTCCTTTGTCAGCACTTCGTTTTTGCCGGTAAGTACTTCATTCTCTTTTTCCAGTTCGGCAATGCGCTCTTCGTATTGTTTAGATTTGTCTTTCAGCGCAGCTATCATTTCGCCGGCGCGTTTCAGCTCTTCTTTGGTAGCATTGCTCTTACCCAGTATGCCCTTGATGTCGTTGCGCAATTTAGCCATTTCGCTATTCTTGCCCTGCAATGCGCTATCGAGCTTAGAGTTTTGAGAAACCAACTGATCTATTTTGGCCGATGCAGCATTGAAGTCTGTTTGCAATGCGTTCAGGTCGGTATTCAAAGAGTCTTTTGTTTTCTGGAAAGACAATTCATCTGTTTGTTTTTCCTTAGCCATATTGTTGCGACTCAGGTATAAAAAAATACATGCAGAGAGAAGTATAAGTATAATTACCCAGTAGATTATCGAATTGTTTTTTTGTCCGCCTACATTCTTTTGCTCCGGACCTTGATTAATTTGACTCATAGCTTACTTTTGGTTAAATTTCCTAAAAATTAGATTTTGCACAAATATAACATACAACTTTTAGAATGGAGCAACTAAAAGGCATTTTGTTTATAGACATAGAAACTGTTCCTGGTCAGCCCGATTTCGAAACGCTCTCTGATGTGATGCAGGCAGAGTGGATGAAAAAGGCGAAAACCGTAAAACCGATGAACGACGGAAACGCCGACCCCGCAACGCTTTTTGGCGATAGAGCAGGTATTTTTTCGGAGTTTGCAAAGGTGGTATGTATTGGTATTGGCAGCCTGCATAATACGGATGGCGGCTGGGTAATGCGGCTAAAATCGCTGTTAAATGATAACGAAAAAGTATTGTTAAATGATTTTTGCGACCTTATCAATAAGTTCACTGCCCACCACAAAGACATGCGCTTTTGCGGGCATAATATTAAGGAGTTTGATATTCCTTTTTTGTGCCGCCGTATGATAATCAATGGCGTGGCGCTACCTCAAACCATGCAGGTGTCTGGTAAAAAGCCCTGGGAGGTGAGCCACATAGACACAATAGATATGTGGCGATTTGGCGATTACAAAAACTATACGTCCTTATCTTTGCTTGCAGCGGTGTTGGGTATTCCATCGCCAAAGTCGGATATAGACGGTAGTCAGGTGGCCGGGGTTTACTGGCGCGATAAAGACCTGCAGCGCATAGGGCATTATTGCCTGCAGGATGTGTACACAAGCGCAAAAGTGTATCTAAGGCTAAAGGGAATACACGACATAAACATAGAGCCGGTATATGTGTAGCCGGTTTGTTTTACCAAACAATTACATTGTATATAATGACCGCAGAGTTAAAGAAATTATTTCAGTCGCTTGATTTAAAGCAGTTTGCTCCTGTATACCTGATAGATGGCGAGGAGCCATACTATATCGATATGATTACTGATTATTTCGAGCAGAAGATACTGACGCCAGCGGAGCGCGATTTTAACTTGATGGTATTGTATGGCAAGGACTGTGAGTGGAGCGATGTGGTAAATGCCTGCCGCAGGTTCCCGATGTTTGCTGAAAAGCAGGTAGTGATACTGAAAGATGCAGCCGCGCTACGTGGCCTCAACGAACTGGCGGCATATGTGGCTAAGCCATCGCCCACAACTATTTTTGTGATAGAGCATCGGTTTAAGAAAGCCGACGGTAAGACAAAACTGGTGAAGATGGCTAAAGAAAAGGGCTTTCATTTTACATCAGATAAGATAAAGGATGAGCATATGCCCGCCTGGATTATTGAGCTGGGCAAGCAAATGAACTTTTCTATGGGTGTGCGCGAAGCCGAGACACTAGCTTCGAGTTTAGGCAACGATCTGCAAAAAGTAGTAAATGAAATTGAAAAGGTGCGGATAAACGTGCCCGATGAGAAAGAACTTACCGCAGCGCTCATTCATAAATATATAGGCATAAGCCGAGATTACAATGTTTTTGAGTTTCCCGAGGCTTTGGCTAATGGCGACAGAGATAAAGTGTACAGGATGCTCACTTACTTTTTGGCCAATCCCAAATCTGCGCCAATGGCGCTGATAACAGTGGCGTGTTACAACCACTTCAACAGGCTGTATGTGGCCAACTTTATGCGAGGTAAAACAGACAAAGATGCTGCAGCCGCTATGGGTATGTCGCCATATTTTGTAAAAAACATAATGGCAGCAGCGCAGCAATGGCCGATGCACAGGGCTGAGCGGGCATTGCTGCTGCTGGCCAAGTACAATACAAAAGGGGTGGGGTACAATACATCGGCCGGCGACAAAGAATTGCTGAAAGAGCTGGTAGCCCAATTGCTCGATTAGTGCGCCTTGGTTTTCTTTTTAGCCCTTAGGTTGAGCATCTCTACCAATATAGAGAATGCCATAGCAAAATAGATATATCCCTTTGGTATGGAGTTTTCAAAACCCTCAGCCAACAGAGAAACACCTATAAGTAGTAAAAACGACAGCGCCAGCATCTTTACGGTAGGGTGGTTGTTTACAAAGCGGCTGATACCAGCCGAAGCAAAGAACATAACGCCAACAGCGAGTATTACAGCTGCTATCATAACGCCTACATGGTCGGCCATACCGACGGCCGTAATTACAGAGTCGAGCGAGAATACGATATCAAGAACAAGAATCTGAAATATGATGCCCCAAAATGTTTGCACTTTTGGTGTAGCGTCGGCGTGTTCGTCGCCTTCCAGTTTTTCGTGTATCTCAGTACCGCTTTTGTATATCAGAAACAAGCCGCCTATAATAAGTATCAGGTCGCGGCCAGATATCGCTAGTTTTTCATGTATTTCGCCTGTAGTAATACCTACCCATTCAGCCGGGTTGAACAATGGATTGGTCAGGCGCATTACCCAACTGATAGACAATAGCAGCATAATACGGGTAATCATTGCCAGACCAAGTCCGGTTTGGCGAGCTTTATTTTGCTGGTTTGCAGGTAGCTTGCCCGTGAGGATAGATATAAACACGATGTTGTCTATACCCAGCACTATTTCAAGTACGGTAAGTGTTAAGAGCGAAATCCAGATTTCGGGATTAGATAGCCATTCCATTATTTAGTTATTTGTGCTTTTTGCAAACATACAGAAGATACAGCAGCGCGATATTCGTTTTTTACGCCTTTCTGTTGCGCTTTTGTTATGCTCTCGTTTTTTGTTAGAGTTTGTAGTACTGTTTGTTTTAAAAATGCAAAAACCCCTGCAATTGTAGCAGGGGTTTCTGATGTTATCTTAAAAAATGCTTTTGGCTTATTTTTTAGCTGGCGCTGCTTTACCGCCTTTAGCCGGAGCTTTTGCTGCTGCTTCAGCATCAGCTGCCTGACGCAATGCGCGGGTAGTAACTACAGATGCAACAGGTATACGTGGAGAGTTCATGATTTCCATGTTCTCTGCAATAACGTCCTGAACGCGGATGTTGCCATGAAGTTGCAGATTGTCTATGCTTACTTCAATAGCAGCTTTCAGATACTTAGGATAAGTACGCACCTGAAGCGACTTCATTTTCAATTCCAAACGTCCGCCGTCTTTTACACCTTGTGACTGACCTACGAATTTCAAAGGCAGGTTTGCTACCACCTTGCGGTCGTCAACCAGTTCCAGGAAGTCGATGTGGTTCAGGTCGTCAGTAACTACGTCGAACTGAATGTCTTTCATAATAGCGCGGTAAGTAGTACCGTCTACAGTGATTTCAGCGATCTGAAATTCTGGAGTGTACACCAGCGTACGGAAGTCCATAACAGGAGCGCTGAAATGGATAGTTTCTTTACCGCCATAAATTACGGCTGGCACTTGCTCTTCTGAACGGAGATGGCGTGTTGCTTTTTTGCCTAAATCAGTTCTTTTGGTTCCTGCGATTTTTACACTTTTCATTTTAGTGTTTTTGTTTGTTCATTCAGCGCCGGGCGTATACCCACCCAACATCCGGTCGTTGAAATCGTTTTTAAAAATAATTGGCCTTTGTTGACGAAAACCGTAATGTGAAAAGTCATTCCGGGAATGCACGATCAATAGGCGGTAGGTTTTTTGTATAAACAGTCGTAAATATTTTTATTTTATTCAGTTCTATTTCTTCCGATTGCTGTGGATGAACAAAGAGCTGATTGATTTGTTTTCGAATGTGTTGCGGATAGCAACTGCAAATAGTTCGGCTGTAGGCACTACTCTTATTTTGCTGCATTCCTTTTTCAGCGGAATAGTGTCGGTTACTACCAATTCTTCTAATTGCGAGTTGGCTATGTTTTCGTAGGCATTGCCGCTGAGTACCGGGTGCGTACAGAAAGCTCTAACAGAAAGCGCTCCGCGCTCGCGCAATATTGCAGCCGACTTGCACAGTGTGCCTGCTGTGTCGCAAATATCGTCGATTAGTACTACGTGTCTGTTAGATACATCGCCTATTACGGTCATAGACGCTATTTCGTTGGCACGCTTACGTTGCTTGTCGCAAATAACCATATCTGCTTCAAAATACTTGGCTACTTCGCGTACACGGTTGGTGCTGCCTACATCTGGTGCTGCAAAAATGAGGTTCTCAATTTTCAGTTTCTCGATGTAGGGTATAAATATAGCCGATGAATCGAGGTGATCTACCGGAATATCGAAGAAGCCCTGTATCTGCGGTGCGTGCAGATCCATTGTCATTACCCGGTTGGCGCCTGCTTCGGTAAGCAGGTTGGCTACCAGTTTTGATGCAATGGCTACGCGGGGTTTGTCTTTTCTGTCCTGACGGGCAAAACCAAAATAAGGAATTACTGCTGTGATGTATCCAGCCGACGCTCTACGAGCGGCGTCGATCATCATCAATAGTTCCATAAGGTTGTCGGAAGGTGCATAGGTGCTTTGCACCAAAAAAACATAATCGCCCCTTACAGACTCATTGAAAATGGGCTGAAACTCACCATCGCTAAACTTTTGAATGGTTAAATTACCTAACGGTTTTCCGTAGAACTGGGAAATTTGTGAGGCAAGTGATAATGATGCGTTACCCGAAAAAATCTTGACTGATGAATCCATGTGTATGTAATGGAATGCAAAGGTATGAAAAGCAAAGTTTCAACGAACCCTTATTTTCAAAAATAATGACGGCTGTTTTATTTAACATTTCATCAGTTGGTTCCCAAAACATTTATAGGACGTTTTGGGCAATTACCAATAGCCTTGCTCCCAACGGTATATGTTGACGTGCGGGTTGTTGGCAGCATATACAAGGTCAAGCTCTTCCATGAGCGTTTGTGCTTCGTTTTCTTTTATAATGCGGTTGTAGGCGCCATTGCCATCGGTGAATTTCAGTTTGTAAGCATGATTGTCGAGCAAAAGCGCTAATGCGGCTTCGGTGATGGGGTAGCAAAGCGTCACACCCTCAGCATCGTTGCCTTTGTAGCCGCGAGCTCCGCAGCCCTTGCAGCTACGTTGGTATTCGGTATTATAGAGTACTACTTCAGCGCCGTTTTCCAGTGTCAGCAGCAGCGGAGCATACTTGGCCACCGCAAACGATCGGGCGCCCTGCACTACTTTGAGGTCGAGAAAGTAGGCATTATTAACGCTGGATATGCGGAAATAAACATTTAGTTGGCGTTCCACCTGGCCGCGTTCCAAAATATGCCAATGCGTACGCCTCACGGTGTCGCGGGTGGCGGCGTCTATAAAATCTTCTTGCAAGTACTGCGTTTTTTCCAGCCCGTCTTTTGCGCTGAACTGCGCCAGACAAATACCGGGTAACAAAATAAGTACGAGCAATAGTTTTTTCATAGACGTCAAATCTAACGGATATTTTGAAAACTACGAAACGCCTTAAGTAAACAATAGTATCAAACCGCGGAATGGTCTGTGAAAAGCGAAAATTATTTTCCGGGAAAATTAATTTTCAGTTTATATTTGTGTTGTACATTTTTCATGCTTTATGCAGAAGATAAGCCCGGTTTCTACCGGGCATATTTATTTAGAACGTCTGTTAGCAATGCTGTTTTTGGTGCGAAAAATTGTAAAAAAATTTTGCGCATGTTTAATTTTCAGTTTATATTTGTAGTTCATAAGGATATCATAGGTTAAACGTTGCCCGGTTTCTACCGGGCATTCTTTTTTTACGGTACTTGTTGTTTTAGGCCAATAAAAAGGCCGCCCGTTTCGGGGCAGCCCTTTGCGTATACATTCAACAGTTATTATTTCATTTCAAATGCTTCATTTACCAACGCAGTCTGCTCAATAACGTGCTTTTTGGCAAAGCCAGTTGCCGTTGATGCGCCTGCGGGTCGGCTAATGTAGCGCATACTAATGCCGGTAAGGTTCATTGCCAGGAAACTGAGCGCTCCCATGTTGCGGGGCTCTTCCTGCACCCACACCCATTCTGCGTTTTTGTACTTATTCTGCAGCGCATGAAGCTGTTGGGTAGGTAGCGGGTGTATTTGTTCAAGGCGCACAATAGCCACATCGTCGCGCTTATCGGTCAATTGTTTTTCGCTCAGGTCAAAGTACATTTTGCCGCTGCACAGCGCTATGCGCTTCACCTTGTCGGCGTCAATGATGGTAGCGTCGTCTATCACCTCCTTAAATCCACCGCTGGTAAATTCTTCTACTGCCGAATAAGAGCGTACATGGCGCAGATTGGCTTTTGGCGAGAAGTTGATCATCGGTTTTCTGAATGGCCAGGTCATTTGCCTGCGCAGTGCATGGAAGAAGTTGGCTGCCGTAGTAATGTTCGTAACTACTATATTGTTTTCAGCGCTTAGTTGCAAGAAACGTTCCAGCCTAGCGCTGCTATGCTCTGGGCCGCCGCCCTCATAGCCATGAGGCAGCAACAAAACAAGGCCGTTCATGTTCGACCATTTTTGTTCGGCGCTCACTATATACTGATCTATTATGGTTTGCGCGCCATTGGCAAAGTCGCCATATTGCGCTTCCCAAAGCGTAAGGGTATTGGGGTTGGCCATAGCATAGCCATACTCAAAGCCCAGCACAGCAAATTCGCTTAGCAGCGAGTTGTATATAAACATCTCGCCCTGTGCTTCGCTTAGTCCGCTTAGTCTGTTATGTTCTTCGTTGGTGTTATGATCGTAAATTACTGCGTGTCGGTGCGAGAAAGTACCTCTCTTTACGTCTTCACCGCTCAGTCGCACATCCTTGCCTTCGGCAAGTAGGCTGGCATAGGCCAGCAGTTCGCCGGTAGCCCAGTCAATTTTATTGTCTTTCTCCAGCAGTTTTACCTTATCGGTTAGCAGCTTTTCTACTTTTTTAAGCGGATTAAAACCTACCGGCCATTGCATAAGCGATCCAAACAATTTGCTTAATTCGGATTCAGGTATTGCGGTGTCGGGCGACTTATGGAAGTCGGCATCGGTAGCCTTACGCAGTTCGTTCCACCACATTTCGGGTTTCTGATACTTGTAGGGCAGGGGTTTCTGTTTCACATCGTCCAGTCGTTCTTGAAGGTCTCCCCAAAAACGCTGTTCCATTTCTTTGGCAAGGTTCTGTACTTCAACGTCGCCATGCTGAGACAAATAGTTCATATACACCTCCCTTGGGTTGGGGTGTTTTTCTATCAGCGCATATAGCTGAGGCTGAGTGAATTTAGGTTCATCTCCCTCGTTATGACCATGCTTGCGGTAGCATACCATATCTATAAATATGTCTTCCTTAAACTGCTGACGGTATGCTACGGCCAACATGGCGCATTTTACTACAGCTTCGGCATCGTCGCCGTTAACATGAAATACGGGTGCATGCAGCATAGAGGCTACGCTGGTACAATAGTCGGCAGAACGGGCGTCGTCGAAATCGGTGGTGAAACCTATCTGGTTATTGATTACAAAATGAATAGTGCCGCCTGTTATATAACCTTCCAGTCGGCTCATCTGTAGCAATTCATAACCTACGCCCTGACCTGCTACAGCGGCGTCGCCGTGTATCAGTATAGGTAATACTTTGTCATACTGCCGATCGTAAAGCGTATCAGCTTTTGCACGTGCAAAACCAGCCACTACCGGATTTACGGCTTCAAGGTGCGATGGATTTGGCGTGAGTTGCACATTGATTTCCTTACCGCTTGGCGTAATAATATCGCTCTGAAAACCGAGGTGATATTTCACATCGCCGCTACCCATAGTCATATCTTCGGGCATATTGCCTTCAAACTCGCTAAACACCTGTTCGTAGGTTTTTTTGAGCGTATTGGTCAGCACATTCAGGCGGCCGCGGTGGGCCATGCCTATTACCACTTCCTCTACGCCGGCATCGGCGGCGTTATTAATAATAGTATCCAGAGCGGCAATAGTGCTTTCGCCCCCTTCCAATCCGAATCTTTTCTGACCGATGAATTTTGTATTCAGAAACTTCTCGAAGATTACGCCCTCGTTCAGTTTCTCCAGTATGCGTCTGCGTTCGGGTATGGAGAGCGGTTTTTTCATGAGCTCTTCATAATTTTTTTGCACCCAGTGCACACGCGTAGTGTCGTTAATATACGTGTATTCTATTCCTATGTTTGAAGTGTAGAGGGTTTTAAGACGCTCAATAATATCTTTTAACGGCGCATTTTTCAGTCCCACAAATCTGCCTGCAAAAAATGTTTTGCTTAGATCGGCTTCGGTGAGGTTAAAACGTTCCAGCTCTAATTGCGGATGGCGGTTTTTACGCGTTCTTATAGGGTTGGTGGTGGCTGCCAGATGTCCGCGCTTCCGGTAGGCGCGTATAAGCTCAAACACGGCCAGCTCTTTACTCAGCGACTCTTCGCTAATAGCGCTGCCGCCCTGCGAAGCTCCCTTTATTGCCGTTATTTTATCGGGTGAAGTAGTTAGCGCAAAATCAAACCCCTCAAAAAACTTTTTCCATTCCGGATCAACACTGTTGGGGTCTTTTACAAATTCGTTGTACAGAGATTCTATATATGCCGCACTTGGCCCTGTCACGTAGGAGAAATCTTTCATCAGGTGGCAAAAATAGGGGATTGGCAGCATATTTGTCATGCAAAACGCGTATTTTTATAACACCTTAACGCTGCAGCTACGGGGTAGTTGACTGGCTGTAATTATTTATTATCGCTGGTGTCAGCGCTAAGTCCGCGGTTGATCGGTTTAAATCGTTTCATACCTGTGCGCCTGAGCTCAAAATTGATAGCATAATGGTAGTCAAATTTGGTAAAGGTTTTTGAAAAAACCGGTGTCGTTTAGCTATGATAAAATATATTCTATTTTGGCAGAATAATGGTCTAACATTGTATAAATACGGTGGATGCTAATTTTTGCTCCATCTACCGCTGCCGTACACATAATCTTCTGTTTAATTCGTTTATCTCAACTCCCACGTCGTCGGTTAAATCATCCGTAAAAAAATCTGCGCTGACAATGCAACTTCTTGCCTTTTATGCGCTACCTCTTTTTATTGTTTGTTATTGCATCTTGTCAGGCAAGCCCCGTTAAGGGCGAACCCATAGTTGTCGGCTGTAGCCTCATACCGCCGTTAGACACTGCATGCTTTGCTATTATCAACGACTCTGTAGCTGCGGCAAATACCGTTGCATTTGCAAAAACGTTTTTAGGTACTCCCTACAAATTTGGCTGTAGCGCTCCGTCTACCGGGTTCGACTGTTCGGGTTTTATCAGCTATGTGCTTCATCATTCCGGCATTGAGGCGCCACGATCATCTATCGATTTCACAAATGCCGGCGCTACAATACCTTTAGACAATGCCCGCGTAGGTGATCTGATTTTGTTTACCGGTACCAACAGCGCTATTCGTACTGTTGGTCATATAGGACTGGTGGTAGCAGTAGGAATAGGTGGCCTTAGATTTATCCATGCCTCTTCCGGGTCCGATTATGCAGTTATCATTACCCTCCTAAACGAAGGATATAAGCAACGCTTTGTAAAAATAGTGAGAATGAAAAAGTAGCCACTAGATAGAACCGAACATCCGCTAAACCTTAACTATACAAAAACTACCAGGCCAGCGCGCTAGCGCCCAATATAGCGGCATCAGCGTCGGGCAGAGCCGATTGTAGTATTTTTACTTTGTTTTGGTAAATATTCAGCAGGTTAGCTTCCATGTGTCGCTTCACCGGCTCCAGTATGCGGTCGCCGGCACGCGCCAGTCCACCAAAAAATATAATGGCTTCAGGGCTTGTTATGGCTACGGCATCGGCTACGGTATAGCCCAGTATTTTGCCCGTATATTCAAATAGCTCGTTGGCCATAGCGTCGCCAGCCTCGGCGGCTTCGTGTATCATCTTTGCAGTTATAGCGCCTTTGTGCGGGCGCAGTATGGTGTCGTCAGTTCTTTCGGTTAGCCACATTTCGGCGGTATGAGCAATACCTGTTGCCGAAGCGTAGGTCTCCAGGCAGCCATTACGACCGCATCCGCACAGCCTGCCGTCGCGCACCGAAATAACATGGCCCAGTTCTCCCGCAAAACCATCGTGACCGTAAATAAGCTGACCATTAGCCACAAATCCGCTACCAACGCCTGTACCCAACGTTACCACAATAAAATCTTTCATACCGCGCGCAGCGCCATACATCATTTCGCCAATGGCGGCGGCGTTGGCATCGTTGGTCAATTGTGCTTTTATGCCTAGCGCCTCTGCCGCCATGCGGGCTATGGGTATTACGCCATGCCAGGGCATATTGGGGGCAAATACTATTTCGCCTGTAAAGAAATTGCCATTGGGTGCGCCTACGCCGGCGCCCACTATATTTTCAATGCCATACTGTTGCAGGTGGGGTAGTATGCAATCGGCCATTGCCGCCATGTAAGCCGCCGGGTTGTCGTGACCAGTAGTGGCCATGCTGCCCTTCATTACTATGTCGCCGGTGGCGGTTACCAGTCCCCATGCGGTTTTTGTTCCGCCTATATCTATGCCCAGCGCCAATGGTTGTGCCATAATTATGCCTTACTGCTTGTTTATGCTTGTATTATTATATTGTCTATTAGTCTGATTTCGCCAATTTTTGCGGCTATCAGGGCTACCATGGGCGCGCCTGTCTGGTATTGCGTAAGTAGTTGCAGTGTGCGCGCATCGGCCAGGGCTACATATTCTACCGCAAAGCCTTTGGCTTTAAGCAGGTCTTCGCACTGTTTTTTCACAATCTCAAACCTATCTGTATGTTGTTTAGATTCTATTGAGATGAGGCACTGATATATTACGGCCGCTACTACACGCTGCGGTTCTGTCAGGCGACGGTTGCGCGAGCTCATAGCCAGTCCGTCGGGTTCGCGCACAGTATCGCCTATTATCACCTCCGGCGCGCCCTCGCCCAGCATTTCGGTGAGTTTTATCAACACCTTACATTGTTGGTAGTCTTTTTGGCCCAGAAACAACTTATCGGGGGTGGTAATGCTCAGCAGCCGGGCTACCACCTGTCCCACGCCTTTGAAATGACCGGGGCGGTTAGCGCCTTCCAGTATTGTATCAAGATAGCCAAAATCGTAAGTACGGGTTTCGTTTTCGCCGCCTGGGTATATCTCGTCTACGCTGGGCAGAAAAAGTATATCGCATTCGGCATCAGTGAGTAGCTCAATATCAGCGGCCGTAGATACCGGATATTTCTCCAGGTCTTTTTTGTCGTTGAACTGAGTAGGGTTTAGAAATATGCTGCACACGGTAGTTAGTCCTGCTGCCCGGGCTTTATCTATGAGCGAAATATGGCCTGCATGCAGGGCGCCCATGGTGGGTATAAAGCCTGTTTGGCGGCCCGCCAAGCGTAGTGTTTTCAGGTAATTCTGTAAATCTTCTATCTTTTTAAAGATGACCATATAAAAATTTTAAGCTACCGCCTTGCAAAGTACGGTTGGAATTCAATATTTTCGTAATTTTGCAGATATTTCTATAATTTATACCAGTAATTAATTTTAAGCGCATGTCTGCAGACACAAAGAAACGTGTTTTAATAATTGCCAACGAGCTTTCACCATACACTGAATTTACTGACTTCGCACAAATTCTCAACAAACTTGCGATAAAAACATTCGACTCAGGCCTGGAGATAAGAGTTATTATGCCGCGTTTTGGCGTAATCAACGAACGCCGCCACAGATTGCACGAGGTTGTTAGGTTATCGGGCATCAATATCATTGTAGACAAAGACGACTATCCGCTGATAATAAAGGTGGCTTCGCTGCCTAATGCACGCCTTCAGGTGTACTTTATGGATAATGAAGATTATTTCAAACGCAAATCTGTTTTCCGCGACGATCAGGACAATTTTCATGACGACAACGGCGAACGCATGATTTTCTTCTGCAAAAGCGCCCTCGAAACTGTTAAGAAATTTGGCTGGCCTCCGCATGTTATCCATTGCCATGGCTGGATGACATCGCTGATACCACTATACCTGAAAACCACTTATAAAAAAGAACCCGTTTTCGGATACTCAAAAGTAATATATACCGCTCAGGCAGATCAGTTTACCGAAAAACTGAATCCCAACTTTATGAAGAAGGCCCTGATTAGCAACGAAATAAAGGAGAAAGACCTTGAACCGTTTAAAGACGGATCTAACTCGTCGTTGACTATAGGAGGCAGCCGAAGCGCCGATGTGGTGATAGTAGGATCGGAGCGACTGGATGCGCAGGTAGCCGATGAACTGAAGCCCGGCCGGTACAAAAAAGTACTGAATTACGAAGAAGGCTGGAAGGAAGACGTTACCCCATTGCTGGAGCTTTATAAAAGCTTAACAGAGTCTTAGAATTTCTTTTATCATCTTAGCCGCTAAATAAATCATCTTGAACAAAAGTTTCAGTAGTCTGCAGGTATTGGTTTTGTCAGTCTTGATTGCCGGACTAACGCTGGCGGGTTGCAAAGAAAATACCCTTATCAATTCTAAAGTATCGCCTGCCGGCAATGCAATAGGCGTTTACGACACTTCGCTTGCCTGCATCACGCATACCTTTTTCGACGATACAGTAATTACCAGCACCAATATTGGCGGCATACCTATATATCAGGCGGTAGGTACTATTACAGATCCCTATTTTGGTACAATTACAGGTACTACATTCTTTCAGATCATGCCGCAGGTAATGTCATCGGCTGTATATGCAGCCGATAGCGTTATAGATTCTGCCATTCTTGTGCTGCCCTATGCGGGCTTTACTTATGGCGATACCGCCAACGAAAACCTGACGCAAACTTATCAGGTGTTTTATGTAACGGATACTCTGGGCTCGGCGGCAACAGCGGTTTATCATGCCTACGATACCAAGCCCATAGATGCGGTTTTTCCGCTGAGCGAGCCAACTACGGTAAATCTGTATCACCTTAAAGACTCTATGCAGGTGAGCGGTAAAAACCATGCCGGCCTGCGCATAAAGCTGAAACTGCCTCTGTTTTTGAGTAAGTTGCTCCCTGTGCTTAATGGACTGTCTACTGCTACCGCCACACAAGAATTCCTCAATGGCTTTAAAGGTATTTGCGTAAGGGTAGCCAACACCAACGAACAAAACACAGCAATACCTTATTTCCAACTCGATGGCTCTGATATTTACTCTCAGGCTGGTATAGTAGTGTATCACCACCCAATAGGCAAGCCTACCGATACGCTGGTACAGGGCTATGTGTTCAATACAGGTTCTTGCTCGCATTTCAACAACATTGCCAGTTCTTACGGTCGTTTTCCACTGGCCAAACTGCTGAACAGCAAGGAAGCCAACGACGAAATTATTGCACTGCAAAACCAGCCCGGAGCGAATCTGGATATTGTAATACCCGGTATGAAGAGCTTGCCGGTGGGCATCATCAACAAAGCCGAGATACAACTTACGCTGCTACCGGGAGCTACTTACAACCCTCCGCTGTATGCTGCTCCAGAGCGATTGTACCCCGTAGGTATAGGCAATGGTAAATATCCGGCAGGGGTAAATGCCGGTATAGTATACAACGTAGCCGATCGCTACCCGCTGTACAGCCTCACTCCGTTTAATGTATTGGATGGCCATCTGCATACCTATACTACCGCAGGTACAACGCTTAACTCGTTCACTATCAACATACCGCGTGAAGTAATGGCTTCCATTGCCGCCAAAAACGACACACTGCACCTCCACATTTCTGGCACGCAAGATTATTACGGAGCATTCCATATGGTGGCCGGTGGAGGAAATTATCCCGACCAATTGTATAGGGCTAAACTAAATGTTGTATATTCAAAGCTCGATAACTAAAAAAGCTCAATAACTAATTATATAAACGTATGTGCGGTATTGTTGGATACATTGGGAAAAAAGAAGCATTTCCTATTCTCATAAAAGGACTAAAAAGGCTGGAGTACCGCGGGTACGATAGCGCAGGTATTGCTTTACTCAACAGCGATATGACTGTTTTTAAGAAAGCCGGCAAGGTAAGCGAGTTGGAAAAAATAGTAGACCACTCCTTCACGGGGGCCAACATAGGCATAGGGCACACGCGCTGGGCTACGCATGGCGAACCGAACGACCGTAATGCGCATCCGCACCTGTCGCAGAGCGGCGATCTGGCTATTATACATAACGGTATCATAGAAAACTACTCAGCTATAAAGGAAGAGTTGCAGAAGCGCGGCTATGTGTTTCACTCAGACACCGATACCGAAATACTGGTGAATCTCATAGAAGAGGTGCAGAAAAAAGAAAATGCATCGCTCGATAATGCAGTGCGCATAGCCCTCAACGAGGTAGTAGGCGCTTACGCAATAGTGGTGCTCAATAAAAATAATCCCGACCAACTGATAGCTGCCCGCAAGGGTAGCCCACTGGTGATAGGCATAGGTACGGATGAGTTTTACATAGCCTCTGATGCATCGCCTATCATTGAATACACACAAAACGTGGTATATCTCGACGAACAAGAATATGCCGTAATAAACCGCGATGGATCGTATGTGATACGTACGCTGGGTAATGTGGAGAAATCGCCGGAGATAAAGAAACTTGAGTTCTCTCTGGAGATGATAGAGAAGGGCGGCTTTGAGCATTTTATGCTTAAAGAAATATACGAGCAGCCAAAGGCAATAGAAGACTCGCTACGCGGCCGTATGAACGCTGCGCAAGGCTGGATAAAGCTGGGCGGACTGAACGAATACATAAACCGCATAGATAATGCCGAGCGCTTTATTATAACAGCCTGCGGCACATCGTGGCACTCAGCCCTGATAGGCGAGCACCTGATAGAAGATCTGGCGCGCGTGCCGGTAGAGGTGGAATATGCATCTGAATTCAGGTATCGCAACCCAATAATTACTGAGAAAGATGTGGTGATAGCCATATCGCAGTCGGGCGAGACAGCCGATACGCTGGCTGCAATATCGCTGGCTAAGGAACGGCAGGCGCTTATATATGGCGTATGCAATGTAATAGGCTCATCCATTGCGCGTACATCGCACGCAGGATCATATACACATGCCGGCCCCGAAATAGGCGTTGCGTCTACCAAGGCGTTTTCTACACAGATATCGCTGATAACGCTTGTGGCGCTGCAACTGGCGATGGTGAAAGGTACCATACCTACATCTAAGCTGCGCGAGATACTCTACGAACTGGAGAGCATACCCCGCAAAATAGAAGAAACACTGTTGCTGGATGCACAGATAAAAGAAATAGCGGCCATATATAAAGACGCTACCAACTTCCTGTATTTGGGTCGCGGTTACAACTTTCCGGTAGCTCTGGAAGGCGCGCTTAAGCTGAAAGAAATATCGTACATACATGCAGAAGGGTATCCGGCAGCCGAAATGAAACACGGCCCCATAGCCCTGATAGATGAAAATATGCCCGTGGTGTTTTTGGCTACCAACCAGAGCGCCTATGAGAAGATAGTATCGAATGTGCAGGAAGTAAAAGCCCGCAAAGGCAAGATAATAGCGGTGGTGCACAAAGGCGACACACAGATACGCGCCCTTGCCGATCACATAATAGAAGTGCCTGAAACCGAAGAAATACTGTCTCCGCTCATTACTATAGTGCCGCTGCAACTGCTGGCCTATCATATAGCCATAATGCGCGGCTGCAATGTAGATCAGCCACGTAACCTGGCAAAATCTGTAACAGTGGAGTAAAGCGTTCGGCTAATATCTGGTGCCCCAGTATTACCAATGCTTCCAGCCGTTTGAAAGTACTTAACGGTATTTTTAATGTATGTCGTGCTGGCAGTATTATGCTTTATAATTCCATTCAAATCTGTCAATAGAGGAAGTCTAAAATTAATCTTGAGTCGGTGCAGATTAGTCGCTGCCTGGTGGCTTACGTCAATCCGCCTCAAGATTAACTTTAAGAACTTCCGTTTTTGTATGGGACTTAATTCAGCACTGTCATTCATAACGATTGCCAATTCATCCAGCCATTCCAACCATGAGTCCTTGTCATTAAGGTGTTCAAGCTCGGCTTGGGATGATTCTATTTGAATCGTTATCATTTTCAATTTTGCTTCAAGATCTCGCTTCACACCTTGGTATACAGTGATTGATGAGTATTCCCCCATTGCATATGTCGATTCAACATTTACAAGTGCTTTTTCTATCTTAACCTTATATTTAAAATACAAACAAATGAAAAATTCAATTTTCAGTATTTTGCCTTACAATTTGTAATTTGAAGCCAAATAGTTCGTGATGAAAGTTATAGTTTATAGAGGTACAAAAGAGATTGGTGGCACCTGCGTTGAATTAATAGCTGAGAATGGTAAAATCCTTTGGGTTGATCTCGGTGCACCGCTTGACACAACCAACAATGATGTAGGTTATGCAAATAATACAGTAGATGCTCTGCTCATTTCGCATCCTCATCAGGATCATTATGGACTCATGGAAGAGGTGGGTCTTGATGTTCCCATTTACATTGGTGAATTATCCATGGATTTAATTAACGCACCAAAAATATTTCTTGGTGAACCTCAACTAAAATGCAACTTCATCACTATAAAAGCATTTCATCCTTTTACCATAACAGGTACTTTTAAGGTCACTCCATTCCTTACAGACCACTCCACACCCGAATCTTTTGCATTTCTGATTGAGGCAGATGGAAAGCGGGTTTTCTATAGCGGGGATTTTAGAGCTACAGGAAGGAAAAGTAAGCTCTACCATAGACAGATTGAAAGTCCACCGCAGAACATTGATCTGCTACTGATAGAGGGCACAATGGTGGAGCGTAAAAACCACCTTTACCAAACCGAGGACAGTGTTGAAAAAGCGATTTACAATATTATTAAAGATCAGCGGAACCTATCCTTTGTCATAAGCTCAGCCCAGAACATTGATCGTTTTGTTTCTGTATTCAGAGCTTGCAGAAGAACTGGGAAGAAGGTAGTGATTGATGTCTACACCGCTTGGATTTTGGATAAGGTAAGGAAGCAGTCACCAGGCGTTCCAACAATCGAATGGGAAGAGGTTAAGGTGTATGAACATCCTTGGCAAATGGATAAGATAATGGGTGAAGAATTTGATGATTTCCGAAACAGAATAAAACAGCAAAGCATCGGTAGCGCTGTTTTTAATCGATCTTCCGAATTTGTTTATTTTGTCCGTTACCCAGTAGCAAATTTCGTAGATTCAATAAGGCGTTTTGGCGTAATTAATATTATCTATTCTCAATGGGAAGGATATCTGAATAAGAAATATGAACAGCATTATACCGATTACTTAAACAGACTTAAAAATGATCCAGGCATTTTGTTTCAATCAGTGCATACAAGCGGACACGCCACAATATCTGACTTAATGAAGTTTGCGAAGGCATTGAACCCAACCAAACTGGTGCCCATTCATACAGCATACCCAGAAAAATTTAAAGAGGAATTAGAGAAGGCAGGGTTATCAAATATAACTTTATGGGATGACGGTAAAGAATATCAATTGTAACAGTTGTTAATCAAATTATTTATGAGGAACTTATCAGACAATTTTATGGGTGATTTTTCAGGTGGATTTTTGAAGCCAATTCTGAATCTCGTTAAACAAGATGATACACTCTGTCTACAAATTAGGGATAAATATGTAAACATATATTATAGAGGTGGTAGCATTTTAAAACTTACAGAAAATGCAGGACGCTATATAGCATTTTTCGACGATAAATATTTAGAAGTAGTTGATGATGAAAAGAGGAATATGATATTAGACGGTTTCCCTATTCAAATATGCAATATAGAGGATGCAAAAAAATGGGTACAGCTTGTTCCTCATATGAAACAGTCTATGGATTTTTATTATTCAACGACTCCAAAACTTGAGAGGGAATTTCAACAACTCGTTGTTAGAGAAAATAACAATTCAATTGTATCGAATGATACTGATTATTTTATTACAGACTTCGAATATACTCGTCCAGATAATAATAATAAAAGATTTGATTTGATTGGGATAAAATGGCTATCTAATTCTCACGAGCGAAGTAGTAACAGAAAAAATAATGACCATTGTAAACTTGCTATCTTAGAAATGAAATACGGCGATGGGGCAATTGATGGAAGTGCAGGCAAAATACAGCACTTAGATGATGTCGTAAATTTTTGTAGTAATCAGAATAATCTTGAAATACTTAAGAAAGAAACTATTTCAATTTTTAGTCGACTGAGAACTCTTGGGTTAGTAAATACAAATGGAAATACCAACCCAATTGTAGGACTTAGCAGCCTTAAACCTGAGTTTATTTTATTATTTGCTAACCATAAACCAGCTTCAAGTAGATTGCATAATGCATTAATGTCTATATCTCAACTCAGATGGGAAGAGATAAATAGAGTGATTGACGTAAAAATAGCAACTGCAAGTTTTATGGGTTATGGTCTTTACTATAAAAACATGATCCCAATAAGTGATTTTCTAAATAGCGCACTAAATGAACGACTATAATATTGCTATTGGTACAGACTTTATTAGCTATAAGAGTCAGGTGATAAGTATATATGGTTAGCAAAACTATCACCAAGCAGAGCTATTTTTCCGACGGGCAGTCGCACAAGCAGAGCAGGGAAATAAACGAGGTGCAATCAGCGAGGCGAAATTCGCTTTGGATCTTACTCATTATTCAACAAACGCATGGGCACTTCATTGCATTATTGGCTTTATTTCACAACTCCATTGCAAGCTTGGGGAATTTGATAAATCATGGGAATATTATAATTCGGGTTTGACGCTGTTAGACCCTGATAGCGTTTTATACGAACAAGATAAAGAATTATACGTGGGGCTAAAAGAATACATTAAAGATGAAAATTCAAATACTTTCGCTATGGATATGGAGGAGTGAGTGTTGACTATCTATTTTGGTAGTGAGTTTATTATTCCCGTAAAGCCAAAGCAAATCCTATTTGAGGATACAATATTTACGTTGGTTAAATTCATTGAGAACTTCTCATCCTTTTTATTGATTCCTATTTAATTTTAGCGTAAATCTGTTTAATGAAAGAGGTTCTCCATATATACAAAAGAGTTTCCAGTCAGGTACAAACTGAGGGCACATCATTGAAAACACAGGAAGAAATCGGAATTAAACTTGCCCAGCAACTTGGTATGGAATATCAAATTCACAACGAAGGTGGTAAGAGCAGCGCAAGTGACGACTTGTTGAATCGTCCAGTAATGTCCAATTTATTGAAGTTAATGGACAAAGGTATCGTCAGACATCTTTACGTTTATAACACTGATCGGCTATCACGGAACCAAATTACATGGTATACAATAAGACAAAAAATGGTTGCAAATTTAGTGACCTTATACACTCCAAAAGGCATTCACAAGACCGAAGATAGCATGGAGAACATGATCTTGGGTATTCTATCAGAGATTTCACAGTATGACAATAAGATAAGATCAGAACGAAGTAGACTTGGGAAACTTGAAAAGGTCAAACTAAATTACTGGCGTGGTGGTGATTGTCCATTCGGCTACACACTCGAAAGTGATGGCAAAGGTAACAGACTTGCTGAAAACACAGCGGAAAGCATTTGGGTAAAACGAATTTTTCAAGAATATGCATCAGGCACTAAAATGAAGGATATAAAATTAATGCTTGAGCAAAACAATATTCAAACCAGGCGTGAAAATAATAAATGGTCGCTCGGCAGTCTTCAACTGATGGTCAGAAATAAAGCATACACTGGTGTAGATGTTTTCTATGATAAAAAAACAAAGGAAACTATATCAAATCGTATTCCACAACTTATTTCAACAAAACTCTTCGATGAGGCAAATAAGCACCGTAACGAGCTATTGATTAGGAAAGGACAAATGAACAGAACAAGTAAATTCTATTTATTCAGAGATTTTCTTGTGTGCAGTTGTGGAAACCCTATGAGTGGTCGGATTAAAAACAACGACAAACAACAGTTATACTATTGCCCAATGCCAGAAAGAAGATTCAACAGTAATAAGCTGGATGGGGTTAAGTGTGAAATGAAACGATCACTTAATATCCCAGCAGCAGACAAAGAGCTATGGGATGTGATCTTTTCCTTTTTATCAGATTCAATCAAAATAAAGAATAAATTTCAAGATGAAGGGATATTCGGTAAAGGTCTAAACACAATACAGATCAAGAGGTACATTGAGGATATAAAGTCGCAGATTCAAAGCAATATCGCCATAAAGGTTAAGATAGAAAAAGCACTTGTAAATGTTGAATCGACATATGCAATGGGGGAATACTCATCAATCACTGTATACCAAGGTGTGAAGCGAGATCTTGAAGC
>CAIRYK010000055.1 GCA_903882805.1 uncultured Bacteroidota bacterium | reverse complement strand
CCCGTATGGGGCAACCCTGTTTGTAGCAATAATCAGGAAAATGTGGTCATGCCCCGTATGGGGCTATCCAATGCACGAATGGGATAGCCCCATACGGGGCATAGCGTTACTTGCTATTTTTTCTACAAACAGGCTAGCCTCTAACGAGGCAGATTATGTTATTGTGCATTTTAGAAAAACAGTTATTTTCAAAGAAATTCAACCAACCACCATATCACAATATACCGCTATGCCCCGTTTGGGGCAACCCTGTTTGTAGCAATAATCAGGAAAATGTGGTCATGCCCCGTATGGGGCTATCCAATGCGCGAATAGGATAGCCCCATACGAGGCATAGTGTTACTTGCTATTGTTTTCTACAAACAGGCTAGCCTCTAACGAGGCAGATTATGTTATTGTGCATTTTAGAACAACAATTATTTTCAAAGAAATTCAACCAACCTACTATACCGCAATATGCCGCTATGCCCCGTATGGGGCAACCCTGTTTGTAGCAAAATATTGAAAAATGTGGTCATGCCCTGTATGGGGCATGCAATTAGTACAATAGAGGTTCCATGCTCGTATGTCTAAAGGAGATAATTAAAACTTCTAAATCCAAAACACGATAGGCTATTCGGTAATGGTGATGCTCAAAAGCCCGGTAAGTTCCGTCATTAGTAATGCTGTATTTGTCTAAAGGATGTTTTTCGGGATACTGTGCCAGATTATCTATTTTAGATAAAATGTCGGTTCTTACTTTTTCAGCATTCTGTGGTGAGTCTTTACGAATGTAGTTAATAGCCGATTTAAAGCCTGTTATTGCTGCTTTGCCCTATTTAATTGTCTTGGCGTTATTTACCATTGTTTCGACATTTCTTTCACTTCTTCTTGTGTGAAAAATGCGCCATTGTTTATATCGGCTTCTGCTTCTTTTTGCAGTCGATTGTATTCTTCAATGGTCAACCGTTCTAAAGGAACACTCTTTTGTTGCAAAAAAGCTCTGATTTGGGAAAGAATGGACTGCTTTTCCTCATTTGCCAACTGTGGCCAAAACAGCTTTAATTCGTTATCGAGCGACATGGTAGCCATAGTAATTTGTTTAGTGATACAAAGATACGCAGTTTTTAAAGCTAAGTAAAAAGATCAACTGCTAAAGGGAAAACTTCATGAAACACAATCTCTGCTTTTTCCTCATTTGTTATAACACAATACCCTCCCTATTTACGTTTTCATAAAAAGGGGTCACCTTATGTTCTTGCTGCCAGAATTTTTTGGAATATACTTTAGGGCTTATTACAATCCCGGTTTCGAGTTCCACATCGTATAGGGGGTAGGTGATTTTTATTTTATCGTTTCGGGTTATGGTTTCTTTGTCTATAAGAATCAGCAAATCAATATCTGATTCGGCATTGTAGTCTTTACGGGCATACGAACCATATAAAATCAATATGGCATTTGGGTCTACCTTACTTACAGACTTTTTAATTAAATCCAATATATGGCTTCTGCCTGTCATAAAGCAAATTTACGATAAAAATCTTTTGGGTAATCGACCTCCGGAGTAGTAGATATTTATTTTGAAAACGCTGCAGACTATTGAATATGCCGAAACAAAATTCGGTTCTATAGGATAAACAAGCAGTATACTATTTGAAGTTCTGTCAATAACCGCATTTCGGACTTCGTAAAATATTGGATTTGGTTACTCTTTTCTGTTTTCTTCCAGAAACCACATATAAACTACATATGCACAAAAAACCACCATACCTACCTTATCAGCGTCACATTACCTTGATGGCGTTCTTTCTGGCCGTCGTGAAATGTGCCTTCTATGATGTACACATACACGCCTTCGGGTTGGTCTACATCGTTTAGTTTGCCATCCCATCCGCGACCTTCGAGGCTATTGGCATCAAAAATTAGCTGTCCCCACCTATTGAAAATTTGCATTCTAAAGGTAGTTAATCCGCTCGACAGGGCCTGACGTGGATAGAAATAGTCGTTTATGCCATCGCCGTTAGGGGTAAAGGCATTGGGTATATTCATGTAGCAATCTGCATCTACTTTTACCGACGCCGATGCGTTGCAGCCATTGATGCGCACCGTTGCCTGATAAATACCGGGCGTAGTAACCGTAATGGCCGATGTAGTAGCTCCGGTGCTCCACACCCATCGCGCCAGCTTGTTGCCGGCATTTACCTTATCGCTCAGTATTAGCGGTTCGCTACCCTTACATATAGATGTGTCGGAACCAATGTTGATGACCGGCGCAGGCAACACTGTGATGGTGCGGGTGGCCGAGGGATTGGGGCAAATGCGATAGTCGGCGCGGGCGGTTATGGTGTAGGTTCCTATAGTTTCGTAGGTATAGCTCAGCGGATTGTTGTTTTTTACGCTGTCGCCATTGCCCATGTTCCAGGTAATTCCGGTATTGCCCAGCGCAGCATAGTAGCCGGTTAGGGTAGCGTAGGTACCGCGACAAAGCACAGTATCGGTGAGGCCTATGCGCAATCCGCTTATGGTGTCTACCTGTATCAGTCGGTAGGCGGTATCAGAGCAGGGTATGAAATCGGTCACTATCTGCATTACCTTGTAGGTACCGGCGTGGGGGTATTGGTGTGTTTGCACGCGCGCCGTGCTGCGGCCGCCATCGTCGAAATTCCATACAATCGTAGACCCTGTGCCAGTAGAGGAGTCGGTAACAGTTATAGCCTGACCCTGACAAATAAGATTGGTATCTACCGAAAAAGCAGCGCGGAGCGGATGCACGAGGTTGATGTACTGCACCTGAGTGTCGGTGCATGCCGCTGTGCTCACGGTAAGCTTTACAGTATCTATGGCCTGTAGTATATACACATGCGTTGGGTCTTTCAGTATAGATGCATATCCGTCGCCGAAATCCCAGGCAAACGAGGTGGCTATAGAATTGTTGGTAAACACCACGGTATCGGCCTTGCAGCCATATTTTATGGCATAGCTAAAGTCGGCCTTTATGTTGTCGGCTACCGTTACGGTAACCGGTATGCGGTCGCTCTCGCAGCCCAGCACGGTTTGGCTGGCCCATACGGTATATGTACCGGGCACGGTAGTATTAACACCGGGCGCTACGCTGCTGCCTGTGCCGCCTGTAGCGGCACTATACCACAGTATGCCCGTACCCGATACCACAGTAAAGGGCACAAAAGGCTGGCCGGGACAATAATTGGCCGGAACTGCCGATATTACCGGCGGCACGGGTTTGGGGTTTACAGTTATGGTAAACGGCCCGCGGGGGCTCATGCACAGCAGGTCGTTTTGGGTAGCGTATATGGTGTAGGTACCGGGTATGTTGGTGTTTATGGCAGGCGGTGTTGTGGTTCCTACGCCGCCGGTAGAGGCGGTGTACCATAGTATATTAGTACCAGCAGCCGTAGGGGCTACATAAGGGAAAAACTGGCAGTAAGTATCGGTACCGGTGATAACGGGCGGCGCCGGCGATGCATGCACCGTTACAGTAATAGAGTCGCGAAGGCTTTCGCAGCCCAGCACGGTTTGGCTGGCCCAATAGGTGTACACACCGGGTATGGTGGTGTTAACCACGGGCGAAGTGGTTGTGCCCGTGCCGCCTGTGCCTGTAGTGTACCATAATACCGTGCCCGTAGCAGCTACAGTAAACGGCACAAAAGCGGTATCCTGACAATAGAATGTGCGACCGGATATAGCGGGGCGGGGCGGTTGCGGATTGACGATCACCTTTATAGAATCGGGCGATGAAATGCATGGACCTACGCCCTGGCGCACATAGTAGGTATAAGTGCCAGGTACCGTAGTAGCCGGGCGAGGGCTGCCGGGCAGCCAGCCGGTGGTAGCAGTGTCGGTGGTAAACCAGTGAATGGCGCCTGTGCCGGCAGCATGTAGCGTATCTGCTGCATCGAACTGGCAATAGGTTACGGGCGACACTACTGTGGGCGGCGCAGATATGCCGGTGGCGGTAATGTGTATGTTTTTTACGCTTTGAGTACTATAGGCCGCGCCGGTGCTGGAGCTAAAGCCGAAATAGCCGGGCGTGGTAATGGAATAAAAGCCAGTAATAGATGGTATAGGGCTGTAGTTGAAATATACGTTTATGTTGCCTGCATTATAGTCGAGCTCTACGTGGTGCCATGCGCCGTCGGTGATGAATGTTTGCCGGGGCACGACGGGGGCCAGCACGCCAGTTGGCGAGCCTTCTACATAGCCGGCCACCGTGCCGGGATAAAACAGTAACGTTTCGGATGGGTTATTGCCATCGCCGTTGTTGTCGTAAGTATCGAGTATCAGAATAAGGCCCTGCGGAAAACTGGGCAAACCTATGCCTCCGCCGGTAATGAATCCGCTGGGCGGATTGGCTATGTACCAGAATGCTATGCCATCGGCTATTGTGGTAGTTAGGTATTGTTCTATCTTAAAGTCGAACTTAACGTTGAACTGAGCGCAGGCGGTGAGGTTGACCACCGAGTCGTAGTATACATACCCGTTTTGTGTGGTGCGCGGGTCGGTGAGTTTTACCGAGCTATCTACCACAGCGCCATAGCCGCCTATGTTCCAGCCGGTAGTGATGAGCGGATAGCCTGCCAGATCTGCGGTAAACTGCGCGCGGGCAACGCCCAAAAAAGCAGGGAGCAACAACAGCGTAGACAATAACTTTTTCATAATAGACCCTATTTAAGCACATTACAATAGCGAGTATCTATATACTATGCACCAGGATGCAAGGTAGATATTTTTATTAGTACTAATGCTACTACCACAGACAGCGGAAAACTACACGGAGGATGGGTAGGTAAGTGATAGAAATACAGGCAAACAAAGATGCGCAGGGTGTTTACCAAAAGTGAAGCCTGAAAATTGCCAGCTTGCAGCTATCGATTGAAGATAGCCGCCAACCCGCAAAACAGCCCTATGCCTATTGCTCCGCCTACTGCGTCGGCAACGCCGTCCATCAGCTCCATGCTGCGGCCAAGCGACGTAATTGTGCCTTGCAAAACCTCTGTGAGGGCGCCAACAAATACAGAAGAAAAAAATAAAGCAGTAAGCCGCCGGGGCGTGCGCTCAGGACGTGCGCACAACCATAAAAAACTAAACACGCCAAACATTACAAAGTGCGTCCACTTGTCTATAAACGGAATAGACACATGGGGAATCTGTTTGCCGGGTGTAAGGCAACCAATAAACAAAAGCAAGGTCCACAGCCATGCTGCATACCTTGCTTTTGTTTTATAAGGAGAGTCGGGATTAAATATCCTGCGCATTATTCGCCTATCAGCGCTTTGTATGCTGCTGCATCCAGCAACTCATCAGCGTCTGCTACATTGTTTACATCCATTTTCACCATCCAGCCAGCGCCATATGGATCGTTGTTAACACTCTCAGGATGAGCTTCGAGGCCTGAGTTCACTTCTGTGATAACGCCTGCAATTGGCAAAAACAGGTCAGAAACCGTTTTTACCGCTTCTACCGTACCAAACACATCATTGGCATTCAATGGTTTGCCTACAGTGTCTATATCTACATACACTATATCGCCCAGTTCGTGCTGTGCAAAATCAGTGATGCCTATAGTGGCGGTGTTGCCTTCAATCTTGATCCATTCGTGATCCTTGGTGTATTTTAATGAAGCTGGAAATTCCATTGTTTAAAGATTTTGAGGTAAAAATAATAGAAATTTCGGGAATTGATAAATGGAATTTAAACTACCTGAACTTTATCTTCCTTCGCTCCTTGTTTGCGAAATTCTTACGGAATAAATTGTTTTGTACATTTTTTGTTGTTTTGCATCACAACCTATTGCCTTATCTCATTAATAATCAATTGCTTATACGCAACGTATAAAATGTTATACACAAATATTCGTTTAGCGCCCATCCTAATCAGTATTTTTGCCGTCTTATAAGTACGTGCGTGTGCAAACTAGTCGACATTAGGAGACTGACTACACTCGGCCTATTGTCAAAACCTTAAATGGTAGTTCCTATGATATCTGTAAATAAAACCATTGCCGCACTACTTACCCTATTGTTTATGCACCTTGGTCTGCAGGCGCAGTGGTACACTACCACCAACACTTCGGGCACATCGCTGTATGGCACTACCAATGTGACGGTAGTGGGGGCAGGCACCGCCAGCACTTATGCGCTGTGGTGCGGCACCGGTCCTTACTGGATAGGCGCAGGCGCTCCGTCTTTCCCCGGACCGGCCATGCCGGGTAGTTACACCTACACATTCTCCCGTCCGCAAAAAGCAATAAAAGTTTTAGCAACCGCTATGAATCTGGGCGAAACGATTGAAATAAAAATCAATGGCGCGCCTTATTCGTTGCCGGCGATTTCGCCATTTGCCGGCCCTTGCGGCGGCGGCACAGCGGTAGCGCTTGTGGGCGGACACCTCGAGTGTACAGCCGATGTTTCTTCATGGGGCTCTGGCGGTATGGTTATTGTTAACTATTGCGGAATCAACAGTTGCGAGGTGGCCACATCTGGTCTGGGCAACGGCACGGTTTATACCTTTATGTTTACCGATTCGGGCAATTGTTTCAGAGCCGTAAACAACAGCCCCTGCACAGGCGACACACTATTTCTTAAGGCTATAGGCGATTCCGTAGGCGCTACATACAGTTGGTCTGGACCGGGCGGCTTTACCAGTACTATGCAAAATCCTACCGGTATCTATCCTTGTTCCTTTGCCGATTCAGGACTTTATACTGTAATCCGCGTAATTGGTACTGTTCGTGATACATCTTATACTCGCGTTGCTATTCATCCAAAACCTAATTTTACCGTTACCAGCAATGCGCCATTGTGCACTGGTTCGCTCAGCACATTGCGTCTTTTTCTCACGCCCGATTCCGTAGGCAATACCTACCTCTGGAGCGGCCCTACAAGCTTTACCTCAACATTGGTCAACCCTACGCGTCCCGGCTTTTCTGCGCCCGATACCGGATGGTATTCTGTGGTAGGCATCACCCGCTGGGGTTGCAAAGATACCGCGGCAACCTGGGTTGGCACAGTGCCGCCTCCGCCTGCGCCCACCATCAATGGCGTGCGCTCCTACTGTCAGGGCATTACATTTGTTCCGTTTACCGTTACCGGCTATACCGGTAGCCTGCTGTGGTACACCACGCCTACCGGGGGCACAGGCTCGGGCATAGCTCCTGTAGTTAATACTTCGGTTCCCGGCGTTACAACAGTATATGTAAGCCAGATAATAGGCGGATGCGAAAGCCCGCGCAGCTCGTTTACGGTGCGTGTTACCACAACGCCTCCCGCTCCGCGCGTTACGGGCCGTTTGGAGTATTGCCAGTTTATAGGTCCATTTGAGCCTCATACAATTATTACCACCGTTAGCGGTGTGGCTCGCTGGTACACTACGCCTACCGGCGGTTCTCCATTGCCTGTAGAACCAACGCCGAATATAAATGTAGCGGGTTCGTACGACTACTACGTTAGCCAGATAGACTCTACCTGCGAAGGACCGCGCACGCACATACACATTGTGGTGCACCCCAAGCCGGCTCCGCCTACAGTTACGCATCAGGTGTACTGCCAGTACAAACCTGCAGTACCGTTGCTGGCTACTGCATCTACTCCCGGCGACTTCCTGTTGTGGTTTGGCGATGGCATAGCCCCATCAGGCACATCATCTACGCCTACGCCCAATACTGCTATACCCGGTGTAGATACTTTTTATGTGAATGAAACATCAGCCTTTGGCTGCGTGAGCGACAAGGTAATGGATACGGTAAGAGTACTGCCCAAGCCTGTTACGCCGCATACAGTAGATACTACGTATTGCCAGTTCCAGACGGCGGTATCGCTCAATAACCAGACCGACAGTTCTAACTTCTCGCGTTTGTACTGGTATTTGGGCGGTCTACAGCTTGGCGGCACGCCAACGCCATCTACTACTACGCCGGGCAAAGTAACCTGGTATGTAGGGCAAACCATTTCGGGCTGCCGCAGCGACAGCGTTGCGCTGTCTGTAACCACGTTGTATGTGCCTAAGTTTGATATCGTAGCGAGCAGCCCATGGGTATGTCAGTTCGATTCGCTGACGCTGTCGTACAAAGGCCCTGCGCTGGTAGACCCCGGCTATACCTGGAAACTGGCTAAGGGCGACTCGCTGGTACACAACAGCAAAATCACCGACTCGAGCATCATGGTAGCTTTTGATAGCGCCACAAAGAACAACTTTATCATATTGCGCACCAGCGCCAACGGCGGTCGTTGTTTCTCGTCCGACACAATAAGCATCAACGTTATACCGCAGCCCAAAGCTCATTCGTATAGCAAGCGCGATGTATGCCTTGGCGATACTGTTAGCCTTGCGCTGGCTTTCAAGACCGACAATTCGCTGGATTATGTATGGCATATAGACTACCAATACCTGCTGAGCAATGCGCCGATGCTGAATGTGATATCGCACAACTCGAACAGCGGCGGACCATTTATGATCAGCTGGCTGGACACCGGTCGCCATGTAATACAGGTGAACACTACGAGCAAAGAAGGCTGTAAGAGCGAAGCGGCCTACGATACCATAAATGTGCACAACATACCCGACGCTACGTTCCAGTATGTATTGCGCCCCGGCGCGCTGTGCCTCGAAGACAGCGTACTGTTTATAGCCAACAATACCGACTACCGCAACAAGTATTACTGGACGCCTGAACATGCGTTCAACAACATCAATATCAACGAATCGAGAGCATGGGCGCGGGTAGAAAACGACCGCAGCATCATAACGCTACAAATCACTAATCCGTTTGGTTGCGAGGCGAGCAAGAGCCTGGAGATCAACCCTGGCAGTTGCTGCACAATATCTATGCCCAATGCGTTTACGCCAAATGGCGACGGCCGCAACGATTTCTACCAGCCGTTGTTCAATGGTTACCATAGGTTCCATGTGTTCCGTATCACTAACCGCTGGGGACAGACGGTATTTGAATCGAGCCAGAACCAAATGAAGTGGGATGGTACGCTGGATGGTGTGCCACAGGATATGGGCGTGTATTT
>CAIRYK010000054.1 GCA_903882805.1 uncultured Bacteroidota bacterium | reverse complement strand
GCCGTTGTTCAATGGTTACCATAGGTTCCATGTGTTCCGTATCACTAACCGCTGGGGACAGACGGTATTTGAATCGAGCCAGAACCAAATGAAGTGGGATGGTACGCTGGATGGTGTGCCACAGGATATGGGCGTGTATTTCTACTACATCAAGTACGACTGCGGCGGCGAAAAACTGGAGCAATCGGGCGATGTGACGCTGATAAGATAGTCAGCCTGATAAAGGTCTTTTAATAGGCTGTTTTGATATCCTTAATCAATAAAAAGTTCATTATCTCAATGTTTAAAAGGTTGTTTACCTCGCGTAAACAACCTTTTTTTTGCCCTTTTTGCTGGTCATTTGCTCTGATACACAGTGATTTGGCAACGTAATCTCATTCTTTGTATGTTATTTTTTCACCAACAGTAGCAATTAAATAGAAAAATATTCTTAATTTTAGTCCAACAGTTGCCCGTATGAAACACCTATATCGCATTTTAATCCTATTGCTTTGCGCAGCCACCGCAAATGGACAATACTTTTTTGTCACTAATTTCTCAGGCACAACATTTTATGGCACATATGGTATTACTGTAACTACCGGTGGTAGCGTATCTACCGGCGGCGGTACATGCTTTGGGGCCCCAATTGAATATTGGGCCGGCCCCGGCGGCCCCGGCTACTACGATTATGTGGTGAACAAGCCGGTATATGCCGTCAGGGTGCGCACATGGGGCATAAATGGCGGCCCTTATGGTACAGGCGAATACGTTACTATGTCGATAAACGGCGCTACCTACGCCCTTACTCCGGCCGATGTAACAGCTTATACTGAGTGTAGTCCCGGCGGCGGACCAGGTTATATTTTTTCGGGTAACTATATGGGCCCTGTAGGTACTACCGGCAACCATAATGGCGGCGACTGGACCATAAGAATGTGTAGCGGCATCAATTCATTCAGGCTATGGTGCAACGGTTCTTTATCGGGTGTGGCCTATCATATAGAGGTAGATACTACTGCTGGCGCAGGTTGCGCTTCCAACAACGGTCCCGTTTGTCAGGGCGATACATTAAAATTATTTTCTTTAGGCGATTCTACAGGCGCCACCTATCGTTGGTCGGGTCCCGGAGGCTTTACAAGCACACGTCGTACACCAGTGATACCCGGAGCAAATTATGCTGATTCGGGTTTGTACACGGTAATTAAAACTATCGGCGGAATACCAGATACGTCATCTACACGGGTAGTAATAAAGCAAAAGCCCGTAATTACCGCCACAAGCAACTCGCCTATTTGTCAGGGTGGTACTCATACCCTCAATCTTTTTGCAGACCCCGATTCATCAGGTCAAACCTATAGCTGGACAGGTCCGAGTTCATTTACTTCTACCATGCAATACCCCACGCGCACAGGCATAACATCGGCGGATACCGGTATTTATACCGTTTATGTTGTGTGGAATGGTTGCAAGGATACGGCAACAACACATGTGATACTGGCTCCGGTACCGCCTACGCCTTCAATCTCGGGACGTACGGTTTACTGTACCGGTGAAGCCTTTGTGCCCTTTACAGTGGCGGCTACCGGCACGGTGCTATGGTATACAACCGGCACGGGCGGCACAGGCACCACTACAGCGCCCGTGGTAAACACTACTATTGGCGGAACATACACCTTCTGGGCCAGCCAAACGATTTTGGGCTGCGAGAGCCTGCGCGATTCTATAACCGTAGTAGTGCATGTTACGCCTGCTGCTCCTGTTATTACCGGTACCGATACGTATTGTCAGTTTTTTTCGTATGTGGCGCCTACAGCGGCGGGCCTTAATATTTTGTGGTATATGTCGTCGACAGGCGGCGTGGGCAGCACAACTGTGCCAACCGTGAATACGAACATACCCGGCGTAACCACCTTCTATGCCACCCAAACCGATTCGGGCTGCGAAAGCGCAAGAGCCCCATTTACAGTAACCGTAAACGCCAAACCTGTACCGCCTGTAATAAAGGCTACGCCAGATTTGTACTGCCCCGGTCAGCCTTTTGTGCCATTTACCATAGTATCTGGCACGGGTATACTGTGGTATACCGGCCCTACAGGCGGCTCCGGTAGCAGTACAGCTCCATCGGTCAATACAGCAGTACCCGGAGTGTATACGTTCTGGGCGTCGCAAACGGTGTTGGGTTGCGAGAGCGATCGCTCGTCGGTAACTGTTACTGTGAGCAGCAGCATTACCGCAGATTATAGCTACGACATAAAATGGGGTTGTGTCGCTGATACCGTTGTGTTTACCAACAACTCTGCCGGCGCCCTGCACTATGCCTGGGATTTTGGCGACGGATATGCATCGGTGCAAACCAGCCCTACTCATGTGTTTGTGCTGCAAGCCAACAATACAGTGAAGCTCACTGCCTATAGCGCCACCTGCCTGGATAGTATGGTAAAATCGATAGACCTTCGCCATCCGTTGCGCGCCGCTTTTTGGGTAGACAACGATATTGTTTGTCAGGGAGTAGCCGTAGCATTCAATGATTCGTCGGTAGGAACGGGTAAATCGCACACATGGCATTTTGGCGACGGGCAGTTTAGTACAGTGCCCAATACTATACACAGCTATCCGCGCCCCGGCGTTTATAAAGCTTTCCAGGTGGTGACCGACTTCGTGCCCTGCATGGATACCGCCTACCATACCATATATGTAGATAGTCTGAGCGCTGTGCGCCTGTCTATAACAGACACTGCGCTATGCCGCGGCACCTATGTTACGTTTACGGGCAATTATTCCAATATCGGCAATACCGGCATTATCTGGAATTTTGGCAATGGCGACAGCCTTAAAAATGCCAATCCGGTAAGCTATGCATTCGAAAGCATAGGCACTTACACCGTTACCGCACATGCTACATACCGCGCCTGCGCCGATGCATGGGCTACACGCACGCTAACCATAATACAAGCCCCCACCATAAACATAGGCCACGATACGGCCCTGTGCAAGGGCAGTGAGCCGCTGATACTGAAAGACAAAGTAAATGCCGGCAACCCGCGCGCCCGCTGGGTATGGAATACCGGAGCTACCACACCGGCTATAACCGTAACCACCCCCGGCTACTACGACGCTACCGTAACGATAAACGGTTGCACAGCATCGGCATCGGTGAATGTAGAGAGCGATTGCTTTATGACCGTGCCCAATGCCTTTACGCCCAACGGCGATGGCATAAACGATTATTTCTATCCGCGCTCGCTACTTTCCAGCGGTCTTACCAGCTTTAAAATGGAGATTTTCAACCGTTGGGGTCAGCTCATCTTCGCTACCACATCGGTAGACGGCCGCGGATGGGATGGCCGCCTCAACGACATAGACCAACCCGAAGGCGTGTACATTTACACCATAGTCGCTACTTTCCGCGATGGCCAGAAAGAAAGCCACAACGGCAATGTAACGCTGATAAGGTAGCGCCGCTGGCTGTGGCTCACCGATATGCTACCCGGCGATGTTTTTTATAGGTAGCAAGTAGGATATCAGTATTTTACAACGTATAAAGCGGAGCGGCAAACAAAATTTTCGTTTGCCGCTCCGCTTTATACTCATTGTTATGTTACTGTACTATGCGTAGTTTGGCATAGTTGAGCATTATTTTCTTTATGCCATTGCCTTCGCCAAAGTCTATGGCGGCAATGCGGTTGTTGGCTCCGCCTTCTATGGTTTGTATGGTTCCAAACCCGAATTTCTGGTGCTCTACTTTCATGCCGGGTTTCATATCGGTAATGTCGTCCCCCACAAAGTTGGCCGATGGCGTGTGCGCCGGCGGCGCTGCATTGGCCGAAGCCAGTTTGTCGGCCAGCTTTTTTAGCGATGGCACCTTGTCGAACGAAGGCTGATTGAACATATTGCCTGCGCCGCCGGCAGCCGGTCTGTTGCTGGCGCCAGTAAAGGTGCGGTCGAGGTGAGCGGCCGGTATTTCTTCAATAAACCGGCTGGCATCGTTTTGCACCAGACTACCAAAGCGGTAGCGGCTGTTGGCATAGGTTATCCACAGGCGTTCTTTAGCGCGGGTTATGGCCACATAAAACAAGCGGCGCTCTTCCTCCAGGCTTTCGCGGTCGTAGAGGCTCATGGCGCTCGGGAAAAGGTTTTCTTCCATACCCACCACAAACACGCAAGGGTATTCCAGTCCCTTGGCGGCATGTATAGTGCATAGCTTCACCACATCGGCATTGGGGTCGTTGTTTTGGTCGGCATCGGTGAGCAGGGTTATCTGTTGCAGATAGCTACCCAGGCTCTTGTCGCGCAGTTCGCCTTCTTCGTCGGGCGTTTCAGTAAACTCTTTTATAGAGTTCAGCAGCTCTTGCACGTTTTCGTAGCGGGCCAGGCCTTCTACGCTTTTATCGTTATACAGCTCTTGCACCAGCCCTGTATGCTTACCTACTGCAAACGCTACATCGTAGGCGTTTTGCTTGAGCAGCATGGTCTGGAAGCTCTTTATCATGGTTACAAAATTGCTGATGTTGCTGCTGCCCACGCCGGTTTGCACGCTATTTTCTATCACCTCCCAAAACGTGATGTTCAGCTCATTGGCCTTCACCATTATACGCTCTACGCTGGTTTTGCCTATGCCGCGCGTTGGGTAGTTGATGATGCGTTTCAGGTTTTCCTCGTCTTGTGTGTTCACCACCAGCCTCAGGTAAGCCAGATAGTCTTTCACCTCCTTACGCTGATAAAACGATGTGCCCCCCACCAGTTTGTAAGGTATGTTCATCCTGCGCAGGCTTTCCTCAAACGAGCGGCTCTGCGCGTTGGTGCGGTATAGCACAGCAAAGTCGCGGTTGGCATAGTGGTTGCGCATTTGCTGTTCCTTGATGGCGTCGGCTACAAAACGGCCTTCGTCATTATCGGTCATGGTGCGCGCCAGTATTATTTTGTCGCCGGTGGCATTGTTGGTCCACAGCTCCTTAGGTATCTGGTGTTTGTTGTTGCCTATTACATTGTTGGCAACATTTATTATGGTTTGTGTACTGCGGTAGTTTTGTTCCAGCTTCACCACTTTTACATCGTCGTAGTCGTCTTGAAACTGCAAAATGTTTTGCACCGTAGCGCCGCGAAACGAGTAGATACTTTGCGCATCGTCGCCCACCACGCAAATGTTTTCGTTGCGGGCGCCCAACATTTTTATTATAGCATACTGCGCCAGGTTGGTATCCTGATACTCATCTATAAGTATGTAATGAAACCTGCTCTGGTATTTAGCCAGCGCCTCTGGAAAGGTAGTAAGCAGGGCATACATTTTAAACAGCAGATCATCGAAATCCATTGCGCCGTTTTTGAAGCATCGGCGGGCGTAGGCGGCATAAATATCGCCTATGCGCGGCCGGCTGGTGCGGCTGTCTTCCTGCTGTATGCTGCTATCCTGCAGGTAGGCGGCAGGGTCTATAAGGCTGTTTTTGGCAGCCGATATGCGGTTGTAAACAAAAGCGGGCTTGTAGTGTTTTTCATCGAGGTTCATTTCATTTACAATACCTCTTATCACGCTTTTGGCATCGTCCGAATCGTAGATGGTGAAATTGCTGGGGTAGCCCAGGCGTGTGGCTTCGCCGCGCAGTATACGCGCAAACACAGAGTGGAAAGTGCCTATATACAGATTGCGGGCATCGGTATTGCCCAGGGTTTTTTCCACCCTTTCCTTCATTTCTGCGGCAGCCTTGTTGGTAAACGTAAGCGCCAGTATATTGAAAGCATCTACACCGTTTTTCATGAGGTGGGCAATGCGGGTGGTCAGTACTTTTGTTTTGCCGCTTCCGGCGCCGGCCACTATCATTATTGGCCCGTTCACATGCTCAACAGCAATGCGCTGCTGCTCATTCAAACCCTCTAAATAATTCTGCATAATGCAAATTTATGCATTTTGGAATGGCGATAAGGTAAATAGCGCCGCTATTATGGCATGTGGATAAAAATAGGAACTTTAATTGCGCCACAGGCAGTTGGGCGGAGGACCTATAACTCAAAAAGCCACTTCCGTTGATTTCGGAAATGGCTTTTTATCAATATTTATGCAGTCGCTATTCCATATCGTCGTCGTCGTCTTTGAGCGAGCCAACACCTGCTGGATTGAAGTTGAATTTAAAACCTATACCATGTATGGTTTGCAGGCGGGCAGCGTTTTGCGATTTCAGGTATTTGCGCACCTTAGTGATGAACACATCCATACTACGACCCAGGAAGTAATCGTCTTTACCCCATACGTTCATCAGTATTTCGTCGCGTTTTAGCACCCTGTTGGCATTGAGGCACAAATAGCGCACCAGATCGGCCTCGCGCTGAGTAAGCTGATATTCCACCTTGTCGTTTTTGAGTAAAAGGTTGGTGTAATCGAAATCGAGATCGCCAATCTTAAAGATAAGCGGTCCAGTGTTTTCTTTTTTCTTACTTCTTTTCAAAAACACTTGAATTCTCAGCAACAGCTCATGCAGATTGTAGGGCTTGGTGATATAGTCGTCTGCTCCGCTTTCAAAACCGGCAATTTTATCATTGTCCATGTTTTTGGCGGTGAGCATTATTATGGGTATATTCTCATTTTTTTTACGAATACTGTTGGCAAGCTCCATACCATCCTTTTTTCCGGGCAACATAATATCGAGCAGGCATATATCGTAAATGTTTTTCATAAACTGATGCCAGGCAACATCGCCATCGGTGCAATGGGTGATCTCGAAATCCTGCTTCTGTAGGAAATCCTTCACCACATAACCTAATACGGGATCGTCTTCAACTAATAATATTTTTACTTTCGGCTGCGACATAAGCTGTATTCAGATAACTGTTAATGATTTCAGATTGCTAATATACCACTTCTATTTGCATTGGTTAATGTAAAAGTAAAAGAAATGTTATTAAGACCCCAATTATTTTACTCTATCGGGATTCATAGCGGCAAAAGTGGCCCAATTCGTTGTCTTTCTGGACTTTATCTTTTTTTCGGGGGTCATTGCAGCCATAATGGCGCCGCCCTGATAGTGGTGGCAAAGCGCCACGGCTACGGCATCGGTGGCATCCATAAACCGCACATCGTCGAAGGCGCCAAAGGTGTGTTGCAGCATACTCAGTACCTGCTCCTTGGTGGCATTGCCGCGGCCGGTAATACTTTGCTTCACTTTTCGGGGCGCATACTCAGCGGCGTTCAGTCCGTTTACCATGGCGGCGGCAATAGCTACGCCCTGAGCCCGGCCCAATTTTAGCATACTCTGCACATTTTTACCAAAAAACGGCGCTTCTATAGCTACAGCCACCGGTTTGTGCAGTTGTATCAGGCTTTGTACTTTATTAAAGATCAGCTTTAGTCTTTCTGCATGATCTTCATACTTTGATAATTGTAAAACTCCCATTTCTATCAGTGATACGTTACTTTTGTTTGCACATATCAAACCATACCCCATAACTAAGGTTCCGGGGTCTATTCCAAGAATAATCTGGCTGTCTTTCAAAAAAATAAAGAGTTGTTGTGGTCAAAAATACCAAAATATGGTTGAATTATATTGGCGGCGGGCTTATTTCCCTGTTTCTGCTGTATAGTATATACCATCAGGTGGTAAAGCAGGCTGCGTCGTTGTCGCCCGGAGTGTGTCTGCATACTGGCCCTCCGGTATTTTTGTGGCTATGCATAGGGCTAATGTTTGTTAATACATCGCTCGAGGGGTATAAGTGGTTTTTGCTTGCGCGCACGGTGCAGCCCATAGCCTACAGCAGGGCTTTTGCCAGCTATCTGGCCGGCGTGGCTTTTTCTATTATCACGCCAAACCGTATAGGCGAGTACCCGGGCCGTATATTGTATTTGGGTGGCGGCAATACTTTTAGGTTCATCAATGTATCTGTGCTTGGGGTTATGGCGCAATTATCCAGCGTGTATCTGTTTGGTATGGCCGGGCTTATCTATTACAATATTGCCTTCCCTGCGTTTATCGCCAAAATGGCGCTTGCAGGCTGCCTGCTTGCTAATGTTTTTATAATTATTGTGTACTGGCGCTTTGAGGCATGGGTGCCGGCAATGGCCAAAATAGGGTGTTTGCGCAGGTTTTCTATATATGGCAGGCTGCTCAACAGGGTATCTGCTCGCCGGCAGGCCGCTATACTGGGTATCTCGGCGTTGAGGTTTGCTATTTTTACGGCACAGTATTTGTTTTTATTACGCTGGATGAATGTCTGTATGCCTTTAGCGGAGGGGTTTTGTATGTCGGCTTTGTTTTTTTGGGTCATGGCGGTTATCCCGTCGGTAGCCCTTACAGAGCTGGGTGTGCGGGGCGCGGTGAGTTTGTTTTTGTTCAGGCATTTTTCCGACAACCTCGCGGGTATGGCGGCGGCATCGGCCGGCATCTGGGCGCTCAACCTTATTATACCCTCAGTAATAGGCAGTGTGCTCATTGCGCGAATGAAATGGTTGAGCTAAAAACAATTAATAATTTTTATAAAAAAACCTGTAATGGTAAAATTGAAGCATCTTCTGTCTGTGTTATGTTGTGTTGCGTTTTTTACCGGGGCTGTTGCCCAAACCGATTGCGGCCTGCGCAATACCTGCTTTAAAGACGGTGAGAAACTGACGTTCAGGGTGTATTACAACCTGAATTTTGTATGGATAAATGCCGGTAATGTGCACATGAATGTAATAGCCGACGAACTGAACGGCCATAAAGTGCACCACATAACGGGCGATGGCAAAACTGCAAAATCGTATGAGTGGGTGTACAAGGTAAAAGACAAATACGAAACCTATATAGACCGCGAAACCATGCTGCCGCTGCGGTTTGTGCGCAATGTAAACGAAGGCGGATTTAAAATAAATCAGGATGTGAAGTTCAATCAGCGCAAGGGCGAGGCATTATCAAACAAAATGATGTACCCCATACCTCACTGCACGCAAGATGTGCTGAGCGCTATATACTTTGCCCGAAATATAGACTACAGCAAGTATCAGCCCGGCGATAAAATACCTTTCACCCTTTTCCTCGATGATAAAGTGTATTCGCTATACATAAAGTATATTGGTAAGGAAGAGATACACACCAAGATGGGCAGGTACAAAGCAATAAAAATAGCGCCATTGCTCATAGAGGGCACCATATTTAAAGGCGGCGAAAAAATGCTGGTATGGATAACCGATGACGATAACCACCTGCCGCTGCGCGTGGATAGCCCCATATTGGTAGGCAGCATAAAAGTAGACCTCATAGACTATGAAAACCTGCGCAATCCGTTTGAAGGGCACGAAAAAGAGGCAGAAGGCGAGTAACAAAACGCAACATTTTAATGTTTTTCTGTACCATTAAGCAGCGAAACCGGCGGCAACGGCGCCTTGAGCTGTGTAAATAAATTACCGGGCTTTGGTGATTTCGCAAAGATGCTACCGGCTGTCTACTGCCGGTAACAAATAAAAACCCGAAAGCTGGCGAAAAAGGTCTACCTTCATTGAACTATTTTTTAATATTTTTTCCGCTACCTTTTTCCTGCCTCTAAATTAAAACTATTATGAACATAAGCCCGGAGTTGAAGAGCAAGTTTAATGCCTCTTTCGGTAGAATAATGAAGCAAACCTCGCCCGAATTGCAGAAGAAATGGAATGGCGTTATAGAGTGGAAGGATATGAAATCGTATCCCTACATACCGCCAGAGGTAATACAGGAATTGCCCGACGGAGCTAAAGCAGCCTACGTGACGCTACTCAACAAATTGAGCCGGGGTAATATCTGATTCTACTTTTGCAAGGCGCAACATCGCAGTGCATGCTGCGGTGGGTGCGTAGCTTAGCCCACATTATAGGTTTTTAAGCGTTTTTAGTTAGCAGACACAACCCATTACCATCAAAAACGAAGTCTTCAGGAAAATAAAGGAAATAAGCGCGCAAACGGTAACGCCCAGGCCGCTTATCAATACCGTGGCGTTGGCGCACGAACTGGGCATAAGCCGCGAGCGACTTACCCCATGGCTAACAGAGCTCAAAACATCGCGACTGGTTATTTACCACGATGCGCTGGCGCAAGAAATAAAACTGACCCTGCTGGGCACAGTAGTGGTGCGCTGATAGCCCCAGTCTCCATTTCATGTATTATTCTTCGCTCAGCAGGTCGCGTTCCAGTATTTCCATGCTTACAATGTCTATGGCTTCGTCCATCCGCGGCGCTATGTTCAGCATCCTGTCTTCGTCTACTGCCTTCATGGCTATGTATACGGGCTCTTGTATGCCGGTAAGCACAAAACTCTGCCCCAGGCTATAGCAATCTTCGTGTAGCGCCAGCCAGTGAGCTATGCCGCTATGCTCTATGTGCGGGCAGCCATTTAGGTCTATAATAAAGTTATTACTGCCGCTTTGCCTCATTTCTGCTATCTTTTGGCCCAGTTCGTCTGCCATTTTAGCGTTTATGGTACCGGCAAGCGGCTTTATTAAGGTAAAAGTATCTTTGGTATCAATTTTGAAATCCATAAACGGTGGAATTGAGTGAATGAGGAAATAGCTATCAGGTCTTAAAATTACAATATCCCGCCTAATATTTGCACAGGGGACTGCTGCGCGGGCAGAAACCCCGGGAAATGACCGAAATACTAATACTTCTATAACTAATGCCGATAAAATAATACTTTTGAAATCGTTAACTTTATCATTAAACAAAAGGACTAACACATGGATTCAAATTTCTCGCCTAAAGTAAAAGAGATCATTTCCTATAGCCGGGAAGAAGCCCTGAGGCTGGGTAATGACTTTATAGGCACGGAGCATTTATTGCTGGGTCTGATACGCGAGGGCGATGGAGTAGCCTTGCGGGTTTTGCAAAGTATGCAGGTTGATCTTTTCGAACTCAGAAAAGAACTGGAGGGGGCGATAAAGGATAAAAATAACAAACCGCTTGCCAACATAAACAGCTTACCGCTTACCAAACAAGCCGAAAAGGTGATACGTATTACAGTGCTGGAGGCGAAATCCCTGAAAAGCAGCACGGTAGAAACAGAACACCTGATGCTTTCTATATTAAAGAATAAAGAAAATGTAGGAACGCAGATTCTGAACAACAATCAGGTAGACTATGATCGCTTTAAAAGCGAACTGAGCATACTGCAGGGCGACGCGCCAACATCGGACTATAATGATCCGGGATCGGAGGAATTTGACGACGAGGAAGAACGCAGGCAGTTTCAGCAGCAGCGCAAGCCCGCAGCGAGCGCAGCTAAATCTAAAACGCCGGTACTCGACAACTTTGGTCGCGATATTACCAAGTTTGCAGAGCTGGGCAGTCTGGACCCTATAGTGGGCCGCGACGAAGAAATAGAGCGCGTATCGCAGATATTATCGCGCCGTAAGAAAAACAACCCTATACTGATAGGCGAACCCGGAGTGGGCAAAACGGCTATTGTAGAAGGTCTGGCATTGCGTATTGTGCAGCGCAAGGTATCGCGCGTATTGTTCGATAAGCGCGTTATCAGCCTCGACCTTGCAGCGCTGGTGGCAGGTACAAAATACCGCGGTCAGTTTGAAGAGCGAATGAAGGCCATAATGAACGAGCTGGAGAAAAACCGCGACGTGATTTTGTTTATCGATGAGATACACACTATCGTAGGCGCCGGCGGCGCATCGGGCTCGCTCGATGCTTCGAACATCTTTAAACCAGCCCTGGCGCGCGGCGACCTGCAATGCATAGGCGCATCTACCCTCGACGAATACCGCATGTATATTGAGAAAGACGGCGCCCTCGATCGCCGCTTCCAGAAAGTGCTGGTAGAACCGCCAAGCGTAGACGAAACAATAATAATACTGAACAACATACGCTCTAAATACGAAGACTTTCATAATGTGGTGTACGATGCCGAAGCTATTGAGGCATGTGTAAAACTAAGCGACCGCTATATGACCGACCGCCTGCTGCCCGACAAGGCAATAGACGTGATGGACGAAGCAGGAGCGCGTGTGCACCTGAAAAACATAAATGTGCCGCAGAATATTCTGGATCTGGAGAAGAAGATAGAGGATATAAAGCAAGAGAAAAATAAGGTGGTAAAAAGCCAGCGCTTTGAAGAAGCCGCTGCACTGCGCGACCGCGAAAAACGCCTGGGCGAGGAACTGGATAAGGCAAAAGCTGAGTGGGAAGAAGAAGCCAAACACAAACGCTACCCGATAAATGAAGAATCGATAGCGGAAGTGATAAGCATGATGACCGGTATACCGGTGATGCGGATGGTGGAAGCCGAAAGCGCAAAGCTGCGCCGCATGGACGACGACCTGCGCGAAAACGTGGTAGGCCAAGAAGACGCCATAAACAAAATAGTAAAAGCTATACAGCGCAACCGCGTAGGCCTGAAAGACCCGCGCAAACCTATAGGTTCGTTTATATTTCTGGGTCCTACAGGCGTAGGTAAAACCGAACTGGCGCGCGCTCTGGCCCGCTACATGTTCGATAGCGACGACGCTCTGATACGCATAGACATGAGCGAATACATGGAGAAGTTTTCGCTGAGCCGACTGATAGGCGCGCCTCCCGGATATGTGGGATATGAAGAAGGCGGACAGCTAACAGAAAAAGTGCGCCGCAAACCCTACAGCGTAGTGCTGCTCGACGAAATAGAGAAAGCGCACCCAGATATATTCAACATATTGTTGCAGGTGCTCGACGATGGTCAGCTTACCGATGGACTGGGCCGCAAGGTAGACTTCAAGAATACGCTGATAATTATGACGTCGAACATTGGCGCTCGTCAGCTCAAAGATTTTGGCGCAGGCGTAGGCTTTAGCACCACAGCCAAAGTAACCAGTCAGGAAGACAACAACCGCGGCGTGATAGAGAAAGCGCTGAAACGCACCTTCTCGCCCGAGTTTTTGAACAGGATAGACGATGTTATCATTTTCAATACGCTCGACGAGTCGCACATTGCAATGATTATCGACATCATTATGAAGGATGTAATGAAACGCCTCAATGCACTGGGTTTCAAAATGTCGCTGACCGATGCTGCTAAGAAGTTTATAGCAGAAAAAGGCTACGACCAGCAGTTTGGCGCAAGGCCGCTGCACAGGGCTATACAGAAATATCTGGAAGACCCGTTGGCCGAAGAAATACTGAATCACCGCATAAAATCGGGCGATATAGTAACTGCCGACTACAATGCGACTGACGCTAAAATAGTATTTGCTATAGACGAGGCGCCTACTACCAATATTGAGATTGTGAAAGAGATATAAGTTTATGCATTATAGAAATTACACAAACGGCTCCGCAAGGAGCCGTTTGTGTTTGTGGTAAAGTATAGCTTCTGTATTTTCTTAGGTATTTTTACGGCGAGGTTAGTGCTTTGCCACCGCTACTATTTCGCGGGCTGCATTTTCCGATGCCGGTTTTTCGCCGAGTTTGTGCCATAGGGCTGCATAGTCATTTTTTAGTTCGGCCTTATAGGCATCGTCGTTGAGCAGGCGGTTGAGGGCCGTTTGCAGATTGTCGGGCGTAAGGTCGTTTTGTATCAGTTCTGTTACTACTGGCTTATCCATTATCAGGTTTACCAGCGATATGTATTTCACCTTTACCAGCTTTGTAGCCAGCCAAAACGATAGTGCATTGCCCTTGTAGCACACCACCTGTGGCATCCCGAAGAGGGCGGTTTCCAGGGTGGCTGTTCCGCTGGTTATCAGTCCGGCTCGGGCTTGTTTCAGTAGGTTGTAGGCCTGTCCTTTGGCCAGTGTTACGGGTCTGTCGCCTATAATATCGGCATACAGGGCGTCGGGCAGGGCAGGCGCTTGCGCCACCACAAATGCATATTCCGGAAACCGGCTTACCACTTCCAGCATTATGGGCAGTTTCACCTGTATTTCCTGAGCGCGGCTGCCGGGCAACAGGGCTATTATAGGCTTGGCTGCAAGCGGGGTGGGGGGTACATGTTCTTTTTCGTGGCGCACCACCTCTATAAGGGGGTGGCCTACGTAGGTAACATCGTAGTTCCATTTGCGGTAAAAATCTACCTCAAAAGGCAGTATCACCAGCATTTTATCTACATCGCGCTTTAGCTTTAGGGCGCGTTTTTCTTTCCATGCCCATACCTGCGGCGATATGTAGTACACTATTTTTATGCCTTGCTTGCGCGCCCATTCGGCTATGCGCATGTTGAAACCCGGGTAGTCTATCAGTACCAGCACATCGGGTTTGTAGGCAGTTATGTCTTTTTTACAGAAGTCAATGTTTTTGAAAATGGTGCGCAGGTGTTTTAGCACCTCTACAAAGCCCATAAATGCGAGGTCGCGATAGTGTTTTACCAGTGTGGCGCCGGCGGCCTCCATACGGTCGCCGCCCCAGCAGCGCACATTAGCTTCTGCATCCTGCTTGTGTAGCGCCTTAATGAGGTTGCCGCCATGCAGATCGCCACTGGCCTCGCCGGCTATAATGTAGTAGCGCATAAGCTTACCATACAAACATAATGAGGAAAATAAACAGCGCATACATCATGGTGGCTATTACTATGCCGCGCATGGTATAGTCGTACCGCTTCAAATTGCAGTACACAAAAGGTATGAGGTTGGCAAGTAGGCTTAGGGTCATAACCTTTGATGCCATGCCGCGCTGGCGTGTAAGGCCCTTAACAAAATCAAAGAAACCCTGGTGATGACCCCAAAGCATATACATAACACACATGCCCAGAACGGGCAGTATAAGCCCTATCGTAAACCCCAGAACGGGAACATCTCGTTTCATATACCCTGATTGTGCCTGCAATATACAACGCTAAAAATGCATTTTAGTGTTAAAACGGGGAATGGCTTATCTTTACCCTGTTTTTGAAAAAGCACGCACATGAATTTCAAACTTAAGAACATTCCGGAGCGCACAGCAAAGCCCCGCAACTATGGATTAACGATGGTTATGGATAAGGGTATGGGGCTTAACGGCGTCAGAGATTTCCTGTCTGTAGCAGCGCCCTATGTAGATATCGTAAAGCTCGGTTTTGGTACCAGTTATGTAACCAACCACCTGCCCGAGAAGATAGCGATATACAAAGAATTGGGTATTCCGGTATACTTGGGCGGCACCTTGTTTGAGGCATTTCTGGTAAGAAACCAGTTCGACGATTATCTGGCCATGGTGAAAGACCTCGGTCTGGACCATGTAGAGGTATCAGACGGATCTGTGACGATACCGCATATTGAAAAACTGGGCTACATAGAAAAGCTGGCCAAGCACGTTACCGTACTGTCGGAGGTAGGCTCGAAAGACGCTACGCACATAATGCCGCCATATAAGTGGATAGAGCTGATGCGCGCCGAGCTGGAAGCGGGATCGACCTACGTGATAGCAGAAGCCCGCGAAGCAGGTAATGTGGGCATCTATCGCACATCGGGCGAGGTGCGCGAAGGTCTGGTGCAGGAAATACTGACCCAGATACCCTATGAGAAAATAATATGGGAAGCTCCGCAAAAGTCGCAACAGGTTTATTTTCTGGAATTGCTGGGCGCCAATGTGAATCTGGGCAATCTGGCTCCTGCAGAAGTAATACCGCTGGAGTCTACAAGACTGGGTTTAAGAGGCGATACGTTCCATATGTTTTTAGATAAACAAACCAAATAAATACCGGACTTTGCAGTATTACTGCCTGATTACTGAGCAAAAAAATAATAAGATTCAGGAGCAGAAAGTTTAGTATTATTGAAAAAAGTTGTGAACGCAACCTTTGGTTTTAACTTTTTCACTTGACTTAATTCTCGACTTAACCCTTGCCAGCGCAGTACGGACTTATAGGTTATCCGCTCACCCATTCATTTTCGCCTGCCTATTTCAAAAAGAAATTTGCAGAGAAACATATTTATGCTGTTTACGACCCTTTTCCGCTGGCAGATATCAGTGAATTTCCGAATCTGCTGGCGGCCAACCCCAACATTGCTGGGCTGAATGTAACTATACCCTACAAAGAGGCTGTAATACCGTATCTGGATGAGCTGGACCCTGTGGCCCGGGCGATAGGCGCAGTAAACTGCATAGCCATTAAAAACGGCCGTAAAATAGGCTATAATACCGATGCCATAGGCTTTGAGCAAAGCCTGATACCGCTGCTGGAGGCGCAACATACCTTTGCGCTGATACTGGGCAGCGGCGGATCATCGAAAGCGGTAGCCTATGCGCTGCAACAACTGGGTATCACCTATCAGCTAATATCGCGGAGCCGAAAAAAAGGCGGTCACACCTATACCGACCTTACGCCGCTGGTAATAGCCCGCCATAAACTCATCATCAACACTACTCCGCTGGGCATGTACCCCAATACCGACGCAGCCCCGCCCATAACCTACGACAGCATTACAAAACACCACCTGCTCTTCGACCTTATCTACAACCCCGAAGAAACAAAATTCCTAACCCTGGGCCGCGAGCGCGGCGCCACCGTAAAAAACGGTTTTGAAATGCTGAAACTACAAGCCGACGCATCGTGGGACATATGGAGCGGCAACAGCGAGCAGGAAGTGGAGTGAGGGGGAGTAGGATATGATAGGCCTTAAAACTGTATTCGCCACGCAGCGGCAGCGAGTTTACCTAACTTGGCCTGTCTGTGCTTTATTTTTTCAGGCGTCCATTCGTCCGCATCTATTTGTTTGGTCATAGCAAACTTGCTCCCTGAATACACTTCTTTTTTTTCTGCAAAGCCTTTATTGGCAGCGTTCTTATTATTTTTTGAAGCTTCCAATAAAGTAAGATTACCCAATTTGAACTTATTTTTTTCAAATTGTTCTTGTGAAAAATTTTCTTGCCAAACTTCCGGATAACTTAATGGTAATATGTGTTCTATTGTACCATTATCGCTCTCCGCGTCTGTGCTTACGCCACCATCCATCTGCGATTCGATTTTATATAGCGTGTATCTTGCCAATTTTTTATCGGTAGAATTATCGGTATCAAAATCTTTCAGATCAAAGTATTTTCGAAAATCATCATCGCTAACGTATATAGGTTTCAAATCGTTGAGTACTGTATTTATACTGGGCGTTGCTGACTGATAAAGATTAATTGCTGCGGCGCTATACACCTTTTCCATCTCGTTTGTCTGTAATTTTGCAATAACATTGTACCTGAAAGAAATGGTTATAATGTTATCAAGTAAACGACTGAATACTCCTGGAGCAAATTTGTGATCGGCAACCATTGCTAAAGGCTTCCATTGCGTTGCTTGCAGAGATTTAAGAATACTAATTGCGTTTCGGGTATCTTTATCAGTATTCCACTTATCATCATCGGCATTGCCCAATGCGGCATAAACAGCGGCATACGTTTCTAACCTATTGAGTAAATCAAAAACATCGTTACCATTTCTGACGAATGTTTTGATCTCTTTAAACAAATAGTCCTTGGTTATTTGTTTACGCGTAGCCATAATATAGTAGCGTAAAAAAGCCGGGAACTTTGTCAGCCCAACATAGTCTACGGTTTTCTTCCATAGAATTTTCACTAAATCTAAATCGGCTTTACTTTCAGCGACAAGCGAAAAAAGATAGTTTTTTAACAGATCGGCGGAAGTGAGTTCTACACCCCTTGAATTAAGTGTTTCGAAAACTGTGTATGCATTCAATTCATCCTCCACCGTAATTTGTATAAACATCAATCGATCGCCCACTACTTGATTCAAAAAAGTAGCATATTCATCGCCTTTCGTAAATTTCAAATCAACATCCAATTTTTCCTTTAAAAAGCTGTAGGCATCCCACATCAATTTGTCGGTTGGCGTTATTTTTCCTCTAATATTGTCGCTCCTGAAATTGACCAATTTTGTTTTGTAAAAACCATTATTGTTTTCATTGAGCTCCAATTTATTTGAGTACGTAAGTGAGGCCGCGTCTTTCTGCCCTATATACTGCCCCATTAGCAAATTAATACGTTCCTTATTCGCATCAGTATCCGCTCCATTCACAGCCATTGTATTAATAGCATCTATTACGGCAAGTATTAGTAAGCTTATGGTTGTAAAACGTTGCTGACCATCAATAATTTCAAATAATTTACCGCCTTTATTTTGCAACACTATAGCGCCCAAATAATGAGCTTTACCCGTATTACGAGCAATAATAATGTCGTTCCAGAGATCTTCCCAATTATCCTTTGTCCACGAATAATCGCGCTGAAACTGAGGCACTTTATAAATCTTTCCGTTACCCAGCAATTCGTTGAGTGTCACTGTTTTTGTGTCTAAAAGATTATTTGTTGCCATTTCAATTGGTGATTTTCAAATTATTCAATGCGGCTCTATGCTGTTTCACTTAAAACAAAGATACCATTCCTCCACAAAAAAACAGCGACCCGCATCCGGGCCGCTGTAGTAATAAATTGCATGTATCATTACTGCTTTATCAGTTTGTAACTGGCCGTTACCTGCCCGGTAGTAGTGGCGCGGAGCAGATAGGCGCCGGCGGGCAGGTGGGCGGCAGGTATGGTTTGCTGCTTTGCTGTGCCTGTGTTTGTTTGCCACAGGGTGCGGCCGGCAATATCGGTAAGTTCCAGTTGGGTGTAGGGGGCTATGCCGGTTATGGTCCAGTTGGCGGCAGTGGGGTTGGGCACAATGGCGAGGGCCGGGGTTTGCATATCGGCTACTGTCAGGGTTGGGTCTTTGCTCAGCGAGTTCAGTTTGTACACATTCCATCTTTCTGGGTCGAGGATGATGGAAGTGATGGGCGTGTTCCAGGTAAACTGAAATTCCTGATCGGGCTGCGTGATATTTATGCGCACAACTGTATCAAGCAAACCTGTTTTTACCTGCACCTCAAATGGTACTGAGAAATAAGGCACAGACCACGGAGCCGATGTGTTTTGCTGAACGCGCAGATACACTGAAGTTCCTATCTGGTTCCAGCTGAATGTATATATTGGGAAACCGTGGCGATAGGTCCACTGATTGAAGAAGGTATCGAGGCTAATGCCGTTTACCACGCTGCCGGCAATACTTTTGGCCACATCTCTGAAACCGGCTACGGTACCGTTGCCATTTTGGTAGGTCTGCTGATAGGCGCGGTATATGCGGAAATACATGCTGTCGTCGTGTACAATAGAGCGCAACATGTGCAGCACGCACGAGCCCTTATCGTAGCTAAGGCGTCCGTCGAACACACGACCTTCATCGGTGGTGTCATCTACAAACACTACTCCGGTATCTATCGATTTTACATTGTCTTGCTGGTCTTTTATGTAGTTCAGCGCTGCTGTATGGTTATGAAAATGGTCGGCAAACAGGTATTGCACATAGCTGGCAAAGCCTTCGTTCACAAAAATATCTGCCCATGTAGCGCAGGTTACGTGATCGCCAAACCACTGGTGCCCCAGCTCGTGCGCCACTATCGATGCATCGAAGAAGCCGATGGTGGTCATGGTCTGGTGCTCCATACCGCCATTGAGCGGCGCCATGCAATGTCCGTATTTCTCGTTCCAAAACGGATAACGACCAAACAGCGTAGAGAAATAGTCTACCATCATGCCGGTACTGTCTATAACGCTCTTGAAGCGCGGCATAAGCAGCGGATGATTGTAGACATAGTTTTGAACGAGCATAGAGTCTGTACTACCGGTAAAGTGCACATAATAGCTATAGTCTACATAGGGGGCAACGGCAACAGATATCAGGTAGTAATCTATAGGGTGGCGTTCTTTCCACTGATATTGATAAGATGTGGCGCCTACCCTTGCTGCCGATACCAGTGTGCCGTTACTGCCGGCCTTCAGGGTGTCGGGTACGGTGAGCCATATATCTGCCGAGTCTATTTTGTCTTGTAGCGACTGTTTGCTCGGCCACCATTCTTTAGCCTTGTAGGCTTCGCTCTGGTTGTAAGTAACTCTTACACTCCAACTTGGCGATGTGAGGCAGTTGAGGCCCAGCGCGCCGCCCATCAGGGTGCCGCTAACCGGTGTGCCGTTGTAAAATACCTGTGCGGTAAAAATAGTATTGGCGGCCAGTGGAGTTGCCAGCGCCACGCTGCGAATGTCGCCGGTTGAGGTTATGGGGCGCGATACGCCGTTGATCAACACAGAGTCTATAGTCAGTATGCTGTTGAGCTCAAACACATAGGTGGCCATTGTTGCCGCCGTAACCTTGGCGCGGGTGGTTACGCTACCATTCAGGTAGGTAGACAACGTAGATAGCTCAAGGTCGAGTTTTACATACTTTACGTCGTAATTGTCTTCGGCGGGGTCGGCAACGGTGGCCTTGCCTGCGGGCAAACTTTTGCCGGCGCTGCAATGAAAGGTAGCCGGGTTTTCCTGCGCGGTAGCAGGCAGGGCGGCGCATAGCAGCAGGGCTGCCGCGGCAAGCTTAAGGGATAATTTCATAAAAAGTAGCAAGGCGCACAACGCCTTATTTTATTGCAAATCTATATACTATTGAACCAATTGCTGAAACAAACTATTCGCCAGGGCACAGCGTCAAATTCGCGCTTGCCATCCAGTATAGCGCCCACATACTTGCGGGTATGCTCGGTATCCAGAATGTGGCCGCCAAACTGCTTGCATGCCTTCTCTACCCCATCGCTAAACCATTTTTTACCATCGCCCTTCAGCCAAACCTCTTCGGGGGTTACAAAGCCCATTTTGTCGCGGCGGTTTTCTATGGCCGGCGGTATTATGCCGTGCATGGCCTGGCGCAATATGTTTTTGCGCAGTCCGCGCTTGTATACAAACTGCTCCGGCAGCCCCAGATTAAACTCCACCAGCCGATAGTCCATAAACGGTGTGCGGCTCTCCACGCTCCATGCCATAGAGTTGTGGTCTTCGTAGCGCAGCAGGGCCGGCAGTGGCTGCACATATAGCTGGCGCAGCAGGTTTTCCTGCAGGCTACGGGCGTGCTTGCCATGTATGTGGCCGGGTTCGGTATTGTGCACCCATTCTATGGCCGGATTGTTTTTTATACGGACCTTGTTGGGCAGCAGTCCGCTCAGGGTACTACCCATATTCAGTTGCATAGCCGATAGCAGGAACCCCTTAGGCCATGCGCCTTTTTCTTTTTTATAATGGCGCGCCTCATCGAGCAGCGACAGGAAGCGGGCTTTTTTGAGCAAGCCGGTGTATAGCGCCAGGTCGTTGCCGCCATAGCCTGCCAGTTGCTCATCGGCGCCTTGTCCGTCTATCATTACTTTTAGTCCGGCGCGGCTTGATGCCTTAAACACCTCCCACTGGCTGTAGACCGATGTGCTGGCCACCGGCTCGTCCTGATGCCATATAAAGGCGCTCATTTCGTCTTCCAGCCCCTTGAAGGTGGGGAATATACGGTGCGGGTTGGCGTTGGTTTTAGTGATTACCTCTTGCGCAAAATTCCATTCGTCATACTTCGCCAGATCGTAGCAGGCAGTTACGGTTTCTTGTCCGGCAAAATCGCCGCGCGCCTTGAGCAGGTCGGCGGCAATACATACTATACTCGACGAGTCGAGGCCGCCCGAAAGGCACGACCCCACCTTTACATCAGATCGCAGGCGCAGACTAACGGCATCTGTGAGCAGCGCCCTGAACTGGCCCACGGCATCGTCGAACGAGCCGGTCCATTTTTTAGGGTTCAGGGTGTACCATTGCACTATTTCGGGTTCGGTACGTTCTTTGTTCAAGTCAATGCGCAGGTAGTGGCCGCCGGGAAGGTGCTTTATTTTAGTGTCGAAGGTGCTGTCGGTATGCTCTACCGCGCCCAGCGCCAGAAACTGCCGCGCCACAGCCTCATTCATTTCAAACTGATAATCGGGCGAGGTGCGTATCTGTTTTATTTCAGATGCCAGATAGGTGGCATTTTGTCCTTTGTAATAATAGAGCGGCTTTACGCCGAAACGGTCGCGAATAGCATACAACTCGCGTTTGCGATGATCGAGTATCACCATCGAGAACATGCCGTTGAAGCGGTTGAGGCATTGCGGGCCCCACTGCTCCCAGGCGTGTAGTATCACCTCCGTATCGGAAGCCGATGTGAACTGATGTCCCAGCTTTTGCAACTCGGCTTTTATTTCCAGGTAGTTATATACTTCTCCGTTGAAGGTTATGGCAAGATCGGCCTTGCGGTAGAGCATGGGCTGGTGGCCGCCCGGCGACAGATCTATAATAGACAACCTGCGGTGCCCGAAACCCACCTTGAAGGGTTGACTATCGGGCAACTGAGCGTAATTGAAATGTTGGTGTGTGCTATCGGCAGTATCTGAGCCAGCCCATATAGTGGGTGCATTTCCGGGCGCCCAGGTAAGAAACCCCTCGTCGTCGGGACCGCGATGCCTGATGATGGCCGATGCCTTAGCCAGGTGTTTTGAAGAAACTACTGTAGTATTATTGATGATAGCCAGAATTCCACACATGGAGTAGAGTGCATTAACCGCCGCCCCCGCACTAAAATAATAGCACACAAAGGGACATGCTTTAGTAATTAAAAAATTTAGGTAAAAGTAGGAAAAATTTGGGGATGGGGGTAAGGGGGTGTTTTGTAAATGGGCGTTGTAGTGGATAGCCTCTACGAGGCATAACCATTATCATCGTAGTTTTTCTACAAAAAGGGTTGCCCGCTAACGGGGCAGATTTGTGGTGGTGAACATAATACGCATACCGTAGGGGCGGCTCCGTGTGGCCGCAAGGCTCACGATGGGTTGGTTATGCAGGGGGTAGTGCCTAGCAGGACTAATTCTAATCAACTTTTTAGAAAATGTGTTTTATCCAGAATATTAGTTTTTATAAATCCAATTGCTAATGTCAATTTTGCGGAAAGTAGTAGATTATTATTTGGTAACAAACCTTTATCTATGTTTGACTTAAGGACAAAAACGTTGAAAAATAGTGAGGTTTTTCTTGCCGATGATTTGTTTTCTTTGCTTTAATTTTAAATTTTATAAATAATGAGCGAATAATTATATAAATACTGTTCGTTTAACGTAAACAGTCTGTCTATTTTGGTAAATACTGCTATTTATTTGGGATCATTGAATAAACTTAATGACCCATTTGAGGGTGAATTTTTACTCGATCAGTCTACCGATTTACCTGTTAGCGAGGATGTGTATTCATTTTATCGCAATTTTTTAAAGTGTGTTGACGCGGACAGCAAAGTAGCAACGGCATTGGAAAATAAGCGTATATTTTTTGAAGATGCAAGAAATTATATTTGCGACATAATCAAAACAAGTTTCGGATCCTGTAGTTTAACTGAAAAGCGAAGTTGCAACTTAATGTGGTCTCATTACGCTGACAGTCATCGTGGTTTTGTTTTAATTATCGACAAGCCAGAGTTAGAACAAAGCATAGCTGAACTTAAACATACGCCCAAAATACATTTAAAAAAATAGAATATTTAGAATCGGTACCTACAATTGACTTTCATTATGAACCAGTTATGAGAAATATCGTTATTGACAATTCTATATGTACTGTAAAGTTAAAAGAATGGGAGTACGAACAAGAATATAGAATTTACACCCAATTTCCTCCAGAATTTAAGAATCCCATGTCCCGGTTTATTTTTATTAAACCAACTACTATAAAGGGTATAGTTTTCGGTAATAGCATACATGATACGGATAAAAATTTTATCATAAATCTCGTAAAAAACATGGCTAAATACGACATTAGGCTATATGAAGCTAAGAAAGATATTAAAAGCGGAGGAATGGAGTATGAGGAATTTATTTATGCTAATATAGTTGATGTGAAATTTGAATTAAATAGATAAAACGCTTGCGGTATAATACGTCTTAAGCACTTTTCGCAAAATAGAAACTATGCGGTAAAATGACCAGCTCTCAAGCTTGGAAGATTGCTAAGTTTGGGAGGGTTATAGTCTTGAACATTTAGACTAATCAACTAGGAGTCAATCTTTCGATAGCTGAGTTTTAATTTATGTAAAAGTTATTCTTTATTTGCTATTGTGTAGATTAGCTTCAAAGAAAGACCTGCTGCTGTTTTTGTTGTGAAAAGTTCGTTGTCATTCCCGTCTAATGCAGTGTAAACATCTTTCCCTTTAGGTATAGGTTTGTTATTGTAATCTGTGGTAATGTAATCTCTCATTTGCCTATAACGCATGACGTCAACAAAAAGAGCAAGCTGGATATTATCTCCGAATGAATATCCAAGCCCCAACCCTCCATCCACCGGTTTATTAAAGGAAAGGCCATCTGTGTTTACCTCAGCTATATTTATCGCCAAATTGAGGGTCCAACGGTCTCTATTCCGGGCAACATCAGTATTCTCAGTTTTTTTACCTTTTTTAATTTCCCTAAATCCCTCTTGACCGAATAGTTTATTTGTACCCGGCTTTGACGCTACTTTACCCAATCGCACTGTAATGATAGATGAAATAACAAATGATCCTTTATTTGTGTTTCCTATTTTTAGGGCGTGAACACTGTCAGTAGTTAGACTATACTCTTTTCTATCAAAGAAACTCAATCCGTAACCTGCACCAAATCCAAATGTTACACCAGCGAGTTTTGTTGGGGTTGTTGCATCTGACTCGGATTTTTTCTGAATATTGGAGATTGCGTTACTTTGTCCCTCACGTTGAGTGTTAGTATTGGACGACGTTTGCGCTTGCGCAAAGCTGCAAGTACAAATATTTAAAAAAGTTAGCAGTACTAAGCTGTTTTTCATAGTATTTAATTTTTGAATGAGAGTGTTTTGATTTACTAACAAGGTTTTATAAAAGAGCTATTTTGATAACACAAAATTAAACACACGCATCTATTAATAAATCAGGGTTTTTCCCGTATTTTATTTCAAATTTATTTAGCATACCCCCCTCACAAAAAATCCCCACCCCTCCCCATCAAACTTTCATTAATTTTACACTATCAAATGTGTACTATGAACCGATTGTTTTTCTGCTTTTTGCTTTTTATTGCGGCGGCGGCGCCGGGGTTTGCGCAAACGGGGGAACCTGTATCGCCGGCGGCGGCCAACAGGCTGGGCAATAATTATTACTATGGCCGCAATGTGCCTAAAGATTATACCGAGGCATTGTCGTGGTTCAGGAAGGCGGCAGATGCAGGCTTTGCAGAGGGGCAATACAATGCCGGCCTTATGTATGAGTTTGGCCGTGGCGCCGACCGTAATATAGACGAGGCTATGAAATGGTACCGCCTGGCGGCGGCGCAGGGCTACACCGAGGCTATGTGGCGGATGGGGTATATATACGAAACGGGCAAGGGCGTTGCCAAAGATATGGCGGAGGCGGCCGTGTGGTTTGGTAAGGGCGCCGATGCGGGCGACCCATCGAGTATGAACAATTTGGGAATACTGTATAAAAACGGCACAGGCGTGGCGCAAAGTTACACCCGCGCCATAGAGTTGTTTGAACAGGCAACTGCCCTCAACGATAAGCATGCGCCCAACAATCTGGCGTCGATGTATGAAAACGCGAGGGGTGTGGCGCGCAACTACACCAAGGCGATGGAGCTATACCGCATTTCTGCAGCGAGGGGCAACAACAATGCGGTTTTTAATATAGGCTGGCTATTGGATAAAGGATATGGCTGCACTGCCAACCGCGATTCGGCAATGGCTTACTATACCATAGCCGCCGAAAAAGGCCATGCAAATGCGCAAAACAATCTGGGATGGCAGTATCAGCAAAAAGGCGATAAAAAACAGGCTTTGTATTGGTATCAAAAATCGGCGGCGCAGGGCTATGCACTTGCATCGGCCAATCTGGGCCGCTTTTATGAGCATGGCTGGGTTGTAGCCAAAGACTGGGATAAAGCAGTGGAACTTTATCGCGCTGCGGCCGAAAAGGGCGACGCCTGCGGACAAAACAACTATGGTTGTACGTTTGAGGTAAACAAAGATTACGAAAAGGCCTTCTACTGGTATCGTATGGCGGCGGTACAAGATTATTCGCGTGCGCTGGCCAATATATCGGGTATGTATGAGCGGGGCAATGGCGTAGCGCAAAACTTTGATAGCGCTGTAGCTTATGCGCGCCGCGCGGCGGCGCTGGGCGATGCGGCTGGCCAGTTCAGGATAGGATGGCTGCTGGAGCGCGGCTGGGGCGTGACCCGCAATATAGATAGCGCGGCTATGTGGTATCGCCTGTCGGTGGCGCAAGAGTATGCCGCGGCCGAGTGCAATCTGGGGTATTTCTACGCCAGCGGCAAGAGCGTGCCTCAGAGCGACACCACTGCTGTACGCCTGTACCGGACTGCGATAGAGCATGGCAGCGTGAGGGCAAAAAATAATCTGGGATGGATGTATGAAAACGGATGGGGCGTAGAAAAAAGCTGTCCCGAGGCTGTGTTGTGGTACACCCGCGCCCTTGCCGACAACGACACATTTGCAGTGCGCAATCTGAAACGCATAAACGCCAACGGCGGCTGCGATGCGACTACCGTAAAGAAAGCGCCCGCTCCTGAGGCTGCGCTTACGCTGTTTCCCAACCCCAGCAATGGCCGGTTTACACTACAACTGCCCGCAGAAGCGGCCGAAATATCGGTGGTAACGCTGTATGATATGCAGGGCGGCATATTGCAGCAGCAGACCATTGAGGGCAAGGTAAAGGACTATGTACTGGATGCGCCCACAGGCATTTATCTGGTGAGCGTGATAAGCGGCGACCACAAATGGACGGCGCGGGTGGTGATTCAGAAATAAGACAAGGTACTTGTTTAGTGTACATTTTCCGGGCGGCATTTGCAAAAGCCCCGGCAACTACTACATGCCCCTACTGTCTACATGGATTATCGATTGTCTACCCTAGACTATCTATTACGAACTATCTACTATAGACTATCTACTATGGGCTATCTTGTAAACAACCGCACGATCATAACAATAATAGCTATAAGAAACATAAACAACGATATGCGGTTCATGCCGTGCATAAACTTGATATTGATGTTCTTAGGGTCGCGGGGATCGCGCTTGCGGATATAGAAGTAAGTAAGTATCTGCTGCCACACACCTTGTTTCATACTCATCTTTGTTTTGCTAAAGGTAAACAAATATTGGTAGGCCGTTTTAGTAGCCTGTTCGAAATAATACATCTGGCTATATACGAAATTGATAACTATAGCCTGTGGCTCAACAAAAAAGCAGGCCAAAATGTAGTGTACATTTCAGGCCTGCTTTTTCATAATTGCCGGCTATTATAATCTGTATCACAGATGCACATTCCCCAAACGCACACCCGGACTGCCTGGCACCTGCTTGGGCAGGAGCTACTTACACATAGCGCTACATGGCTGCCGCTGCTATGTTTATTCTATTATTATTCGTTTTACTACCGGCGCGTTGTTTTCGTTACTAAACCTGATTTTTACAAAATACAGTCCTTTGCTCAGTTGGGCGGTGTTCAGTTCGTAGTTGTTTTTGTTGATGTCGTTTATCTGCGCAACAGTGCGGCCAGTTTGGTCGTAAACCGCTACCGAGCTTACCGACTGCGGGCTTTGCAACTGCACATAGGCTGTGGCCGGGTTAGGAAACGCAGTAACATCGGCAGCGGTAGTAATCTCGTCTACCGACGATACGCCGGTGCATACCTGATTGTACAAAAAATCGCGCACCATAGAATCTACGGTGTTAAACTTAGCTGCGTTCGACGACCATGGCACATGCCCGTCGGCAGGAAACACATGGCTCATGTGGTATATGCCCTTGGCAATGTACTCAGGTTCCAGCGATCCCAATCCGCACAGATTTACATGCACATTTATCGGGAAGCTTGTAGTGCCAAAGTTGGGATAACCGCAGGTGTAAGGCACCACATTATCGAGCGTGCCCGATGCATTGACCGATGGTTTTTTGCCGGCAGTAATAAATGCGGTAGTGTTTAGTCCGCCCGCCAGATTGATAATGGCTTTAGATTTTGTGGTATAGCCAGCATTGCCGCTATTGCCTTCAAAACCTCCGTTGGCCGCCATAGCAGTAGCTATATAAGAGGGGCATTCGCCTATATTGTCTATATAGCCTACATGCATATACAGCACAGCGCCTGCCGAGTTGCCGCCTATAAATATATTGTTGGTGTCTATTTTGTATGCATTGGTAGTAGCGGCATCCTTTACCAGATACCTGATGGCCGCTTTACCATCGCTTATGGCTTTTACCACTTCGTCTATTGCCAGCGTAGAGTCGGTAGACACCATGCTAAGCAGATCGCTGAGTCGGTAGTCGATAGAAACAGTTACATAGCCGCGCTTAGCAAAACGCACGCACAGTGAGTCGACCGTGACATCGTTTTGGCGGGTACCGCCTATAAAGCTGCCGCCGTGGGCCAGCACTATTACCGGGCGTTTTGACAGCGTATCGCCCGACGGGCTGTAAATATCCATTTTCAGTCCATAGGCCGATGAATAGACTGCGCTATCTACCGTTACATTTGGGAAAATCTGATTGAGATAGCGACCGCCAAGGCATTGCGCAGAGCTGTTTAAAGCTCCGGCTGTAAGCGCGCCCATCATTAGAAAATACAACTTCCTCATTGTGTGTGGTTTTGAGTGATTAATTTCAATACAATGTAGCGATTTCTTGCCAAGCGTAATATATTTCTGTTAAATTTTCTTTCAAAATCATATATACAGGCATAACTATGGCCTGTGTAGAATTATTTGTAACACAAGCCAAAGAGTATTTGATTTTTATGAAGGCAATACAGCCACTTATTTATTACTTCTTGCAGGCTATCTGCTTTGTTATTTGCAGGCAGGCTGTTACATATTCAGGCGTTTGAAATGCGTGTAGGGTATCCATAATCCATGTTCAGGCAGGTACACTTGTGTAGCCTCCTCGTCTAAAAACAATTTGTAGTCGAATTTAGGGAGCGTTGTAGAGTAATAGCCGGGATAATACCAGCTTATGTAGTGTTGGCGGCAATATTCCAGCTTCAGCAACATCAGGTATTTGCCGGGACTGTATTTTTTATAAGCCGGGTGGTAAATGCTTTTTATACCCGCAATAGTATCGTCGCCCACATCAAATATGCCCAAACCTATCAGTTTGCCATTGTCGCGCAGCTCAAACATAAGCGTATCGAAAATACTGCCATTGGGGTCGGCAATTACTTTTGTTAGATCGGCATCGGTATTAAAATCCAGGTTTTCGCGGTAGCGCTCGTGCAGTTCTGCAACTTCGGGCGTTACCTCAAACCTCCGCAGGTACACCTCAAACTTGCTTGCGGCCTTTACTATTTGCCTGCTGCTTTTGCTCAGTTCCACTTTACTTACATCGTACCGCAGCCAATACACCGGATGCAACGGACCGTCTTTTTCTGTTTCAAGTCCGTTTGTGGTAAATACATACATACCCATTCTGTACCAACCCATAGCCAGTAGTTGGTCCAGAATATGTCCTTTAGCATTTTCGAGATAGGCTATCTTAAAGTCTTCCTCCATGTGGGTATAAGTGGGCCGCACGGTTTGGCGACCCCTGTGGTGTATGATTGTGTTACGATGCCAGCAATACCTGCCATGCCTTATCTGTTTGTCCGGCGTCCAGCAGTTCTTTGGCATATTGGTGTAGCGCAGCGGCGCGGTCTGTCTGTTTCAGCGCGGTTTCCAGCCTGTCGTCGGTCCATGCGCCGGCGGTTGGTATTGCCGTGCTGTTGCCCAGTATACCCAGGTTGTTGCCGGTAAGCACAGCGCTGTTGCGTATGGCTGCAGGCAAGGCATCGATACCTATACCCAGCGACACATTGGGTTTTGGCACCTCAAATACCGCATTGCCCGACGCTCTGCAATAGTAGTCGGCGCCCATGCGGGCTACCAGATCTATTTTATTGGGGTCTATTCGGCCATGTTCATCCAGTACGTTATCGTCTATATGCATGCACACTACCTCGCATATTACCAGATTGCCCGCGCCGCCTTCTTGTCCGGTTTCTATTACCTGCAGCACCTTACACTCCAGTTGCACCGGCGATTCCTTTACGCGAAACGGCTTAACAATGTCTGATTTTATTGGTGTGAATCCTGCCTTTACAAACTCATCCACGCCCTTAGGGTATTCGCAACTGGTCAGGTTGGCTTGTTGCACCATGTTGTAGTTTACTACGTTGATCACTACTTCTCTGGTGGCATATACGTTTTCCAGGGTGTGCTTAATGGTATTGTCGCGAACGCGGCGCGCCGGCGAAAAAATAAGGATTGGCGGTTTGGCTCCAAACACATTGAAAAAACTAAATGGCGAAAGGTTGTTTACGCCGTCGCTGTCTATGGTGCTGGCAAAACATATAGGGCGCGGAGCTATTGCGCCGAGCAGGTAGCCATGTAGCTGAGCAGTTTTTATCGAGCCGGGTATTATTGTCATTGTAAATGTTGCGTTTACACAAAAGTAGCAAATGTTGCTTGTTTTTGCGGAGGCAAAAGAACCGGCTGTAAATCACATCCTTTTAGGAGAAAGCTAATGAAAAAGTAATCGCATCTTAACGCAAAATATTTAAATATTTTGTATTGTGCCTCTACTATCACTTATTTACCTAATTTTGTCGCTTTTATTTTCTTATCCAAAACAGTTCGAACTGGTGACATATCCTCATGGGCATTTAGTAGCAGTAGGTGGTGCAGAAGACAAAGGGACAGATCTTGAAAAAGGTATCTTGCAAAGAAACCGTCTTAATTTTTTTGAACTGGGTATTCTTAAGAATATTGTAAGCCTGATAGCAGGCGCCGAACCCCGAGTGGAGGTTATTACCACCGCATCTTCTATTCCCGACGAAGTAGCGCAGAATTATATAGATGCATTTCAGAAGCTGGGCTGCAGCAATGTGGGGCACCTGCGTATTCGCAATCGCGAAGACGTGGCTATACCCGAAAACATAGAGCGGCTAAAAGCTTGCAATTGCATTATGTTCTCTGGCGGCAATCAGTTGCGCCTATCGTCTATTTTTGGCGGCACGCAGTTTCTCAGCGTCCTCAAGCAACGATACCAGCATGAGAAATTTCTGATAGCCGGCACCAGCGCAGGCGCTATGGCCATGAGCAATACCATGATATACGAGGGTAATGCAGCCACCGCCAACCTAAAAGGAGAAGTAAAAATAACAACCGGATTGGGACTGATGTATGATGTGATCATAGACACCCATTTCGATAAACGCGGCAGGTTCAACAGGCTTGCCCAGGGCGTAGCGGCGCAACCCGGCGCCATAGGAATAGGCCTTGGCGAGGATACCGGTATTGTAGTATCTGAAGGTCATCAGCTAAAAGCAATAGGATCGGGTAGCGTAGTGATTATAGACGGACGTAACATAGAATACAACAACATTGCCGACATAGCTTTTGGCAAGCCAATATCTGTAGAGAACATTATTGTGCATATCATGTCTAAGGGCGATGTGTACAATCTGGAGACCAGAAAGTTTGAAGGCGCCGAAATATTGTATAACGACGAAGACTAAATTGTTTGTAGTTTAAAATAGATAGTCCATAGTTGCGGTTATGCATCGTACTATGGACTATCTGTTATTTCAGGCATTTTTTGATAACCTGACGGCGCTGTAAGCACAGCTGCCAGTTGTTTACAGTTTATGCTGAAAGTATTCTCTAACAAAAGCATGCTGCTGATTGTCGGTCATTTTGTCGGCATGTTTCACCACAATGTCTATTTTTTCAAACAGGTGGTCGGCTTTCAGAATATTGTATAGTTCTTCTTTAGCTTTTGTTGGGCCAAACAGCAACACATCGGTATAGTCTTTTATTATGGCGCCCAGTTTTTTGTAGTAGGCATGGTGCAAATGCTGCTCGGCATTGTGCATATGGGTTTCGCTATTGTCCAGTGTATCTTCTTTAAGTTCTTGTGTAAAACCAGATTCCACAACTTCAGTTGCCATATCGCCTGCAGTAAGCGGCATAATGTGTGCACTGGCATGGTCCATCCATATACCTAAACGCTTGTGTGTGTTCATTTTTTAGTTTTTAGTGATTATTATAATGGCTCCGGCATTACAACCGGACTGTTATATAAAGGTAGGTTAGTTTGGCGGCAGTTTTCAGGTATAAAAAATGTTTTTAATCATTGTTTATTTCAGGAAAATGTCACAATTGTATATCCGCTACGCAGTTGGCGTTGATGCATCTATTATTAAAATCTATGCTCGAAATTGTTTGTACCTACAATTAAATAAGTAGCTTTGTATCAAAGTCTATAGGGTGCGATTAGAAGACGAGATAAAGCAGACGAAGCCATTTACGAGCGAAATACAGAAACTGGCACTGAATATAGCCTTTACCAGCGGTTGGTTCAATACGGTGTTTGCCGACCGGCTTAAACCCTACGGACTTTCGCATCATCAGTTTAATGTATTGCGTATACTGCGCGGTCGTCATCCCGAAAGTTATTGCAATCAGGAAATAACACAACGTATGATAGACAAATCGTCGAATGCAACGCGAATAGTAGACAAGCTTGTAGAAAAAGACCTCGTTAGCCGGACGGAAGATAAAAACGATAGGAGGTTAGTGAATATTTGCATTACCGATAAAGGCCTGGCGCTGCTTGCCGAAATTGACGCTGCGCCATTTCCGGAACAATTGAAATTCAAGCATTTTAATGATGAAAAAGCCCGACTAATGAATGAGTGGCTGGACGAATTGCGGAGTTAAAAAAATTTGTCCTAATAATTGTACATACAAACAAAGTACCTACAATAAAAAACAAATCATAAACAACTAAAACAACCAAACGATGAACAAACTCAATTTTAAACAATCAATTGGCGCAGGAGCTATGGCAGCGGGCGCGTCGATAGCTGTAAACGCAGCGCTATTTCTTGCTTTTCACGGCGCAGGTATTATTAAAGATTCCATATTCATTCAGCCAAATCAGCCGCTTACCATTGTGCCCATTATCATATCCAGTACCCTACCTACGCTGGTGGCAAGCATGGTGTTTTTTCTGATGGAAAAGTATACCAAGAACGGATTCAAGAATTTCATGATCCTATCCGCTGTTCTGTTGGCGCTTTCGTTCGCTAATCCATTTCTGGGTATTAAGGGCGTAACGGTGGGCTATGCGCTTGCGCTCAATCTGATGCATGTGGTTATTGTAGCCTTCTTGTATGTATTCATCAAGCGCGCAATTGCTAAAAACAATTAATCAGGTTATAACTGTTAGTACAAATGCCGTATGTGCAGGCGGCATTTGTAATGATGTGTATCCTACACAGATAGTCTTTCCAAACGGGTGTCTGCCAAACCAATTCCATTAATTTCTATTACCCGGCGATGTACGGAAACCCCAGAGTGCAGCTCTGCTATTGCTTCAACAAGCTATTTCTGATTATGTTCGTTGCTCATTAAGTGCGGGGTTTCGTTAATGGAGTTGTCTAATTCTATTACAGTCATTGGCGCGGGATGTATAAATGCTACTCATCTTGCTATACAACAAACCCTACATTACCTACGCTCGCCGCTATTGGCTACATTTACCGGCGTTATTTGTTTCCTGTAGCGCGTCAATCTTTTCTTATGAGTCATTTTCCGGTTACTTGCAGTATGCTATCGGCGACGCACCTGGCGCAGTATGTGGGCGATACCTATGCATTGCAGCGGCCGGTAGTGTGCGCTATTATCAGGTCGGGGGTAAACGACACTTATAGCGTACGGTATGCGGGAGGGCAGTATGTGTTGCGGGTTTACAGCTTGGGCTGGCGTACGCTTAACGAAATAGAGGAAGAGTTGCGGCTACTGATAGCCTTACGCGATGCCGGTATCCGGGTGTCGTATCCCGTGGGCGATGCCAAGGGCGGATACATACAAATGCTGGATGCGCCCGAAGGGCTGAGGTATGCAGTATTGTTTAGCTATGCGCCCGGCGACAAAATACACAACTTTACACCCGAGCAGCACTACAATGCAGGCGTGTCCATAGCGCAGCTACATAAAGTTACTGAGGGCTTTAGCTTAAACAGGACCAACTATACTGCCGATACCGTGCTGATCCAGCCAATGGCCGATATTACCGCATTTTTTTCAAAACCATGCCCCGAGCTGGAATACCTGCAAACTACCCACAAGTTACTGCTTAGTGAGTGGGCTAAAGCCGACACCACTCAGTTGCGCACCGGTGCAGTGCATCTCGATATGTGGTTTGACAATATGAATGTAGATGAAGCCGGACAGCCCACCATATTCGATTTTGACTTTTGCGGCAATGGCTGACTGTGTGCCGATGTGGCCTACTACATGCTGCAACTCTATTACGTGGAGCGGGTAGACGCCGAATGTGCGACCAAACTGCAGGCGTTTATGGACGGTTATGAGTCGGTAACGCCGCTCACTGCCGAAGAAAAGAGGCTACTGCCTATGCTGGGCGTTAGTATGTATTTCTTCTACCTCGGTGTGCAGTGCCGGCGGTTCCACAACTGGTCGAATGTGTTTTTGAGCGAGACCTACCTGAAGCGTTTTATTATAGCGGTGGTAAAGCGCTATGCCGATATTCACTTCCCTGATGGGCTACCGAGATAGCGGGTCTATAAGTAAATAAAGCGAATCAATGAAATAACGCATTATCAATCAATACTTTTGCAACCGGAAAACGACTGGGTATGAAAAGGAACTTTATTTTATTGGTATTACTGCTTATAAGCGCGGCCGCCATGGCGCAAACTGGAAAAATAAGCGGTAGGGTACGCGACAAAAAAACGGAAATGCCGGTGATAGGCGCGGCCATAATACTGGAGGGCACTACGCTGGGAGCGGTATCGGACACCGACGGTAGGTTTGAAATAACAGATATTCCTGCAAAATCGTACAACCTTAAAGCCCAGAGCATAGGCTACGAAACAGCCATCATTTACAACATTGTAGTGTCTACCGGTAATGCGCAGGTGATTACCGTGGATATGGAGAGCGGTAAAACTACCGAGCTAAAAGAAATAGTGGTGCGTAAAAATCCGTTTGCGAAAAGCGCAGAAACGCCGCTGTCGCTACAGTCGTTATCGGCGCAGGAAATAAAAAGCAATCCGGGCGGCAACTTCGATGTCTCAAGGGTAATACAGGCGTTTCCGGGCGTGGGCGGCACATCGGGTTCGGTGGGCGGCTACCGCAACGACATCATCATTCGCGGCGGCGCGCCAAACGAAAATGTGTACTACCTTGATGGCATAGAAGTGCCGGTTATCAATCACTTTGCTACGCAGGGTTCGGCGGGCGGCCCTACCGGTATCATCAACATATCGTTTATAGAAGATGTAAACCTCTATACCAGCGCATTCCCCGCCAAGTACGATAATCCGCTGTCGGGCGTGCTGCAGCTTAAACAGCGCGAGGCCAACCCTAAAAAAGTGCAAAGCAACTTTCGCCTCAGCGCTACCGAACTGGCCTATTCGGCCGACGGCCCTATCAACAACAAGATCACTTTTCAGGCGTCGGCAAGAAAGTCGTATCTCCAATTCCTGTTTCAGGCGTTGCAAATACCTATACAGCCTTCCTATTGGGATTTCCAGTACAAGATCAACTACAAAATCAATAAAAAACTCACTTTCTACACGTTGGGCATTGGCGCAATAGACAAATTCTCGTTTATAACGCCTAAAAACCTTACACCCGAAAATGTGTACATACTCCACTCCAATCCGCTCATCAATCAGTGGAGCTATACCAACGGCTATGCGCTACGCAAAACTGTAGACAAGGGGTTCTGGAACCTGACCTTTAGCCGCAATATGCTGAACAACCAACTGGATAAATACCTCGACAACCAGAATCCGGTAGAGGCAGAACGTACGCTGAAAATAAAATCGACTGAGGCTGAGAACAAGCTGCGCTACGAATACAACCATTTTAAAGACTGGTGGAGCTATAGCGTAGGCGCCATGGCGCAGTATGACGACTATAAAAACGAGTTTTTTGCACAAATACGCGCGGCCGCTACCGACAGTACGGGCACTGTAATAAGCCCGGCAATAAATGTGCAGAGCTCTACAGCAATCAACTTCCTGAAGTATGGTTTCTTCGGGCAACTGACCGGCAACTTCTTCGACCGCAAGCTGGCTTTGTCGGTGGGTGTGCGCACCGATGGCAACACCTTTATGACCGATGGCAACAATATTGCCAAGCAATTGTCGCCAAGAGCATCGGCATCATGGAGCATTACGCAGGCGTTGAAGTTCAACGCATCTTTTGGTCGCTATTTCAAGATACCCACCTACACCTTACTTGGCTTTACCGATACCGCAGGCAACTACCTGAACAAAGGAACTAAGTACATACAAGCCGACCACTACGTAGCGGGTTTTGAGTATTTGCCTAAATGGCAGGGCGCAAGGTTTACGCTGGAAGGATTTTATAAGCTTTACGAAAACTACCCTGTATCGCTGCGCGACGGGGTGTCGCTGGCTAACAAGGGCGGAGATTTCAATGTGTTGGGCAACGAGGCGGTATCGTCTACAGGCAAGGGTAGGGCTTATGGCGCAGAGTTTCAGTTTCAGCAAAAGCTCACGAAAAATTTCTTTGTAATACTCTCTTATACCTACTACAAAAGCGAGTTTACCGACATTAAGGGCGGCTACCTGCCTGCCTCCTGGGACAACGGAAGTCTGCTGTCGTTCATTGGCGGGTATAAGTTTAAGCGCAATATAGAGCTGGGCGTAAAATTCCGCTATCAGGGCGGCGCGCCCTACACGCCATTCGACATGGCGGCATCGCAGGCCAACTACAATGTGTTGGGCACGGGCTTGATAGACTATACCAAGTACAACACACTGCGTTTGGGCAACTTCAACGCAATGGACATACGCCTGGACAAAAAATGGAACTACAAGAAATGGACGCTGGATGTGTATCTGGATCTGAGCAATGCTTATGCCGCCAAACAGCCTGCATCACCCACATTTACCTTCAAGCGCACAGCCGACAACAAAGCATTTGAAACTACCGACGGCAAAGCGCTTAAAGCCGATGGTAGTAATGCAATACCGTTATTGCTCGACAACTCGAGCGCACGCGTATTGCCTACAATAGGCTTTATAGTAGAATTTTAGCATTAATAAAATAATGCAACAGCAAAATGGCTACACTTCTCACAGAGTTGTAGCCATTGTTGTTTTATCTGAACTTTTACTCCGCCTGTAGGTATGATTGGGATGGCGCATTTATTCAATTGCTGATTGAGGTCGCACAGCGCAGATCCAAATAAAGATCCTGTTAGGAGTTTAAGTTTTGTAGCAATTATATGTTTGTAGGCGCGGCGTTCTGTAGGGCCGTAATCTGCAAAATACCCTTATTGAACATAATGCGATTTTAACGAGTGTACAAGTACATTACCGTAAAATGCCCGAATTGTAGCCTATTATTCAGAATGTTAATATCCTGTGCAGTTTATATTTGATTAATACACTGATAATTTTTCGGTAACATAATAGTGGGTACCTTTAGTGTTACTAAAATAGATACTTATGCTATGGCGGAAATTTAACGGCGAACCACTGAGAATACCCGTAAGAGAGGCTGTAGAAGAAGCTATTGTGCGGGAAACAAAGGCAGGCTACCGGCTGAAAGTGTGTATAGGCACAGATTCGCAGGTGCGGCATGCAGAAACCGATTTTGCCACTGTTATTGTGTTTTTGCGCGAAAAACATGGCGGATTTATGTTTGTAAGCGCCGACCGGACAAAACAACCCTACACCATTAAAGAGCGTATGCTGATGGAGGTGGCGCGCAGCATAGAAATAGCCTACGAACTGTGCGACTTGTTTCACCGCTACGATGTAGATATGGAGGTGCATGCCGATATCAACACCAATCCGCAGTTTAAAAGTAACGAGGCGCTGCGCGAAGCTATGGGCTACATACTAGGTATGGGCTATGCATTTAAAGCCAAACCAGATGCCTTTGCCAGTAGCTGCTGCGCCGATAAAATGGTGAATTAATACTACTGCCGCGCCTGTTAGTCCGCTGTTTCGGGTAATGAAATGAGCAGTTAAGCGTGTATGCTAATGACTTGATAATCTGCTGCTTGCGGCGACGCACGGCGTCTGCTGCCCCTCCGCTGCCACTGCGGGTGGCGGAGCAATCATTGCAATTAATTAATATTCCCTAACTTTTTTATTTAATTTCCTGTCTTGTTATCTGAAATAGCTTAAATTTACTATCACATTTGTTAAACTTTACTAATGAAGGCTCGCTATATACTACTGTCGTGCTTAATGGGGTTGCTTGTCCATACCGCTTTTGCGCAGGCCCCTATTGAGTTTATTGAGAATAAAGGACAATGGGGCGACTGGTTCAGGTATAAAGCCGCCACTCAGGGCGGTACCGTATGCCTAGAAAACGACGGCTTCCGCTACGTGCTGGCCGACGTAGATAATAACTACAAAGTAGACTATTACCACCACGGGCAAACAAGAGTTAAGCCTATCCTGAAGTTTCATGTGTACAAGGTTACCTTTTTGGGCGCCGGCAAACCGGAGCTGGTAGGCGAGCGGCCGCAGAAGGTGTACTACAATTACTATCTGGGCAACGATATGTCGCGCTGGAAATCGGGGATTCACCCCATGCGTAGCGTGAACTACAACAAGCTGTATGATGGCATAGATATGCATGTATCGTCGGCGAAAGGGAATATGGAGTACGACCTGATTGTAAAACCGCAGGCCGATGCATCGCTGGTAAAAATGAAATTTGACGGACAGGACGATATACGCATCAAAAACCACAATCTGGTAATTAGCACTACGGTGGGTCAGGTTACAGAAATGAAGCCCTATGCCTACCAGTATATCAACGACACTAAAGTAGAAGTAGCCTGCGAATATAAACTGAAAGGCAATGTACTCACCTTCGAGTTCCCGAAGGGTTACGACCATTCGCAGCAGCTCATTATAGACCCTGTGGTGGTGTTATGCACCCTTACCGGTTCTACTGCCGACAACTGGGGTTTTACAGCCACATACGACGATGCGGGTAATTTCTATGCCGGCGGACTGGTAAACGATCTTGCCTATCCGGGTACACACTTTCCGGTTAGCCCGGGTGCATTCCAAACCACTTTTGGCGGCGGTCTTACCTATGTAGACCCTGCTACCTCGCAGCTATGGGCTTATGCAGCAGATATTTCTATCATTAAGTACGACCCCACGCTGCGCAACCGAATATATGCTACCTACCTGGGCGGAGCAGGCAACGACCACCCTCATAGTATGATAGTAGACGGCGCGCAAAACCTGATAGTAGCCGGCCGTACTATATCTACCAACTATCCTGTAACATCTGGCGCCTACCAACCTACTAACCGTGGTGGATGGGATATATGCCTTACTAAGTTCAACGCTGCCGGATCGGCGCTGCTGGGTTCTACCTATATAGGCGGCACAGGCCACGATGGCGTAAACTACGACTCTACAGAATATGGCTATGGCGAGCTGAAATACAATTACGGCGATGACGCGCGCAGCGAGGTGCAGATGGACCGATACGGCAATATTTTTATGGCCGGTTGTACCAACTCTACCGACTTTCCGGTTACGTCTACCGCCTTGTCGGCATCGCTTTCGGGCCTGCAAGACGGCGTAGTGTTTAAGTTCGACCCAACGCTATCGTCGTTGCAATGGAGTACTTATATAGGCGGCACAGGTAGCGATGCCGGCTATGTGCTGGCTTTCGATACTGCGCATACATCGGTATACGTAGGCGGCGGCACCAACAGCCGCGACTTCCAGACTACGCCCGGCACCATACATCCGTCTTATCAGGGCGGCTTTGCTGATGGTTTTGTGATGAAATTTAAGAATGCGCCGCCTTACAACCTCGAGCGCAGCTCTTACCTGGGCCAGAACGACTATGACCAGGTGTATGGTATACAGGTGAGCAGCAACAACGAGCTTTATGCTATGGGACAATCTTTGGGCGGCACATTCCCGGTATCCGTGGGCGTGCACTCCAATCCTAACTCCAGCCAGTTTGTAATGAAGCTGGATAGCAACATCACTACCAATCTGCTTTCTACTGTATTTGGTTCGGGCGTATCGTCGCGCACCAATATATCGCCGGTAGCTTTTCTGGTCGATACCTGCGAGAATGTTTATATCTCGGGCTGGGGCGGCAATTTGGGTATTCCGGGTATTGCATCGGGCGAGTGCGGCGGCATGGAGGTATCTCCCGACGCTGAACAACCTACGACTGATGGCCGCGACTTTTACTTTATTGTGTTTGGTCCGGGTCTGGCGTCGCTACGCTATGCCACCTACCATGGCCGCAACTGCAGTACCCTGTGGGAGGGCGAGCACGTAGACGGCGGCACCAGTCGTTTTGCCAAGCAGGGTATCATATACCAGGGTATTTGCGCCAATTGCGGCGGCACAGATGTGCTGAGCGGCGCCTGCCCCGATCCGTTTCCTACAACAACGGGCGTATGGAGCGAAGTAGATTCGAGCCGCAACTGTAACGAGGCGGCGCTGAAAATAAACTTCAACATAGGCCCTGTAGAGGCTAAGGTAACCGCCGGTCCCAACACCAGCGGATGCGCGCCGTTACTAGTGAACTTTACCAACACATCTAACAACGGACTTACCTATGTTTGGAACTTCGGCGATGGCAGCCCTACGGTTACCACCTACTCTACATCCCATTTGTTTACCACAGCAGGCACCTACACCGTTACACTGGCTGCCGCCAACTCTAACGCATGTTTTAAGACCAACGATACCGCCTACATCATCATCAATGTAGATACCAACGTTATTACCCCGGATTTTACCTGCAAGGTGCTGGATAGCTGCGGCCCGTATGTGGCTTCTTTTACCAATACATCCATCGACAGGATAGGAACGCCCACCTACAAATGGTTTTTTGGAGATGGAACAAGCTATACCGGCGTAACGCCCCCAGACCATAACTATCCCGATACGGGCAGGTACACGATAATGCTCATCATGTCGGACCCCAACGCATGTAAGAGCCCCGACACCACCCTGCGCGAAATACATTTATATGGTCTGCGCGTAGCCGGGTCGTTTACCATACCCGACAGCCTGTGTCTGGGATCGCCATTTTCGCCGCTGCCCTTTACCACCAATGCCACGTCGGTGCTGTGGTTGTTTGGCGACGGCAATTCTTCTACTACCACCCGCCCAAGCTACACCTTCGATAGCGCCGGCACCTATACGGTAACCTTTATTGTGCAAAACAGCGGCGCCTGCAATGGAGCCGATACCATAAGGCAACGCATAACCATACTATCTACCCCCATCGCTAACTTTAGCTTTGTGCCGGTAAAGGCAGTAATAAACGAACCTACGGTATTTACGAACCTATCTAAAAATGCGGTGCGCTACCTGTGGGAGTTTGGCGACAACACCACCGGCACAGAGGTGAACCCGATACATCAGTATAACAAGACCGGTAGCTACAAAGTATGCCTTAATGCCTACAACATAAGCAATTGCCCATCTAAACTGTGTAGAATGGTGCCTGCCGAAATTCAGCCTATTGTGGGCTTGCCAACGGCTTTCTCGCCCAATGGCGACGGCGAAAACGACATACTGTATGTGCGCGGCGCAGCCATAAAAACACTGGACCTGAAAATTTTCAACCGCTGGGGACAACTCATTTTCGAAACCACCAGTCAGGATGTGGGCTGGGATGGCACTTACAATGGTCAGCCGCAGCCTGTAGAGGCTTATGGCTATGTGCTTAATGTATCATTTATAGACAGCTCGGTAAAACAAATGAAGGGCAATATAACTTTATTGCGATGAGGAAGAACAAACTGTTGATACTGATAGCTGCTGTGTTGACGTGCGGTTCGGCCATAGGGCAGAGCATACACTTCTCGCAGTACTTTAATGCGCCATTGCTGCTCAATCCGGCCAATACTGCGCTGGTAGCCGACTACGATTATCGCGTGGGTATGAACTACCGCAACCAGTGGGCTACGCTGCCGGTGCCCTACAATACGTTTTCGGCATTTGGCGATTTTAAGCTGGGCGGTAATAAAAACAACGAAAATCACAATAACTGGCTGGGCGTAGGTGTGGCGTTTTTTGGCGACAAGGCCGGCGACGGTAATCTGGCGCTCAATCAGTTTCAGGGTAGCCTTGCCTACCACCTGCAGCTCAGCAGCTATACCATGCTGTCGCTGGGCGTGTCGGCATCGTATGTGCAGCGCAGCGTCAACTTCGACAATCTTACATTTGATGCGCAGTGGGATGGCGTAAAGTTTAACCCCAACATGACCAATGGCGAGAAAGTAGGGGTGATAAAAACCAGTTTCTATACCGTAAACCCGGGACTCAATTTTGCATGGTTTCCGCACGAGAGCCTGTATGCAAAGCTGGGCGTGGCAGTGGGTAATGTGAATAGACCGGTAGAAAGCTTTTATAAAAGCACAACCAATGTGATAGGCTACCGCCCAATGGTGCATCTGGATATATTGTGGCAAACAAGCCCTGTGTTGCTCGTCAACCCGTCGGCCTACTACTCTACCCAAACCGGCGCCAGCGAATTGTTGCTGGGCTCGCAGTTTCGCACTATGCTCTCCGACAAAAACGAGATGCTGATGCAACTGATACTAGGCGCCTACACCCGCCTGGGCGACGCCATAATAGGCCTGGCAGGTATGCAGGTAGGGCCGGTGCAGTTTACCGCCAACTACGACTTCACAATATCAAAACTTACGCCTTACAACAACTCCTATGGCGCACTCGAGTTCTCTATCATCTACAGCAACCTTTATCATCCCGATCAGGGCATTAAGAAAGTATTTGGTTGCCCTCGCTTCTTTTAACAAACAATTTCAGCATTATAAACATTTCTTGGTACTATATTTGAGTTACAATTAACATTATGGAAAAGGAAAAAAATAAAATATTATTAGTTGAAGACGATACCAACTTTGGCATGGTGCTGAAAAGCTTTCTGGAGTTGAACGATTTTGTAGTAGAACTGGCTCGCGATGGTATCCTCGGCCTGGCCGCTTTCCGCCGCGAGAAATTTGATATATGCCTGCTCGATGTGATGATGCCCAACATGGACGGATTTACGCTGGCAGAAGAAATTAGAAATGTAGATCCCGATGTGCCTTTATTCTTCCTATCGGCCAAAAGCATGAAGGATGACATATTGACAGGTTACAAACTGGGCGCAGACGATTATATCACCAAGCCATTTGACAGCGATGTGTTGCTCTCTAAAATAAGAGCGGTGCTGAAACGCAATATGGAAATGCACGAAAAACAGCATTCTCAGATCGAGTTCAACATAGGCATGTATCACTTCAACAGCAAGCTGCGCACATTGAAGCACGGCAACGAAGTAAGCACGCTGTCGCCAAAAGAAAACGAACTGCTGCTGATGCTGGCTGAATACAAAAACGACCTGCTGCCGCGCGAAACCGCGCTGAAGCGGATATGGGGTAGCGATACCTACTTCAACGGCAGAAGCATGGACGTGTATATAGCCAAACTGCGCAAATACCTGAAAGAAGACAGCAGTGTAGAAATAGTAAACATTCACGGCAATGGCTTCCGCCTTGTAGTGCCCGAATAATTGATTTTTGTTACAGCAGGCCTGCCTGCTGATTATAACTGAACATACCCTGCGCCACACCCACCCGTGTGGCGCAATTGTTTGTGGCAATACAATTGAAGGCGCCTTCGCCACATTGCTCAATAATTACTACTTTTACAACCAATGAAGCATTTGCCCAACCTGCTGACTCTGGCTAATCTGTTTTGCGGATGCATTGCCATTGCATACATACTTACTGCGCAGCCCTACTACTATATGCGCATAGCCGATGGTATGCCGTCGTATGCGTGGGTGCATGGCGCCGAGCAAATGTACCTGGGTAGCCTGTTTATAGGCATAGCCGCCATTTGCGACCTCCTTGATGGTTTTACAGCGCGCGCGCTCAAGGTGTTTTCGCCTATAGGCAAAGACCTCGATTCGCTGGCTGATATGGTGTCGTTTGGCGTAGCTCCATCTGTTATCATATACAAGCTGCTGTGGGATGCCCTGATGGCCGATAAAAACGCTTTTGATGTAAGTATGCTGGGTATGGCTCCGGCCTTCCTGATAGCGTGCTTTGCTGCGCTGCGCCTGGCCAAGTTCAACATCAGTACCGCCGAGCAAAAAAGCTATTTTATAGGTATGCCCACGCCGGCAACAGGTATATTGGTAGGCTCGTTTCCGCTCATTATGTGGTACAACCCCTACAACATAGCCAGCCTGCTGCAAAACAAATGGGTACTGTATGGCGTAGTGGCCGCAGTATGCTTCCTTATGGTGTCTAAGATCCGGTTTTTCAAGATGGTTCCGCAGCGTATGTCGCTGGCCTATGCATGGCCCCAGCTTACGCTGATCGTATTATCGGTATTGGCGGTATTGTTTCTGAGTGTAGCCGCTATACCGGTGGGTTTTGGCATATATATATTGCTGGCGCTGATATACAAACAACCCGAAACCGCCAAAAGCTAACAACAACATTTTTAACGACCGGCCGCGCCGGAATTTTATATTTACCATTATGGAATTTATAGCCAACATCAACGTAATGCCGCTAAAAGAACTGCTGGACCCGCAAGGAAAGGCGGTAAATGCCAGTTTGCACAATCTGGGCCTTACTCATGTGCACGACGTGCGCATAGGCAAGTGCATAACCCTGACCGTAGAAGCCGCCACCAAGGCCGATGCGGAAGCTATAACCCGCGAAGCCTGCAAAAAACTGCTCGCTAATCAGGTTATGGAGAGTTTTAGCTTTACCATCAGCGAAGCTTAAGATACTATACCGTACTTACCTCTATTACGGGCTGGCAAAGCGGCTTTGTGCGCGCTTTGCCGGTTCTTTTTGTTCAGCACACCACTTAGCCAGTATTTATGCGCCTCACACTTGTACCCACACCCATAGGCAACCTTGGCGATATTACCTACCGCGCCGTAAAGGCCCTGCAGGACGCCGATGTGATACTGTGCGAGGATACCCGCACCAGCGGCGTGCTGCTAAGACACTACAACATACAGAAACCCCTTACGCCCTACCATGCTCACAACGAGCATAAGGTAGCGGCCCACCTTGTAGAGCAAATGAAGGCCGGCAAAACCTTTGCACTGCTCACCGATGCAGGCACGCCCGGCATATCTGACCCCGGCTTTTTGCTGGCCCGCGAGTGCATACGCCACAACATACCTGTAGAATGCCTGCCCGGCGCCACAGCCTTCGTGCCTGCCCTGGTGCAGAGCGGCATACCGGCCAGCAGATTTGTGTTTGAAGGTTTTTTGCCGCTGAAAAAAGGCCGGCAAACCATGCTGCGCGAACTATCGGCCGAGGAGCGCACCATAATACTTTATGAATCGCCGCACAGACTGGTAAAGACGCTTACCGAGATGGCTGCATGGTTTGGCCCCGACCGTCAGGCTGCGGTGTGCCGCGAGCTGACCAAAATGTTTGAAGAGACCAATAAAAATACCCTTGCAGCGCTGGCCGCCCACTACCAGAAACACCCGCCAAAAGGTGAAATAGTAATAGTGATAGCCGGCAAAGACCCCCGCGCAGCGCTACCCGCCCCACCCGAAACCCCGGAGACGCCTGACGAAGAATAACAATGCGCTGCTGCCCGCATACCCCAAAATATATAAGACAAACGGCCATAAATAAAAATATTATTCTATTTTTATACACACAACCTAAGGCCGCACTATGAAACGCTTGCTCACTTTACTGCTGTTGTTTATTTGCTCTGTAAGTATGGGGCAGGTGAATTTAGTGCGGAATTCGAGTTTTGAGGAATATTCGCATTGTCCTGACAATTATGATGAGGTCAAATATACAATTTTTTGGATGGGCCTCGATACTATCTGGAGTCCCCCTGATTTGGCACATGCTCCCCCTGGCGTGCCAGAATTATGCCATGTTTGTGCCACTGACGCTACCGTGAGTATTCCTTGGAATGCTCGCTTTCACCAATATCCCCATACAGGCAATGGCATGGCTCAAGTACAGATGTTTTACGACGAGGCATGGCCAACCGCTCCTTATAAACGAGACTATTTACAAGGTCACCTCTCAACGACACTTCTAGCCGGTCAGGAATATTGTGTTTCCTTCTATGTCGTTTCAGAAGAAGAATCTAGTTACGCCATTCGTAACATAGGCGCTTATTTTGACAATGGAACAATTGACACCACCCATAACCCTGGTATGCCCCAAAGGCATTGCATACCGCAGGTAATGGCCAGTGGGATTATTAATGACACAGTGAATTGGAGAAAGGTACAGGGCAGCTTTATAGCAAATGGTACAGAAAGGTTGATAACTATAGGCAACTTTTCCGACAATGCACATACTACCTGCATCGCTACAATTGATACCACAGGGTCATGGATCAGCGGTGTTGGCTTTATTTCTTGTTATTTAGTTGATGATGTTTGCGTCATGGCCATTGATGCCACCATCTCCGCTGGTGCAGACCGGGTAATAACAGGTACAGATAGCGTAACTATAGGCGATACACTTGATACCTACCTACCTACCTACTGGTATGCCAATGGTCGCCTAATAGATAGCAATACTGCATGGCTGCGGGTGCGCCCGGATACCACAACAATGTATGTAGTAGAGTTATCGCGCTGCGGTGGTGATAATATTACCGATACTGTTTGGGTGTATGTAGGGGCGTTATTTAGTAATGCACCTACATATAATACCGCTGCTATTACGTTGTCTCCCAATCCCGCACACGGTTTGCTAATGGTTGATGGCGCGGCTCATGGAGCGGTAACTATAACTGATATGGTAGGGCGTGAGGTATTGCATACCTCAGTGGCAACTGCTTACGAGGGTATAGACATTAGCGGCATAGCGCCGGGTGTGTATATGGCGCAGGTGGTTATGCCCGATGGCGGGAGGAGGTGTGTGCGGGTGGTAGTTGCTGAACCTTGATTTTTTTGATTGCAGGATGGGCTTGATCGTTTTTGTTCTCATAAAAATAATTGATAGATCTCCCTGAGCCCCGCCGAAGGGCGGGATCTATGAGTTATTTCATAACATGATGATGCGAAACAATCAAGTCCTTCATAGAATCCTTCAATCAAGGTTCAGAAAACGATAGGTGGCGCACCTACGGGGCGCCGCACAATTCAATATAATATTACTACAAACCTTAGACTCCTAACGGAGTCTCCCGTAACGGCATATCCCTTTGGCGGGGTCAGGGAGGGCCTATTATTTATCAAATAAAACGGCAATTCATAATGAATCAAGCAGAATCGAACCTATTAGCTTGATTTAAGATTCAAACAAAAACCATCAAGCCTATCCAGTAATCCTTATAATCAAGGTTCAGAAAATTTCTCCCGAAACGGTATCGCCCATTGGCTGGGTCAGGGAGGGCCTATTATACCAATTAGAGTTCATTTTTCGGCATACATTGGCACACAAACAAACGTGTATTTGTCCTTCAAATCCAATTGAGATAGATTGCTTTGTTGAGGAAAAGCCCGAATGGGCTTTAATATGCGTAG
>CAIRYK010000053.1 GCA_903882805.1 uncultured Bacteroidota bacterium | reverse complement strand
CGCGCCCTGCCCCGTTATTTACGGGCTACAACGGGCGCAAAATCTGTAAAAATCGCGGGCAGCATTATTGCTTTCAGAAAAGAACAGCATACAAAAGCGCTTGAAAGAAGTAGCATGCGAGGAAAAAAGCACAAACGCATAGTAAAATATGCGATTTGCCGACAGTTAGTTGTCGGCACAACATAAATGTATATAACAACGCACTTGTACACCTATTAGTACTTGACAGCCGTGCAGTTACAAAGTAAATGAATTGTATTGGGTGTTCCGATAGATTTAAGGCTGTTTTAATTGTCAATTAAACAGCGCATGCGGCTTCTATTAAGTAATTCACAAAAAAACTCACAAAAATATTTGTTGAATAGGAAAAATGAACTATTTTGCATAGCTAAATATTTACATACCCGAATACCCTTTTGTCAAACTTGTTGTGGATACTAACTTTATCAATTTTTTATCAAAAAATCAATAGCAGTATGAAAAGATTTTACCTGTCAAAACTGATAACCCTGATTGCTATTTTATCGGGTATCGGTAACGTGGTCGATGCCCAGACCGTTACTTTTGGTTACTCGGGCGGCTCAACTTATTGGACCTGTCCATCGGGTGTTACGAGCGTGTCAGTAGACATGAGCGGCGCCAAGGGAGGTACCAGTTATGGTAGTTACTCGCGTGGCGGTTATGGAGGTCGCGTTGTTTGTAACCTCACGGTTACGCCCGGTGTTGTCTATCAAATTAACATAGGCGGACAAGGTTCAAGTCAATCATGCTGCGGAACAGTTTCCGGCGGTTTTAATGGCGGCGGTACTGGTATATATTATGGCGCGGGCGGCGGCGGCGCTACCGATATTCGCGTTTCTCCCTATGGCCTTGGCGATCGCCTGATTGTTGCCGGCGGCGGCGGCGGCGGCGCATACAACTGCGGCGGCGGCGACCCTGATCGCGGCGGCAATGGCGGCGGCCCTGTAGGCGAAAATGGCTTTAGCTGCAGCAGTAATACAAGCTATGGCGGTTTCGGCGGCACTCAGGTTGGCGGCGGCGCAGGCGGCGCTTATCCAGGCTACACTCCAGGCACATCTGGTTCGCTTGGCAACGGCGGTATCGGCGTTTCTTATGGCGCAGGCGGCGGCGGCGGTTATTACGGCGGCGGCGGCGGCGACTGGACTGGCGGCGGCGGCGGCTCGTCTTTCCCTGCAGCAGCAGGCGGTTTAGTTTCTAACCTCACTCATACACAGGGTTACAACACAGTAGGTAATGGTTCATTAGTACTGGTTGGTCCTACAATTACTACTTCTACTTCTGCCTTGGCATTTGGCGGTATTACAGTTGGTTCTACTTCTGCTACACAAAGTTTCACCATTAATGGTGTAAATCTTTGCGCTGGTCCTGTAACATTGACTCCTCCTACCGATTTCCAAATTTCTACAGATGGTGGCACTTCATGGTCATCAACTCCGGTAACCCTTACTTACACTCCTCCTACATTGCCAACCACCACAATAATGGTTCGTTTTGTTCCGGTATCTTATTCGTCTTATACATCAAGTATCACTATCACCGGCGGTTGCTCTACAACACCGGCTATTGCAGTTACAGGTATTGGCGCTTTCCCATGTTCAGGTACTCCATCGGCAGGCGCTGCAGGCGCTACGCCAACATCTGGTCGCGGCACTACTCCATTCAGCGTTAGTCTTACCGGCGCATCTACAAGCGGCGGTCTTGCTTATCAGTGGCAGTCATCTTCTTTCTCTACTTTTGGCTTCACTGACATAGCAGGCGCTACAAGCGCAGTTTATAACTTTACGGGAATTACTACACCTACTTATTATCGTTGTGTAGTTTCTTGTCCCTTTACCGGCGGCGGCTCATCAGCATCTACATCTACGCTTATTTCTGTAGATATGTCGCCTTCTACTTGTGTACCTACTTGTAACTATTTTAACAGCAACTGTGCAAACAACTTCTACGTTGGCACATCGAGCAACCCGGTATTGTTCAACGGAGCTGGCGGCACATCTATCAACGATGCAAACGCCTGTTCTACTACATCTGCTTATGCCGACAGAACATCTACAATGGGTGTTACCCTGAATATGGGTTCTACTTACGTGCCTACAGTTGGCGGCGTAACCGGCAACCAATGCAGCTCACAATTCTGGATTGATTTCAATAACGATGGTACTTTCCAAACAACTGAAAGCGTTGGCGGTCAGGCAAACTTCTCAAGCACCAGAAACTCCCCAACAATTACCATACCTTCAACCGGCGTTACACCTGGCGTTTACCGTATGAGAATAATTGTTTCTTATAGCGCTGGTTTTGCTCCAGGTAATGCAAACTATCCGGCTTTCCCACTCATACCGCCATGTCCTACATCTACAGTTTATTATGCTGATATTAGAGACTATAAAGCTACCATTCAAGGTCCGGCTTGTACAGGCGTTCCAACTCCGGGATCTATTACTGCCGATGTAGCTGCAAGCTGCGCTTCATTTACATCTAATATGTTGTACAATGTACCGGGTATTACTTCTGGTCTTACTTATCAGTGGCAGCGTTCAATAAGCGGTCCTTCTACCGGCTTTACAAACATTGCCGGCGCAACATCTACTGTGCTGACAGCCTCTGTAACTGGCACTGTATGGTACAGAACAAATGTTACTTGTACAAATAGCAGCTCTTCAGCTCCATCTGCTGGTTTTGGTTTGGCAATCAACCCATCTCCTGCAGCAATTTCTGGTAACCCAACAGTATGTATCGGCACGCCTTCTACATTTACTACCACATCAACCGGCGGCACATGGGTGAGCAGCAATCCTGCTGTAGCTACTGTGGGTCTTGGCACAGGCATTGTAACAGGTGTTGCTCCAGGCGCAACCGTACTCTCTTATGTATTACCAACAGGTTGCTTCAGCACAATGAACCTATCGGTTTATTCTGGCGCAGCAGCTATCATCGGCTCATCATCAGTTTGTCAGGCATCTTCTACAGCGCTTGCTACGGTAACACCGGGCGGCACATGGAGCAGCAGCAATACAGGATTGGCGACAGTGGGTCTTTCAACAGGCGTTGTTACCGGCGTTGCAGCAGGCAACCCTACTATTACTTACACATTGCCAACAGGATGTATGTCTGTATTGCCAATAACTGTTAATCCAATACCTGCTGCTACAACAGGTACGAGCAACGTGTGTATAGGTCTTACAACTAATCTTTCTAATACTACTCCGGGCGGCGCTTGGTATAGCTCAAACACATTCCAGGCAAGTATAGGATCTGCTACCGGCGTTGTAACCGGCGTTGCAGCAGGAACACCTACTATGTATTATACATTGCCAACAGGCTGTTCAGTTGCATATCCAGTAACAATCAATCCAAATCCGGCTGCTCTTACAGGCACAGCTACACTTTGCGCTGGCTCTACTACCACGCTTACTGCTGCTGAAGCAGGAACGTTTGTGAGCGGCAACACATCGCTGGCTACAGTTAACCCGACTACCGGCGATGTAACGGGCGTTGCAGCTGGTTCACCAGTTATTTCATTTACATCTGCTGCTACCGGTTGTTACACAACTATGCCAGTTATGGTTTATCCTACCCCTGCAGTATTTGCAGTAACAGGCGGCGGCGGTTTCTGCCCAAGCGGCGCAGGCGTTCACATCGGCCTTTCCAACTCAGTTAGCGGTATAGATTATCAAGTGTTGTATGGCGGTTCATCAATTGGTATGCCACTGGTACATGGTTCTACTTCAGGTCTTGATTTTGGTGTATTCACTGGCGTAGGTAACTATACAGTTGAAGCAACCAACACAATAACCGGTTGTGTAAGCACAATGAGCGGCAGCGCTACAGTATCTAACTATGTTGCTCCTACAGCATTCAACGTTACAGGTGGCGGTAGCTACTGCGCAGGCGGCGCTGGTTCTGAAATCACACTCGATGGTTCTGTGGTTGGCGTTAAATATCAATTGTACAATACAACATCTGTAGGTCTTGAAGTAGCGGGTACTGGTAGCCCAATATCATTTGGCAACCAAACAGCTGCTGGCACATATACAGTTATGGCAAGAGACGAAGCTACGCTTTGTACCTCTGCTATGACAGGTAGCGCAGATGTTACAATCAGTCTTCGTCCTTCTTCTCACAACGTATCAGCAGGTGGTCGTTATTGCGCAGGTAGCGCAGGCGTTCCTGTAACGCTCGATGCGTCTACTCCTGGCGTTAACTACCACCTTTATTATGGCGGTACAGCAATAGATAGCCTTTTGGGTACAGGCGTTATGCTGGATTTTGGTCCACGCACAGGCGCCGGTACATATACTATCGATGGTGTAAACATATCTAACAACTGTTCAAGCAATATGACAGGCAGTGCAGTAATAGGAATTAACCCATTGCCAAACTTTGCAAACGTTACCGGCGGCGGTAGCTTCTGCACTGGTACTACAGGCGTACACGTTGGTCTTGATTTCTCTACAATCGGTACAGACTATCAGTTGTCAAACAGTCTTACCGGCGTAGTTGCTACATTGAGCGGTTCTAATTCAGGTCTTGATTTCGGTATTATGACAGCTCCCGGTACTTATACAGTGTTGGCTACTATAGTAAGCACAGGTTGTACAAGAAACATGAGCGGCAGCGCAACAGTTGTTGAGAATCCATTGCCTTCAACATTTGCAGTTACAGACGGCGGTGATTATTGCGAAGGCGGTTCTGGTGTTCCAGTAGGTCTTAGCGGTTCTGAAGCAGGTATCCGTTATCAGCTATACAAAGGCGGAGCTCCAATAGGCGCAATGGTAAATGGTACTTCATTAGCAATCACTTTTGGTTTGCAAATAGCTACCGGCGCTTACACGGTGAAAGCATACAATCCAGCAACTGGTTGCTCATCAGATATGACCGGCGGCGTGAGCGTAGGCATACAGCCATTGCCTACTGTTTATAATGTTACCGGCGGCGGTAACTATTGTGCAGGCGGCGCAGGTTCAAATGTTTATTTGAGCAACTCACAAATTGGCGTTAACTACGAATTGTGGGTTGGCAGCTTAATGGTGTCTACACTCACTGGTACTGGCGCTTCGCTCGACTTTGGTCCACAAACAGTTGCAGGTACATACAGAGTAGTAGCTACAAACGCAACTACCCCATGTACAAGAAATATGCGCGGCACAGTTAATATAGGTATCAATCCATTGCCTGCCGCTTACAATGTAACTGGCGGCGGTCAGATATGCGTTGGCGGTACTGGTCTCAATATCAGAATGAATCCATCTAACACAGGTATCACTTATCAATTGAAAATGGGTGGTTCTTCAGTAGGCGCTGCGCTGGGCGGCACAGGGTATCCAATTGATTTTGGTATCCACTCTACTGCAGGAACATATACAGTTGAAGCTACAAACAATGTTACTGGTTGTACAAATACAATGACGGGCGCAGCAGTAATAGTTGTTAATCCGTTGCCAGAAGTATTCACTGTTAGCGGCGGCGGTATCTATTGCGAAGGAACAGGCGGTTTGCCAGTTAGTCTTGACAGCTCTGTAACTGGTTATACTTATCAGTTGTGGAATGGTTCGACACGCGTTGGCGCTCCAATGGCCGGTTCTGGTCCGTTGTCATTCGGCGCTCAAACAGCTACAGGCGTTTATACTGTTAAAGCAACTGATCCGGTAACAACTTGTACATCTACAATGGCTGGAAGCGCAAACATTATCATGAATGCAGCTCCTACAGTATATACTGTATCTGGCGGCGGTAGCTATTGTGCAGGTTCTACTGGCGTACATATCAACCTTGGTGGTTCAAACCTTGGCGGTATTACTTACCAACTATATAAAGACGGCGTAACTTTCGGTAGCTTCTATGCAGGTACTGGTTTGCCACTCGATTTCGGTGCATTTACTGCAGCGGGCGTTTATAAAGTAGTAGCTACTAATTCATCTACTCTTTGCACAAGCAACATGAACGATAGCGTAACAGTGGTTATCACTCCAAACGTAACACCTGCGGTAACAGTTAACTCAAGCATAGGCACAACTGTTTGTAACGGTAACAGGGCTTCATACAACGCAACAGCGGTTAACGGCGGTTCTTCACCACGTTATGAATGGAAAGTAAATGGCGCAAGCGTAGGATTCGGCGATACTTACAGCTATGCACCGGTAAATGGCGACAGCGTGTCTGTAACGCTTACCAGCAGCGAACGTTGCACTTCGCCTGCTACTGCTACAGGTTCTGTAATCATGAACGTTAATGCAAACGTGATGCCTACAGTTGCAGTATCAGTTAACACTGGCACTACAGTATGTCCTGGTATATCATCTACATTCACTGCAGCGCCAACTTATGGCGGTACAGCCCCAACTTATACCTGGATGAAGAACGGTACTACTGTAGGTTCTACAGCAGGTACTTACACAACTACAGTAAATGACAGCGATGTAATATTCTGTACAATGGAAAGCAACTATGCTTGTCGCACATCAAACTTTGTACTGAGCAACAACGTAGTAATGACTGTTGACGCGCCAATAGCGCCTACTTTCACATTGTCTGCAAATCCTGGTACAACTACTATCGCTTCTCACGAAGTAACGTTTACTGCAAACATTACTAATGGTACTGCAACAACTGCAACATATCAGTGGAGTATCAATGGCGTTGCTGTTGCAGGCGCAACTAACGCTACATTCACTACCAATGCATTGGCTAACTATGATGTAGTAAAATGCTGTGTTACCAACCACAATACTTGTGGCGCTAGCGCATCGGTTTGTGAAACACAAACAATGGTTGTGAATAGCAACGTGGGTGTTAGTACTGTAACTGGCGCTTCTGATATCAGAATTATGCCAAATCCTAATAAGGGTACATTTACAGTGAAAGGCTCAATGAATACTACAGCTGATCAGGACGTGGTTATGGAAGTAACTAACATGCTTGGTCAGGTAGTGTACACTGCTAAGGTAGCAGCTCACAATGGCAGCATTAATGAACAAATTCAAATGAATAGTTCTTTGGCAAATGGTATGTATATCCTGAATCTGCGTAGCGGTTCTGATATTGCAGTATTCCATTTCGTGATTGAACAATAGTATTTGACTAAGCGCATAAGGAGAGTGAGTGGCCATGCCACTCACTCTCTTTGTATTTAAACAATGCGCTCAGTAAGTTCATGTTGTTTACGCTTACTATCTGTGGTTGGACATGTAGTTACTGAATATAGCCGTATGCGGCTGAAATAATGAGCGTTATGGTTAATTCCTATATTATGAGTTAAATTTATGTTTGCTGTCCAGCGTACTCATTTGCTTTTTAATATGCCTAATAGGGCATCCTTTCCACGACTGATGATACTTTGCTAATGCTATACATTTTGGCTCTTTAGAGCTGTCTATATGCACAGTATTAACCGTTGAGTGATAGCATATATTGACAAGAATGGCTGTCTAGTATACACGACATTAATCATTTGATTAGGTTCTGGTGGTGATAGTGCTGTAATCCACCCATAATTAGTTGGTTAAACATTTGATTGGTAACCGAGATTACGCATCTTTCCGACGTTCAAGAGTTGGTCTGTTACCGTTGAGCAAATAATTTTTTTAATTTTTTGCTACTTACATTGAAGCGGTCGGTTCCACTTATCGCGGTGTATTAGGCTAACCCTCATGCTCATTTACGGTGCAGTGTTATGATTTATTGGACGAAAGAATGATAAGTTTGATGTTCTTAAAAATAGACTGAAAAAGGTGGAATAATAGTCGTAAAAAACAGGTGTATATACACCCAAAAGTGTGCATAAACCTGTTGAAAACTAAAAAAAAAATTCTGAGGTTAAATCAAAAAATTAACAAGCAGGTAATGCTCCGTTGGGCATTTTTTTAGTCTTTTCGGAAATATATTTATTTTCGGTAAGTTTTATTTTCGACGACGAAATTTCATTCTGTTTATATGAAATGGTGTATACCTATTGTGTTGTCTATTTGTAAATAGTTGATAAACAGATTAATAGGAGTAAATATTAATGAGATGTAAAATGATCGATCTAATTTTGAGCAACTTACGATTGGCGTATTTGAGTAATTTATTTTGAAAAAACACGCTCAGAATTTTGTTTTGTTTGGGAAATCTACTATTTTGCATAGCTAATAATATAAGTTCCAATATTGCTGTTCTGTTAAAATTGACGTTGCCTTTAACTCTTTTAAAATTTTGTCAAAAAACAATTTCTTAGTATGAAACGATTTTACCTTTCAAAATTGCTTTTCCTGGTAGCAATCTTATCAGGAGGCGGTCTGAGTTCTATCGCTCAGATCACCACGTACAACACCCCGGGTTCGTATACCTACACGGTAGGTGCGGGTGTTACAAGCCTATCAGTTGACATGATGGGCGCCTGCGGCGGTACTGGCTACAGCGGGTTCGGAAATGGCGGTAAAGGAGCGCGTGTGCAAGCCACACTTGCGGTTACACCCGGACAGGTGCTTACTGTATATGTAGGTGGGCGCGGCGGAAATGCGCCACTATGTTGTACTTACGGAACAGCAGGTGGATTTAATGGCGGAGGCAATAGTCAGTTTTATTACGGAGCAAGCGGTGGCGGCGGTACTGATATTCGTACTGGCGGCGTAGCATTGGCAAATAGGGTATTAGTTGCCGGCGGCGGCGGCGGCGCTGGTTATGGTTGCTCTTTGACAACCGGCGGCGACGGTGGTTTCAATGGTACAGCAGGTATGTATTGCAGCAGCAGTACTTACAGCACCAGCTACAACGGTCAGGGTGGCACACAGACCGCAGGCGGTCAGCGCGGCTTGGCTGGTTGTAACACAGACGGTTCGTTCGGTCAGGGCGGCCTTGGTAGTAGCTGTATTTATTCTGGCGGCGGCGGCGGCGGCTGGTATGGCGGCGGCGGCGGTTATTACGCTGGCGGCGGCGGCGGCTCATCTTATGCTGGCGCGGGCACTTCAGGCGTAACATATACTACAGGTTACAATACTTCTACTTCAGGCGATGGTTCAGTTACCATTATCGGCCCTACTGTTACTTCTACAGTAACAGCAATGGCATTTGGTAATATAGTAGTTGGTAGCAGCTCGTTAGCTCAGGTTACTAACCTTTCTGGCGTTAACTTGTCTTCAAGCCCTTTAACTATTACTCCTCCTACAGGTTTTGAGGTTTCATTGAACGGCACAACATGGTCTAGCACAGCTATTAATATGACCATCACTACGCCTTCCTTTGCACCCACACCATTGTACATTCGTTTTTCACCAGGTTCTTATTCAGCATACAGCGCAAACGTAGTTATCTCTGGCGGTGGAGCTGCTCCATCTAATATTGCTGTTACCGGCACAGGCGATTTCCCCTGCAGCGGAACACCTACAGCAGGCACTGCAGCAGTGACACCTACTTCAGGTAGCTCAGGAACTATTTTTGCTCTTAGCCTTACAGGTACATCGACCGGCGGCGGACTTAACTACCAATGGCAGCGTTCTTCTTTCGCAGGTTTCGGATATACCGATATACCTGGCGCTAACACACCGGCGTATAACCAAACAGGTATTTCCGGTAACACTTATTTCCGTTGTGTAGTTACTTGTCCTTACACAGGCGGCGGTTCATCTAACTCTACAGCAGTATTAGCTACAGCAGTATTGAGCGCTCCTGCTTGTCGTCCTACATGTAACTACGCTACAAGTACATGCGGTAATTCCTTCTATGTTGGAACCGCAGGACTTCCATTTACGCTTACCGGCGCAAGCGGCACATCTATCAACGATGGTACAGCATGTCCTAACACTGCATATTTGGATCAGACAGCAACTATGGGCTGCACATTAAATATGGGTTCAACTTATACAGCAACTGTAGGCGGTATAACCGGCAACACTTGTGCTAACCAAATATGGATAGACTTCGATGGCGACGGTACTTTCTCTACATCTGAAGTAGTTGGCGGCGAAGCGAGTGTAACAAGTCGTCGTAGCACTCCAACAATTACAATACCATCAACTGTTACTCCTGGTTTGTACAGAATGCGTGTAATTCTTTCTTATTGCGCAAGCTATGCACCGGGCGCTAACATAAATTATGCGAACTACCCACAGATTCCATCTTGCCCAACGACAACTAACTATTATATTGATGCAAGAGACTATGCAATCAGAATCCAAGGTCCTGGTTGCGCAGGCGCACCGGTTACTACGCCTATAACAGCTGACGTTTCTGGCGCTTGTACGTCTTTCAATTCGAACTTATTGTACACTCCTCCTGGAATTACTTCTGGTTTTACTTACCAGTGGCAACGTTCTGTTACCAGTGGCACCACTGGTTTCTCGAATGTAGTAGGCGCGACAAATGCTTTATATACTACTCCTACCATTTCAACAGGAACAGTGTGGTATCGTAACAATGTAACTTGTTCAAACGGTGGTTTAACTACTGCTTCGGACCCAATACAATTAGATTTATTGGCTACACCGGCAGCTATCACAGGTAGTTCAAATGTATGTATGCCCGCCACAACTGCTTTGAGCAGCGCCACAACAGGCGGCACATGGTCGAGCAGCAATCCAACAGTTGCTACCGTTGGTTTCGGTACAGGTATAGTAAGAGGCGTAGCGCCAGGTGTTGCTACCATTACTTATACAGCAGCTGGCGGTTGTTATACTACTAAAGTTGTGAATGTAAGCAATGGCGCTGCAGCTATCACTGGAAGCAGCTCTGTATGTGCTGGTTTGAACGTTACTCTGTCTGATGTTTCTACAGGCGGCGTATGGAGCAATACAACAGGTAATGCAATTGTTAACTCTACAACCGGCGTTGTAACCGGTGTAACTCCTGGGTCTGATGCAATTGTATACACATTGCCTTCAGGTTGTACAGCAACATTGCCTATAGTTGTTAACCCAGTACCGGCTGCTATCAGCGGTACAGCTAACGTATGTATTGGTTCTACAACAGCATTGACAAATGCAACTGCTGGCGGTACATGGTCGAGCAGCACATTTGCAGCAACTGTTGATCCTTCTACAGGCGTTGTAACAGGTGTTGCGTCAGGAACTCCAACAATCATTTATAGATTATCTACAGGTTGTCAGTCAACTTTACCTGTTACTATTAATACATTGCCTACAGCAATAGCTGGAACTACAAACGCTTGTGTTGGTCTTACATCTACTTTGAGCAGTTCTGGCACAGGTGCATGGACAACAACAGATCCTTCTGTTGCTACAGTTGATGCAGGCGGCGTAGTAACTGGCGTTGCTGCTGGTGTTACTACAGTTGTTTACACATTAGCAGGTTCAGGTTGCACCACATCTTCATCATTTGCAGTTAACGCATTACCAGCTATTAATAATGTAACCGGCGGCGGCGGATATTGTTCATCAATCGGCGGCGGCGTACATATTGGATTGGACGGTTCTGCTACAGGCATTGATTACCAGCTGTATTATGGTTCAGCAATGGAAGGTATGCCAGTACATGGTTCTACTTCAGGTCTGGACTTCGGTGTTCTTTCTGGCGTAGGTACATATACAGTTATGGCTACGAATGTTGCTACAGGTTGTACAAGAGATATGGCAGGCAGCGCTACGGTTGTTGCTAATCCAGCTCCAACTGCTGTTAACCTTACAGGCGGCGGCAACTATTGCGTTGGCGGCAACGGTGTATTGGTTACTACAGATGCATCTGAAGCAGGTGTAAGCTATCAGTTGTACTATGGCGGTTTGCCAATGGGCTTGCCAGTTGCAGGTACAGGCGCAGGCATCAGCTTCGGTTTGCAAACAGCGCTGGGCGGATATACAGCAATTGCAACTAATCTTTCTACACTTTGCACGTCAAATCTTGTTGGTAGCCCAGTAGTGGGTACAAATCCTAATCCAGTTGCATTATCAGTAGCAGGCGGCGGCAACTATTGCTCAGGCGCTTTAGGTTCTGATGTTTATGTTAGCGGCGCTACACAAGCTACTGTTGAATATCAATTGTATCATGGTATCACTCCAGTTGGCGCGGCGCTTACTGGTACTGGCGCTGATTTGCACTTTGGTCCTCAGGCTACTACAGGCGGTTACACCGTTGTAGCAAGAGACCCACTTACTACTTGCCAAACAAACATGACTGGTTCAGTAACAATAGGTATCAATCCATTGCCTACTGTATACACTATTACAGGCGGCGGTAACTATTGCGCTGGCGGAACTGGCGTTCACGTAGGTCTTAATTCTTCAACTGTTGGTACAAACTATCAGTTGATGCTTGGCGGTTCGCCAGACGGAGCTCCAGTTGCTGGTACAAATGCAGGTCTTGACTTTGGTCTGAAGTTGACTTCTGGCGCGTATAACGTGGTTGCTTCTATCGCATCTACAGGTTGCTCTGCTGATATGGCAGGTGTAACTTCAGTAGGTACTAACATGCCTCCTTATCCTTACAACGTAACTGGCGGCGGCGGATATTGCGCTGGCGGTACTGGCGTTGCAGTTACTATTGACGGTTCTGAGTCTGGTGTAAACTACCAGTTATACAGAGGTATTACTCCTGTAGGTCCTGCAATACCAGGTACGTCAGGTTCTTTGAGCCTTGGCATACAGACAGTTCCAGGTACCTACACAGTAAAAGCAACTAATCCTTCTACTACATGTACAGCTGATTTGATTGGCGGTACTGTTGTTTCTATTAATCCATTGCCTGCTGTTCATACAGTAACAGGTAGCGGTAACTACTGCGCTGGCGATCCAGACGGCAAGCACATCTTCCTGTCTACATCTACTGCGTCTAACATCTATCAGGTTTATTCACTGTCAGGTCCAGTTGGTCCATCAGTTATAGGCACAGGCACTACACTCGACCTTGGCGGTTTCACCACTCCAGGCGTATATACAGTTGTAGCTTCTGATGGCATTACACCTTGCACAAGCAACATGAATGGTTCTGCTACAGTAGGTGTTAACCCACTTCCTGCTGCATATGAAGTTACTGGCGGCGGCAACTTCTGCGCTGGTGGAACAGGTGTTCGCGTTGGTCTGCGTGTATCTAACACAGGCGTTAACTATCAATTGGTTAGAGACTTAGTTCCAGTATCTGGCGCAATATTGTCAGGCACAGGTTTCTCTCTTGATTTTGGTTTGCAAACAGTTGCTGGCAACTATACAGTTCAGGCAATCAACGCAACAAACCTTTGCACTAACGTAATGATCGGTTCAGTAGCAGTTGTGGTTAATCCATTGCCTACTCCATTTACAGTGACAGGCGGCGGTCAGCTGTGCGCTGGCGCAACCGGCGTTAACGTTATCCTTGATGGTTCTGCTACTGGTATCAGCTATCAGTTATACAGAGGAACTACAGCGGTAGGCACAGCAATGCCAGGCGATGGTTTCCCTGTTGACTTCGGAGCTTTCACAACTGCAGGTACTTACACTGTTAAAGCAGTTGATGTAGCTTTTGGTTGCAGAAACGACATGATGGCTAGCGCGACAGTAATAGTGAATGCATTGCCTACACCTTACTCTGTAACTGGCGGTGGCAACTATTGCGCAGGCGGCACTGGTCGTGCAGTTGGTCTTTCTAACTCAAACAGCGGAATCATCTATCAGTTGAAATTAGACGGCGCTCCAGTTGGCTCACCCGACACAAGCACAGGCGGTGCACTCGACTTTGGTTTGCAGACTGCGGCAGGTAACTATACAGTAGAAGCTGTTAACCCAGCAACTACCTGCGGTAACTCAATGACAGGCACACGTGCAATTGTTATCGACGCTACAGTTACTCCAGCAGTTACAGTAGCTACTTCTACAGGTAGTTCAGTAATATGTGTTGGTTCTTCAGCTCGCCTCACAGCATCTGCTGTTAATGGCGGTTCAGCTCCTACTTATCAGTGGAGAGTAAACGGCGGCGCTGTAGTAAGCACTTCAAGCTCTTACGATTATACTCCAGCTAACGGCGACAGCGTATCAGTAACTTTGACAAGCAATGCTAATTGCGTATCTCCGGCTACTGCTGACAATCATGCTATCCTTGCAGTTAATGCAATGGCAGCTCCAGCAGTTACGATTTCTGCAGGCGCAACTGCTAAACCATGTCCTGGTACTGCAGTAACCATCAACGCTACCCCAACTAACGGCGGTACTGCTCCTGGTTATCAGTGGTTGAACAACGGCGTACCAGTTGCAACAGGCGCTGCTTACAGCTACACTACTGCTGCTGGCGACATCATCAGCTGCGTAATGACCAGCAATTTTGAGTGCCGCACAATGAACTCTGTATACAGTAACAACGTAGTTATCGACGATGCTCCTGTTACTCCAGTGTTTAGTTTGAACTCTGACCTCGGTACAAACGTAGGTAAAGGCCTGAATGTTACATTCTCAGCTGATGCTACAGTTCCAGGCGTTGCTCCTACTTATGTATGGAAAAAGAACGGTACTGTTATACCAACAGCTACAGGCTCTACTTACTCTACATTTACACTGGTTAACAACGATGTTATCTCTTGCGACATGACAAGCCACAGCGCTTGCGGTACAAGAACATCAAGCAAATCGTTGACTATCACTGTAAATACAGTGGGCGTTCAATCAGTAGCTAATACTGCATCAGACGTTAAGATCATGCCAAACCCGAACAAGGGTACATTTACAGTGAAAGGTTCAATTGGTTCTATCAACGATCAGGATGTAACTCTTGAAGTTGTGAACATGGTTGGTCAGGTAGTTTACGCTACAAGTGTTAAAGCTAATGGCGGTAACATCAACGAGCAGATTACTCTGAACAGCGGCCTTGCAAACGGAATGTATATCCTGAACATGCGTTCTGCTTCTGCGAACAATGTGTTCCATTTCGTGATCGAGAGATAGTCTTTGACGATCAGTCATACAAAAAAGGTGAGTAGCATGCGCTACTCACCTTTTTCATTTATTGTCAGATTTAAGACCGGTTGGAGTTAACGATTCTTTAGTCTTTATAGATACTGATTACATTTAAGCCATCACTGTTTTTGCAACCGCGATACATGCCCTCGCTATTGAATGGTAGCTCAATATTTCCCAATTTGTCTATTGCTATGAGGCCGCCCTCGCCGCCAATTTTCACCAGTTTGTCGTGCACAACTTTGTCGCATGCCTCTGCGAGGCTCAGTCCGGCATATTCCATAAGGCATGAAATATCGTAGGCTACCACGCTGCGTATAAACAGCTCGCCATGACCGGTACACGAAATGGCGCATGTATGGTTGTTGGCATAAGTTCCGGCGCCTATTACAGGGCTGTCGCCCATGCGGCCATACTTCTTATTGGTCATGCCGCCGGTGCTGGTTGCTGCCGCTAAATTGCCGGCTGCATCGAGCGCCACAGCGCCCACCGTACCAAACTTCTTTTCTGTATGGTCCAGTTGCACTCTGTCTTCGGCAAGAGCCTGTTGCCATTGTTGGTAGCGTTGTTTTGTGTAGAAGTACTCGTCGGGCTCGCTTGAAATACCCTGTGCAGCAGCAAATTGTTCTGCGCCCGCGCCGCATAAAACCACATGTTCGCTGTGCTCCATAACCGCCTTAGCCAATAAAACAGGGTTCTTAGTATTAGCAACGCCGCAAACTGCTCCAGCCTCCAGTGTTTTACCATCCATAATAGCAGCGTCCATTTCGTGCTTGCCCAAGTTATTGAACACGGCGCCCTTTCCGGCGTTGAACAAGGGGAAATTTTCGAGGCTTACAACTGCAGCAGCAACAGCGTCTACGCTTGTTCCTCCCGCCTGGAGCAGGGTATAACCTGCGTCGAGTGCAGCTTGTAGTGCTTGTTCATACTGAACTTGCAATGCTGGTGTCATTGTACTACGTAATATAGTGCCAGCTCCACCATGGATGGCAATTGCTATTTTCTGTGTGTTCATAGATTTTGTGTTTTTTAGGCAGTGCGCCAGAGTAGCAAAATTAGTTAATTGTCGCGGCCCGTTGCTGACATATTGGTTAGCGTTGGTTGTAGTGAGCCTTTTGCAGTGAAATTGATTATAATGTAGCGGTATTGCTGGAAAATCTTTTCTTTTTTTAGTATCTGGTATTAATATGCAAGAGATTTTGAAGTAAAACAATTTGATTGGCAATTGCCTAGTTCACGATATCCACGCAAATAATTTTTATCGTGTTGCAGCAGTAGGTTGATTACTGAAGGATTACACCGCATTATATATTCATGTTTTGTGCAGATGCGTAGGCTGTTGCAACTTTGTGCTGTAAACAACCCTAAAAATCCTATCGAATGACAAAACGACTAAAGTATGAAGAACGCAAAGAGTGGGCGCGTATGCTGTACACGAAGCAAGAGCTATCGGTAACAGATGTAGCAAATACTGTGGCGGTGCAGGAAACCCAGGTGCTGAAATGGGCTAAAGAAGATGCATGGGATAATGTGCGTAGCTCGCTGCTGATATCGAAACAAACGCAGCTAAAACGCTTGTATACTGCCCTTGAAAAGCTAACGCGAACCATTGAGGATGCCGACAAAGAAGTGAATCCAAAAGATATTGATCTGGCTATAAAGTACACCACAGCCATCAAAAGTCTGGAACCGGAGGTAACGGTATCGTTGATAATAGATATTGCAGAGCTATTTATTACCTGGCTACGTAAGCGCGACTTGCACTTCGCCCGAGCCGTAGCTACCCATTTCGACGCATTTATTAAGCAACGAACAGACGAATAAGCCTACAATTGTTGCCCGCATATCCCCACACTATACCCTATGACCGAGAAACAAAGATTAAGCAAGTGGCAAAAGTCGCTACAAGAGTTATTTGCAGGCACGACAATAGATACAGAGGAGCCCGACCATGTAAGAAAAGAACGAATACATGCGTTAGAGACCGACCCAGAAGCATGGTTCCGATACTATTTTCCGGGCTATTTTTATGCAGAGCCGGCGGAATTTCATAAAGCAGCAACGAAACGCGTATTAGCGCATCCTGAATGGTACGAGGTAAGGATGTGGAGTCGCGAGTTGGCAAAAAGTACCCGAACAATGATGGAGGTGTTTTACCTGACTTTTGTAGGGCACCCAGAAATGGGCAACGAACTCCGTGTAACCGATTCCGCGGTGACGATGGAGCGCAAGAAGAAACGTTATGTATTGCTGATAAGTAATAGTCTGGACAACGCGACGCGGTTACTGATGCCCTACAAAGCAAATCTGGAACTAAACAAACGCCTGATACAAGACTATGGCCGACAGGAAAGCGCAGGCGCCTGGCAAGCGGCTGAGTTTACTACTGCTACAGGCATAGGGTTTAGAGCGATAGGGGCCGGGCAAAGCCCAAGAGGATCGAGAAACGAAGAGGCGCGTCCCGACATTATATTGTTTGACGATGTGGACACCGATGCCGACTGCCTGAATACAGACATAGTAGCGCGCCACTGGCGATGGATAGAAGAAGCCGCCATAGGCACAAGGTCGGTATCGCAACCAACAAGCATTATATTTTGCGGCAACCGCATTGCGCTCGACTGCTGTATAGTGCGCGCGGCACGTCTTGCAGACGAAGTAACGGTGGTGAATATTCGCGATGAAAACGGTGTATCGACCTGGCCAGAAAAGAATACTGAGCAGCACATAGATAGGGTATTGGCACAGAAAAGCTACGCAGCGGCACAGAAGGAGTACTATAACAACCCGATAAATGAAGGTTCGGTGTTCCAGAAAATGGCGTACAAGCCTATAGCTCCTCTGCACGAATACCAGGCGCTGGTATGCTATACCGACCCATCGTATAAGGATACCAACGACTATAAAGCTACCATATTGGTAGGCAAATGGCAGGACGAGTTTCATATAATAAAATGCTACCTGGAGCTGGCCACAACAGCGCAAATGATAGAATGGCACAAGCAGATAATGAAGCTGGTAGGAGCTAATGCCTGCTACTACTATATGGAGGAGGTATTTATGCAGGATGTGCTGGTGCGCGAGGTGGCGCTGAGCGGACGGCAGGAGGGTATAACCATACCTGTGCGCGGCGATAAGCGCAAAAAGCCCGATAAATTTATGCGCATAGAAAGCCTGCTTGAACCGCTGCACCGCAATGGCCTGCTTTACCTGAACGAAGCGGAACGCCACAACCCTCATATGCAACGACTGGATGAACAGTTTGTAGCCTTTAGCGCAGGCAGCCGCGCACACGATGACGGACCCGACGCAGTGGAGGGTGCAATATGGAAGATAAACGAAAAAATGAGTATTGCGGCGCAAGGCAGCCTAATGGCATATCCGCGGCCGGTAAATGCCAACAGGTATTAACCCGCCGGTAAAGGCTTGTTTGCAACATCTTTAACAAAATTTCGATTGACGCAAATGTTGAATTTCTTGGCAGATAATCAGACCTTTGCAGTCCTGTGGTTTACAGGCTATTTAACTCTGATAAACGATGCGCAAATTGCAACTACTTACGCTGCTTCTCATAGCTTTTCAATCGACACTTATAGCCCAGACAGGCAAAAAGACACCTGCCGATAAGGAGGACCGTAAAGAAGCGCTGGATGAACGGAAAGCTAAAAACAGAGATAAAGTAGACAACAACTTGTTTAGACGCCAGATGTTGTCGCTGAAAGAATATGCCGACGAACGCAAGAAGATACCAGAATTGCAAAAGTTGAACAAAGGTGTAGTGAAAGTACTGGCATATGTAGATACATTGGATGCCGATGATGGCAAAAACAAGTCGCTGATAGGCTATATATGCGAAATTGTGGGCGACAACGCTACTAACATTTATGAAGCCACTTACGATCGTGCACAAAAGAAAATAATAAATGTGCGCATGACCCAGGAAGGCGCAGAACTGGAAAAAGAAGCAGCTGCAGCGCAGCCAAAAGGTGCATCGAAAAGGGTTGGAAAGAAATCTGACGACGACGATGCCGACGAACCAAAGGCATCCAAGAAACCAGCTACATCCAAACCAGCGCCCAAAAAGAAAAACGATGATGACGAAGAAGCAGAGGAAAGGACAGAGAAAAAACCGGTAGTGAAGAAGGCGCCGCCAAAGAAGAAATCCGACGACGACGATGATGACGAAGAAGAGGAGAAAGAAAAACCGGTAAAGAAAAAGCAAAAAGACGAAGACGAGGACTAACCTGCAGGGCACAGTAGGCTTGCAGGTAGCGATTGTCTAAAAATCATTACCTAAAAGCAAAATACTATGCCTATCATTGACCGTACAGACCTGTACACACATCTCTACGCAGAGATAATAGATGAGATAACCCGCGCCGATGGCGCGCTTATAGACACCGCAATTGATGCGGCCATACAAGAAGCAAAAACCTATTTGGCTCGCTATGATCTGGCCCAACTGTTTGGCACAGTAACTACCGCGCCTGCCATAACCGACGAATACCTGAAAACACTAGTGAAGGATATAGCCTGCTGGAGACTGATAAGGTTGTGCAACACGAGCGTAGATTATGCAGCTTTCCGCAGTGCCTATCAGGATGCTGTTGCAGCGCTAAACAATATTATGAAGGGACTGGCCCAACCCGACTGGCCCTATGCAGGCACAGATAACCTCAACATACCTGATGGCACAACCGTGAGCTGGCATAGCAATACACGCAGAGAAAATCACTATTAACTGAAAGGTATTCGATGCCGGGCTTTAGCGATTGCGCTTAGAAATTTACTTTAAATATCTTGTCTTTGTAATAGATATACAAATAAGTAAGCACGCAAGCTATAGTGTAAGTGATAATGGGCGCATAAAAAGGGTCTTTCTTGCGCTCTTTAGAAAGCTTATCGAGGGGTTGCATGATCCAGTAGTTGAGGAACCAGAAAAAAGCGCCAATAGCCAGATAGTATGGGAATACATACAAGCGATGCACCTTGCGCAATGGTCGTACCAGCTCCTCGATAAGTAAGCTAAGCCCCACCAGAGATATTACGTTGAGTATACTGACATACGTGATAGCTAACAAAGCCGACAAAAGTGTACTGTTTGTCTTTCTGTAAAGAATCTTATAGAGATCTACAATCAGTGGTTTCATGAGCTGTGCAAATTATGGATTTTATGCGATTGTTAGTGTTTGTGTGTGTTGCATTTATGTAAAATACTAGTGAACCGACCTACCATTTTTAGTGTTGCAGACAAGCTGTGTTTGGGGTTGCCCGCAGCAAAATCTGTATTTAATTGTCAGACTCCGGTTATACTGTATTGATATCCACTTCGAGATTGGTGATAAGTATATAGGAATATAACACCATAGAAAGAAAGGTGTAGATGATTATGGGTAACAGGCGGGGTTTGATGTTGATCTCGTTCGACAGATTGTGCAGTGGCAACATAATCCTGAAGTTGAGCGCCGTTACGCCGATAACAGTAATAATAAAGTTGAGTCTTAAGGTGAACAGGTAGTTGTGTATATACCACAATTGAGGATACAGGTTCTCGAGCAAAACGCAAATACCATACACCGACAGCAGATTGAGCATAGTAACGTAGCCCAATGCAAAGAAAAAAGAAAATGCGCGGTGACCAGTTAATTTAAAGACAATTTTATATAAATCAGCAATTAACCGCCTCATAGTGTATACCTGATATTTATAGTTGGAGGGTGCAAGTTACAAATTTCAGCCCATTATTTTATACAACTAACAAGCAATAAAAATCCAATCGTATGATCAACGTAAATAAAACATCTGCACAGCAGATAGTTATTAATGAACTAAACATCCGCTCGGCCGACAGATCGAGGAAGGATATTTCTTACTGGCGCAATGCGCTCACCAATGCAGAGTCGGTATACAACCCAAACCGAACAAGGCTTTATGACCTGTATAGCGACATAATACTGGACGGGCATCTGAGCGGTGTAATAGCCAAACGACTGGACGCAGTGCTGAATAAAGAACTGTGTTTTGAAACCAATGGCGCCAGAAATGCTTCGTTTGATGGGCTAATACAGTCGATGCCCTTCAGAGAGCTGATGAAAACAATATTGCAAACGCTACTGTGGGGCGTATCGGGGGTTGAGTTTTTGCCGGGTAAGACATTTGCTTTTCACCACATACCCCGCAAACACATAAAACCCGAACTGGGTATAATAGCTTTTGAGCAAACCGGTAATACAGGACTGCGCTATGCCGATATGCCTCAGGTATGGATAATGGGCGACCCCTCCGACCTGGGACTGCTGCTGAAATGCGCACCCTATGCGCTGTATAAACGCGGAGGCCTGTCGGACTGGGCACAGTATATTGAGCTGTTTGGCCAGCCCATAAGGGTGATAAAGTACGACTCGTATGACGAGCAAACGCGCGCCGAGCTGAAACGAATACTGGACGAAAGCGGCAGCTCGCTATCTATAATGCTGCCGCGGCAGGCCGACTTTGAAATAAAGGATGGAAAGCAAACCAACTGCGACGGTAATCTACAACTATCATTTGTAAAGGCCCTCAATGAGGAAATGAGCATAACCATACTGGGTAATACAGAGACTACCACCAGTAGCCAGAGCGCCGGCTATGCGCAAAGCAAGGTGCACCTGGAGCAACAACTGGAGATAACCCGTAGCGACATGACCTATACGGCCGCCATGCTGAACAGCCCTACTTTTATGAGCATACTGGCTGGATATGGCTACGAGACAGCAGGAGGGAGATTTGTGTTTGCCAAAGACAACGATATTGACTACCTGAAAACCCGTATGGAGATAGACAGGCAGATAGCTGCCCTTACGCCAATACCCGCCGGCTACTGGAGCGCCACTTATGGCATACCCGCTGGTGAATAACAAACGCATATTTTTTTACCCTAAACTTCTACTAAAAAATGAATTCGCCATTTGCAACTATATTACTGAATGTGCAAAGCCGCTTGCGCGCAGCCATGCCGGGCATAGCCTGTATAGACCAAGACCTGGGCCAATTGCGGCCCGGCGTCCGGCCACCGGTATCGTGGCCATGTGTGCTGATAGATTTTGAAGACTTCAAATTCAACAACCTGGGCGAGCAGGTGCAGACCGCCGCCGGTGTGGTAGTGTTCAGATTGGGGTTTGCACCGCACGGCTCTACTGCCGCGGCCGCACCTACCGACTATAAGGAACAAGCCCTTGCCTATTACGATATAGAGTGGCGCTTGCACAAGACACTACAAAACTGGAGCCCGGGCGATGCCTTTGGCCAACTGAACCGGGCAACTGCGGCCACCCAAAAGCGCCCCGACGCCTACCGCGTGCGCGAGCTTCGCTATACGCTTTGCTTTGACGACTACAGTACCAAAAATACCCGCGAGTATGTGCCCGCCACGGCGGTGATAGAAAACCACTTGGCTATAAGCCTGTAGCTATAAGCAGCCCTGTGAAGGAAAGATGGTTGCTGCATAAAAAAAACGCCAGAAGGCGTTAGTAACGATTACCATTTAAGGTGCGGCCATCGGTTTTGAAAGAAATACAGGGTGGGCGATTTTTGTTTGAGCGCCTGCAAATCTACGGTATGGCTGGTAATAAGCATGGAAATTGTGGATGGCGATATGAAAAACTCCGACACCAATAGTCGTAAAGCCTCTTCGTAGCACCGGTTTTTAAACCAGCAATAGTAGTAATAACGGGCAAACAAACATTCGTTGCGCTTAGTGAGCAGCGATGAGTTGCGGCCCTTGCGCATGGCTTTTTCTAAGCCGTTGCCCTTAATAATCTCTTTGTAAATTCGTTGTCCGCGCATAGTAGATAGATTTTATACCCCAAATATAGCGGGCTGCAGCCTACCGCTGCGGCCGCGATTTCCACAGAATATGCGGGCATAAATACCCCAGATACAAGCCCATAGCGGGTTGTAGCCATGCTACAAAATGTGGGTATTTTATGGCGCGGCATAGCTGCGCAGATACCGGATGAACTGAGCAAAAAGCACATAAAAAAGCCATGCCCCGAGCGGAGCATGGCTTTTTGCTTTTTGCAAAATATATTAGGCTACAGGCGCAGCGGCTTTTTTCATTTGAGCATATATGTTTTCCCATTTCCAGGCGGTGTCCATCATAGCGTCTAGGTTGTATTGTGTTTCCCAGCCAAGCAGTGTGCGCGCTTTGTTGTTGTTGGCATATACCGATACTACATCGCCTGGTCTGCGAGGGCCAATCTTGTAGTTCAGTTTTTCGCCCGATACTTTTTCGAAGGCATCTATCAGTTCCAGCACGCTCACGCCATTACCAGTGCCCAGATTGAACACCTCGCAATTGTTTTTGTTGCGGCTTTCTATTATGTATTGTAGCGCCTTGGTGTGGGCATTGGCAATATCCATAACGTGTATGTAGTCGCGCACGCACGATCCGTCGCGGGTATCGTAATCGTTGCCAAACACCGTCATTTCTTTACGCTTGCCTATAGCGGTCTGCGTAATAACCGGCACTACGCTCTCGCTAAGGTCTTGAAACTCGCCTATATGGCCCGACGGGTGCGCGCCAACAGGGTTGAAATAACGGAGTAATATAGTGTTGAAGTCTTTGTGCAGGTTTGAGAAGTCGCCGCATATAGCCTCACCCATTTGCTTAGTGCGGGCATAGGGCGATTCGGGCTCCGCAAAAGGCACCTCTTCGCTTACCGGCAGCTGAGTGGTATTGCCATAAACCGAGCAAGATGAAGAAAACACAAAGTTATCTACATCAAAATCTTCGGCGCACTGCAGTACATTGATCAGGCTATTCAGATTGTTTTTGTAATACATAAGCGGGTTGCTCACCGACTCCGGCACCGACTTGAATGCAGCGAAATGTATAACGCCCACTATATCGGGGTTTTCAGAAAAAATGGCTTCTGTATCGTCGAGATTGCAAAGGTCTACACGATAGTTTTTTATTGGTCTTCCTACAATCTTCTCTATTCCCGCCAGCATCTTCAATGAGCCTCTCGATAGATTATCTACCGAAATAACATCGAATCCATTCTGTATCAGATCCACAATCGTGTGGCCGCCTATATAGCCACATCCGCCTGTAACAAGTATCTTGTTCATGTTCTGCTGTTTTATTATTGCAAATATATGGGAACATGATATTCTGATTGTTTTTTTTTATTTGCCTATAAAGTTGTATAAAATGGTACACACTTTGAGGGATGCCTGAACTTTTGATTAAGCTGAGTGGTAGGGTTAGGTTGATGTTTTTTCAATTAGCAATTTAGTCTGTTAGGTCGGCCTGAGCCCTGCCGACGGGCGATACCGGCGCAAGCGCATTTTTCTGAACCTTGATTGAACGATTATTGGATGGCCCTGATGGTTTTTGTGTGAACCTTTGATTAAGTTGAGTATTATAATCTCTCCGCTTCATTTTGAATTATCTTTTCATAATATAACTAACAGATTGACCCCTGTGCGTTGACGAAGGGCGACTCCGTTAGGAGTCTAAGGCATGTTGTAACAGTGCATTGAATTGTGCGGCGCCCCATAGGGCTGCCACATTACGTTATACACTGCCGCCACATGGCCCTCTGTAAGGCTTATCCACACCTGTTAGCATCCCGGTTTTTTGTCAACACAAGGCGATGAACTGGTAACAGGCAATATCAGCTGTAGCAAACTTGCATCTGGATGCATTTGCAGCCGCTCAGAAAATGAGTGCACTTGTATCCTTATATATTTATCGGTTATGTTCTTCAGGTATTTTTCGGTTATATCGGTGGGCTGGAGTCGGCCGTTGATATATAGCTTTTCCAGATTTTTTTCTACAATAAATCCTTTTACCTGGTCTACCACGCCATCATCCACCAGACTGCGCATCAGTCGGGTTTCATCTGTCAGGGCTGCGGTTGCGCTATCTGTCGCCTGAGCGGCCGCAGCTTCGGGCGGTACGCATTGGGTCGCTTGCGCCGGCTGTATGCATCCCGGCATAAGAATGGCAGTTGCTGCGCCTATAGCGGCGGTTAGGGCTACGGCGGCTATCTTGCGGCTGTAGCTGAGGGGGCTTTTTTTCGGTTCCATAATTCTTTGTATTCGGTTATAAAGATGGTTGTATTGTCCGGTAGCGGCTATGGCCATTGGCGAGTATCCGGCAGGCTGTGCGGCCAGAGCAGCCAGAGCGGCAGCATAGCTTAACGGCTCGGCAATGTGCGCCAACGCTATATCGTCGCAACACATTTCGCGCTCAGCGCGCACCTGCGCCGATATCAGCCAAACAAACGGATTAAAAAACATAAGGGTCTCAGCAATGGTTTGCAATAGGTTCATGAGGTAATCGTGCCGTTTTATATGGGCCAGTTCGTGTAGCAGTATTGTTTCCAGCTGGTAGGGGGTTAGTTGTGCCAGGGCAGCCGCCGGCAGCAGTATTACAGGTTTTATACAGCCTATAACCATAGGCGTATGGGCGCGCACCGATACCAGCAACCTAACTGGCGCGCTGCACCCTATGCTTTCGGCAAGCTTATGGAGACTACGGATAAGCGCCGCATCGGGGGGCGTAGCGCCGGCAGTGCGCAAACGCACTACCTGGCCCAGGCCAGCCAGCAAGCGGACAAGCATAATCGACACACCAGCCACATAAAAGCCCGCCAGCCACGGAAACCAGGCGGTAAAAATTGATGACTGTGCCGGGCCATGCGCGGCCTGCCCTACAGGCGATGCCGTAAACGCGCTAAATATATATACTTCTGTAACCGGCAAGTTGGCCAGCGCTGCGTATTGCTGGGCCCAGGTGGCGGCAAACCATACCAGCAGCCCAAATAGCCCCGATAGCGACAATGCGTAGCGATAGGCTGCCGACGCCGCAGGAGTAAGCCTTAGGGCCAGCCTGAGCAGGCCATAAACTACACAACCCTGACCCAACCCATAAATGAGCGTCCACGACAAAGAATGTATCCAGATAGCCATTGGCAATATTATTTAGTAGAGGTAGCGGTAGTTAGTTATTATTTACTTCTTTTTTCTTTTCCAGGTATTCGCGAATCATGTCCAACTCGGCATCGCTGGGCTTGTGGCTGCCCAGGGCCTGCATCACCAGTTGCATTGCCGACCCATTGAACACCGAGTCTATCATACGTTTCAGTAGCTGGCCCTGCGCATCGGTTTTATTTGCCTTAGCAGTATACACATGGGTTTTGCCTTCAGCAACTCTTGTCAGCAATTGTTTTTCGTGCATTACCTGCATTTGTTTCAGCGTAGTGGTGTAGCCCGTATCCTTCACCTCCGCCAGCCTGTCGTGCACATCGCGCACCGTTGACGGGCCGTGGGTCCATAGTATATTCAGTATTTCCATTTCGGCTTCTGTAGCCTTTATTGTCTGCTGCTCTTTCATCTACGACTATTATCGTAGATAAAATTACGACGTTTATCGTAATTGCAAAATTTATTTTACGCATTTGCCTTATTTTAACAAACAGAACTTGCAACCACAGCGCCGCTAATGCGCCATAAATGCACACAACCCGCTGTGGTAGCGGGTTGTGCAATAGTGTGGGGTGTAAGGGCCGGCGGTATTACATGGTCATTTCGTCGGCGCTGGGGCCATATGTGCCGGGTATAGGCACATCGAGCAGGCGCAGGAAGACGCCCAGCTGTGCGCGGTGGTGAATGATCTGGTTGATAGAGCTCTGTATCACACTTTCTTTTGGCGATACGCTAATCACTTTTTCGCCATAGCTCATGGTCCACATATCGGCCAGATCGTCGTCGGTAGCTTTTTGCAGCGATGCACAGCCTGCAGCCAGTCGCGCTTCAAAAAAAGCGAGCAACTCAGCGCTACTGTTCATTACTGGCGGCTCGTAGGGGTTGTTGCCCAGATCCAGCCCGGTGGTATCCAGCGCTATCGTTACCCAGCCCGATATTTCGGCTACGTGCGTGGCCAGCGCACGGAGCGTCATGCTCTTGGGGTGCGGCTGCCAGTCCAGCTTGTTGTCGGGTATAATACTCAGCATTTTGCGGGTTACCACTGCTTCGGCTTCCAGTTGTTTCAGGAACTTTTGTGTTGTTGTCATAATCTGTTTGTATTTGATAACACAAAGGAAGCGCTGCCCACTGACAGCCCTATGGCAGTCTGAAATAGAGGGTCGAAAATATTTTTTATTGCATAGCTGGCGGACAGTTTAGCTGCAGACTGGCAATATATTCGTTGAGAGTTATGTGGGTTTCGTGCCTGAACGGCTTGCCTGTGGGGGTAAGCCCCTGTATACGCACTACCTTAAAATCGCGATACTCGCCGCGCAGGTGGCACCACGCAATTAAGTGCCAGGCCGCGCCGTAAAATACCAGTCCTATAGGTTCCAACTGTCGTACACTGGCATCGCCGTTTAGGTTGCGGTAGCTTACATCTATTATTTGCCGTTCGGCAATAGCAGACTGCAGCGCCGCCAGATAGTCGAAATTGCCGGCAAAATGCTCTGATACCCGCATCTTTATACTGCTGTTCAGTTGCTCTATTTTCTTCTTCTCGGCGCTGCTCATCACGGCTTTAACCTTGTGGAGCGCAGTGGTGTAATGCGCCAATATAGATTTGTCGGCAAAGACATAAATAATTTTTTCCATCAGCAACAGGGCATTGGCTTCTTCGGTGCTGAAAGCCACCGGCGGCAAGAAGTAGCCTTGCACCAGAAAATAACCCCTGTTTTGCTCAAAGCTAACCGGAATACCTTGCTCTGCCAGCGCCTTTACATCGCGGTACACGGTGCGTACGCTTATCCCGAACTTATCGGCAATTTGCTCCGCAGTTACATACTTTTTAGATTGTAGCATGGTAGTGATACCAAACAGGCGATCGATGCGGTTCATGGGAGTTGGTGGTTAGCGTGTAAAATTACAAAGTTAATAGGGCGTTGCCCTATTCTAAGAGATTATTGGGCCTTGCCCAATGGATTATGAGGTTTTTAAAAAACCAAGACGCCCTGAAAGGGCAAAAATCCCATAGCGATGGGCAACGCCCATCGAAAAAGGTACGTTATAAAATTTAACCCTGAATGGGAGAAATAGTAGCTTTGCACCACATACCCCCGCCCTAAACACCCAATATGCACCACCATATATTGCTGCAGCGCACAGACTCCACCAACCCAGATTTCAGAACGCTGGTTGCCGCCTTGGATGAAGATCTGGCCATTAGAGATGGCGCCGAACACTCATTCTTTGCACAGTTCAACAAAATAGACCTCATAAAGCATGTAGTAGTTGCCTATGCGGGCAGCGAGCCGGTAGGCTGCGGCGCCATAAAAGAGTATGCCCCCGCAACAACGGAGGTAAAGCGGATGTATGTGCCGCCACTGCACCGCGGCAAGAGCATAGCATCGGCGGTGTTGCAAGAGCTGGAAGCATGGACTAAAGAGCTTGGCTACACAACCTGCATTTTAGAAACCGGCTACAAACAACCCGAAGCCATACGGCTATACCAAAAAAACCACTACCACACCATACCCAACTACGGACAATATGCGGGTGTGGAGAGCAGCGTGTGTTTTGAAAAGGTATTGGGGTAGAGGTTTTTTTTGCAAGTCCCAATCCCTACGTTCCCATCAGCTGCGCTACATAAGTCTTCAGTGGTTCTATGTTCTGTCGTTGGCCTTCATCGGCTTTGTGCACTTTTACTATCAGGTCGCGCATCTCGGGGGTGTCGAAGAGTAATGACCAGTTTATGCGGGTAGCATCGCCGACTGGCTCAAACAGTACAGTAGTGAAAAAGTGCGGATTGAAATGCTCAAACTCAATTTTCTGCATCGGCACAATGTCGGCATATATGCTGCGGTTTGGGTAGTTTGTACCATCGGGGCCATGCAGGGTCAGTTTCCATTCGCCGCCGGGTAGCACATCCATGGTATGTATGGTAGCGGTAAATCCGGCGGGGCCCCACCAGTGGGCAATATGCTCGGGCTGGGTCCATAGCTGCCATACCAGCGCTACGGGTGCGGCTATAGTGTGTATTGTTTGTAATACATGGTCGTTATTGTTGTCCATTCCTTGGCTCAGTTAGGTTATCGTTTCAGTTGCCGGTCCATCTATACCCTCAACATGCTGCGGAAACCCCGCGCTGCATAATACGACTGTGCGCCATTATGGTACACAAATACCGTAGCATAGCGGTAGTCGGCAAACAGGGCGCCGCCCAGCTTGCGTATAGCCGCCGGCGTTTGTATCCAGCTCGATGTTTTGGCATCGAATACGCCAAGCTGTTGCAGCTCGCGGTATTGCGCTTCGTTCAGCATCTGCACACCCATTTCTTCGGCTGCATCCAGCGCGCTGCCTACGGGTTTGTTTTCCTTTCTGGCGTCCAGCGCTTCGCCGTCGAAGCACAGGCTACGGCGGTCAGCGGGGCTTTCAGGGCTGCAATCCACAAATATATATTTGTTGGCGGCGGCATCGTAGCCGGTTACATCGGGCTCGCCGCCGGTCTGTTCCATTGCATTCAGCGACCATAGCTTGTCGGGAGCGGCTTCCAGCCTCGCCAGTACATCGGCCCAGGTTATACCCTTGTGGCGCGACGGGTGTTTGTCAAACCTCGTTTTTAGCGTTGCCAGCAGGGCCTGGCGCTGCGCGGGATCCAGTTGTTTGGTCATGTTTTTCAGTTTATTGGCGTATTAGACAGTTTAGTCGTTTAGCCCTTTGCCATCCAGTATTTGCAGCAGGCTTTTTTCTACCCTTGCCTCGCGAGTTTTCGCCTGTTTGGGCTCCGAAAAATACATATTGTAAGCGCGCTGCCTGCCGGGCGTAAGGGCTTCGAAAGCCGCTTTCAGCTCGGGCATTTCATCCAGTTTCGACTGAAACTCTACCGGATGTACCAGATCGGTGTTTTTACGCATTTCTACCTTCAGTCCGGCTTTTTCTACGTTTATCGCCTGTTGTATATAAGCCTTTATCTGAGGCTCCTGCGCGACTATCTGAGCGGCGCTGGTAAACCTTAGCTGACGGGCTGCCTGCACCTGCTCTGTTTGTTGCACCAGCAGGCCGGCATCGTCGGTAAGCAGCGCTCCTTTAAATAACAATAGCGCACAGTATTCTTTAAACACATGTATCAGTACCACATTGCTTTTGTTCAGCACATAGCATGGGCAGCCCCATTTCAGCTCCTCGGTAAGGCCCATGCTTAGCGCTATAGGGCGAAGCAGTTCCAGTTCTTCGCGCCACTTACCGGCTTTGTCGAAGTAAAAATCCACCTTAGGGTTCATAAAATTTGTTTTGTTTTTAATGCAACCAGCCGCATTGAGCAGCTATGCCAAGGTAGTAAAAACCCCGAAAATTGCAGCGCAAGCACAGAAAAAATATTGCGGAGCGCTGCATACGGGCATTACTGTATAGGTATGCACATATCTACCTGGCTCTTTCCTTCGGGATGGGTGTTGTAGTTGTTGTATATCATTTCAAAGGGGTCGCCGGGGGCTTTTTTGTAGCCGTTTTCGTTCATCCATACAAACAGGCTCTCCCATGCTTTGCCAAAATCGGGAGGGGCAATGAGCATACTCGCCACTATATATTTTCCTTTGGGCGTAGTTGTGAGGCCTATTGCGTCGCCGGTTTCGGCATCGGGCGGGGCGGGCGCTCCTATGCTCATGCGCACTCTTTCGGGGGCGGTGATACGGAAGCTGTCGTGGAAAATACGCACCATCTTAAAATCCGGGCGTTCCAGTATTCGTGCCTTGCGTGCCCATTGCATCATTTGCTCAAAGCTGCGCTCCAGCTCGCCCACGCCTATGCAGGTAGTGTAGGCTATGCGCATAGCCGGCAGTTGTTTTACTTCAATGTTTGCGTTCATCTTCATGTAGTTTAAACAGTTATTGATATCGCAAATGTATTGGTCGAAAATGGCGGGCGCTTCGCTATTCTTGCTATCTGTTTTGCATATCTTGCTATACTCGCCCGGCAGCATATGCCTGAACCGGGTGGGGCTAACGCCATAGTATTTTGTAAATGCCCGCGTGAGGGTGGCATTGCTGCTAAAGCCATATTGCACGGCCAGGCTGCCCACGGCAATATCTTTGCGATACATAAGGCAGCCGGCTATTTTTTCTATGCGCTTACGGGTAATATAGTTGTTCAGCGTTTCGCCTGTTACGGTTTTGAATAGCCGGTGTAAATGAAAAGGCGAATAGCAGCCAACACGCGCGAGGGTATCGAGCGACAAATCTCCGTCGAGGTTGTGATCTATAAAAAACAAAACCTCGTTGATGCGGTCGGCTGAATGTGCGGCTATCATAATGCGTTGTACAATAGCAAATATAGGTATCGACTATTTACGCCGTAACGCATTTATAGAATAACTATTGCAGTCTGTAGTCCGCTTACCGCTGCAGCACAAAATTTGTAGCAATAGTGAATGGATAATAGGTAGACGACCAGCCTACCCTCAGGTCTACCTTGGCGTCGCAAATGGTTACCTCTATGAGGTCTGGCTGCCGCTCTACCACATACAGGCGTCCGGCTGCATCTGCCATACTGCCATCTATCATCAGGCTTACCTGCCTTGATCCCGGACTGGTGGGGGTAATGGCATATACGCCCGACGTAGGATACCCGCCAAACACTATCTGTATGCCATGGCTCGACGACCATATCCAGCCGCTGTATTCCTGCACTGTAGGGCTCAGCTTTTCGCTATGCGTATAGGGCTCGTCTTGTGCAATAACCCCGTTGAGCAATAAATGCTGCCGGGTAGGATGGCAGGATATAGTCGCAGTATCGAAACTCACATTGGCTAAAGATACATCGGCGCCTATTGCATAACCGTTTTCGTTGCACACAAACGCCCTGAAATAGTATTGCTTTATGCTGCTAAAGTTGATAGCCGGATAAGTAACAGAAAATGAGTTGTTGGTGAGCGAATCGGTTAGCTTTTGCTTCGACATCATTTTAGGGTTAGCTGTGTCGGCCATACAGAAACCGGCCGCTATTATACCGGTATTGCCTGCCGATAGCACAGTGCCATATACCTTAACGCTGCCATCGGGCAGCGCCACCGCCGAATCGGTGCGCACATTAGGATAATAAAAATAAGGGTCTTGCTCAACTTTTTTGCAGCCGCCATAGCAGCAAACAACAGCAACGGCGAGCAACAGGAGGAGGTTAGTCTTCATGGATAAAGCGGTAATTGATGCCAAAATACAAGGTTGTATGTGTAAAATCGGCGGAGTAGTCGGTAGTCACCATTTTATTGTAAGAAGCATCGGCAATAAGGTCAAACGATTCGCTGAGCTTGTATTCCAGCGACGCCATCAATCTGAAACCTCCGAGCCAGGTATCCGAGTTTGTGGTTTCGGTATATACGGTTTCTATCTGCTTTACCGATTCTATATGGCCTATACTTATACACAGGCCGGCTGCGGCAAATAAGGATAGATTTCCTAAATGAGCCACCCGGTACGAGAAATCGGAATTGACCCCTTGCATAATCAAAGTCTTGTTTACCAGAAAGCCCGGCAGCACAATAACGGCCGGATACTGTATAGCATAAATAGGAACTGTGTCTATCCTAATTGGCAGATTTGCGTAATAATACCCGAATCGTATCTTATACCTGTTTTCCTCATCGGCATTAAATAGAAAAACCTCGAAAGAGGGCGTCTTTTTATAATACTGACCAATATCGCCATAGGGCGTAAGTAAGCCGCCCTTAATACCTATTTGCCCCATTGCCGTCGGGCCATAGCCTATCGCAGCCGCCAATAGTACCCGAAACAAATAGCGATGCAAAAATGCTGTATAATTTTTCATAAGGATATGTGCATAAAGGTATTATAAATAGGGGAATGGGGGAATTGTGGAAAGAGAAATTGCTTTTAATGATACAGGCAGCGCAATTCATTGTTGTTCACCTCTTTCCCAAAATAATCGCCCTTTATCTTCTATACAAAACTGTGTAAACTTTGCCGCTCACAGCTTTTATAAAATACCCGCGCCTCCCCTATATTTTGCCCAATAGCAACGTAATTTTATTAAAGTCGGCCGCTGCATTGATCACTTTCCTGAAGTTGTCAAAGTCGGCCAAAGGGTAATAGATCTGCTCATAGGCTTCCACGATATTTACCTCCAGCTTATTGCCGTCCAGTTTATAATCGCTTAAAAAGTATGCCGTAATAGCGCCTTGCTTGTCTTTGTATTCCGTCTTCATTTTTGTAGCCTCCGGATTTAAAACCTTGTACCCTGCAGGTACGTTTACCGTTATGGTTCTTTTCAGCAAATGCGGATAATTCATTTCAGCGGGTTGCTTTCTTTCATCTACCTGATACAGCTCAGATTGTTTTCCTATTACATCGCCCAGCCTGAACAGAAATTTTGAACCTGCGTTTTCCACCAATTGCGGAGCCTTTACCGTAGCTTCTACCACAAGCGGTTTACCGCTGCTGTAATACTCAAATGCTTCTCCCGATATGGCCGAACTCTGTATATCCTCCGGCTTGCTTGCTACGCCTATTATTGTTTTCAGAAGATCTTTGTGTTTTTCCTTAGGCAGCAGCAAGAAAGCTTCTCGTATTCCCATAGCGCAATAGCCCGTGAAACTAAAGGCAATACGGATACTCGTTTCCATATCGGCCGAAAAAGCGACCTCTGCATTCACATTGTTTTGGCTTTCGGTTGCAGGCGTTTGGGTTATTGTTCTTATATCTGTTATAGCTCGCGTAATGTCGCCTATCGTAGTCATTTTGCAAAAGAGCGCTTTGTTGCTGATTACGTCGGCATCTGTAAACGGATAGCGTATGTAGGGCGATACCGGCGAAATAAATCTTTTTCTGTCGGGGAAATAGAAAACAAATTTTTCCACTGTATTCCAGTTCTCAAAATCGGGATCAAACGGAATACTGTTGCGATCGTTGGTCATACCCAGCTCGTGCTTTACACCGCTTTTTCTAAAGCATGCAGCAAAAAGCCTGGTCATACTTGCCTCTGTAGCTGTTTTGTTTGCAATCAGGTTATTCAGCTTCAGCGCGTTTTCATCAAGGTCTACTTTATATAGCGTTATACCAGACTTAATGGCGTTTTCTATTTTTTTAATTTTGTCTTCTTCGCTCATCTCCTGCGTCACGCCTATAGAACGGAGATAGTTTTCTACGGCTTTTTCCTCCTTATCAGACAGCGTATAGGTATTGGCGTAAAGCCTTTCGGTTAGCTCCTGCCAGGTGAAAATGCGCACATTGGCATTCTTTTCCTGATAACTCAATTTGTAGTCGGCGCGCATCCTGTTTAACTGGTAGTTGGCCATAGGCTCATCGCGCAATGAAGGAATATTACTCTTAGACGCTTGCAATAGCCGCACATCTCCTATTACAGTGTCTTTTACGGTAGGGAATCCCTGGTAGCCCTTTTCTTCAAACTTCAACCGGGTAGGCGACGATAGCTCGAACGAGGCATGCACCACTGGTATGGTGAACTGAAAGTCTTCAGAACCATACCATGCCGGCAGCTTTTTGTAAGTCATAATCCACTCTATCTCCGCATTTTTCTCAACCCCATCAAGTGCAAAAACAATATTGGTCTTACCGTCGTCTCCTTTCGATTCCTTCATTTTATCTTTCGATACTTCTATTACAGTCCCATTAGGTAAAATGGTTCTTGCTTTCATAGTTTCCAGTTCCTGGTTTGCATACACAGGCGCCGACATAGTATTGAAGTCTTCTATTCCTTTGTTATCAAGCACTTTTATAATTCGGTGCACTGTGCGATGCATCCACACCTTGTTATCGGCGCCATCTTCATATTTTATTGCAGTATTCTCTTCTATAATAATAGACGATTCGTTGGCCAGTTCAGCTGGCACGGCATGTATTTTAGGCTGTTGCTGCCAGTATTCGCCTACCTTATTCTGCGCCAGGGCCTCCGTGCCCGGCATTAAGGCACATAACAACACAATTAGTTTGTTCATAAGTCAGTTTGCAGTTAACACTATTCTCTCCTTGTATTGTTTCTTCAGGGCATTTACAGCCCGGTTATGCTCCGCAAAATACCGTGTAGGCATTGTCATGCTGTGCACTGTGTATTCTTTCGACAATATAACTCGCTTGCCATCCTGTGTGTAGTTAATGTTATAATCCCATATATTGCTCACCTGCCCGCTTGATTGGGGCGGCATGTACGACACATGATACCCATCGGGGATATCTACAACCACAACCTCGCGCTCGGTGTCCATGTATCCAAAGTACTCCGGAATATCGCGCTCGGTAGTATCTATATAGTTGTTGTCGAAGTAGTTTCTCAGGCTTAAATTAAGATTGATGTAGTATTCATTACCGAGGACATGCGCAAAGTCATCAAGAACAAAATCTGCTGCTATTACACAAGGCTTAGTTCCGGTGTCTGACGGCGAGTATTCATAACTGCGCTGAATATATTTGTTAGAGCCCCGCTCAAGTATTGCTTTGATGTATTCTTCTCTTACCTTGTTTTTCCGGTACATAAGCGCCACCTGAGTACTCCATGATGGGTGACCCTGCAAATGCAATTTAATTTTACCGACTATCTGCCGGCCATTAATTTTAAGATAGGAGGTGTCTATCACTTTATTAGTGGATGGGACAGAATGAGGTACGGTAATAATTTTATATTCCTTATCGCTAATGCTTATCATGGCCTCTTTTCCCTGCAGCGATTCCGGAGGAATACCAAAGGGTATCAGCGGATGTGTTCCGTCCATAAATATCCACTCTTCCCCTATTTTTACCGTACATATCATATGATTGGCTACTCTGGGTACGGGCATCTCTGCATAGGTATAGGGTTTTGAGCGGGTGCCTATTCAGGTGAAATATGCTTTCAGCCCTGCTTGCCTGCAGAGCGCCACCAATACGCTGGCCATGTCTTTACAATCGCCAAACTTGCGTTTCATAACCACAGCGGCTTGTCTGGGTATATATCCTTCCAGGCTATCTTCAAAAGCCACATAGTGTATGTTCGATTGCACCCATTGGTAGATGTGAGCGGCTTTTTCTTTTTCTGTTTTGTCGCCTTTTGCTACTTCAGCGGCAATCTCTACTATGGTTGCTTCTTCTGTTTTGTTCACATTTTTTATGAAGTCGCTGAAATAGGCATATAAGTGGTCTACGTCGCCCATTACGCGATCTTCATCGTTGCCGGGTATTTTATACGATAAAACGTAAGGGGTTACACTCAGTTCGTACCATTCGAAAGAAGATACATAATTGAAATCTTTTGCACCCTACAGGCACGTAGGTAGAAGTTGATTTTGTAGCTTAGCATAGTGGGTGGTTTTATAGTTAATGATTTGGTAAAAAGAGGTAAAATCGGGACAAAATGATGGCAAACCTGCCTGGGAGGGAAAGTGCAGTTTTATGGACTCAGTAAACGTGTTGATGGACTCAGTAACGGTAGTTCGTAGAAGGCTACCAGAAAGGAATTTTGGGGTACTCAAAGATGAGCGCGCTGAATGGCCCAATCGGCTGAAACTGTTGCTGGCCTTGGTTCTTGGGCAAAAAAAAAGAGGCTACTCATATGATGAATAACCTCTCTAAGTCGGGACGACTGGATTCGAACCAGCGACCACATGACCCCCAGCCATGTGCGCTACCGGGCTGCGCTACGTCCCGTATTTTTTCATTTACAGGTGTGCAAAGGTAGGTAAAATATATTAATCAAAGGGCTTTTTGGCGCTGCATATTGTATAAAAACTTTCCTTTACTGTGAGGTTAAAATCAGGCAACCGGGGGCAACAAAAACGTTTCCAGATTGTCGGGCGAGACTACGTGGGTTTCGGCGCCGGGGTAGTTGTCGGTAAAGGTTTGCGGAAACCGCACTTTTTCGTTTTTACCCCATTTAAACTCAAATGCCATCAGGCTCCCGCCCTCGTACTCCTCTATCAGGTCTATTTCCTGCTGCTGAAATGTGCGCCAAAAGTATTGCGTAGCGTCTATATTGTTGTAGCGCAGGTACTTTATGCGCTCGGCTATTATATAGTTTTCCCATAGCGCGCCGGTATCGGTGCGCATGGTTACGGGCTTAAAGTTGTTGATCACTGCATTGCGTATGCCGCAATCGTAAAAGTATATTTTCTTACCTTTCTTTATTTCGTTGCGCACATTTCGGCTTATGGCGGGCAGCACAAATACTACATAGGCTTTCTCCAGCAGGTCTATATATTTTTCTACCGTCTGTTTGTTGGCGCCTATGGTTTGTGCCAGCTCGTTGTAGCTTACCTCGCTACCCACTTGCAGGGCCAGCGCTTTCAGCAGTTTTTCCAGCAGCGACGGTTTCTTTATTTGTTCCAGCATCAGCAGGTCTTTATACAGGTAGCTTTCGGCCAGCAGTTTCAGCAGTTCTTTTTCTTCGCCGGGCTTGGTTACTATCTCGGGGTAGTAGCCATATATCATGCGGTGAGCCACCATCTTTTTCTCGGTAAGAAATCCGTGGTGGGCTACCATCTCGCCAAAACTCAGCGGGTATAGCAAAAACTCGTATTTGCGGCCTGTAAGCGGTTCGTTTACCTTGCCGCGCAGTTCAAACGCCGATGAACCGGTGGCTATCACCTGCACATCCTTCATTTGGTCGGTTATCAGTTTCAGCGCCAGGCCTATGTCGGGTATGCGTTGCGCTTCGTCTATAAAAAACAGTTTGTTTTTGCCTATTATAGTTTTTAGTGCGCTCACACTTGTGTTGGCAAGCGCTTCGCGCACATAGGCATCGTCGCCATTTAGGTAGGTATGTTCTTTGCCGGCGAGCATGGTTTCTACAATCGTCGATTTGCCGCATTGCCGGGGGCCAAACAGCAGCAGGGCTTTGCCCTTAAAGAGCCGCTGCTCTATGGTATGTTGTAAAAGCCGATTGATCATTTTGTGCAGGTTTCTGCAACAAAATTATGTAATTCTTCCGTTCAAACACCCAAATTATATATAAAATTTCCGTTCAAACACCCAAATTATATACAATTCATCCGTTCAAACACCCAAATTACATATAATTTTTCCGTTTCAACATCCAAATTACCTATAAAATTTCCGTTTGGCGGTTATCAGGCTATAGCGGCCCATAAAAAATCGAGAGGCGCAGGCAGGGTTTTTCCTGTCTGCGCCTCTCGCTATGGTATTGTAGTATTGTTGGTTAGGCCAGGTCGCTGGCTATGAGTTTCAAAAATTCGGAGCGGGTCTCGTTTTTCATAAATACACCGCTAAATGCCGATGTGGTAGTGGCGCTGTTTTGCTTTTGCACGCCGCGCATCATCATGCACATATGGCGGGCTTCTATCACCACGCCTACGCCCAGCGGGTTCAGCGTTTCCTGTATCACATCCAGTATCTGGTGCGTCAGTCGCTCCTGCACCTGCAGTCGGCGCGAGTAACACTCTACCACATGGGCCAGCTTGCTCAGTCCGGTTATTACGCCATTGGGTATGTAGGCTATGTGGGCTTTACCAAAAAACGGCAGCATGTGGTGCTCGCACAGCGAGTACAGCTCTATGTTTTTCACCAGCACCATTTCGCTATACGACTCATGAAACTTTGCCGAATTCAGAATATCGGCAGCGTTCATGTGGTAGCCCTGCGTTATAAACTGCATAGCCTTTGCTACGCGCTCGGGCGTTTTCAGCAGTCCTTCGCGGTCGGGGTCTTCGCCCAGCGTTTCCAGCGCTGCTCTGTAATTAGCTTTCAGCGCTTCGGTGGTTGCTTCGTCGTAGGTTTCTATTTTGCGGTAGGCCAATGTGTGTGGTGTTTAGTGCGCAATATTAATAGTATGGTATGGGGCGCCGCTTCACAATTGCCTATGCCGCCATATGTATTACCTATCCAAAATACTCTACGTATATCTTAGAGGTTTCTATCAGTTTTATGCAGTGTAGTTTGGCGTCGCTGTTGTTTTCTATGTGTGGCTGCAGTTCGTTCCATATGCCTATGGCTACATTCTCGGCGCTAGTAAATTTTCCGCGCATAAAGTCTACGTCCAGGTTCAGGTTGCGGTGGTCTACCTTGTCTATTATCACCTCCATTATCAGTTTACCCAGTGTTTTGGCATTGTATATAAATCCCGTTTCGGCATTGGGTATCCCTTTTACGGTTACATGCAGCTCATAGTTATGACCATGCCAGTTTTCATTGGCGCATTTACCAAACACTTCTTTGTTTTCGGCATCGCTCCAGTTCGTATTCGCTAATTTATGTGCGGCATTAAAATGCTCTACACGCGTCAGGTAAACCATTGATATAATTTGGGTGCAAAATTAGCGTTCCTACATGGTATTCGCAAAAAAGCTGTTAATTGCGTGATGAAGTTGCTTATAGTGGCCGCTACTCAGGCCGAAATAGCCCCGTTTTTGGCGCATTTACAATCGCAAAGCTATACCCGCGTTTCTGTTCATTGTCTGGTTACGGGCGTGGGCATGATGGCTACTACCTATGCGCTCACGCGCAGTCTGCAGGGGCAGGAGCATCAGTTTGCCTTGCAGGTGGGCGTGGGCGGCAGCTTCACTCCGCATCTGCCGCTGGGCGGCCTTGTAAAGATTACTACCGACGGCTATGGCGATCTGGGCGCCGAAGACCACGACGCCTATCTAGACATAAACGAGCTGGGACTGCTGCAGCCCAATGAAGCGCCCTTTACCAATGCCCGATTGACCATGCCGGCCAGCCAGCCGGCGGCGCGCATAGCGCTGCCCGAGGCCAGCGGACTAACCGTAAACACCGTAAGCGGCGCACAGCGCACCATAACCATACGCTGGAACAAGTATTGCTGCGATATAGAGAGTATGGAGGGCGCTGCGTTTCACTACGTATGCCTGCAAGAGGGTATACCGTTTGCACAGGTGCGCGCAGTGTCGAACTATGTAACCCCGCGCGACAAAAGCCAGTGGAACATGAAAGACGCTATACTAAACCTCAATAGCTGGCTGATAAGCTATGTGGATGCGCTGGAGGCCGAGAGCTAATTGAGCTTCAATAGCTCGGGGGCGGTAATATAGTTGTTGGCATAGCGGTAGCGCAGATTGGCGTTTACCACTACCTTAAAACCCTTCATATTGTTTGGCGCCACCGGAAAGAAATAGGCGCGCGCCTCTATGGTTTCAAACACCAGATTCTCGTTGCGGGCCCTTATTCCGCCGCCCAGGCTCGTATACAGATTTGATTTGCTGAACGGCGCATCCTGCGGAGTAACGCCCGTAAAATCTAAGTAAGGGAATGGCGCAAACTGAAACCCCCATAGCTTGTAGGGCAGGTAAAACACTGTTTCCAGCTGTATCGTCAGTCGCTGCGACCCAAAAGCGGAATCGGACAGGAAGCCGCGCGGGCCAAAGTCGTTGTTGATGCGCAGCGGTTCGGTGGTAGTGCGATTGTAGAGGTGGGTATAGCTTGCGTTAATATACGATCGCACCTTGGTCTCATCTATATTAAACAGCCTGCCGTGTATGGTGGCGCCTACCAGAAATCCCCCATCCTGCACACTTCCTTCGTGCAGGTAGCCGCCGGCCCTCAGGTATAGCTTTATAAAGTCGCCTTTTTTTGTAGCTATAAAATGAGTGGCATTTATTCCGCCATAGGGTCGCTGCAGGTCTAGCTGGCGGTGCCAGCCTGTGGTAATAGCTATATTGTAGCCATACGGCAAATCTTCTGTAAAGCCGAATCCATATATATACTGGCTGCGGTAATAGTCTTGCCTGAAAAACGTGATTTGCGCCAGCGCTGCCTGCGCGCTATTGTATATAGGGTTGTACCGGCCTTCTATCTGGTAGGGAGGCCGTACAAACTGCCGGTCGAACACGCGGAACGACAGGAACCGGCGGTCGCGGATGGTGTTGTTGGTAGCAGTAAGGAGTTTTATACCCAGATTGTAGCCCGCCCATGCATCAAACAGGTTGTAACGATACTTAAATATCTGGCTGTCGGGCAGGTTGTAGCTGTTGTAGGCCTCGTTGTGGCTTATGGTGAGTGCGCCTGCTACCCGCGAGTAGGGCGATATCAACGGCCGGCTGAGCGTCAGGTATTCGGTGGTTTGCTCGCTATTCGTTAGCGGGCTTATGTTTACGGTACTGTACCCTATGGTAGCGTCTATAAACGTATGAAACATATTGTTTTTGCGGTAGTAGCCGCCAAAGCCGAAGTGGTTTTCACGGGTTTTTGCATATAGTCCCGTTAGCTCCAGTCGCTGCCCCATTCCAGCCAGGTTGGCATCATATACATTGGCGCTTATGCGGTTGAGCCCGTCGGCCTCCATACCGCCGGCTATGCTGAACAGGTCTTTGGTAATCACCGTAACGTCTACCGAATCTGTAGCGCCCTCTACGGTATCTACAATAAAGCGCGCATCATGTATATACTCCAGCGACCGTATGAAACGTTCGTTATCGGCTACCTTAAAGGCATTGAGCGGGGTATTTTCTTTAATAAACAGATTGTTGCGTATCACAAAGTTGCTGGTGGTCATGTGCAGCCGCCGGCCCACCCTCGAGCCCAGCGTGTTGTCGCGCAGGCTGGTGTCTTTAAACGACCTGTCGAAGTTTATGGTCTCAATGTTTATGTGTCTGATTATCTTGCCCTGATAGGGCAGGTAGGGGTCTTCACTCTTGCCGTTGAGGTAGCTGGCGCCAGGGCCGGGCGTTTTCTTAATGGAATTAACAGCTTGCTGAAAAATGTTGTTTACAAATTTGTTGTGCGATACCTGCAGATTATTGAGGCTACCGGTGTCAATAACGGGCGTAGACTGAGCCGCTGCCTGCCCCCAACCGAACAGACACCACCACAACAAGATAGATATAGATAACCTTTTGCCCAACAACTTTAGCTTTTTAAAAGTCTCGGCAGCGCCAGCCGCGGAGAGATGATCGCAGGTCGCGATATTTTAAATAAATAATGCAATAATCAAGCCACGGTTGTTTGCCGCCGGTATGCAGCATATGCCCAAGGTGTGAAAATAGCCATTTATTGTCTATTTTTATAACTGTAAAAACGATTATGTGCAGAGGGTAATAAGCGCGGCGTGAAAAATAAGCGCCAATGCGCGAAAAAAAATACCGCCGGATATTCGCTGAATATTAAATAATAAAGTACTTTGCAACACAATTATTATGAAAGACACTTTTACAAGGCTGTTGTTTTTATTGGCGTTGCTGGTTTTTGTAACCAGTTGCGGACGCACAGTGTATAGGAGCAAAGTTTACTTGAGCCCTAAATTTATCAACCAGAAAGCGCGCTACCATTTCTGGCACGCTCATGGCGCCAAGCCGCGCGCGCACCGGGGTGGTTACTGGTAGTAGTCGGCCATCCGGCACGCCGCTCGCTTATATAGCAGGTATTTACGGTATTTATATAACAAAAAGCTATGCAGGTCGCCGATCTGCATAGCTTTTTTTATTGCCGTTGTTAGGCCAATGTCGCGGGTTAGCGTTAAAACCTGAGGTGTTTCACGGTCATACCGCCATTTATCAGTTGCATCAGCGAGTCTATACCTATCTGCAGGTGGTGGTCTACAAAGCTGTTGGTAACCACAGTGTCGCCGGCGGCTGTTTTAACCCCCTCCGGCGTCATGGGTTGGTCCGACACCAGTAGCAGCGCGCCGGTAGGTATTTTGTTATGAAACCCCGTGATGAATATCGTGGCCGTTTCCATGTCTATGGCCATAGCCCGTATGCGGCGCAGGTAGTTTTTAAATTCCTCATCGTGCTCCCACACCCGGCGATTGGTGGTATATACAGTGCCCGTCCAGTAGTCGCGTTTGTGGTCGCGGATGGTGGTAGAAATTGCTTTTTGCAGCGCAAACGACGGCAGGGCCGGCACCTCGGGCGGAAAATAGTCGTTGCTGGTACCCTCTCCCCTTATTGCCGCAATGGGTAGTATCAGGTCGCCCACATTGTTCTTGCGTTTCAGTCCGCCGCACTTGCCCAAAAACAGCACCGCCTTTGGCTTTATAGCCGACAACAGATCCATCATAGTAGCGGCGCCCGCGCTACCCATACCAAAATTGATGATGGTAATGTTTTGCGCGGTAGCGCATTGCATAGGTTTGTTGGCGCCCACTACAGGCACCCCATACTTTTCGGCAAACTGATTGACATAGGCGCTGAAATTGCAGAGCAATATATAATGCCCGAAATCGCTAAGCTGCTGGCCCGTATAGCGGGGCAGCCAGTTTTCTACTATCTCTTGTTTTGTTTTCATAGAGGTGGCTTTGGGTTGCTGCACGAAAAACTATTTTATACCCAAGTTTACAATTATTTTCAGACATACCGATGTTTGTGCGCAAGAGTTAATATATCCGTAAGAAATGTCTGGGCGGCTACTGCAAAATTGCTATGTAGGAACACGATGATTAACTGAACATTCTTCTTTCAACATTTGTTTGATTTTCGTTCCATTCGCTATTTTGGTTATGCGCATGTGTGTTCGTGTGCTATTGCCTTAATACGAGTTGATCAGTAATTTCAAGTTTTTCAAAAGTGCAGCAGCATTTTACAATCCACAAGTCACAGTAGTGTTTTTGCCGCTCAGTTTTCTGGTTATTTCTGCCTGAATGGTGCAGTTGAGCTCAGCTTCCATAAACGATTGGTCGTAGTATTCGTAATCCGATGTAGTAGTACAGGCATCGGGCGGAGTACCGTTTGTTACAATGCAATGGCAAGTGTAACCGCCTTTCTCGTTTCTGCACGATGCGGCGCCGAGCGATACTATGGCTAATAGGGCAATAAGCGGTTTTCTAAAATACAGGTAACGCATATCTTATAGTTATTTTTGTTAGAGTAGACTATCTGCAAAGCCTGTGCCAGCGCACTGCCTATTGTGAGATACGCTCTGTTAAGGTTTTTAGAATACTTGTTTCGTAAATCTCAATATCGTAATATTGCAATTAATAAATAAACTATGGGCGCTACAAAAATCGACTTATTTACCAAAGAGCAAAACGACCTTGCCAATATGGCCAAGGCAATAGCGCATCCGGCGCGCATAGCCATTTTGCAGCAGCTGGTAGCAGCCAAGGCCTGTATATGCGGCGAGCTGGTTACTGAGCTGGGTCTTGCCCAACCAACGGTATCGCAACACCTCAAGGAACTTAAAAACGCAGGTATCATTCGCGGCACGGTAGAGGGAAACAGCGTGTGCTACTGCATCAACCTTACAGTGTGGCAAGAGTATCGCGAATTTTTCTCGGCATTTTTTAAAGAAGTGTCCTTGTGCGGCGATGGCGATTGTTGTTGATTTCTACTAATAAAAAACATAAAAACATACCCATATGAAAATTACCATTTTTGATCCGGCCATGTGTTGCAGCACAGGCGTTTGCGGAACCGATGTAGATGATGTGCTTGTACAAACTGCTGCCAATGTAAAATGGCTGAAGGCAACCGGACATGAGGTAGACCGCCATGGCATAGCAAATGATGCCGCGGCATTCAAAAATTATCCCGAAGCTATTGCCAAACTGCAAAAAGAAGGCACAGATTCATTGCCTTATATTTTCATTGATAATCGTCTTGTTATGTCCGGACGCTATCCTGAAAAAGCAGAATGGGAGTCGCTACTGAGCGCAGGCGCTGAGAAACCGCGCAAAATGGTGGAACTGACCATGGCGCCAGTAGAAAACAAAGAGTCGGGCAGTTGCTGCTCCGGCAGCGGTTGTTGCTAAGCTGCAGCAGCTAAATGGGCATCAGTAATCATTTAATCAAAAAAAGAAATACCTATGCAAAACAGCACAACGCCGTTTTTGTTTTTTACCGGTAAGGGTGGCGTGGGCAAGACCTCGCTATCGTGCGCTACAGCAGTGCGCCTTGCCGACGAAGGGAAGCGTGTGTTGCTGGTCAGTACCGATCCGGCGTCTAATCTGGAAGATGTGCTGGAGAGCAAGGTGTCCGAAAAAATAAGTCCGGTAAACGGAATAGATAATCTGTTTGCCATCAATATCAATCCCGAAGTATCGGCCGAGGAATACCGCAACAGGGTTACAGAGCCGCTGAATGATATATTACCGGCAGCAGCCATTAAAAAAATAAAAGAAGAACTATCCGGGGCATGCACAACAGAGATAGCCTCGTTCGACGAGTTCTCCCGGTTTATTTCGCGCGAGAATGAGGGCGGCAAATTCGATGTGGTTATTTTCGATACAGCGCCCACCGGCCACACGCTGCGCCTGCTGGAGCTACCTGCTGCCTGGTCTGATTTCAGCAAAGAAAATCCCGATGGGGCTTCGTGCCTTGGGCCTACCTCGGCGCTAAAAAGCAGTCAGGAACGCTACAATACCGTAGTGAGCAGGCTGCGCGATGCCGCACAAACCACATTTTATATAGTATCGAGAGCCGAGCGATCGTCGCTCAAGGAGGCTGCGCGCACCAGCGAGGAGCTTAACGAGCTGGGTATGCAAAACCAGCGCCTGTATATAAACGGTGTTTTTAAAGCCATAGACACTACCGACACCATAGCCGTGGGCATGCAAGCCCTTGCCGACGAACAGCTTCAAGCTATACCGCCGAAGCTATTGCTGCTACCGCTAACTACCTTTCCGCTACTGCCCTACAATGTGCTGGGTATACAAAAGCTGCGCTCACTGCTGCACCCCGAATTGCAAAGGGAGGCGATAGCTGCCGAAATAAGTAAGATAACAGAGATAGACCACACGCTGGCAAGTCTGGGCGATTTTGTAAACCACATTGCCGAAACCCAAAATCATGGACTGATTATGACCATGGGCAAGGGTGGCGTAGGTAAAACCATTGCAGCGTCGGCTATAGCTGTGCTGCTGGCGCAGAAGGGCTTTGAAGTGCACCTCACCACCACCGACCCTGCCGCGCATGTAAAGGATTTTATAGACCAGCTAACCGAAATACCCCCTACACTAACTGTAGACCGCATAGACCCCAAAGCAGAAACACAGCATTATGTAGATAAAATAATGGCTCAGAAAGGTGAAAAGCTGGACGAAAACGGCAAGAAACTATTGCTGGAAGACCTGAAATCGCCTTGTACAGAGGAAGTAGCGGTATTTCATGCTTTTTCTAAAGCCATAAGCGAAGCCAAACGCAAGTTTGTGGTAATGGACACTGCGCCTACCGGGCATACGCTGTTGCTGCTCGACACTGCAGGCAGCTACCACCGCGAGGTGTTGCGCAATACCAGCCTCGATGCAGCGCGCATAAAAACACCCTACATGGCGCTGCAAGACCATGAGCTATCTAAAATATTGCTGATATCGCTGCCCGAAACCACGCCCATGCGCGAGGCCGCGGCCTTGCAGGAAGACCTGAAAAGGGCGGGTATTACCCCCTATGCGTGGGTGGTAAACCAAAGCCTGAGTATGCAGCACGGCATTACCGACCCATTGCTGAGAAAACGCGCAGCCGCCGAGGTGGCAGTGATAAAAAACATAGAAAACAATCTGGCTCCACGCACCTATGGCATACCGCTAATACCGGAGAAAAACCTGCTGCCGGTATTGGTAAACAAATACACAACCAACCATAACCATTAATACAACAACACAGCATGTCGGCAAACAACTGCGCACCGGCGCACGAACGAAAAAAACTGAGCTTTTTAGACCAATACCTCACCTTGTGGATATTTATGGCCATGGGACTGGGCGTGGCTATAGGGTATTTCATACCCTCCTCATCGGGCTTTATCGATTCATTTTCATCGGGTACTACCAATATTCCGCTGGCTATAGGGCTGATACTCATGATGTATCCGCCATTCACCAAGGTGCGCTACGACAAGCTGAAGGAGGTGTTTAAAAATACCCGTGTGCTTGGCGCGTCGCTGCTGCTCAACTGGGTGATAGGCCCCATACTGATGTTTGTGCTGGCGGTAGTTTTTCTGCGCGGCTACCCCGAATACATGGTAGGGCTGATACTGATAGGGCTGGCGCGCTGCATAGCCATGGTAATAGTGTGGAACGAACTGGCCGAAGGCAGTCGAGAATATGCCGCCGGACTGGTAGCTATGAACAGTATTTTTCAGGTGTTGCTCTACAGCGTTTATGCCTATGTGTTTGTTACCGTGCTTCCTCCGTTGTTTGGTATTACCGGGTCTACTGTCGATATTACTATTGGGCAAATAGCGCAAAGCGTGGGTATATACCTCGGCGTTCCCTTCTTGGCTGGCTACCTTACCCGCACTGTATTGCTTAAAGCTAAGGGCGAGGAGTGGTACAACACAAAGTTTATACCCCGTGTATCTCCCATTACGCTGGTGGCATTGCTTTTTACCATTGTGGTTATGTTTAGCCTCAAGGGCAAACTTATTGTGCAAATACCGCTCGATGTGGTGCGCATTGCCATACCATTGGTTATTTATTTCGCCATTATGTTTTTAGCCAGTTTTTTCATTGGCAAGCGAATGGGCGCCGACTATTCTACCAATGCCTCCATAGCATTTACCGCCGCCGGCAACAACTTTGAGCTGGCTATTGCAGTGGCCATAGGTGTATACGGTATCAATAGCGGACAAGCCTTTGCAGGAGTAATAGGCCCTCTGGTAGAGGTGCCCGCCCTAATAGCCCTGGTTAATGTAGCCTTCTGGCTCCGCAAAAAATATTATACGAAGTCTCTGTAACAACTTAAAAATACTACCATGCGTATAGCGCTATTTTCAGACATACATGCCAATCTGCCGGCACTGGAAGCCTGCCTTGCAGACATAGACAGTAAGCAACCCGACGCTATTTATTGCCTCGGCGACCTGGTAGGCTACAATATTTGGCCAAACGAGGTTATCAATATCATCAGGCAGCGGGGCATACCCACTATTGCCGGTAACTACGATTTCGGCATAGGACGCGCAATCGACGAATGTGGCTGCGCCTACAAAACCGACGACGATAAGGCAATGGGCAAGATATCTATATCGTATACCAACGAAATAGTGCACGACGACGAACGCAGGTATCTCCGCACGCTGCCGGCACATATACGCATAGAGTTTCAGCTCAATGAAGACAGGCTTAACCTACTGCTGGTGCATGGCAGCCCAAGGAAAATAAACGAATACTTGTTTGAAGACCGCGACGAAAAAAGTATGCTGCGTATAATGACCGATGCAGATGCCGATATTATGTGTTTTGGCCATACCCACAAGCCCTACCACCGCATAATGGAACAGGCAGGCGAAACAACCCGCTACCGCCATGCCATAAATACCGGCTCGGTAGGCAAGCCAAAGGATGGAGATACCAGAGGCTGCTACGTGCTGTTGCACATAAACGAAGACAGCAGTATTGCCGTCCGCGATGCCATAAAAGTAGAGTTTATAAGATTTGAGTACGATGTAGAAAAGGCTGCTGTGGCGGTAGAAAACAGTCCACTGCCCAATAAATATGCAGATATGCTGCGTAAGGCTTACTAATTTTATAGAAAAATAGAAACCAGACCCAATGACCATATATAACAGCGTTTTCGGCTTGCTTACGGGATTGTTATTGCTGGCAGCAACAACTGCCGGGGCGCAGGTAGCCAATGATATTGCGAAGCAAAACAAACTGGGTAATGCGGTGTTTCTGGTAGTAACGGAGGGTGGGGCAAATGCTGCGCCGCTGAAAGATATTGCACAGAAGGCCAAAGCCCTTTATCCGCATTCGGCAGTGCTGATGATGGATAAGGCAGATCCTGCCAATGCCGCATCGGTAAAACGCTACGGCCTTAGCGGCGCACCCATGCCCATGGTTCTGGTAGTAGCACAAAACGGGGTTGTAACAGAAGGTTTTGCCAAGCAAGATGCCACACCCCAAAAACTGGTTGAGGGCATACCCACGCCAAAACAATCGGAAGCCTTGTTGGGTTTCGACCAAAAGAAACCTGTATTTGTGGCGATGTATAAAAAGAGTTTTACCGACAAACCTGCCATGATAGCCGAATGTAAGAAAGCAACAGATGCGCTGAAAGGCAAGGCAGTGGTGGTAGAAGTAGACCTCGACGACAAAGCAGAGGCTCCGTTTATAGCCTTACTCAATCCGGCGCAACCTGTAAAAAGCACTATTGTGCATGTGTTCAACAGCAAGGGCGATTTCTCGTCGAAGCACGCCTTGCCGGTGCAAACCAACACGCTGGTGGAATCGGCCAAGAAGGAAGTCAAAGAGTGCTGCCCCGGCGGCGCTAAAAACTGTAAGAAATAATTATCCGTTCATGAATCTCACAAAACTTGTTTGGCTGGAGTTTAAGTACCACAAGTCGCAGTTGATAACCGGATTACTGGCTATCACGCTGGGAGTGGCGGTTATTGTGGGTATTCGTTCGGTATCGGTGGTATCTGAAAAAGCAGTGGCTATCAATCTCGATAATCTGGGCGCCAATATACTTGTACTCCCCCAAGGCGCCAATGTAGACAACTACTACACCGCCGATATTGATGCACCCACCTTTCCCGAAGCTTATGTAGAGATTGTAGCCACGTCTGCACTGCAGGGGGTAGACAATATGTCGCCAAAACTGACGAGGCGCATAACAGTAAGGGGTCAAAAACTGGCGCTTACCGGAATATTGCCTAAAAACGAACTGGCCTCAAAACCGCTGTGGCAAAAATCGGGTTTGTTTGGGGCAGGGGCTAAGGCCAGTTGTGCGCCAGGGGCTGCCACAGATAATGGAGCATATAAAGACGAAAAACTGCTACGGAAGTCGATAGACGCAATTGAGGAAGATGAATGTATTTTGGGTTCGTCGGCCGCACAAAGGCTGCAGCTCAAAGAAAACGATACTATAACCCTGGAAGGTGGCGGCTTTAAAGTAGCCAAAGTACTGACCGAAACCGGCACTATAGACGACGACCGGATTTTTGCTCACCTGCACACGGTGCAGCGCCTGCTGGGCATAAAAGAGCAGGTAAGCGCTATAGAAATAATGGGCTGCTGCAATGCCATAACCGACGGCTTGCTGAGCAAACTCCGCAACCTGCTGCCCGACACCAAGATAACCACCATAGGCCAGATAGTAGCCACACAAGTACAAACCAACAAACTGATGAACAAGGTGTCGCTGGTGTTTTTGGTGATTATTTTGTTTGTAGGAGGTGTATCTATAGGCAACTTTATGTGGGCCAATGTAAATGAGCGGCGCAAAGAAATAGGCATGTTGCGGATGATAGGGTTTTCGAAGGGGGTTATATACCGTTTGCTGTTGGCCAAGGCGTTGATACTGGGTATAATGGGTGGCGCACTGGGGTATATAATTGGCACTGGCGCTGCTATGTGGCTGGGACCGCAGTTTGCCCAACTGGCAGTGCAGCCACTGCCGCAACTGTTGCCGGCAGCTCTGGCTATTGCTGCGGTAGTAGCTCTATTGGGGTCTGCAATTCCGGCATACCTGGCAGGCAAAATAGATCCGTTCATCAATATGCAGGAGGAATGAGTACGATACTGACAATAAGCGACCTGACAAAAAAATATCGCCACGCCGATGGTGATATCTATGCATTGAACAAAGTATCGTTTGCGGTAGATAAGGGCGATTTTGTAACTATCACCGGCTCCTCTGGCTCGGGCAAAACTACGCTGTTGCTGTGCCTTGCCGGGTTGATACAGTCGAGCGGTGGTACTGTGCAATTTCAGGATTTCACCATCACCTCTGCCTCAGACAGTCAGTTATCGCACTTCCGAAAAAGCAAAGTGGGCTTTGTGATGCAGAGTTTTGCACTGATACCCTACCTAACTGCCGCCGAAAATGTGATGCTGCCACTGGCGCAGGCACCCATGTCGGGCAGGCAGAAACAAACGGCTGCCGATGAAATACTGCGCCTGGTAGGGCTGGAAAACCGAAAAAATCACCTGCCCAAAGAACTGAGCGCAGGGCAACGCCAGCGGGTGGCTATAGCTCGTGCCCTCATCAACAAACCCGAACTGATACTTGCAGATGAACCCACCGGCAATCTGGACCCCACACTATCTACCGACATCCTCGATTTGCTCTCCACCATCAACAAAACTCAAAACCTAACCATACTCATGGTTACCCACAGCCCCATGGCCGCCGCCTACGGCAACCGGAAAATACATCTGAAGGATGGGGAGGTGGTCGCATGATGTATATTTCCTACTCTTACACTCCAGCTCTAAGAGTTTATTTACATTTGCTTTAAAGCAAAAAGGAATTGTTGAACGCACAATTGATGTGAAAAATATCTGGCTATGTCTATTACTAATTTCAATACTTCAAATCAAACTTACAGGAGCCTGATAGGAAATGGACTGATATATACCGTACCACGGTTTCAGCGCGATTATAGCTGGACAGATGAGGAATGGAGTGATTTGTGGGCAGATATTCAAAATCTATTTCAGACTGATGGTGAAACTGCCCATTACATGGGCTACTTGGTGCTCCAATCTAAAGACAATAAGAAATTTGATATTATAGATGGGCAGCAACGTATTACTACCTTAAGTATTATTTCGCTTTCCGTACTGAAAAATTTTGAACGGCTAATAGCTGATGGAGTAGACCCCGACGACAATAAGATCAGACAAACGCAATTAAGAAGTACCTTTATTGGTTATCTTGACCCGGTAACGCTGATTGCAAAAACCAAACTGGAGCTCAACAGGAATAACAACTCCTATTACCAACACTACCTCGTTCCGTTGCAGAAATTACCTACAAGAAATGTAAAATTTACTGAACATCAAATGCGTAAAGCTTTTGAGTGGTTTGAAGGTAAAATATGGCAGGAGTATGGAAATAAAAAAGACGGCGCATTACTGGCTACATTATTGGAAAATTTAAGTGATAAACTGTTTTTTACAGTAATAACTGTAAATGACGAACTGAACGCATATAAAGTTTTCGAAACACTTAATGCGCGTGGGGTAAAACTCTCCTCAACCGATTTATTGAAGAACTATTTATTCTCAGTAGTACACAAAGAAGGTAATAATGAAACAGAGTTGAATCAACTGGATGAACGTTGGGAAGATTTGGTTGGAAAGTTGGGCAGTGAAAAGTTTCCGAACTTTTTGCGTACACACTGGAATAGCAGAAACAAAATGGTACGCTCGGCTGAACTTTTTAAGAAAATACAGTTGAAAATTAATAGCCGAGGTTTAGTATTTGAGTTGCTTCGAGAAATGGGAGAAGATGCAGACCTTTATGTTGCGCTATCCAAACCTGAGGATGTTTTATGGAACGCGGATCAGCGCGTATATATTCGAGAGTTAACAATGTTCAGCGTGCGCCAGTTATATCCTTTGTTGCTTGCTGGTTATAGAGTGCTGAGTCCCAAAGATTTTACTTCGCTACTAAACGTGTGCAGTATCATTTCTTTTAGGTATAATGTTATTGGCAACTTACCCACAAATGACCAAGAATTGGTTTATACCAATGTCGCGGAGCAGTTGCACAGGGGCACTTTAACTGGTATTTCGGCAGTAATTCAAGCACTTAGTAGTTTATACCCCGATGATTCCACCTTCTTTAATGCGTTTAGCGATAAGCAAATAAAAACAACTCAAAAGCATGGCAGGGATATTGTTCGGTATGTACTGTTTAAATTGGAAAAGCGTGAGTCTTCGGTAGATTATAGCACAACAAGCGACAAATACAATATTGAGCATATTTTACCTGAATCGCTTGGAAATGATTGGGATCAATTTTCGGATACAGAACATGAACAATTTGTGTACCGATTGGGTAATATGACACTGATGAACTCAACGGATAACAGATTAGTTGGAAATAAGGAATTTCCGGACAAAAAAGGAATGTATGCAAAAAGTGAATTTTTGATAACACAAAAAATTGCTGAGGAGAATAGCGAATGGACACCTGAGCATATTGCGGATCGGCAAAAATGGATGGCGAAACAGGCCAAAACAATATGGAGAATAAGCCAATTGGCATAGGTAAGAAAGATATAGCAGGATGCTATGAAATGTATGGCTAAACCTTTAGCATTTTATTGAACTATATTAACCGCAAATGGTAATAAAGCTTAAGTAGGGTGGTTTCCGGAAATTGCACTTCAAAGCAAAGGTGCTATCGGAAGAGCAAAAAGCAGATTGGGCATTATTGTCGATGATGGAAGACCGGGAGAACGAACTTAAACTCCCTGTTGAAAGTGTTTTCGAAGTACTAAAATAATAAGATTTTTCATTGCTTCTTTCAACTCATCCCGATACTTTCCTTGGGCTGCTTCATACAAGCCATCTGTAGTCAGCACCTCAGCCAACCACAACTCCTACTACTCCACTTCATCTCCTTCCTCCCCTTCTTCTATTTGTGCATCCGGCTCTGGCAGCAGGGCGGCTCGTGGGTCTTTACCGGCTATTACTATTACTATTTCGCCCTTGGGTGGGTGTTTTGTGTAGTGGGCAGCAAGGGCTGTAAGGGTGTTTTTGTTGGTCTCTTCAAACATTTTGGTCAGCTCGCGGCACACTGCGGCCTAACGGTCGGGGCCAAAACAGGTAGCCATTTCGGTAAGGGTTTTTACCAATCTGTGGGGCGACTCATACAGTATTATGGTGCGTTCCTCGCTCGATAGCAGGCGCAGAATGGTTTGCCTGCCTTTTTTCTGGGGCAAAAACCCTTCAAACAACAAATAGGCTTTGTAATGCAAACCTTTGCACTGATATTCTATTTTACAGCCGCCGAAAAAGGGAAGCAACTTTTGGCGCCCATGAGCGGCAGGCAGAAACAAACGGCAGCCGATGAAATGCTACTCCTGGTAGGGCTCGAAAAAAAATCACCTGCCCAAAGACCTGGCATCTGGCCAACGCCACCTTGTGGCTCCGGAATTTTTAAGTTGAATTACTGAAAAACCAGTTTAGAATTCTAAAGAATGTTCGTGAATACACTGTAATAACCCTAAAGATAGCTTTCCGAAGATTGAATCCATTTTAGGGTAATGTAAATTAGCTTCCATCAAACGCTCCAATTTATTACCAGATCACAGTTGGAATTATGCAATAGGTTTTGAAGCTCCGCATCCGTCAAAAAAATCCCTGCAACCTATTATACTAATCGCTTTAAGGTTTAATTTCACACTGAATTATGAACCGGAGCAAACACCTGAAAACTATTGCTTTTGCGGGCAGAGGGCTTGCCCTGCTGCTTGCGGGCATTGTGTGCTCGGTATGCGCTTGGGGGCAGCGTTATCCGTTTCACAATCTGAGTGTTGAAGACGGGCTGATGCAGAGCCAGGCTACATCGCTGGCGCAGGATAAAGCCGGCAATTTGTGGATAGGCACCCTCGGCGGCCTGTCGCGCTATGACGGCCGCAACTTTACCAACTATACCGTAAAAAACGGACTGCCCGGCAACGAGGTGCGCGCTGTAGCTGTAGATGCCTCTGGCAATATCTGGCTGTCGGGTCAGGCGGGTTTGTCGCGTTTCAATGGCAAGAACTTCACCTACCTTAGCAAAAGACCCCTTACAGAGCGTAGCGGCGTTAGCGCGCCGCAACAACTGCAAATTGTGGGAGACACTACCTGGTGGCGCGTACAGGGCGACTTATATTACTACGCCGCCGGCAAACTGACCCGCTTTGCTACGCCCGGCACCCCCGATACAGTGAGCGCATTGCTGGCCGAGCATGGCGGGCTGTGGGTAGCCAAGGATGTATTTATCTACCATCTGGAGCATGGCCGGTGGGATACTTTAGGCTTTGTGTATGGCGGCGAGGTGATAAGGCCCAACATTTTCCGGATATTCAGAGATAAGACGAGACAGGTGTGGGCAACCACCAATTTTGGACTATTCCGGCTCGATAACGGTCTGTTTATGCCTTTTGCAACCGGTCCCGATCCGTTGGTGTTTCCTCCGCTCACCGCTATAACGCAAGATAATACCGGGGCTATATGGCTGGGCGCAGCCAGCGGCGCTATACGCATAGCAGGTAGTAGCATACAATACTACAATAAGCATAACGGGCTGAGCGATAATGGTTTTCTGGACCTGCTGACCGATGCCGAGGGGAATATATGGATGGCCAGCGACGGACAAGGTATTTTCAGGTATTCGGGCACGCAGTTTACGGCCCTCGACGAATCTATGGGGTTACCCAGCGCGCAGGTAATGGCCATCGCCACCAACAATCGCGACTCCTTATTTTTAGGTACCTACGACGCCGGATTATACATTTACAAAGATGGCAAAGTCAGCTCGCTGGCGTTTCCGTCAAAACCTACGCCCACCATAACCTCGCTATGCTACACCAGCAAATCGAAGCTGTGGATAGGCACCCGCGATCGTGGACTATGGTCGTACCAGAACGAAATATTCAGGCAGTACGAAGCTCCCGACCGTAACTTCCCTTCGAACACCATTACCAGCATTTACGAAGATACCGGTCATAGGCTGTGGATTGGCTTCTCAAACGGCGCAGTGGTGGTAGATCAGGAAGCGTTTAAAGCCGTAGATGTGAAAGGATCGACGGTGCAGTCGTTTCTGACCATTGGGGCCGACAGCGTGCTGATGGCTACCGGCGAGAAAAACGGGCTGAAACTGTATAGCGGTGGAATGGTAACCGACTTTATAACCCGCACTATGGTAGATAGCAGCGTGGTGCAGTGCATGTATAAGCGCGGCCGCGAGCTATGGCTGGGCAGTAGCGATAACGGCGCCCTGCGCTACAATATGGATACCCGCAAGGCTTTGGTGATCAATAAAGCTGCAGGTCTGCTATCAGATTTTATTTACAACATTACCGATGATATAGACAGCAACATTTGGGTGGGTACCGGCTTTGGTATTCATAAAATAAAAATAACCAACGGCAAGCCGCCGCAGGTTACTTTTTACGGCAAGGCGCAGGGCATATCGGGCATGGAGAGCAATATGAACTCGGTGCTAAAGCAGGCCGATGGCAGCATTTGGTTTGGCACCACCAACGGGGCTATTCACTACCAGCCGCATACGGCAGTAGTGTCGTCGGCGCCGCATAGCATAGCGTTGGTGTCTGTGAAAGTTACGGGCGAAAACGCGCTGGAGCGGTCGTGGTACGACAGCCTCGACAACTGGTATGGCATTCCCTACAGGCTACGCCTGCCTTATCGCAAAAACAATCTGTCGTTTACCTTTCAGGCCGTATCGCTCAGCGGGGCGCAGCAACTGCTGTATCGGTATCGTATAGAGGGGCTTGATGTGCCATGGAGCGACTGGTCGGCTACCAATTCGGTATCTTACTCGGCATTGCCGCCCGGCAACTATGTGTTTCATGTGCAGTGTCGCGGCGCAGAAGATGGCGTGAACCCTGAACTGAAGTACGAATTTGAAATTATAACGCCATTTCAGAAAACCAACTGGTTTCGCCTGGCAGTGCTGGCGGCCTGTATAGGCATGGGTATAGGCCTGCAATACCTGGTAAACAGCCGCAAGCAGCGCAGGCTGAAGCTGCTGGCCAAACTGAGGGCTGAAGAGCAAAGCAAGATAAGGCTGCGCACTGCGGAAGATTTTCATGACGAAATAGGCAACAAACTGACGCGCATAAATGTGCTGACGAATGTGCTGAAGAACAAAATACCCCTTACCCCCGAAGCAGAGCGAATACTGGGGCAGATAGAAGACAATACCGGCCAGCTATACAGCGGCACCCGCGACATATTGTGGTCGTTAAAACCATCGAACGACAATCTGTATGAGATACTGCATCGCATACGCGATTTTGCAGGTGAGTTGTTTCAGGATACCGATGTGAATTTCACCTTTACAGGCACCGACGAAAAATGGCGCAAGTTCAGACTGCCCATGGATATGAGCCGCAACCTGATCATGATCTTCAAGGAGTCGCTCAATAACTGCCTGAAGTACTCGAAAGCCCGCAATGTGACGCTGGACGTGACGCTGAAAAACAAAAATGTACTGCAACTGACCCTCAAAGACGACGGACAGGGTTTTGACCTGCAAACCATAAAGAAAGGCAACGGACTGAACAATATGAATGTGCGCGCCGGCAGGCTGGATGGCCGCCTCTATGTAGACTCGCGCCCGGGTAAGGGAACTATAATAACGCTGACCTTTAAAATACCGCTAAACAGGTGATAACCGTGCCAACTGTATTAAAGACCTTTGTATAAATACCACATACTATGAAACGCGATCTGGACATACGTGTAACCATCATAGAAGACGACGAAACCATACGCGAGGGCTATGCCTTTCTGATAGGCAACACCCCCGGTTATAAAATAGCCAGCGTTTACGCATCGTGCGAAGACGCCTTTAAGAAAATAGCTGCCGACGACCCCGATGTATTGTTGCTGGATGTGGAGCTGCCCGGCATATCGGGCATAGAAGCGCTGCCCAAGCTGAAACGCCTGCTACCCAATACCCATATACTGATACTGACGGTATATGAGCAGGAGTTACTTATCTTCCGGGCGCTGGGCAATGGCGCCGAAGGCTACCTGACGAAGAACACCCCGCCCGAAAAAATAGTATCGGCCATACACGAGGTGATGGAAGGTGGCGGCCCCATGAGCGCCAACATAGCCCGGCTGGTGATATCGTCGTTTAAGCGTAATGAATCGTCGCCCCTCACCCGCCGCGAAACCGAGATACTGGAGCAAATAGCCACCGGCAAAAGCCGCAAGCGCATAGCCGAAGAACTATATATAGACCTGGAAACCGTAAAATCGCACATCAAAAACATATACAACAAACTAAACGTGCACAGCAAAGCCGATGCTATAAAGGCCGCTAAGGATAATAAGTTTATATAGGGAGGATACGATCAGTATTTCAATAGACCGCTACATCATTGCTGATTTACTATTCAACCTATTGTACTGTGAATATAAAATATCTTAATGAGATTTCCATAAATAGAGGAACTTCAGTACTTAGGATTGTGGTGCGATTAGGTCGCTCTGTTAACATTCTCTATCTCTTGTTTGCTACTATTGCAATACATGTATATATAGTCAGGTAATACCGTTTGGACATTAAAAATCGCCATGCGGACATTGTTGCGACCCTACGGGGCGCAGACTATAAGTAATACATTACTCAACTACAAACCTGTAGCGCCTAACGGCGCAATGACATGCGTTGGCGCCGAATTTTAATCGATTTGGTATAATTGATGACATCTCCACTTGATGTGTAAGCCTGAAGGGCTTGAATTTGCCTAGCCCCGTGGCGAAGTCTGGGGTAAATTGCACCTTCTCGCGCCTACCGGAAACCGGTTGAACGTGTTTGATATCAATTCCAATCACATCAACAAACACAACCTAAGCGCCATAAATCAGAAATAGCTTCTTTTCCCAAACGTTTGATAGCTTTGCCCCTTTTCTTAAGCATGCCGGATAATATGCACCAACCAGATACTGTTGCCGAGGGTTTCAAATATTACATCATCAACAAGCCCTTCAATATGGTTTCTCAGTTTGTGAGTCCCGACAATGTTCGGCTGCTGGGAAAGATAAATTTCGATTTCCCCGAGGGCATTCATGCTATCGGCCGCCTCGACAACCATTCGGAGGGGTTGCTGATACTTACCACCAACAAGAAGGTTACCCGACTCTTATTTCAGGGCGAGACGCCGCATGCGCGCACCTATCTGGTGCAGGTAAAAGACGAGCTAAGCGCTGAAAGTCTGCACAAGTTGCGCACAGGCGTACCTATTATTGTTCAGAATGGAGCAACCTATATTACTCCGCCGTGCGATGTGCAAGTGGTACAAAAGCCCGAAGGGCTCTTTGTGAGCGGCAACCGCCCGAAGGAATACGGTGTATTTAGCTGGCTGACCATTAGCCTTACGGAAGGCAAATTTCATCAGGTGCGCAAAATGACCGATGCCGTAGGACATAGAGTGCGCCGCCTGATACGTATATCGATTGAAGACCTGCAACTCGGCGATTTGCAGCCGGGATGCGTGCGCGAAATAGAAGAAGAAACCTTTTTTGAACAACTGAAAATAAAAAACTGGCGGGAATGATCTGGACTACTGGCTGCCAGCATACAGCAAAGTAAAAACTAAGCGTCATTTACCCGACTTTCTTTAACTTTATACAAACTTTCCAAATGCGATTTTCTCTCCTTTTACTCATAGGCTCGTTATTTATAGCTCAGGGCGCAGCAGCGCAGGGGCGCGTGAAAAGATACACAACTCCTCTGGCAGGCAAGGTAACGCTTAGCGAGGTAGTAGATAAATACAACGCACAGGTGTATAGCATGGAGATGCCAGACCCCGACGCTGATGCGGAACAGAAAAAACTGGAAGAGATAAAAAAACAAATCAGCCTTAAATTTCCGAGGCAGGCCGATGGCTCCAGAAAAAAGACATCATCGTCTGTTCCATCGCCTGTGGTGGACATAAGTTTTGTGGCCGACTCTATGTCGGGTATACCGCCCGACAACTGTAGCGCTGTGAGCCGCGGCGGCAAGGCAGTGTCTGTAATGAACTCTACCATTGCCGTGCACGACGCCGCAACGGGCGCCTACGAGAGCCGTAAGAGCCTGAAGGTGTTTTCGGTGAGCGTAGGCCTCAATAATTTTAGCAACGACTACCGCTACGACCCCAAAGTGCTTTACGATCCAGAAGCCGATAAGTTTATTTGCATCATGCTGAACGGCACTGTGGCGTATAACTATATAGTAATAGGTTTTTCTAAAACCAACGACCCCAATGGCGCCTGGAATTTTTACAAATTTTATGGCAACTATGCCGGCGACACCACCTGGTTCGATTATCCTGCTATTGCCGTTACTAAAAACGAGTTTTTCTTTACCGGCAACAAAATCATGTTCGATAGTAGCTGGCAGGCTGGTTTTACACAAACCCTCATATACCAGGTGCGTAAAGAAGATGGCTATAATGGCGATACAGTACTGAACTACCAGATATGGGACAGTGTGAAATACAACAACCGCTACCTGCGCTGCCTGTACCCCCTCAACCCCGGCGACACGCTACAGGGCCCAAGCCAGTACTTCCTTTCCAACCGTAATTTTGATGTAACCAACGACTCCGTTTTCCTTGTGCAGGTGCCCGATACTATTGGCAGCGCCGATTCATTCCTGCGTATTACGCCGCTGGTGTCGTCGCTCAATTATGGCGTACCGCCCAATGGCCGCCAACCCGATACTACCAAAACGCTGGCCACAAACGACGGTCGCGTATTGGGCGGATTTATCAGGGGCGATGAAATACAGTTTGTCAGTACGTCTGTCAACCCATCGAGCGGAGCAGCCGGTATTTACCATGGCATTATCAGCAATTTCCGCACTGCGCCAGTGGTTACCGGTCGCATATTCAGTATAGACACCCTCGACTTTGGCTACCCGAACATCTCCTTCACCGGCAATGTGTTTGGGCAAAATCACTCCATCATTTCATTCGAATATACAGGCCCCACTACCTATCCCGGCTTGGGCGCTATACTGTTCGACGGTAATAATTTCTCAGAACTTGTGAAGGTAAAAACCGGCGATGGCTCTATAAGCCGCCTATCGGGCAAGGAGCAACGCTGGGGCGACTATAGCGGTAATCAGCCCGACTGGTCGAGCCTTGGTTCGGTATGGATAGAGGGTATTTATGGTCGTAAAGATCATTTGTATGGCAATTACCTTGCGCGCCTTTCATCGCCATTCAAGGTGGGCGTGCCCACTGTGCAGACCGCTGCAAAAACAGCCGGCAAGCTATACCCCAATCCAGCATTCGAGTTTATCAGTTTCGAATTTAGCGTAGATCAGGAACAGGGTTTTAGCTTTATGGTGTACGATATGCAGGGCCGTGTGGTAGATAAGCTCACCGATCATCCATGCAAGAGCGGTCGCAACCTGATTACTTTCAACATTGCGCCGCTTGCGCCCGGTACATATTTTCTGAAAGCAGTAGGACAAAAAGGGGAAACAATTGATGTGCACACTTTTTTACGGAAATAAGCGGGCTACTCCCCCTTACAGTTCCTACCTTTGACCCACGCTATTATGCAACTGCTTTTTTATCTCATACTCGCCTTTCGCGCTATCCGCAACAATTTGTTACGGTCTGTGCTTACCATCGCTATTATTGGCGTAGGTATTATGGCGCTGGTGGGTATTCTTACTTCTATTCAGGTAATGAAAGAAAGCGTGTACTCCAACTTCAGCAGCATGGGTGTCAATTCGTTTCAGATAACGAGCGATGTGATTAAGAAAAAACGCCGTCGCGGCGGTATGAATGTGAGCGTTAGCGAAGGCAAAAACATAACCTATGATGAAGCGCGCGCATTCAAAGACCGGTATAAGTATCCGGCTACTGTGAGCGTGTCTATGAATGGCACAAGCGTTGCCACCCTTCGCTACCAAAGCGAAAAAACAAACCCTAATGTGCGGGTAACCGGCGTAGACGAAACGCATATGGCGGTTACCGACACTAAAATAGAAGAAGGCCGCAACTTTAGCGCATCAGAAATTCAGTCGGGTAGCTTTTCGTGTATACTGGGGTATGGCGCCGCAAAAAAACTCTTCAAGCGCAATTTGTCGCTGGCTATCAATCAGATAGTGTCTGTGGGCGATGTGAGATGCAGGGTTGTGGGTATTATGGAATCGAAGGGGGGAAGTATGGTGATGGATGCCGATAATTCGGTGCTGCTGCCGCTCAATACTGCGCGAGCCTTGTATGGCGGCGAAAACTCGTACCTGATAAGCGTAATGGTGCCGAACGTAAAAAGCAAAGATCTGGCAGCCGAAGAGGCAGAAGGATTGTTTAGGGTAATACGCCGTCAGCAATTGGGCACAGAAAATAATTTTACCGTAACCCAGAACAACGACCTTGTGGCTATAGTGCTGGATAGTATTAAGTACATACAGTGGTCGGCGGTTATTATAGGTATTATCACATTGCTGGGCTCAGTGATAGGGCTTATGAATATAATGCTGGTATCGGTGGCAGAACGTACCCGCGAGATAGGCGTTAGCAAGGCTCTGGGTGCCCGCTCGTCGGCAATAAAAATGCAGTTCCTTACAGAGTCGGTGATGATAAGCCTTATGGGCGGAGCCGCGGGTGTGATACTGGGTATACTGCTGGGCAACATAGTGGGCTTGTTTTTCAAAACCGGTTTTATAGTGCCCTGGCTGTGGATGACCATGGGTATTACACTGTGCGCACTGGTGGGTGTTATATCGGGCATATATCCTGCAATAAAAGCATCTAAACTCGACCCTATTGTGGCATTACGCTATGAGTAGTTAATAGTCAATGCGTTAGGATTGAAAAAAATAGTATTGTTATTTTCAAAAAAAGCTGGCTTAGGGTCGATAATTGATTTTCAATATAGTTTATCTTTGGCGAACTTTGTTTCAACTGTTAATGCATAACTATTATGCGTAGCGTTTAGGCAGAGTAATAATTTGGTGTTAATAAAAAAGGTATCAGGCAAAACATGACTACAGTCGGTTACATACACAATAGCTGGGAAAAATTTATTGGTTCTGGCAGAGCGTTATCAGCAGGTTCGGTTGCAATATTTACTGCATGTATTTCCATGTTGTCAAGCGCTGCTTTCGCTCAGATCAGGCATAAACCCGATGGTCACCGGGGCTCGTTATATTTTACAGTAGGGTACAACAAGCCCACATACAGCAAGAGTACTGTACATATAGAGCAAAAAACACTAGGCAACAGCTACGACCTGCTGAAAGTAAAAGCCGATAATCAAAATAAAACCGGATCGCTCGATCCGTTGGCTTTAAATATCCGCATTGGGTATTATTTCGATTATTTTCAGTTGTGGGGTGTAGAGCTCAGCTACGATCCGCTGAATTACCATATTGCCGATATGCAAACCCTGCAAATGAAAGGAACGGTAAACAATGTAGCCGGGGTAGACGCAAAGCAGGTGTTTTCAGAAAAAGCCGGTAACTATTATTACATGGGCGGGGCAAACATGATAGGGCTGAACCTTGTGCGCCGCTACGACCTTTGGCCAAGGGTAAGGAAAAGCGTGGGTGTAGACGCCATAGGCAGAATAGGCGGAGGTCCATTGATGCCATCGCTCGAAACCAGCTTTAACGGTAAAACCTTTAAAGACCCACAGTTTCAGATGCGCGGCTGGAATTTTGGCATCGAAACAGCATTACGCTTCACTATCAAGCATCATCTATATCTGGAACTTTCTCAGAAATACAACTATGCAATGTATAGCGATATGAAAATTTTTTCCGGAACAGCTAAACAAAATATAGGCGCCTATCAGCTTATCGGCAGTTTGGGTTATACTATCAAAACCACAAAAAGAAATGCGGTGTTGTTTGGGCTGTCGAAAAATTAAATGAAGAAGTTATTTTTTTGCTTTTTATTATTTCCTATCATTAGCTATCCGTTGTTTACGGTATTGTGATATTTATTATCCGTAAGGTTAGCTTATTTTTATCTTGCTGTAATTAACTATATTAGGTAGGTGATTTTCTATACTACCAAGGCCTTATCTGTTGTCATACTATCCTGGTAAAATAGCTCTGGATAACGCATAAATGAAATATTAATGTTATCTTATCGTTTGATTATGCAATCTCATGCCAATGTTAGTAAATTAATTATTATTTTTGCCGCAATTGCTACACTATGCCATTGAAAAATACGCTTTTGCGTATATTTGTAATATTTTTTCTATCATTTATACTATTTACAAATATATCAAGCGCACAAATCAGAAAAGGAACCGTTGGAAGAAAGGGTTCAGTGTATTTCAGCGTAGGCTGGAATACGGCATGGTATAACCAGCCCACAATACATATAGAACAACCCACGCTTGGAAACTACTACGATATAACAAAAGTAACAGCAGACAATAAGGGTAATACACAGTTTTCTTTTTCAAATCTCAATTACAGACTCGGTTATTACTTCAATTTTGATCAGACTTATGGTATAGAATTGAGTTACGATCCGGTAAATTTTCATGTAACGGACGGCCAGACTGTACAACTTAAAGGTATCATCAACGATGTTGCTAACACTACCAAGCAGGTAGTGTTTTCATCTAAAAACGGGTATTTCTATAATATGGGCGGGTCAAATCTGGTACTCGTCAATCTGGTGCGTAGGTTTACATTATACCGGCCCACATCCAACAATATAGGCATAGACGCATTGGCGAAACTGGGTATTGGCCCGGTTATGCCCAGTCTTAGTTCCATGCTCGACTCTAATGCAGGCAACGACCCTGGATTTGATATGAGAGGCTGGAATATAGGCGCTGAAGCAGCATTGCGCATAACGCTAAAGCGCTACATCTATCTCGAGTTTGCAGGTAAGTACGACTATGCGTCCTATAGCGATCTGAAAGTGTATCAGGGCGTGGCCAGTCAAACACTGAATACAACAGAATTTATTGCCAGCCTTGGATTTACATTCCCTACCATCCCCAACAGGCATTACAACCCGCTGTTTTATAAAGAACGCAAAGTTGTAACCATAATGCCGTTGTTTACCCTCAATAAAGAGAAGAAAGATATAGACTACAGCGAAAGTAAGAAGAGCAAAAAGAGCAAGGAAATAGAAGCTAAACGCGGCAAAGATGTTATGGAGGATATTCCTGAGTTTCAGGAAATCGTGGACCGTAGCAACCGCCGTATTAAGGTGGTGGATACTACGCCTATTGATAGTAATATTTACCGCGCTGTGTTGGATAGTATAAATAAATCTATTGCCGACAGTCTGGCTAACGTGAACTGGGACGATACGCTTAGCCGTAAAGAGCGTAAGCTGAAAGCCAAACTGGAGAAAAAAGAGCGCAAGAATAAAGATAAAGCGGCCGTAGACAGCCTTGGCAATCCTATAGGCGTGGTTACAGATAGTTTACAATCTATACCGCCTCAAGGTAATACCGACAGCAGCGGTGCAGTAGCGCCAAAAGAGCCAAAAGAACTGAGTAAGAAGGAACTGAAGGCGCTAAAAAAGAAAGAAGAACAAGCGGTAAAAGACAGCATAGCGCTGATGAACGGCGAACCAGTGAAGCTGAGCAAGAAACAACTGAAAGAGCAGCAGAAAAAAGAAGAAGCCGAACGTAAAGCAGCGCAGGAGGCCGAACGCAAAGCCGCTGAAGAACTGAAAAAGGCCGAGGAGAAACCGGAAGAAAAACAACCTGAACCCGAAAAACAACCCGAACCGGTGAAGCCGGCCGAGAAAGAACCAACTGCCGAACCAGAAAAACCAAGTAAGAAAGAACAAAAAGAACTGGAGAAAAAAGCCAAACAGGAAAAGAAAGAACAAGAACGCCTGGAAAAAGAAAAACAAAAAGAAGAAGCTAAAGAGAAGGCTCGCTTAGAACAGGAAGCTAAGGCTAAGGCCAAGGAAGAAAGCCAAAATGCCGAAAAAGCAAAACAAGACGAAATAGACAGAAAGGAACAAGAGAAGAAAGAAAAAGAAGATAAAATAGCTGAAGAGAAAAAGGCGCGCGAACAGAAAGCTGAGGAAGAAAAGAAAGCGCGTGAGGAGAAAAAGGAGCAAGAGCGCAAGGACAAAGAAGAAGCAAAAGCAAAACGTGAGCAGGAGCTAAATGACAAGAAGGCCGCCAGAGAAAAAGAAATGGCCGACCTTAAAGCCAAACGCGATGCCGAACGTGAAGATGCTAAGAACAAGCGCGAAAAGGAAATGCAGGAGATGAAAGAAAAGAGAGAGCGGGAAATGAGGGAACTGAAAGAGAAAAGAGAAAAAGAACTGCAGGAACTCAAAGAGAAGAAAGAAAGGGAAAAAGAAGAGAAAGAAAAAAAAGATAAAGAAGGGAATTAACTGAACGCGTCCGGTCTGTATAGATCGGGCGCGTTTTGGTTGTGTATTTAGATATTAAAAACTGCCTAGCTGTTTCAACATTTGGCTCGTGTGCTTTGGGCTAGAATTGGCATATTATGACCATTACTTGGGGAAAAGAGCATTGCTGCTGAATTAGGCGCATTATTATAATGCGCTACTCAATAATATTGAAAACTAAGTTGATATGGCCCAAAAGAAAACGCTAAAGCAAATAGAAATAGCTACCAATACCGACGATGCAACCATTGCCGAAATGCTTGCAGAAGATGCCGACCCCAACTATAAATTGCCTTATAGCGAAGCATTCATTGTTAAGAACAATCTGCGAAGGCCATCCGAGATTAAAAGAGAAGAACTATCGTCTGGAGACTTTAGCATACTGACATGGAACTGCGGTGGCGCTTTCAGAAAAAAATACAATGCAATTTTAAATCTTGAAGCAAGTGTGTATGTCATTCAGGAATGTGAAAATCCCAATACATCAACCGATGAAAGTTACAAAAGTTGGGGAGCAAATTGCTTGTGGATCGGTGAAAATAAGCACAAAGGACTTGGCGTGTTTCCAGCGGCGGGCGTAGTTATAGAAGACTTGCTGTGGGATGCCAATGGCTTGAAATATTTTATTGCTTGCAGAGTGAATAATAAGTTCAACCTTGTTGCAACGTGGTGTCATGGAGCAAATTCGCCCACATTCGGATATATAGGCCAGCTTTGGAAATACCTGCAAATACATAAAACTAAATTAAGCAATGCAATTATAGCCGGCGATTTCAATAGCAACGTAATATGGGATAAATGGGATAGGTGGTGGAACCACAGCGACGTTTTAAGAGAGTTGGCAGAATTAGGTATTGAAAGCCTGTACCATAAATTCTACAATGAAGAACAGGGCAAGGAGGTGCGACCGACATTTTACTTAAGAAAAAACCGTACAAAATCCTACCACATCGACTACATTTTCGGAAGCACAGATTTTGCAGATTCAATCAAAACATTCGCAATTGGGCACCCTGAACAGTGGTTGGAGTTGAGCGACCATATGCCGGTTATATTAACAGTGGGGGGCTCGAATATACGCTGATGTTCGTAGTCTTCAGAAGACGGGCATCAGGGCAACAAGAACAATATTTTTTACTAAGGTCAGGGATGGCTTACAAATAACGATCAAATAACCATAACCTATTGGCCTTATAAGTAACGGCAATGGTACATAAGTAACATTAAGAGTTATAATTTTGCATATGCCCGCACTTTTATTTTTAAATACATTTTATTAGTGCCGAGTGCGCGCAAATGAAATCCATTTTTTTAACAAAACGTCAATTCATTGTTATGAAATTTCCTTTTTTTGATACCCTTCTTGCTGTTTTTTTTGTCTTCATGTGGTGACATAGGTTTCGAACAAGATAGGACAAGCGCTTCGAGTGAAGAGAACCCTCTGTCTGATGTTCGTAGTCTTCAGACTACGGACTGAAAGGAAGCCGGTCTCCCGACCGGCGAATAGGGGAATGAAAATGCGTACATGCCTACAGCAGGTTACAAAACCTCTCCTCGCTGCTGCTGTGCTGCAAGAAATAGGGCAAAGAAAAATTGAAATAGTATTTTTGTAGCTATTTGCTGCCATATTAGCCAGTCTCCTTTTTGAGCAGTGGTTATACCGTTTGGACATCAAAAATCGCTATGCGGGATTGTTGCGACCCTACGGGGCGCAGCCATAAACAACACATAACTCAACTACAAACCTGTAGCGCCTAACGGCGCAATGACATGCGTTGGCGCCGAATTTTAATCGATTTGGCATTACACCCTTTTCAAATGAATTTCAGATTAACCCCAAAAAAACACGACCCGGCATAAGGCCGGGCCGTTAATAAAACTAAATAGAGAGCCGAGCATAAGCGCTACAGCGCCTGCACCAGCGCTTTTAGCTCGGTGGGGGTAATGGCGGCTATATTTACTACATACACGCCGCCGTTGGCGGGGGTGGCGCCGGTAGCGCCTGCATACATTGCGCCATTTATTACGGCTACTACCACAAAATGAACGGGGATATTGGGCACGTGGTATTCGGCATATACGCCGCTGGCGTAGCTTGTTAATGGCCATACGCCGTTGTACTCGTCGTAGAGGGCATAGCCTACCAGCGAATCGGGGCTAATGGTGCGGCCGCCGGCGCTCACGGCTACCGTAAAGTTTTGATAATCGGGCGATGGCAAAAAGCGGTCGGCATTAGCCAGCCCTATGCTGTCGGAAAAAATAGAGATAGAGTCGCCGTTATATACTATTGTTCCGCTCGTAGAGTCGGTATTCAATTGCCAGTTCACTCCGCCTATTGTGCTTTTATACGCCCCTGCGGCATAATACAACTGCATACCCGGCGTAGGCGTACGGCCCTGCGGCATGCTTACGGTATATTTTTTGCCGGGAGCCATGCGCAGCGAGGTGTTGCCCTGCATTACTTTCATATACACCTCTCCGCCCGATATCAGCGGTTCGCCATTACTTATAGGTAGTATGCCCGAAAATATCATGTCGGCCTTGGTCAGCATTTCGGCGGCGCGCACGGTTACTGCGCCGGTTACGGGGGCGCCGGCAGCCGTTACAAAAGCATTTGCCGGAAAGGTGTAGCGGGCGCCGCCATTGCCGGTAAACGTGCCGCCGGCAGCGGCGTCTATCGTCACTGTTTTGGCGGTGGGGGCATTGGCGGCAAATACCGTAGCTATATCGTAGGTTACGGTTGGGGTCGGGGTTGGTACGGGGTCGGGACCGGCGGTAATGGTGCGGGGTTTAGTGCATGCCGCAAGGCATAGGGCGGCCAGGGCCATTGCTGGCATAATTTTGTTACTCATAAAGTTGGGGGTTTTAAAGATTTAAGGTATTTGTGAAAGAATACTTAATGCTTTCCAAAAACTAATCCAATTTTCTGAATGTGGCTGCGCCGGCTGCGTATGGGCATTTAATGCCCCAACGACACATAATATTGCGGTAACACACTACCTGTAGCTTTGCAATAATTATGAAATGGGTTAGCGGTATTTTCATTGGCTTTTGGTGCATTGCGCTGTCGGGTTGTGTTCATCAGGCTTTTACAATACCGTCTCCTGTGCCGGCCCCTCACCCTACTACACTGTGCGACACCACCGCTGTTAGCTATGCTGCCGATGTGCAACCCATATTTGCCGCCAACTGCTACAGTTGCCATGGCGCGGCAGTGGCTACATCGGGTCTCAATCTCGAAACCTTTGCTACCCTTAAATCTTATCTGCAATACGGTTTCCGCGGCGATGGCATTTACGGATCTAAGCTCTACCACTGTATTGCCCATGCCAGCCTGGCGCAACCCATGCCGCCCACGTATGTGCTCGATAGCTGTTCGCTGGCCAAAATAGCCAGATGGATACATACCGGCGCCCCTGCCAACTAAAGCAACCAGGCTGGAAAATATAAATACAGTTTCTTATCTGTTTTCCTATTCGCGGCATGGTAATTGCCACATTTGGTATAAACAACACCATGAGGTCTATTTTATATGTTATTGCGGTTATTTTGGTTATCGGTTGGGTGTTGGGCGCTTTTGTATATAGCGCAGGTTCCATTATTCATATCTTGCTTGTACTGGCTATAATATCTTTGCTGCTTGGCATTATACGCCGCGCATAGTTTTAGCGTCTATTTTGGCAATACCTGATTACCGGGCTATAGCAGTGCATACAAAGCTGTCTATATCCCGGTTTCCGTTGCCCGGTATGCGGGCGGCCACTGTTATTTTCACATTACCGGTATGTTCGGGCGTCAGCAGGTATTTACCATTGCCGCCGGTGAGCGTGCCATTGTTGGTGCGCAACCTCAGGTCTTCGGTTGGCGCTACGGGCGTCATCACCGATATTGGGTTTGGCTCTGCTACATATACCGTTCTGTTATTGTCTATGCTCAACAACACGCCGGGTCGCTCTATACGGTAAGTAGCGACTGATGTATAAAGCGTCTTGCTGCCAGCGCTGTTAATGAGTTCTACTTTGGCGGAAACAGGCTTTGTGCCTGGCGCCCCGGCTGTCCACCCAAAACTGCCCACACTATTTACAGCAGTCAGCGGTTTGCCGTTTACGGTCATTGCAGTAACCCGTTCGTTATTCCCGTCTATAGTTTGCGCCATCAGCAGCGCGCCTTCTACCCTGTCGCCGGCATAAACTACAGGCGTTTTTACAATCGCCATCGCAAAATGGTTATCAAACCGCAATGTGCAGCCCGATGAGCCTTCGGCATATATCTTTCCTATTACAGCATGTGCTATTGCGGCTATGTCGGCCTTTAGTATGGCTTTACCTGCCTGCTTACAGGCTCCGCCCAAAACGCTGTCGGCCAAACCAGCCTTGCCTGCGAGGTACCGCCCATAACCGGCCTCCTGCAGCCTAATACGCATTGCAGCAGTATCGGCGGTAGTGGACAGGGCTATCATGGCGGTCACTTGCATTGGTATGCGCCTGCTCAGGTAGCCTATATCTGTCGCTTCTTGCACTTCAGCCCGCAGCGATTCGCTTATAGCCGTTACCATCATCGCTTTTCGGTAATAGGGGTACCTACGTTCGGTATCGCCTGCATATTTTTCTTTAAATTCGGTTACTATTTCTTTGGTCAACTCCGTTTTCTCGTGTTCCAAATGTTTGAATGCCTCCTCAAATACCAGATCCATTTTGCGGCATTGGCTACGCCCGGCCAAAAGCGCGTATGTTGCCAACGCTGTAGTGGCGCACAATAACAATATGATGAGGTTTTTTAGCATAGAACAACGATCATACAATTTACGAAAAAATACAGATAGGCTATCCATGCTTGTGCGGTACTACTTTTATTACACTACAGCATATACTCTTTTTGCGTATGTTTATACCCTACATGAAAAAATACATCAGTTCGCCCGATGGTGTTGCCAAGATGGGGCCTTTTACCATACTCGCGCTTTCGCTAAGTTTTGTGGCTATGGGGTTTTATCCTTATCTGCACAACTACGGCAACCATAGCGGCATGGGCATTATTGCTTATCTAAAGCTGATGAATCTGGAATTTATTGCCGCTACTATGGTAGCGCCTGTTGTGCTTTGGGCGCTACTTATCTACACCTACAAGGGACGTATGCTGGGCGTAACGCTCACAGATACGGAAGTTATTATTGACGGACTAAGAAAACCGGCCGCCATAAACATAGCCGATATTGCGACTATGGCCCAACCTTCGCCCAGAGATCTGATGATGGCCCGCTACACCGGCTCGCGCACCAAAAATAGTATTTGGGGCTTTGTGGGGCCGTTTTACCACAAAGACTACGGCCCAATGCAATGGTACTGCACCAAAAGGAAAAATTATGTGCTCCTTACCACTACCGCCAACAATAAAATAGTACTTACCGTAGACGACCACTACGATTTTATGCACAGCCTGCTGCAATTGCAGCCTGGCATAAAAGAGATATAAAAAATAATTTTGCAGACAAGATTTGTTTTGTATTATTAGGAAAATTAACCTGGAATGCTCGAAATTATACTCCTGGTAAACCTTACTAAAAGAATTGGATTCCTCGCTACCAGCAAAGGCCTGAAGGCCGGCACATGGAAACTATATACTGTGCTGGCATGGTTTGCCGGCGAGGTAATAGGCGCAGTAGTAGGCGGTATGCTCACCGACGAACCTATTGTTTACTACCTGCTGGCAATTGCTTGCGCCGTGGCATCGTATTTTCTACTTAAAGCGCACCTCAACAAACTACCCGATCAAACCGACAACTGGATAGACCAGATAGGCAAGCCGGAGGAAGTGTAGCGGGGGCGATTTTCTTTCCCTCTTAGTTGCCCTTCCAGTAATCCATCCGCACCTAATTACGGAATAAAGGCCAAATCAAACTGTTGAACCAATTGGAATTCATTTTTCGGCAATGTCAAACACACCAACAAGTTTGCATTTGTACTTAAAATGCCATAGAGATGACTGACATTGCTCTGCTACCTAAAAGCCCAAATAGGCTTGATAGGCGTTGCCGCGGGAGCATCCCGGGGAGAGGCGCAAAAAACACAAATACCCTCAAAAAGCTCGAATGTGAGGCTTTTCGGATTTATATTTTACAATAGCACATTCGACTCCTCCGGAGTCGGACCTCATTTTGAATAATACCGGAGGCGTTACCTCCGGCTACTCACATTTTAGCCCTATCGGGCTAAGTACAAATTGCAATCAAATTGAGCCCCAATATTACCTAATGGGTTAGTGTTTTTTGATGTTCAAATGGTATCACTTCGCGTCTGGCTCAAAATCCAGTACTGCCGAATTCATGCAAAAGCGGCGGTAGGTGGGGGCAGGGCCGTCGTCGAAGATGTGGCCGAGGTGCGAGTTGCAACGGGCGCATTCTACTTCGGTGCGGCTCATGCCATGTGAGTTGTCTTCCAGATAAAGTACGCTGTTGGGGCGAATGGCTTCGTAGAAGCTGGGCCAACCGCAACTCGATGCAAATTTCGCATCAGACTTAAACAAATGATTGCCGCATACTGCACAGTAATACGATCCCTTAGTATCGGTTTTATAATACTTGCCGCTAAAAGCCCATTCCGTGCCTTTTTCACGGGCTATGTTATATACGTCTTTGGGTAGTATTTTACTCCATTCCTTGTTGCTTACGTTCAGGTGCGTAGTGTCGGTGCGTGAGTAGTACGGATTGTTTTTGTGGTCGTTCATAGTTTGTGCAGTATTACATTCAGAAAAAAGAAGCATAGCGCAAAGGCTGCTTACGATGTTAAATTTACGCATTGTAGCTGATATTAAGTGGTTTGCTTCATTTACGGCAGGTGTGTTGTTTATGTTTTTCAGGCTGTTATGGTTTATCATTTTATTAACTATTTCTGGCTACCTTTTGTCTGCGCCGTGGGTTAATGTATATAAATGTATAATTTTCGGGTAAGCGCTGCGCTAAATGAATAGAAGTATTGCAATTAGTACGCACCTTTGCCGAAGGATTAAGTAATCCCAAAAATACAGCATGAAAAAAATATCGAGGCTATTGACGTATCTGGCAGACTACAAGGGTAAAATAGCGCTCTATTTCACCTCTAATCTGCTCAGCATTTTCTTTGGTATGTTGTCGCTGGCTATGCTGGCTCCGGTATTGCAGGTGCTGTTTATGGGCGAAAATGCACAGTCGGTAAAAGCAGCAGCAAACAGCAAGGTAGCCACCGATATCATGAACCAGATAAAAGCCTTTGTGCATCAGGTAATAGCCACCGATGGCAAACTTACGGCGCTGGCCTATATATGCGTGGCAGTGGTAGTGTTTACGGTGTTCAAAAATCTGTTTCTGTATATATCGCTCTATATCCTCAATCCGCTGCGCAATGCGGTGCTACGCCGCCTGCGCGACGATATGTTTACCAAAATGCTGTCGCTGCCCATTGGCTTTTTTACCGAAGAGCGCAAGGGCGACCTGATATCTAAAATGACCAACGATATAAACGAGGTAGAACTGTCTATAATGAGCGTGCTGGAGGTGTTTATCCGCGAGCCGCTCACTATAATTGTGTACCTGGGTATGATGGTGTATATCAACTATCAGCTCACTATTTTTCTGTTTCTGTTTTTGCCGGTAGCCGGTTTTGTCATCGGGCGCATCAGTAAGTCGCTGCGCAAATCGAGCAATCTGGCGCAGGAACAACTGGGCGGTATGCTGGGCGTGATAGACGAAACCCTTGTGGGTATGCGCGTGGTAAAAGCCTTTGGCGCTGAGCGGCACCAACACCTGCGGTTTATGAAACTCAACAATACGCTGTTTCGCACGCGCAACACTATTGCGGCTCGCCGCGAGCTGGCATCGCCCATGTCTGAAACCATGGGTATTATTGTGGTGAGCATCATATTGTGGTTTGGCGGACGTATAGTGTTTGCCGGTACCGGGTTCGACGGGGCGTCGTTCCTTACCTATATCGCCTACTTTACCATGATTATCAACCCCTTCAAAAATCTGTCGTCGGCTTTTTACAACGTGCAGAAAGGCACTGCCGCCCTCGACCGTATAGAAAAGCTACTACATACCGAAAACACCATTACCGAACGCCCCGATGCCAAGCCCATAGCGGGGTTTGAAGACAGTCTGGAGTTTAGGAATGTAACGTTTGCCTATGGCGACAAGCAAATACTGAATGGGCTGAACCTAACCATAAAGAAGGGAAAAATGGTGGCCCTGGTAGGCGCATCGGGAGCCGGTAAAAGCACTGTGGCCGATCTCATTCCGCGGTTTCATGATGTGAGCGGCGGCGAAATACTCATAGATGGCGTAAATGTAAAAGACTGCAAGCTGGACGACCTGCGCAGGCTGATGGGCGTGGTGGGCCAAGACCCCATACTGTTTAACGACACCATATACAACAACATAATATTGGGCACCGGCGGCGCCACCCAAGAACGGGTAGAGGATGCAGCGCGCATAGCCCATGCCCACAACTTTATAATGCAAAAGCCCGAAGGCTACCAGACTGTAGCCGGCGACCGAGGCGCAAGGCTGAGCGGCGGCGAACGCCAGCGCATAACCATAGCCAGGGCTGTGTTGAAAAATCCACCCATACTTATACTCGATGAGGCCACCTCATCGCTCGACACCGAAAGCGAGCGTATAGTGCAAGACGCCATAAACAAACTTATGGAAAACCGCACCTGCGTAGTAATAGCCCACCGCCTGAGCACAGTGCAGCATGCCGACGAGATAATAGTGATGGAAAAAGGCCGCGTAGTAGAGCGCGGCACACATGCCACCCTTATAGCCAAAGACGGTATGTATAAACGCTTGGTAGAGCTGCAGCAGGTGAAGTAGTTTTTAGCCTTTAGTAACAATTCGGGGGTAGATATTCGTCCCGTGAGCCCCACTCCTTTTTTGCAGGTTTCATTATTGCGTACAGAGGGTTTTTCTGATCCATATACAAAGCAGGTTTTTAATACTAAGCAGATGCGCCACGCGGCGCAGCAGTATGCGCGTGGTATATGGCTGCGTTGAGGTGGGTTAGTGAGGTCGTTTCGGCGTTTAACCTTCGTTTATTATTGCATTGCTATTATTTATTTGGTCGATTGTGTGAGTTGTATATTTTTATAGATCCACATTCATACAACTGCATGTAGTAGTAATAGATTGTAACGTATACAAACAAACAGGAATAATTTATGCATGCCGGCAGTCAGTACACCTTTAAAGAATTCATATTCTGGACCCGTAGAAATATTTATAAAGCGCTGTTGATCAGTGTGGTACCCGTAGTACTATATGAGGTAGCCGGGCAAAAATGGATTGCGCTACCGTGGACAGTTGTTGGCTTGCTGGGTACGGCTACTGCATTTACGGTAGGTTTTAAAAATACACAAACCTACAACCGCGCCTGGGAAGCACGCCAAATATGGGGCGGCATACTGAACAGCAGCCGTATGTGGGGAGTTATGTGCCGCGATTTTTTTGATAATAGCGAGGTTACAAAGCTGCTGGTATACCGGCACTTTGCATGGCTTACGGCGTTTAGGTACCAACTGCGCGAGCGCAAACCATGGGAAAACCGCGGTAAGCCCTACAACGAAGAATACAGCCGACTATATACCATACCCGAAAACGATACCTCGCTGGAAGCCGAACTGGCAAAATACCTGAATCCGGCCGAGCTGAAAGCTACCTTGCAGGCCAAGAATAAAAGTGTGCAGATAATGGCCGCGCAATCGGCGGCGCTGAAACAACTGCTGGACGGAAAACAAATAGATACGCTTACGTTTCTGGAAATGGAGCGCATGATAAAAGAATTTTACGACCATCAGGGAAAGGCCGAGCGCATAAAGAACTTCCCGTATCCCCGCCAGTTTGCATCGTCTAATACCTACTTTATACGGTTGTTCAGCATATTGTTGCCATTTGGTATGCTGCGCGAATTTGATAAACTGAACGATAGCGTAGAGGGCATAATGAAAGGCCATATGGTATGGATGGTATTGCCGTTCAGTATACTTATTTCGTGGTTTTTTACCACCCTCGATCAGATAGGCGAGGGTACTGAAAACCCGTTTGAAGGTAGCGCCAACGACATACCCATATCGCAAATGAGCCGCACCATAGAGCGCGATATGAGAGAGATGCTGGGCGAAACCGAACTGCCCGAACCACTGCATCCCAAAAACAATATTATACTGTAAGGTATTTAGCGGTCTACTATCCAGATATTATTTGAATACCAAAAACAGCAAACTGGTTGATGATTAAGAAAGAAAAACTGGAGAGTATACGCAGATTTTACCCCTATGCAGTAACACAATAGACAGTGTAAGCAAATTGGTAGATTTTGTAGAAGATGAACTGGAGCCTACCAAGGTAATGCATGCCGAGTATATGCTGCCGACAAAGACAATATTCAGTACGCACAAGAGCGTATAAGTTTTTAGGGCAATTCAATATGGGCGGACTAAACGCGTATACGTTTGCCGGAAAAACAGGCATGTAGGCGTTTGCCAGCCACCTACCCGACGAGGGAGCGGTGTTTCTATATTTTGGCTCGCACAAAGGCATGACAAAGTATGGCGAGTTGGGCGAGGCGCTGAGCGTGGGGCAAAAAGAGGAGCCACACTGCTGCAGCGCCGCTAAAGCAGCCCCGGATAAACTAAAGAACAGCGAGATAGTGCGAGGCGAAATTACAGATACAGCTTACCGGATGAATGTGATAGAACAAATTTTTTTAAAACAGAAATACCGAATACTAAATGCACAACACCCTATATATGGAGCTACCGAGGCGATGTATGAAGCAATTGATGAATGCATTAACTACCTGGTAGAACATACCGTTTTCAACTGTAAAAACGTATTGCTCATGGGCGCTATGCGTATAAGCAGCGACAGCGAAATGGGGTCTTACACCGCCGCAAGGCGATTTGATGTAGTAAATGTGCACGAGAAAACGAAAAGAAACCTGATAGACTATTTTTTATAAGCAAGTAGTTGACGGGCAAATATGCATAAAATGGCCAATGGGAAATACAAAGACGACTTGCGGTAGCAGTATATTGCCGGGTATAGTTGCGCTGTTGCTATCGCTTCAGGTATCTGCGCAGCAAAACGCAACGCTCGATTACCCTCAGGTAGCTTTCGATAGCGACACTTGCTGCTGGCGGCAACTGGCCGCAAACGCCCGGTATGGTGATGCTGCAAACCTCATTGTGGCCTATATAAATACCCATAAGCAGGGCAACCTTCATGCACTGCGATGGCATGCCGGACAGCAATATGCCAAAGCCGGTAACAACGCTATGGCAATAAAATATTTCGGAAAAACGTACAACGTATTTTATCGCTGGTTTGGCGGGGCAGATGGAGCAGCCTGGTACTTTTATGCAAAGGGGTCGGTGGCGTTTTTGAAACGCAACCGGAGCCAACTGCAGCATATATTATACCGCTGGGACAGAAAACTACCCAAAGACCGGAACTATACGCAACTAACCATGCTAAACCAACAATGGGATAAGCGCTACCGCGATGCGCTGAAATAGAGGAAAAGCAATATAGCTAAGCCTTTACACCTTTTGAAACGAGCCCCACTGGTAGATGGGTGTACATTGGTCCCAACAAAAGCAAGCATCTTGCTTGCGCAATGGGTATATGTTTCGATCACACCGAGGCGCTCCCGATTTATGGTAACCAAGGGCGCCCAATGGATCAGTGGGTATTGCGCTATACGATTTATTCTTTTCAGCCTCGCTAAATGGCGCTATCAAGGCAGCATCCCAACTACCCATACGCGAGAAGCACAGGCGGCAATGGATGCCTGAATAAGAAGGGCCATAATACCACACCATACAAATGGCGCATATAAGCCGCAATTGCAGCGGCAAATACCGTTTTGCTGGTTAAAAAGCCTTGCAGGTGTGAAAGATGTAACTATCTGTACAAGTTGTGTAATGCTATGATGAGGTAATCTATACACCTTTACATAATATTTGATCTTCATAGTTAGCCAAATCATATCCAATGGAAACCAGCCAATCGGTGCGCGACGACAACACCTATACCAGTGCAAGAATAATAACCGCAATGTTTGCCAACCGCGAAAGCGCCGACAGCGCATACAAAGCGTTGATAAACAAGGGGTACTCTAAAGAAGAAATCAGCCTGGTGATGTCGGCCGAAACACAGCAAAAATACTATCCCGAGGATGTAGACGCTACAGCAACAGGCGCATCTACTGCGCTTGGCGAGGCGGCTGTAGGCTCGGCTATAGGCGGAACTGTTGGGGCTATATTGGGTGTAGTAGCGGCTGTTAGTACCAGTCTGGTAGTACCCGGACTTGGGTTTATTATTGCCGGACCTATTATAGCAGGCTTGGCCGGAGCTGGAGCTGGCGTGGTTACGGGTGGACTGCTGGGCGCGCTTGCCGGAGCAGGTATTCCTGCAGACCATGCACAGCTTTACGAAGCCGGCATAAATAAAGGCTATATAGTGCTGGGCGTGCACCCGCGCAGCGCCGAAGATGCAGACTATTTTGAGCAAAAATGGAAAGAAGACAAAGGGTCTGATTTTTACAGATAAACCCTGGTAAGCAGTAGTTGTTGTATTGCTACCTTTTACCTAAAGGTAGCAGTACCATGTACATACGCGGATGTTTTCATTGTTATTGACGCACAAGATCACTTCAAATACCCAAAAACGGTAGCGCGAACGCGCTCGTCATACTCATTTACCCGCTCCGGTTCATTACCCTTGTAGCCCCAAGGCAATGAGCAGGGTAAGGAGATATTATCTGATGGCGCTACTATTTTAAAGTTTACTGCCTGTCCCTCTTCCAGTATATATCTGTAACAAGGCATGATAACTCGTATGGTATCAGTCTTTCGTTTTATAATAGCCACCGCCCCCACATATTCCTCGCCGCAACGGCCCTGCATGGCGCTGAACTTGATGATAGCGCCCTCGGTGCGCCCACTATCGGCAATAATTTTCCACTTGCAGGCAAATTTAGTACCGTTTACCAACCTACAATTCCAGGGTATACCGGTGTGGTTGTGTCGGGCAGCGGCACAGCCACACATCAAGCAAATAATACACAACCAAATCGCTATTTTCATTGGCAAACAAATAAAAGTGCAAAGTAATAAATACCCATGCAACAATCATTTCTATCAATGGGTTACTTGCTGCTTTGTTATTGCACATGAGCGCTGGCCCAAGAGATAGCAAGCGCTGTTTGTATAAGTGTATTTGAAAATGCACGGAAGCGGGACGCTTCCGTATTACTGGAACCAAGGGCGGGCCTTGGACCAGTAGGGAGCAAAGAAATAAAATACCGTAAAAATACCCTTCTGTAGCAGTGATTTATGGACTACTATTGTATACTACTTACCTGCTTATGAAAAATGTAAATCGCTTACACCTATGTGACAAAATCGGCTGTGTAGCTATCATAACCGCCTTATTATTTGGCTGCAACCCCACACCACCCGGTATGGCGCTGACAAAAAAGGTACAGGTAAACGAAGACAGCATTACAATACATCACACGCCCTTTGTATTCAATATTTTAACCGATTCTACCGTGGGCTTTGTGGCGAAGCCACTTTGCTATAGTATATACAATATACATACCGGCGCTATGTGCGGTAGACTGACAATCGATAGCATTAATTTTGTAAAAGGGTTAAATATAGCAATACAAACCGATGGCAAAGACTATATGCTTACTACGCAAAAGGATGTCATTATGTATGGTATGCCTCCGGTACAGATATACAATGCATTTAGCGAACCTAATTCGGGAATAATCTATCTATTTTATACACAGCCTATGAAGGTGAATGATACCGTAGTTATTAATGGCAAAAAGGAAACTGGTATAGGTGTAAAGCCGATGGTGTTCTTTGATGTTTTTGACCATAGTATTTGTAAAAATAAACCTGTATATGTAAAAAGCAACCGTAGCATTTTTGCTTCACCCATTACGGGGATTGGTAAACTGGGCGCCAGATTTTTTATGCAAAACAATGGAGCCAATAAAAATTACCTTGTGGCAGCAGTTGATAAGTTAAGCGACAGTGTATATTCCGTCTGCGATTCGCTAATACCTGCAGATAAACAAGCCACCGCAAACGGTAAAAAACGGAAGCTGCAAATGATTACTTTTCCGCATACAGAAAAACAGGATTTAGCGTTTTCAAATGGCTTTGCTATATATGATTCCCATGGTAAGGAATTATTGCGCTCAGATACAACAACAGACAATGGGCAGATAATTAGTTTTAGTATAAGTGGAGATATAGTTCTGTATCAAACCATAAAATTTGCACAAGACAAAAATAGCTCTTCAATAAGCAAAGTAATGAAATACGATATAACTAATAAGCAAAAGAACTTACTGCTACAGATAGACGGCGCCGCAACGGGTACCTTTACAGCCAACAACGAATTTGTGTGTATATGTAAAGAAAATAAAAACTACTATTTCAAAACCTATACCCTAAAATGATGCAGCGAAAGCTATGGTTAACCGTTATTGTATTGCTCGCACTATTGGGTTGCAAACCCAGTGGCGAACAAATATTTGAAAAAGTGGTCACCAGCCTAAGCAACGGCAAGCCTGCTGCAACGCAGTATATAGCAGTAGTATATTACGACCCGCTCAACTGCCTGGGGTGCAATAGCCTGCTTTCTTCAATTTTCAACGATACATACAAGCCGCTTTGGGGCAGCAACGCCTACATAGTGTTTGGTGGTATAAGGGACAACGAAGTAAAAGACTACCAAAAAAATCTGGAAGACATGGGTAGTATATTTATAAGCATTGTAAACGACGAAAACGCCTACAAAACTATACAGGAGCTTACCAATGTGCAATACAAAGGCAAGCCGCTGGTACTGTTGGTATCTAAAAACAATATCATACCGCTTTTTGTACACGACAACCCGCATTATCTCGATACTTTAAATGCGTTGTTGGCGGAGGTGGGGCGGTGAACAAAGGGGCTCCCCTTGGTCCTTGAGTTAGCAAGCCTCGCTTGCGTAATGGGTATATTTGAAAATGTAGGGAAGCTGTACGCTTCCGTATTACGGGGATCAAGGGCGACCCTTGGACCAGTGGGGCTGCAAAAAATATTACAACACTAACGCTTTATCACGCCATTATGTACACGAAAAGTCATTTTTGTCTTAATGCCACTTAGAACCAAATAGGATTCTTTGAATTTATCTTTTATAAGCGTTGGGCTGTCTTTTAGTACTTGATCAATATCCTTCTTTAAATTTATTTTTCGGGATACCTGTTCCTTTTCTATGTAGTATTCACGTTTATATAATTCGTAATAAACCACAGAACCATCCGGCGATACAACAATATTAGCGAGACCCAATGTGAGCACGCCATCGGGTATTGCCGTTTCTCCGAATATTGATTGTAGATTTTTCGTCTTGCTAAAATGTGCGGTAATTTTTTTTTGTATTATGGCACTGACCCTATACGGCGATTTTTCAGCGGTAGTAGCTGTGCCGTTTATACTGACAGGGTACATAATAGGCAGTATTTTTTTAGTTGTATCTCCCGTTACAGGATCAATAACGCAGATAGTATCTCTTTCGCCCCTGTCTTCGAGTGCTACTTTGTTATTTTGAAACACTTCTTCATACGCTTTTGTTTGCGCGACTGTATGACCTGAATATGCCAATAAAGCCATGGCAAGTATTGCCGTTGAAACTAACTTATTACTAAACATAGTTCTTCAAATTTATTTATTATTATTTTTGTTTTCCTATCCTCATCAAAGCCTACAACACAATAATCCTCTACTGATGTTCTTAGTTTGTTTATAATTACTACGCAAAGATACGATATATGATTCGGAAGACAAAAAACAGATAGACAATAACCGATATTCTTAGTGTTCCGACTAAAAACTATATGGAAGCAGGTCCTCCGACCTGCGATTGAGGGGATAATAGAAATACAAAACTCTACTGCATATAGCTCCCCACTAGTCCAAGGTTCGCCCTTGGGCCAATGAGCCCCTCCCCCTCCCCCACAAAAAATCCCCCACCCACAATCTTCCTATTTTCCCGCTCTAACCCCACAATAAATACCGCCTGTTTTGGTTGTTTTGTAGCAATGATAAAGTACCTGCTCGGTCTTATTGGGTTGTTGGTGTGCTGTAGCGCCGCGGTGGCACAGCCCTATGTGGTTAAATGCAAGGTGGTTACTGTGCGTGGGCTACCGGCAGGGCAGGCGGCTGTTACGCTTACTGCTTTGGGCGCCAAACCGCTTACTGCGGCTGCCGATACCGGAGGGTATATAAAAATAGGGCAACTGAGCGCAGGGCGTTACTCTATAACCATTGCCTATGCCGGCTCGGCCACCTATACCGATAGCTTCAGGATAACCAACAAAAATATAGACCTGGGTATGGTGGTGCTTATACCGGCGGAGCATATGCTGGATGAGGTGAAGATAACGGATAAAGCTCCGGCGGTGCGCCAAAACGGCGATACCGTAGAGTACAACAGTGCTGCCTACAAAACCAACCCCGATGCCGATGCCGCCGACCTGGTGCGCAAAATGCCGGGTATAGATATAGCCGATAAAAAAGTTACCGCCCATGGCGAAAGTGTGGTGAAGGTAACGGTAGACGGTAAGCCGTTTTTTGGCGACGACCCCATGGCCACTCTCAAAAACATACCTGCCGAAATGATAGCCAAGGTGCAGGTATATAACGAAAAAACAGAACAGGAAAAATTTACGGGCTTTAGCGAGGGCGGCACCACCAAAACCATAAACATAGTAACCAAGCCCGATAAGAAAAAAGGGGTGTTTGGCAATATATACGCAGGCGCCGGCGGCGACCGCACCGTATATGCCCGCTATGGTGCCGGCTACTCGCTAAGCAGCTTTGGCACCAAAAGGCGGATAACCCTCACAGGTCAGGCCAACAATGTGAATGCCCAAAATTTTACCGACAACAACCCCACGGCAGGCAGCGGCGGTAGCGGTATCACCACTACACGGGCGGCGGGTATCAATTATTCGGATAGCCTGGGGCGGCGGGGCGAAATATCGGGCAGTTACTCGATTAGCCGGGTAAATACGGTGTCGGAGGTGCAAATGCACAAAGCATTCCTTACCGCCGCTGATTCGGGACTGGTATATGACGAAACCCGCCCCACCAATGCCAACAGCGCCGCGCACCGCATGAGCCTGCGCATCAATTATTATTTAGACTCGTTCAACTCGCTGCTGTGGCAGCCCAATGCCAATATAAATGTAGCCGATGGGTCGTCGGTGCGGGAAGGGGCAACCAACCGGGGCATAGCACCGGTAAACAACATATACAGTCGCAACAGCAGCGACCGCACTTCGCTGAGCATGGCCAGCAGCCTGCTGTATCGCCACACCTTTGCCCGCAAAAAAGGGCGCACCCTCTCGGTAAACCTGAACCTTAATCAGAATGGCTCGCAGAGTGTAGCACTTCAAGATGCTCAAAACCTGTATTACGCCAGCCCTGCCCTAAGCGACACTATAAAGCAGCAAGCCACCAACAACCAAACCACCCTTACCACCGAGGCCAACGCCACCTATACCGAACCGGCAGGTAAGCACGGCACGGTGAAAATGGAATACAATGTGGCCTATGCGCCATCGGTAAACAACAAAGATGTGGCTAACTATTCGTTTACTACCGGCGGCTACTCCCTGCCCGATACCCTATTGACCAGCGCACTCACCAGCAACAACTTCACCCACAAGGGCGGCACCAGCTATATGTGGCGCACCGATAAGCTGGAGGCATTGGCAGGCATCAACTATCAGCGGGTGCAACTCAGCAACGACCAGCGGTTGCCTGTGCCTATAGCCCTCACGCATGTGTTTGAGAATGCGCTGCCCAATGCCACTGTGAAATTCAAATTCAGCAAAAGCAAGAGCCTCGATTGCTTTTACAACACCAATACGCAGTTGCCTTCGCTTTACCAGCTACAGCGCGTAGTAAACAATGCCGACCCGCTACACCTCTACACCGGCAATCCCAATCTGAAACAGACGTTTCAGCATAGCCTCACCATACGGTATTATGCCAGCGCGCCCAGCGCCAGGCGCACTTTCTCGGCCACCATCAGCGCGCGGTATGCGCAAAACAACGTTACCAGTAAATCGGTAATAATAGCTGCCGATACGGTAGTAGAGCAGGTGAAGCTGCCCGGCGGCTCGCAACTGACCATGCCGGTAAATATAGACGGCAACAGTTCCCTATCGGCAAATCTGAATTATGGTATGCCGCTGCCCGCCATAAAATGCAACATAAACCTGAGCCTAAACGGCAACTATGCCCACACACAGTCTATCATCAACGAGCGGCTCAACTATCAGGATAACCGTAATGTGGGCGTTATGGCATCGGTGAGCAGCAACATAAGCGATGCCATAGACTTTCATGTGTCGTGGAACGTGAATATGACCGCCAATACCAACAGTATAAACCGCCAGATAAACGCACTGTATGTCAACAATACCGGCAAGGCTACCGTGAGTCTCACTTTCCCCAAGGGCATCGTGTTCAATACCACGCTAAATTATCAGTACAATACTGGCCTGTCGGCCGGCTATAATCAGGATTATCTGTTGTGCAATATTGCCATTGGCAAAAAAGTGTTCAAAAAGCGGCAGGGCGATATACGCCTTACCGTATACGACGCCCTCAACGAAAACAACAACATACAGCGCAGCATCACCGAAACCGCCATACAAGACACCCGCAGCTTTGTGTTGCAGCGGTATTATTTGCTGGTGTTTACGTATAAGCTGCGGAGTTATATAAAGTAGGCAGGGTAGATATGTATCAGGTAATTTATTACCGTAGGGGCGGCTCCATGTGTCTGTCCGGCTCGCGTGGGAAGAGTGTAGGTATATTGCGCCAAGATTTCTACTTTCTACAAGTTAGTAAATCTGAGTCGAGCAACCTCTGCACAGACGACCCAGCATGTATCGAAGTGACCTCCGAATGGCAGAGCTACTGAAAATGGAATATCTCGTCATAAAGGTCTGCCACGTAGTGGCTATCCTGTTTGTAGCAAACCACAATTTCGTAACGCTATGCCTCGTAGAGGCTATCCAAGTCGCGAACAGGGTAGCCTCTACGAGGCACAACCACAAAACGGACAATTGTCTACAAACAGGGTTGCCCGCTAACGGGGCATATCGGTATTTAAAAAAACCACTAGTGTAAGGGCGGCTTCGTGTGGCCGCCACTACGATTGTGAAATACATCGGCGGAATCAAAATAATCAACTGAACCTGTGGTTCAGACACCCCGCTACTCATATCGCCTATACTGCAGAATGGCTGAAACTTTGTGGGGATTAGAATTTATTGAAGGGCAAACACTTCTCCCCCCTCCACAAAAAAACCATCGCTTTGGGCAATGGTTTCATATGGTAATTCGTAAATAATCGTAGCGCAGCTACAATCCCTGAAACTGTCGCAGAAACCGGACATCGTTTTGAGAGTAGAGGCGGAGGTCGTTTACCTGAAATTTTACTTGGGTGATGCGTTCTACGCCCATGCCAAAGGCAAAGCCAGTGTACACCTCGGGGTCTATACCAAAGTTGCGCAGCATATTGGGGTGCACCATGCCGCAACCCAGTATCTCTACCCAGCCGCTGTGCTTGCACAAGTTGCAGCCACTACCGCCGCATACGGTACACGATATATCCATCTCGGCGCTGGGCTCGGTAAAGGGGAAGTAGGAGGGGCGGAAGCGCACCTTGGTGTCGGGACCAAACATCTCTGTTACGAAGTAGTAAAGAGTTTGTTTCAGGTCGGCAAACGAAACGTTTTTGTCTACATACAGTCCTTCGCACTGGTGAAAAAAGCAATGTGCTCTTGCCGATATGGTTTCGTTGCGGTACACCCGTCCCGGGCATATTACGCGCACGGGCAGCGGCTGTGTTTCCAGTATGCGCGCCTGTACCGACGATGTATGCGTGCGCAGCACCCAGTCGGGGTTTTGCGACACATAAAACGTGTCTTGCATGTCGCGGGCAGGGTGGTGCTCGGGCATGTTCAGCGAGGTAAAGTTGTGCCAGTCGTCTTCTATTTCGGGGCCGGTGGCTACGCTGAAGCCTATTTTTTCAAAAATGCTTACTATCTGGTTTTCTACCATGCGCAGCGGGTGGCGCGTGCCTATGGGCAGCGGTGTGCCGGGCAGCGACATATCTATAGACGGGCCTTTGTCGGCCTCTTTTTGCAACAGATTTTTAAATACCTCGTATTTTTCTTCCGCCAGATTTTTGAAAGCGTTCAGTATTTGTCCGGCTTCTTTGCGCTGGTCGGCAGGCACGTTCTTCATTTCGGCCGATAAATTCTTTACAATACCCTTAGCTCCCAGAAACCTGATTCGGTAGTTTTCTAGTTCGGCGGCATCTGCGGCATTCAGGTTATTTATTTCTTCCTGATGCAATTGTATCAACTCCTGTAGCGACGGCATGACTGGTAAAGTATTTAAGAGGTCAAAAGTAAGAATTTCCCGCCGAAACGGGCGGGTTGTTGTGGCAAAGTTGGCAACGCGGTTTGTAGGGTTCAACTGGCGCCAATACCGGCGCTACTGTAACTGCCAGATAAAAATGGGTTTGGGTTGAATAATTTCAATTAAATTATATGTCTAACAAAAATCATCCTTTTTACGCCTAACGTTAAACAGGCTAGTGAGCTGCAAATAGCAATAAGGTGGAGAGGATAGTTGTATGCAGGGAAAATAAATATTCCTGATAGACAAACCTTATCCCCAATTTTTGCGTCTGTTTTAACAAAATATTATTATTTTTAAGTTTGGGTTGCTTTTTTTGCTATTTTCCTAAAGTTCTACCGATGCGCCTTTATCTACAAACGCTCTTTTTAACCCTTGCCTTTTTTGCATTCAGGGGTACCGCAATGGCTGTTACAGCCAATTTCACAGCCGATCATGTATCGGGTTGCGCGCCGCTAGTAGTGCACTTTACCAACACTTCTACCGGCGCTACCAGTTACGACTGGGACCTTGGCAACGGCACCGGCATACTACACCTTACAGATGTATCGGGTAGCTATTTGCTACCCGGCACCTATACCTGCCGCCTAACGGCTTACAATGGCACATCTACCTCTGTAAAAACAATGGTGATAACGGTATTCCCTGCCCCTACGGTCAGTTTTACCGCCAATGATACTGCAGTGTGCCCCGGCGAGCCCATCACCTTTACCAGCACCAGCACCGGAGGTGTGCCCGGCCCAATATCCTATACCTGGAATTTTGGCGACGGTTTTAATAGCTCGCTGCCCAGCCCCAGTCACTCTTACGCCAGTCCCGGATACTATAATATAACACTATCTGCCACCAATGCCGAGGGCTGTGTGAGTTCGCTTACTGTGCCGGCTTATGTACATATATATACGCCGCCTGCGGCCTACTTCAGCGCTGTAACCACTTATTTTTGCAATACTCCCGCTCATGCGGTGTTCAATAACCTATCTACCGGCACGCCCCCGCTCCGTTTCACATGGTGGTTTGGCGACATGGGCACATCTACGCTCACCAGTCCTACGCACGATTATACCTCTGTAGGCACTTATTCGGTGAAGCTCAGGGTTGTAGATGGCAATGGGTGTTCAGACAGTATTACCCGCGCAGGCTATATAGTTGTTGGGCTGCTCGATGCCAGTTTTACGTCGCCGGCTACTGCTTGCGTCTACAATAATGTTATTTTTACCAATACCAGCTCCAGCCACACCACCAGCTCTTGGGACTATGGCGACGGCGGTACAGACATTACCGAGCATGGCTCACATACCTATTCGGCGCCCGGCACATATACGGTAAGGCTTATCATAGGTAATGGCTCCTGCTACGATACCATAACCCGCAGCATAGTAATCTATCCTCAGCCGGTGGCCACCTTTACCATTACCCCCACCGACCCCTGTCCTGCGCCGGCAACTATAGGTTTTACCAGCACATCGCCATCGGGCAGCTCTATATTCTGGAAATATGGCGACGGCTTTACCGGAACCGGCGGCTCGTCGTCGCACACCTACGGCTCGAACGGAATTAAGACAATAGATATGATCGTGACCAGCGCCAATGGTTGTAAAGACACCATTGAGCAAAGCCTCACGATATATGATTTGCTGGCAGAGATTCCTTTTACTATAGATTCAGAAGGATGTAAGCCGCTAAGGGTCGATTTTAGTAATTATACCTATACTACTGTGCCAGATGGGTTGCGGCATCCGTATCCCTACGGCACATCTGCATGGTCGTGGGATTTTGGCGATGGCTCGCCCACCTCTACCAGCCCAACGCCTACCCACACCTATACGGCTGTGGGCGTATATACTGCCAGAGTGCGTATTACTACCGTTAATGGATGTACGGCATTTGCCACAAAGATCATACGTGTGGGCACTCCGCCCGATGCCAACTTTACGGCCGCGCCTACACATATTTGCGCCGATCATTCGGTATCGTTCTTTAATACCACTACCGGCGCCGATAGCTATTTGTGGATATTTGGCGATGGCGACCGCTCGTCGTTGTTTAATCCGATACACCTATACACCATACCGGGCACCTATACCGATACGCTGATAGCCTATTTCAACGGCTGCCCCGATACATTGATACGCACCAATTATATCTTGGTAGACTCGCCCAAAGCTATAATACATCATGAGCTGAACTGCTCGCCGCGAACCCGTGTGAATTTTTACGACAGCTCGTATGGCGACGATACGCACCTGTGGTTGTTTGGCGATGGCGACACCTCTTCGCTCGACAATCCGGTACATGATTATCCGGGATTGGCAATGTATACCGTAAAGCTGGCTACCTACAACATAAGAAGCGGCTGCCGCGATACCACATCAACTGTAGTAAACCTAGTGCGCCCGGTGGTGACATTTTTTGCCGATGATACTGATGTGTGCCGGGATGACATTGTGAATTTCCACACCGTCGTGACCGGAGGGCTGGCTATGCAAACAAGTTGGTTTGTAGAAGGCCGTTGGTTTGGCCCTTATAGCGACAGTAATTTTGTTGATACCTTCAACGTAACAGGTCGCTACCCAATGATGGTGGTCATCAAAGACCAAGACGATTGTCTGGATTCGGCCTACCGACCAGATTACATAACGGTAGCCAAGCCTGTCGCCAACTTTACGGTGGCGCCGCCATTTGGCTGCTGGCCGTTTACCACCACATTTACCGATCGTAGTACCGATGTAACTGGCGTAGCATTTTCGAGTTATTTGTGGGAGTTTGGCGATGGCGGATCTATCACCGTTACCTCGCCCTCGGTCACGCATACGTTTACGGTAGCGGGAGTGTTTACTACTACTATGACGGTAACCGATGTGATAGGGTGTAAAGATACCGCAGAGCTGCCGCTGGTAACGGTGTACCGGCCTACGGCATCGTTTAGCGGCTCTAACCTGAATCCGTGTCCCGGCGATCCTGTAGTATTTACGAATACTTCGCCAGGTATTACCGGCTCCTACTGGATGTTTGGCGATGGCGACACTTCGGTGGTTACTTCGCCCTCGCATGCCTACCGCGGACCGGGTACCTACACCGTAACGCTGGTAGTAACCGACTCTCATGGCTGCACCGATACAGCCCGATATGTAAACTATATAAGCGTTACCAAGCCCACGGCCTTGTTCTACATGGACGATTCTACATCCATATGTCCGCCGCTGCTGGTCAATTTTACCAATATCAGCATTGGGGCTATCGCTTTCTGGTGGGATCTGGGCGACGGTAGTTTCTCGGTAGTGCCATCGCCGAGCGACCTGTACACCACTCCCGGCTTCCTGAACATAAAACTGGTAGCCACCAACCGTTATGGCTGTAAGGATACCGCTATTGGTCATGTAAATATATTTGGCTATGGCGGCGAGTTCACTTATTCGCCATTGTCGGGTTGCGCGCCGCTATCGGTGCATTTCAAGGCGTTTATATCAAACGTGCCCAGCGTAATCTGGGACTTTGCCGACGGTAATGTTAGCGCTGCATCGGCAATAGACAGCATAGACCATATATATACTATACCCGGCGCCTATGTGCCTAAATTGATATTGAGCGACAATACCGGCTGTCAGAACTCAAGCCTGGGTCGCGATACCATTAAAGTAGATGCCGTAACGCCCGGCTTCACCACTGTGCCAGACCCAGTATGCCTCAACGCGCCAATGAATTATCAGGATACGTCGCACGGATACTGGGCGCCTATTACCTCCTGGTACTGGACATTTACCAACGGCGATACCAGCACATTTATAGCGCCATCATATACCTATACGGCAGTTGGCACTTATTCTGTAAACCTGAAAGTGACCGACGGCTGGGGATGTATAGGCACAATTACCAAGGATATCACCGTTTATCCGCCGCCAATAATACAGGCCTGCCCCGATACTACCGTATGCCTTACCGACTATGCAACGCTTAGCGCTGTGGGAGGTGTGTCTTATTTCTGGGCCGATGCAAGTACGCTTAGTTGCACAGCCTGCAACCCCACCCGCGCCACGCCTACCGTAATAACGACCTATACAGTGACAGGGGTAGACGAACACGGATGTAAAAATCAGGATACTGTAACGGTGTACCTGAAATACAAGACTATAAGTAAGGCTTACTCCGACACCGAGATTTGCCGCGGCGTAACTGTGCAACTGCTGGATACCGGAGGCACCAAGTATACCTGGATACCGGGCACAGGCCTGAGCAGCCCCAATGTGTACAACCCACTGGCAAGCCCCGATGTAACAACCCGCTATCTGGCTATTGCCCAATTGGCCGGCTGTATACCCGATAGTAACTATGTAATGATAACCGTACATCAGTTGCCTACTGTAGACGCCGGCCCGGACCAAACGCTACTTGCAGGATCGGAGGCGCAGATAACAGCTAAGGGATACCTGATCTATAAATGGGCTTGGGGAAATGGTGAGTCGCTGAGTTGTGATTCATGTTCTAATCCGGTGGCTACAATGTCGGTAACTACTACCTATCCGGTAACGGTTTATTCCGATTTTGGTTGCGTAAACTCAGACACCATAACCATCCGCCTGTTTTGCGACCAGAGCCAGATTTTTGTACCTAATACCTTTACCCCTAATGGCGATGGTCAGAACGATGTGTTCTATCCCCGCGGCAAGGGTGTGAGCATTATTAAGAGTTTCAGAATATATAATCGTTGGGGTGAATTGTTGTTTGAGCGCAGCAATCTGGAGATGAACGATGTTGCTAATGCCTGGGATGGCACCTATCAGGGCGAGGTATTGAAACCCGATGTATATGTATATATAGTTACAGCGCTATGCGACAGCGGCGAGCCGCTGAGCGTGAAAGGCGATGTGACGCTGATAAAATAATAAATGCGCATACAAAGCTGTCTATCATCAGGATGGCTTTGTATGCAGTTGCTTTTAAAAATTTGTAATTGTAGCGCATTAGGCAGGCAGATACGGCGGATACACTGGCTGCACACACTAAATTCTGCTACTTCACCTTTATATTTATAATAAAACAGCATTGGGCGTAAGTAGTTGATTAAGTAATAATTACATCAAATTTTATTACAGAGCGCTCTGGTTTTAACTGGGTAGCAATTATTTATTGAACCTCTGGTTTATAAATGACCAACGCATTTTAAAAAAATGATGTCTTCATTTAACAAATAATTATTAGCTTTATTCCCCCAAAAAATAATTGTCATTTTTAAAGCCGTTCCCTTATGCGCATATTACTACGTTTCGTATTTCTACTTATCCTATCAACGGCTTTTAAATTTTCGGCAAGTGCGGTAACTGCCAATTTTACGGCGGACCACGTAAGCGGTTGTGCACCGCTCGTGGTAAGTTATACCAACACTTCTACAGGCGCCGACAGATATGAGTGGGACTTGGGTAATGGTACCACCTCGCCGCTTACCGATGTGGGTGGCACCTACACTACGCCCGGCACCTATATATGTACGCTAAAGGCGTGGAGCGGGGGTACTTTTTCCATAAAAACAATGACAATAACGGTGCATCCGTCGCCCACGGTGCGCTTTGCGGCTTCCGATACTTCGGTCTGTCCGGGTAGTACGGTTACCTTTACCAATACTTCAATACCGGGGGTACCAGGCACAATGACCTGCCTATGGAATTTTGGCGATGGCGGCACAAGCGGCCTCTCGTCGCCATCGCATGTGTTCAATACGCCGGGTTTTTACAATATAACATTATCCGTTACTAATGGAGAAGGGTGCACGAGCAGCCTTACTATTTCGCGCTTTATTCATGTATTCGATCCGCCGACGGCCTCTTTTTCGGCTGTATCGCCCTATTTGTGTAGGGTGCCCGGGCATGCGGTATTCAATAATACTTCTACCGGCACGCCAGGTCTTACCTACCGTTGGTCGTTTGGCGATGGCGGCACGTCTACGTTACCCAACCCAACGCACGACTATCTGACCACTGGCGCGTTTACCGTAAAGCTTGTGGTAACCGATGGCAACGGTTGTATGGATAGTATTATTCGCCCGGCATACATAAATATAGGTACGCTCGATGCAAACTTTACTTCTCCCGCTACTGCGTGCGTAGGTTCGTTAGTACCCTTTACCAATACCAGTTCATCGCATATATCCAGCTCGTGGGCATTTGGCGATGGCGGCACCAGTACCAGCGAAAGTGATACGCACGCCTATGGCGCAGCAGGCACGTATACTATACGGCTCATAATATTCGACGGTTTTTGCTATGATACCGTTACCCGAACAATAGTAATTATTCCGTTGCCGGTATCGAGTTTTACTATCACGCCGGTGCATCCTTGTCCGCCGCCTGTTATGCTCACCTTTACCGGATCGGCGCCATCGGGCGCACGCGTCACCTGGGATTTTGGCGATGGTTCGGGCGGAACAGGCGTGTCTACAACGCACAACTATGGCCGGAGAGGCGTTTATGATATAACCATGACCGTAACCGACGCCACCACAGGTTGTGTGTCGATAGTAAGAAAAAGAGATACGCTGTACGATCTGGTATTTGATATTATAGATACTCCGGTAAGCGGTTGCGCGCCCCTTACTGTGCATTTCTGGACGTCGGCCGTTACCTACGAGCCCGACACAACATTGCCTCCCTCGCCTTATCCATACGGTTTCTCGTCGTACACGTGGGTGTATGGCGATGGATCTGCTCCGGGATCGGGGCCAACGCCAATACATACGTACACTGCGGCCGGCACCTACTACGCCTACGTAACCGCCGTAACAGGCAACGGCTGTACGGTAACAGATACAGTGAAAATACTGGTGGGCGTGCCGCCCGTCGTCACGTTCTCGGCTACGCCTACGCATGTATGCTACAACCGGCCGATAACGTTCGACGTTACCATATTATCGGGCCCTGTTAGCTACTACAACTGGCAGTTTGGCGATGGCGAACTGCGCGATTCTGTACTGCCGACGGTGCATACCTATTCCGTTCCTGGCGTTTTTACTGTTACGCTTACACCAGAGTACAACGGCTGTAAAGGTTTACCGGTAGTTCGTACCCTTTACATCATAGTAGATTCGCCCAAAGCCATAATACATGATTCCATATTCTGTTCGCCGCCCAACCGAGTCCAGTTTGGCGATAGCTCGCTGGGCGATGATACCCACCTGTGGGCTTTTGGCGATGGCGCAACATCTACGCTCGATAATCCTATTCACGACTATCCGGCATTGACGACCTATACCGTAATGCTGGCCACCTACAATGCCCGAAGCGGGTGTAGGGATACGGCCTACCGAACGATAAATCTGGAAAAACCCATACCCTTCTTTGTGGCCGATGACACGACGGTGTGCCGTGATGCCATGGTAACGTTTACGCCAACCGTAATAGGAGGTACGGCGGTGAACTACTACTGGTATGTAAACGGAGTGTACACCTCCAGCACCGCGCTGTTTACACATTATTTCTACACGCGGGGCATATATAGTATCCGGCTTATTATTCAGGATCAAAACAACTGTCTGGATACCTTCAACAGGAATGGTTATGTGACTGTGGCTAAACCTATTGCCAACTTTACAGCTACACCCACCACCGGTTGCTGGCCGCTGACTGTTACCTACCGCGATGCAAGCACCGATGTAACGGGTGTGTCTTTCTCCTCATTCGACTGGGATTTTGGCGATGGCGGCACAACTACGGTATCTGTACCTACCGTTACCCATACGTATGTAACAGCGGGCTCGTTTACCACTACCGAAATTGTAACAGATGTGATAGGTTGTAAAGATACCGTGGCGCTACCGCTTGTTACAGTGTACCGTCCTACGGCGTCTTTTGCAGCCAGTACTACAACGCCCTGCTCCGGCGATCCGGTTACGTTTACCAATACTTCTTCGGGCATAACAGGGTCGTTCTGGATGTTTGGCGACGGCGGCACCTCTACGCTTACATCGCCTACACATACCTATAGCGCCGGCGGCACATATACTGTAAAGCTTGTGGTTACCGACAGTCATGGATGTACCGATACCGCAGTATATACGGGATACATTAATGTATCAAGGCCGAATGCGGCATTTACTATGGATGATTCAATATCTATATGTCCGCCGCTGATGGTGAACTTTACCAACACCAGTACTGGCGCAATACTCTTCTATTGGGATCTGGGCGACGGCACAACGTCTACCGTTCCTTCGCCAAGCGACTTCTACACCACCCCTGGCTACCGTACCATCACGCTGATAGCTATCAATGGTTATGGTTGTCGCGATACTGCCATTGGGCACGTTAGCGTATTGGGTTATGCAGGAGCTTTCGAATATTCACCATTGCAGGGTTGCGCTCCGCTGGCTGTGCATTTCCGCTCGCTGGTAAGCAATGTACCTAGTATTATCTGGGACTTTGCCGATGGTGTAGTTAGCTCGCCATCAGCTATTGATACCATCATTCATATTTACACCCGTGCAGGCGCCTATTTGCCTAAGTTGATATTGAGCGACAATACAGGTTGTCAGGCATCGAGTCAGGGATTAGATACGATAAAGGTTGATATAGTGACACCGGCATTTACTACAATACCCAATCCGGTATGTCTGAACACAACCATTACATTTATTGATTCATCCCGCGGTTATTGGGCGCCTATAACCGACTGGAAATGGACGTTCCATAATGGCGATATCAGCACAATTGCTTCGCCAACATTTACCTATACTGCCGTTGGCACCTATTCTACCAATCTACTCGTGACTGATGGATGGGGATGTACTGCTTCGCTTACCAAAGATATTATCGTATATCCGCCGCCAATAATTAAGGCGTGCCCCGATACCACAGTTTGCCTTACCGACTATGCCGTGCTATCGGCTGAGGGCGGGGTGTCGTATACATGGGCTGATGCGTCTACACTTAGCTGCACGGCCTGCAACCCAACCCATGCTACGCCGCTGGTAATAACTACCTATACGGTAACCGGCACCGACGAACATGGATGTACCAATACAGATACTGTAAGCGTGTACCTGAGGTACAATACAGTATCGAAGGCATGGCACGATACTGCCATATGCCGGGGAGTTACTGTGCAGCTATTTGATACCGGCGGTACGAAGTACACCTGGATACCGGGTACCGGGCTGAACAGTCCTAATGTATGGAACCCGCTGGCCAACCCAACAGCAACAACAAGGTATATGGCGATAGCACAATTGGCCGGATGCCTGCCCGATACCAATTTTGTAATGATAACCGTGCACCAGATACCGACGGTTGATGCAGGACCGAACCAAAAACTGCTGGTAGGCTCTGTGGCTCAACTCAACGCCAAAGGAACGCTGATAGACAGGTATTTGTGGAAGGAAGGTAGCACATTGACCAATGATACTATCGCCAATCCGGTAGCCAGTATGTCGGTAACTACCACATACGAGGTGTTTGTGAAATCGTCGTTTGGTTGCGTCAACTCAGATACGGTAACTATCAGTTTGTATTGCGATGAAAGCCAAATATTTATCCCTAATACCTTTACCCCCAATAACGACGGACAGAACGATGTGTTTTATCCCCGCGGCGCTGGCGTAAGCATAGTAAACAGCTTCCGGATATATAACAGATGGGGCGAATTGCTGTTTGAGCGTACCAATTTTGATATTAATGATGCGGCAAGCGCATGGGACGGCACCTTTAAGGGTGCAGCCGCTAAGCCAGATGTGTATGTATATATACTACACGCACTTTGTGCTACCGGCGAACCGTTTTTTATGAAGGGCGATGTAACTATCGTAAAATAAACTAACTGAAGTATGAAATCTATAAATCAATTGTTGGTTAGGAAACTGAAGCAATGCGCAGGCATAGCTTCAGTGATTGCGGCGGGGGCTATTTTTGCCGCTGCACCCGGTAGTGCGCTTGCACAGGCCGACATTCACTTTTCGCAGTTTTATGAAACGTCTATATTGCGCAACCCCGCCATGACCGGCGTTTTTGGCGATGACTTTAAAGTAGGCCTATATTACAGAAATCAGTGGAGCTCTATCACTAATCCCTATCGTACAACGTTGTTATCGGCAGAGTCGCACTTTTCTGTTAGCCGCACTTCCGACGACTTTGTGAGTTTTGGCGTTTTGGGTTATTCAGATAAAGCTGGCAGTGTAGATCAACGCATTACTACATTTTATCCGGCCATCAACTACAACAAATCAATAAACCCCAACCATAATACCTATTTATCTGTAGGGTTTACAGGCGGTTATGTGCAGTATAGCTTCGACCCTACAAAGTCGACGTTTAATAATCAGTACCTGAATGGCAAGTATAATGCAGCCAACCCAACGTTGGAGAACATACCGAGCGCTAAAATGGATTTGTGGGATTTGGGTGTGGGACTAAACCTGAACACCAGTACAGGTGAAGACAACACTACTACCTATATCATTGGTTTTTCAGGCTATCACTTTACTAAGCCTACATTGTCTTATTATAGTCGCGAAGGCGTAACCCAGAATATCAGGTGGAACGTAAATGGCGCTATAAACCGGGTGTTCAGCGATCAGATAACCATGCAGGTGCATGCCAATGTGGCTATGCAGGGCGCCTACAAAGAGATAATGGGCGGCTTTATGGTAAACTACACCAAGGCGCTACCTGATGTTAGTACAACATTCGTGTTGAGTGGCGGCGCTTTCTACCGTTACGGCGACGCAGTAATACCGGTAGTGAAGATTAAGTACAACAGCATGGCCATAGGCATTAGCTACGACGTGAACGTATCGACCCTGAAAGAGGCAAGTAATCTACAAGGCGGCTATGAAATGACGCTGTTCTACACCGGCAACTTTACGGATAGAGGCCCGGCAAAGAAAACAGTATGTCCGAAATATTAGTGGTGAAAGTTGCTGAAAGTAGTATATATCCTTAAAGAAGATATTTTAGACGACCTTAAAAACAAGTGTTGTTGCCAAGACGTAGCAATTATTGCAGGTTCATTGGTGCCCAAGGTTTGTTGCAATTGTGTATTAATGCGCAGGTTCCCTTAGGGTATCTACCTGTGCAATTGCCCGTACGTTCTGCGCCAACCAGCGGCGGTTGCAAACCTGCTTCCTGAAACAAACCTGTTACCCTAATGAACAACTGTGCCAGAGATAGGACATTTTAAAGCACTACTACTTTTCTCGTCAGTTTATGGGCAGCGGTTTGGGCAGTAATAATGTATACTCCCGAGGGCAGGTGCAGGGCAATGTATTCCAGTTTATTTGTTTTTATGGTTTTGGTCATCGCCTTTGCTCCAGTCATATCGGTTATGGTTATGAGCACATCTTCTGGCTCTGCGGCTGTGTATATAAGGTTATATTCATTAGCTGCACTACCGGGGGTGAGGTTCAGATCGGGCGGTGGAGGCGGCGAACAGGCGGCTATCGTGCGAACTGTGAGCGTGGCCGTATCTGCTGCGCTGCCGCAAGCTGTGCTTAGGGTGTAGGTTACAATGGCGCTACCAGGGGCAATGGCATGTACTATGCCGCTATCCGTAATGGTAGCAATATCTGTATTATCGGTTGTCCAAATACCATTTGGCGTGGCGTTGTAAAGCAGGGTAGAGTCGCTGGGACATAGCGAAGCGGCTCCGATGATGGCGCTAACGGTAGGCCGAGGATTTACAGCTATATGTCGCGATGCGCTTGCCAATCCGCATACGGTGGCAATAGTGTAGCTTATGGTTGCATTACCAGCGATTAGTCCATGCACTATGCCCGAGTCGGTTACAGATGCGTTATTGGCAGTACTTGTCCACCGGCCGCCAGTCGATGCGCTCATGAGCCGTATAGAGTCGAGCACACATACCGAAGTTGGACCGGTTACAGGCGCCACATCGGGACAAATGGTCACTGGCTTGTCAAACTGTACGCACCAGTTATACAGCTTATTGCCATATAGCGAGGGGAAAGTATCGTTATCGCGTAGGTTGCCACCGGCGGCATCGGGCGTTTGTGCGCCGGGTATAGCGCCTATTCGGCCGGTATAGGCATACCGCAGGCGTGGATGCGGACCTGCCGTTTTACTCAGGGTTACCACCACCGAATCGTCGCCCGACAACGCAACGCCAGTAATGCGAGCGCCCGAATCGTCGGTATATTCAAAGCCATAATTGGGGCGGATCGCTACATTTACCGTATCCAGCCATAGTCGGCCCACAGGCACATGTAGCGTGGCATATACCTTGTTGCCGCCGCACACTATAGTCTTAGGGCTTAGGGGCGTCCAGGGCAGGCTGTCTATTGTTACGTGTTTTATCACCTTGCCATAGTATTCACCCAGCCATCTGTAGCTTTCGGCGGTAAGGTGATGCTGATCAGAATAGTTGAAAAAATATTTTGGCGTTACCAGATATATTTTGTCGGGCTGGTGTTCGGCAGCCGCCAGTTGAGCCATTGGCACAGCCGATGTAGCCGTATTGCCAAATGTAGAAAAGAAGGAACTTAGCTGATCTAAAAATAAAGGCACGGTTCCAGTTTGCCCGGTAATCGTTTTTATATCTGTCTGAAAGTTCACCTGCCATTCAGAAAGGTGCGCTTCATAGTCGGCCAATACCGAGTCGTAGGCGCGGCTTAGCGGCGCTATGGCGCCATGCTGGTAGTAGTTGTGGTTGTCGGTTTCGCCATGTATTACTGTTGTGGCAATTACCTTGTAGGGCCGGTGCAGCGTAGTGGCTGCGTATTTTGCATACCGCACTTGTTGCACACTGTTGTAGTAGGGGGCGGTGCCTTTTTTTAGCTCGGCATAGCTGTAGCCGGGCTTGCCGTTGTTGGTTACTACCATACTAAAATCGGGGGCTGTAGTATGGGCGCTTATGGTATTGGCTATGGCGCTGCCCGGCGTTTCGGTAGAGTCGGCTTCGCGCAGCGGTATAAATGTTGTGCCCATACCTAGGCCGCTATAGCCCCCTGCCAGCATTTTATTGCCATAGGTTTGGGTGCGGCTCAGGCCAATGAGCGAATTGTAGCCTACCGACAAGCTCTGTCCGGTAGATACCACGCCATAGTAGCCAAGAGTTTGCGCATTGGCGGCGCAAGAAAACGCCGCCAATGCTAGCAGGAGTATATGTTTGCCGTAATGAATCATGGAGTAGGTAATTGGTCTACTGAATTTACGACATTTTTATAGTCAAAACAAGTAATTGCCTCATTTATAACACAACAGCAACAGTTACTTATAAAAGGCATTTATTTGACCTTTAAAAGCTACCGGGTCTACCTCGGTAAGGGTAAGCGAATATTTTGCGCCTGCAATAGGCGTAAAGGTGAGGATGCCGCCATAAAAATGGTTGTCGATAAGTGCAAATGCTACATGGTTTATTTTGTAATTGAGCGGCGATGTGCAGCTAAACGTAACATTGGCGTCGGAGGTAGTGGCATTTTTAGTGGTGATGACGGTATTCACCTTGTCGTCGAGCATAAAAGCGCGCATATTGCGTTGCGATGTCAGGTATTTGCCGCTGGTCGATATGGTCATTTCGTAGGTCACCAGGTCGGTAGGCGTACGGTAGTAGAAATCGGGGTTGCAATACTGAAAACTATCGGACACAATGCCCAGCGAATCTTCGAGGCGCGTAAGCGGATTAACTATAGGCGCTATATAGGCTACCCTACCCGATGCTGTGTCGGTGTTAGGTAATCCCCAATTTACCTTGTTTTCTACTGCGTTTGGCCCCTGTCGGCCGGCAAAAAAAACAAACCCTTTTGTGGTGTCGCCATTTCGGGGCACATTGGCGCGGAAGGTAAATCCTGGTTTCAGGTACACAGGCTGGCCGCTTTGGGAAGCATTTATGTATATCTCGCCGCCGCTTACCAGCGGTTCACCATCGCTATAGGGCAGCACACCCGAGAATATCATGTCGCCGCGCTTCATGTATTCGGCTACTTCTATCTGCACCTGGCCGGTTACGCTGGCGCCTGCGCCATCCTGTAGCGAGTTGGGCGATATGATGAACCTCGTGCCCTTAGCTCCATAAAATGAGCCGCCAGTCGCAGCGTCGATATTGAAAAACTGCGATTTCACGCTCAGCAGTCCAAACACGGAGTCTAATGTAGGGTAGCTCTTGTAGTATTGGTTTACTACAGGATTGTTGTCTTTTTTGTTGCACGACAGGGCTGCGCCGCACAGTGCAGCAACTGCAGCATAGAGAGCAATTTTTTTCATAAGTATGTATAATTGAGGTTAAAAATATGATGTTTAGTAGTAGTCCTTAAGCAAACTACACTACGGTTGAATACAGCCATATAGCAGTTGGTTATAACGTATAACCCGTAGCATTACAAAGACCGTGCCAATATTTTAACATTACCTTCACGCAGCGCAGAGTGGCCTAAGCGCAAAACAAATCCGGCATAAAATGGTGTTTATGCCGGATTGTTGTATGATTATCGGTTGGTATTTTATGCTCCCTGCCAGTTGCCCGGGTCTACGCGCCACTGTTCCAGCGTCGCCTTTTGCTCGGGTGTGGTTAGTTTTTGCTCTTCGCCTACTTCCATGAGTGCGCTATAGTTGCTTATGGTATACAGCGGAACGCCTGCTTTTGCAAACGCCTCGTCGGCTACCGGAAAACCGTAGGTAAACAAGCCGCACATACCCAGCACCTCCGCGCCTTCCTGGCGCAGCACATCTACCACCTGCAGGCTGCTCTTGCCGGTGCTTATCAGGTCTTCTATCACCACTACTTTCTGGCCTTTTTCCAGCACGCCTTCTATCTGGTTGCCCATGCCATGTTCTTTTGGCTTGGCGCGCACATATATAAAGGGCAGTTTCAGCAGGTCGGCGGCCATTACGCCTATGGCTATGCCGGCGGTGGCTACGCCAGCTATCACTTCGGCATCCGGAAAACGATCCAGAATCATATTGGCCAGTTCGCTTTTTACGAAGTCGCGCACATAGGGGTAAGAGAGTACCTTGCGGTTGTCGCAGTACACCGGCGACTTCCATCCCGACGCCCATGTATATGGTTTTTGCAGGTTGATTTGTAATGCCTTAATTTGCATTAGTTTCTCGGCAAAATGTTTTGGAGTGCTCATAACAGCCCAAACGTACGCCAATTAGCTTAACCTTCAAAAAAACGGGCGGTATGAATTTCTTTCAAAAAATATATTATAACGATAAACCGCTGATAATCACTACCGACAAGGATGCGTATATACGCCAGAACCCAGCGGCGGCCGATTATAGTTTGTTTGAAGGCAGCGCTCAGCGCAACTTTACGCAGGCGCTGCGGCACATGGAGAAACCGCACCTAAAGGGGGCAATAATAGAAGATACTACCGCCGATGCGCTGCAAAATGCGCTCAGCTCGCTGTTTACGCCGCTGGATGCTGCCGGTGGAGTAGTGTACAACGAAGATGGCGCCATACTGATGATATACCGCCGCGGCAAGTGGGACCTGCCCAAGGGCAAGCTGGACGAGGGCGAAAATATAGACGAATGCGCCCTGCGCGAGGTGCGCGAAGAAACAGGACTGCAAAACCTGACCCTCAACGAAAAAATAATTGACACTTACCACATATATGTGCAAAACCAGGAGCAGATTCTGAAACGCACTGCCTGGTATAAAATGCAGGGAACCATTAGCGATGCTCTGCTGCCGCAAAAAGAAGAGAACATTATGGAGGCCCGCTGGGTACACGAGGCCGACCTGACCCCGATAGCCGCCCGCACCTACGAGGCTATAAGGGAAGTGCTGCGCGAGGTGGGGCTAAGCTGGTAACCAAGGCCGCTTGCAGCTTTTACAATTCTATTGCTAAATTGTCCTGAATATTGGCGCTACAGCACGGTAGGTACATACGTTTTCTTGCTATATTTCATAATCGAATGTTAATGCAATTAGTTTTAATTGATAATATTGATTAGCGCACGAAAAATCATTATCATTACAGCGCTGAGCAATTGCTATGGATATTCAGAAGCTGGACATTGGCGTATTGATAATAGGCGCTGGCCCTGCAGGCGCAGGGGTATCTTTTTTTCTATCCAAATTCAAGATACCGCATATTGTTATAGAAAGAGAGGTTTTTCCGCGCGATAAGGTGTGCGGCGACGCCTGCAGCGGTAAAACAACTTCCGTACTCAACAAGGCCAATCCGGAGTGGATGGAGGAGGTGTATCGCAACCGCACTCAATACCTGCCGTCGTGGGGAGTGAAGTTTGCAGCGCCCAATGGTAATTCTCTGAGCATTCCCTTCAACCCCAAGCGAACAAAAACCACCAAGGCCCCGGGATTTATTGCGCCAAGGTTGATGTTTGATAATTTTCTGTTCGAGAAAATGGAGTCGCCCTATTGCACCATTTATCAGGGCGCGCAGGTAAAAAGCATATATACCGCCCCCGACAAAGTAACAGTGCATGTACTGCACGAGGGGGTAGACTATATGATAGCCGCCGATATACTGGTGGGCGCCGACGGCGACAAAAGTATAGTGCGCAAAAAATTCATAGTAGAGAACGAGGTGTCTAAAACATCGGCAGTGGGGTTGCGGGCTTACTACGAGGGCGTAACGGGTATGAGCCGAGAGAACTATATAGAACTGCATTTCTTGCCCGAGATTTTGCCCGGCTACCTGTGGATATTCCCTATGGGCAACGGCATGGCCAATGTAGGCGTAGGTATGCTGTCGGAGGTAGTGCGTAAGCGCAAGCTGAACCTGCGCGACGAAATGATGTATGCCCTGAAAAACAATCCGCAGATAGGCCCCAGGTTTGAAGATGCAAAGCTGATAGATAAGGTATACGGTTGGGGGCTGCCGCTGGCTGCCAAGAAAAAGAAACCCATATCGGGCGACAACTTTTTGCTGGTGGGCGATGCGGCCTGCCTTGTAGATCCGTTTACAGGCGAGGGTATAGGCAATGCGCTGTTTAGCGGTATGAAAGCCGCAGAAGCGATACGCCGCGGAATAGAGCGCAGCGACTTCTCGCGCTTGTTTTTTAAAGACGCCTACGACAAAGAAGTATACAGCGCCCTGGCCGACGAGCTGAAAGCCAGTATGTGGCTGCAGAAAATATGCAAATACCCCTGGATGGTGAATATGCTCATCAATAAGGCTAATAAGAGCCATTCGCTCCAGGAAACGATAATAGGTATGTTTACCGATGTTGATATGCGCCAGCAGCTCACCAAGCCGTCGTTTTATATTAAAGCCCTGCTCAACAAATAGCGCAGCATTATTTACGCATCGGTGGCAAATGTAGGGCGCCGGCATAACCTGCGGTGTGGCAATAGCGCTTACCTTTGCACAATAGCAATAAACCATATGGCTAACTACAGTAATGCGCGCGCCATGCGGGCGCTAATAAAAGCCAGTTTACAGGCCATAGTAAAGAGCCCTTCTGCAATAGTGTTTACTATTGCGTTTCCGCTTATATTCATTCTTGTTTTTGGATTTCTGGGCGGCGGCGGCGGCTTTAAGATAGCTGTGGCGCCCGCGCCCGGCAGCGATACCGCCAACGCCATGTATGGCATGCTGCGCCAGATACCCACCCTGAAGTGGGTGATAAAAGACACAGCAACCACCAACAAACTGCTGAAGCAGGGCGATATAGTAGCTACTATAGCTATAGAGCCGCAACCGGCAGGCGCAAAACCGGCATTTAAAATTCACCTCAACGCTGCATCGTCGGAGGCAGATAAGGCTATGCAGCTAAAAAACATGCTGGCCAGCCTGGTATTACAGCAGGATGCCGAAATACAGAAACGCCAGGCCGAACTACTGACCATAGATATGCACATGAGCGAGGTGCGCGACTATAAAACCATCGATTTTATACTGCCCGGGCAGCTCAGTTTTTCGTTGCTGGCATCGGGGGTATTTGGCACCGCGTTTGTGTTTTTCAATTTGCGGCAAACACTGGTGCTGAAACGCTTTTTTGCCACACCCGTGCGGCGCGAGGTTATTGTTATTAGCGAGGGCATAGCTCGCATGCTGTTTCAGTTGTTGGGGGCTGTTATTATTATATCGGTGGGTTATTTTGCTTTTGGGTTTACGTTGTTCAATGGCTGGGTTACTTTTCTGGAAATGCTGGCTGTATGCGCCCTTAGTCTGCTCATATTCATGGGTTTCGGGTTTGTGGTGAGTAGCCTTGCCAAGAGCGAATCGGCCATTCCGCCACTCTCTAACCTCATAACGCTGCCCCAGTTTTTGCTGGCCGGCACCTTTTTTTCTATCGACAATTTCCCCAAGTGGCTACAGCCCTTCTGCAGGGCGTTGCCCCTCACTTACGTAAACGATGCGCTACGCAAAATAGCGTTCGACGGCGCAGGCTTTATGGAGATAAAAATGGACCTGCTGGCTCTGATGGTATGGGGCGTGGTGGTATATATTGCTGCCGGCCGGTTGTTTAAGTGGGAGTAAATGATGGATAGCAGGCTATTACAGTTACCGCCCTGTGGTTTTGCCCTTATCTTTGTTGGCGGCATAGCCGCATCTTAAATCAATTTCTTGTTCTGAATGTCTGAACTGATTATATATACCGATGGATCGGCGCGCGGCAATCCCGGCAATGGCGGATATGGCGCTGTGCTGCATTATGGCGGCGCTATCAAAGAAATATCGCAGGGCTTTAAGCATACCACCAACAACCGCATGGAGCTTATGGCCGTAATAGAGGCGCTGAAACTACTGAAACGCGAAAATCTGGATATTACCATCTACACAGACTCGTCGTATGTAGTGAATTCGGTAGAAAAAAAATGGGTGTTTGGCTGGGTAAAGAAGGGCTTTGAGGGCAAGAAGAATCCCGACCTTTGGAAGCAATTTTTGATAGAATACAAGAAACACAAAATAAAATTTGTGTGGGTAAAGGGCCATGCCGACAACAAATGGAACAACCGCTGCGATGTATTGGCCACCCAGGCGGCCGACGGCGGTAATCTGCTCGAAGATGTGGGGTATACTGGATAAAAAAGGGGTTTTGTTACGTGTGGTTTGAAGAGCCTACATGCCGTAAAATTGTGTACAAATACGGAGTTGGGCAGAGGTCTGTCACATTTGCTGAAAAACAACTGAGTAAAGAATCGAAAAATATGCAGCCACTATTCGAGGAAATAAAGCTGAATATACCGGAATCTTACATGCATTACCACAGTTCCGGGTTGGCGCAGCGCCTATTTTTAAATGCAGCACAGATCTGAACTAACCACTATTTACAAGCTTTTGAACTCCTCCTTGTTTAGGCAACAACTATTGAAAATGACCAACCATGACCCAGACCAAAAACAACTATAGTGTAGAATTAAGGAAAACCTTACCAGATGATTTGGAAACGCTGTTTGCCCACCAAGCCGATGATGATGCCGGCCATATGGCGGCTTTTGTAAACGAAAAATGGAAGGATAAAGAGGCTTATCTGGCAAAATGGAACAAACTACTGACTGACGAAACTTTAAACATAAGAACAATAGTTGTAGATAGTATTATAGTGGGCAGCATATCTACATGGCTGCTCGGCGATGAGCTGCAACTTGCTTATGGCATAGGCAAGGCCTACTGGAACAAAGGTATTGCTACTGCCGCGCTGCAACAGTTTCTGACCATTGCTACCCACCGGCCGCTATACGGCAGGGTGGCGTTCGACAATATTGGTTCGGCGCGCGTACTGACGAAATGCGGCTTCAAAAAGATAGCCGAGGACCAGTATTATGCCTTTGCCCGCAAGAAGGAAATTGCGGAATTCGTGTATATTCTTGAAGTTTAAGCCTCTTTTTTAGCCTATTTGAAGCCTGCAAAAAAACCTTTATCCACCCGCAACTCACATATTGTTTACTTATCGGTAGTAGGTAGCAAAAATATTTTTGCTCCATTTTCGCTGATAATCAATGAGTTACAATCTCCCCATAAAATTTCTTAATAAATTATTTGGCGTTTTGAAGGTAGGGTTCTACTTTTGCCATCCCAATTTTAGAGGGTAAGCGTGTGGTTTGATTAAAGCTGCGCTACTATTTAAGAAATAAAAACATTAAAAAGTAATGAGACACTTAAGTTTTAAAACACAGTCGGCCAACGAAAAGATCGTTAAGCGCGATTGGTATGTTGTAGACGCTACGAACCAGACGCTTGGCCGTATGAGTTCGAAAATCGCTTCAGTATTGCGCGGTAAAAACAAAGCTTATTTTACACCTCACTTCGATTGCGGCGATTATGTCATCGTAATCAATTCAGGTAAAGCTGTTTTGACCGGTAATAAACTGCAGGACAAAGAATACCAAACCTATTCAATGTATCCGGGTGGACAGAAAATAGAAATGGCTATAGATATGCAGAGCCGCAGACCAAACCTGATGATAGAGCGCGCCGTAAAAGGTATGTTGCCTAAAAATCGTCTTGGTCGCGCTATGTACAAAAAGCTATTTGTTTACGAAGGCGCAGAGCATCCACACCACGCTCAGTCTCCAAAAGCATTGAGCATCTAAACAAGCCAAGTCGACGCCTGAACAATGCCGGTGGCAAAGAAAAGGCAGCTTGACCGAAACAATTTTAAATAAAATTTAAACCATTCATACATAAAATGGAAAAACAGAAAAACGCCGTTGGCCGTCGTAAAGAAGCAGTTGCCCGTGTATATTTAAGCAAGGGTACAGGCGTTATCACGGTAAATGGTAAGGAATACAAAGCGTATTTCCCCATAATGTACCTGCAAAATCAGGTGGAACTGCCATTGAAAACTATCGACGGAATGACTTCTTTCGACATCGTTGTTAATGTGCAGGGCGGCGGTCCTAAAGGACAGGCCGAAGCTATTAAGATGGCTATTGCCCGCGTACTGTGCGAAGTAAACCCAGAGTATCGTCCATCACTGAAAAAAGATGGCCTACTTACCCGCGACAGCCGCATGGTAGAACGTAAGAAATTCGGTAAAGCTAAAGCGCGCCGTAGCTTCCAGTTCTCTAAACGTTAACAGCCTCATTGCACACCTAATTTTTTTAACAAACAAGAATTTATTCAAATGGAAGATACTAAAACATTGCATCAACAGCTCCTTGAGGCTGGTGTGCACTTCGGCCACCTGAAGAAAAAATGGAACCCAAAGATGTTGCCTTACATCTTTGCTGAAAAGAACGGCATTCACATCATAGACCTCAACAAAACTATTGATGGTCTTGACGAAGCCGCAGCTGCGCTGAAATCTATCGCTAAAAGCGGTAAGAAAATCATGTTTGTAGCTACAAAAAAACAAGCTAAGGAAATAGTGGCAGAAGCGGCTGCAAGAGCCAATATGCCATTCGTTACTGAGCGTTGGTTGGGCGGTATGCTCACAAACTTCAGCACCATTCGTAAGAGTGTAAAGAAGATGTTGAGCATCGAAAAAATGTTGCAAGACGGTACAATGGACAGCGTAACTAAAAAAGAACGCCTGACCCTGACCCGCAGCAAAGAAAAAATGGAAAAAGTATTGGGCGGTATCTCTCAGATGGGTCGTACTCCTGCTGCATTGTTTATGGTTGATATCAGCCACGAACATATTGCGCTGGCAGAAGCTAAACGTCTTGGTATCACTACTTTTGCTATGGTGGACACCAACAGCGATCCTACTAAAGTAGACTATGCTATCCCATCAAACGATGACGCTACTAAATCAATAGCTATTATCACTACTTACCTCACTGCCGCTATCCTTGAAGGTCTTCAGGAGCGCGCTCAGGTGAAGGATGCTGACGATGATAGCAATATTGATGACAATACCGATAATCGTGGTCGCGGACTGGAAATAACTGAAGAAGACGGCGAAGGCGGTCGCGGTGGACGCGGTCGTGGTCGTGGTCGCGCTGCAGGCGGACCAGGCGCGGGTGCAGGAGCTCCCGGTCGTGGACCAGGCGGCGGATCAGGTCGTCCAGGCGGCGGCGCAGGCGGCAGCCGTCCAGGCGGCGGTGGCAGTCGTCCGGGCGGACCAGGTGGCAATCGCCCAGGCGGCGGTGGCAGCCGTCCAGGCGGACCAGCAAAACGCTAATAATTTTTTATGAACCAATATGGCATAATGCATTGATAATCAACACATCAATACCTTGCGATACAAATTCATACAAAATTAACAATATAACATGTAGACTATTAAAGCCCCATATTTGGGGCTTTAATAATAAAATACGATTTTTGCAACCTGAATTAAACTCATAAAGGATAAACAAGTACAATGAGCACAGTAACAATATCAGCAGCAGAAGTGAATAAGCTGCGCCAGCAAACAGGAGCAGGCATGATGGATTGCCGCAAAGCCCTTGCAGAAAGCAATGGCGATTTTGAAAGCGCAATAGACTATCTGCGCAAAAAAGGCCAGAAAGTAGCCGCTAACCGTAGCGACCGCGAAGCTAAAGAAGGTGTGGTAATAGCTAAAGCAACTGCCGATAGCACATATGGCGTAGTAGTAACGCTTAGCTCTGAAACCGATTTCGTTGCTAAAAATGAAGAATTCATTGCTTTTGCACAATCTGTAGGCGATATTGCCCTTGCCACTAAAGCAACTACTATAGACGACCTGAAGGCTGCAGCTATGGATAGCGCTACTGTAGGCGAAAGACTGATGGAAATGGTTGCCAAAATAGGTGAGAAAATAGAAATCAGCCGTTTTGAGCAGGTTACTGCCGGAGCTGTTGTTCCCTACATCCACAGCGGTTACCGCATTGGCGTATTGGTAGGTATGAACCAGCCCGCTACAGATGATATTATTGCCGCTGGTAAAGACGTAGCTATGCAGATAGCCGCTATGAGCCCAATGGCAGTAGACGCCGACAGCGTAGCTCCTGAAGTAGTAGCGCGCGAAAAAGCTATTGCTGTAGAACAGATCATGGCAGAAGGCAAAGCAGCCGACATGGCAGAAAAAATTGCTGCAGGCAAACTGAACAAATTCTTTAAAGACAACACTTTGTTGCCACAGGCGTTTGTAAAAGACAACGGCAAAACCGTTGCCGAATACCTTACATCTGTAAGCAAAGGTCTTACTGTTACTACCTTTAAGCGTTTGGCTGTAGGATAGTAGGTATAAATTACTTAAATAGTAAGAGGGCTGCGCCGTATGGTTGCAGCCCTCTTACTATTTTAGCAACCTTTTCTGCTTTGTAAAGCTCATCAATAGCCATGGCGCTGTGGTAGCCACAAAAAGGTATACAAATCAGTAATGGATACTATTTGTGTTGGCAAGGCTGCAACAACCGCATATCTGATGCAGCCTCGTTCGTTTGGTATTGATAAGAGATTTATTTGAATAGACTACTGAAACAGCTATTGCTCTAATTTTAAATATCTATTTCTATAACCGTCCATAAAGTGCTGCTCAAAAATAGTTTTATTTGTTACGTAGTTATAAGTAAGTGTTGACGTTTTATAATCATTTGTATGATAGTTTTGAAAGGTTATGGTATTCGAACTTGGGTCGGTAAGCTTGTAATGCAAAATGGTATCCTGATACCTACGGAGGTAGAAATCACTAAGAATGTCAACATCTCCCTGAAATCGAACAGTAGAATCATCAACTTTAAAGAATGTGATGTTTTTATTGATAGAGTACATGCTATCATCAAAGTACCAATCACCATTAGGATATCGCATAGCGAAGGTATCATACCCGAAACCCGATAACTCCTTTGTGCCTACAATAGACCCCATGTATTGGTTTAGCGAAGTATTAGGTTTGTATCCTAATGTATTCAATGTATAAGAGTATCCACCGCTATATGCGTTCCTAAATGCAAAATAGTATATCAGCGATTTGGCGCTTTTTAGATAAGTTAGTGTTTTATAACTGCCTGTATTGCTATAAAAATAATCCCAGTATGAGTATGTATATTTAATGGTGTCTTCATTTTCTAACCTCATTTGCAATGTGTCTCCACCTACTGCGACTTTCGAATCACTTATAAACTTTACATCGAACTTATCAAAAACATCGCATGGCTGACTATATACATTTGGGGTGTAATATTTATAAATCAATGTCTACCCAATACCTGTATGGCTTCCATCCAGATTACTATATTTAGATAAGGGTTTAATCTCCTCCTTCCGGCATCCGACGATTACAAAAATGGCTACAAGAATAAAAATATATCTATTGAGCATATAGGTTTGTTTTAATAAAGTTATCGATAAATCGCTCATTGTGCAAAATGAAAAATAAATATTACAGGAATTGTATTCTGATGCCTTTTCACCGGCTTTTACTTTAGCCAATTAGAATACGTTTCTGCGCACACAAATAACAAAGCAATTCGTATTTGTGCATAATCCGTAGCCCTGAAATTATTCTTGGTAATAAACAAATCCTGAAATGGCTTGAATTTGCAGTTTAGCAGGATGTGCATTGTGCAATTGCACATTCAACTGTTTCAGAGTTATACCTCATTCCCCTTTTAATTGCGGCTTGCCCCCTACCTTTGCCCCCTAAACCGCACCTTTCAAAATTCTACATGAACAAAGCAATAGCAATTGCCGGCATACATACCGGTATCGGAAAAACAATAGCATCGGCAATTGTAGCCGAAGCGCTCGACGCCGACTACTGGAAACCCGTACAAGCCGGCCTGGAGGAGCGCGATAGCGATGCCCTGCGAAATTGGCTTAGCAATGGCCCGGCGAGAGTACATCCCGAAGCTGTAGCCCTAAGGGAGCCGCTTAGTCCACATGCAGCCGCCGCGATAGATGGCGTTACAATAGACCATACCGCATTTGCCTGGCCAAAAACCGATCGACTGCTGATTGTAGAGACCGCCGGCGGACTACTATCGCCTATGTCGGCAACCGCTACCATGGCCGATTTTATACAGTACTACCAGCTACCTACCCTATTAGTAGCTCAAAACTATCTTGGCTCTATCAATCATACACTACTTACCATAGAGGTATTGCGTAGCCGCGGCATACAGCTACTGGGCATTGTGATGAATGGAGCAACAAACAATGCCTCTGAATCCTTTATAGAACAATACGGACAAACGCCCATCGTAGCGCGGATTCCGCAATTGCCGCTTACCAATAATCAATCCATTGTGCAATGCGCCAACGATATAAAGCCCTTTATTACAGCGGCTCTGCGCAATGCCGGACTTGTATAACTAATCACAAAAAGCATAAACAATGCCCAGCATAAGAGAAAGAGATCGCAACGTGATATGGCATCCGTATACGCCCATGAAAACCTGGCCCGAGGCTATAGGCATAGTAAAGGGCGAGGGCGCATACCTGATAGATGAAGAAGGCAACCGGTATCTGGATGCAATAGCGTCGTGGTGGGTAAACCTGCATGGGCATGCTCACCCACACATAGCCCAAAAGGTACAGGAGCAAATGCACACGCTGGAGCACTGCATATTTGCCGGCTTCACCCACGAGCCCGCTGTGCGCCTTGCCGAGCGGCTACTGGATATACTGCCGGGGCCAATGGACAAAATATTTTATTCCGACAATGGCTCTACCGCAGTAGAAGTAGCCATAAAAATGTCGTTGCAATACTGGAACAATCTGGGCGTAAAAAAAACACGACTGCTAGCCCTGCAAAACGCCTACCACGGCGATACCTTCGGGGCAATGGCTGTGAGCGGGCGTAGCATTTTTACCGCAGCATTTACCGACTTCCTTTTCGATGTTACATTCCTGCCGTTTCCGGATGCCGGCAATACAGAAGCCTGCATGGTCGCGCTGCTCGCCGAACTGCAGAGTGGCGATGTGGCCGCGCTGATAGTAGAACCGCTGGTGCAGGGCTCGGCGGGTATGTGTATGTATGCCCCCGCAGCGCTGGAACAGCTATTTGCACTTTGCCGCCAACACGAAGCCCTTATTATTGCCGATGAAGTAATGACCGGCTTTGGCCGCACAGGGCCGCTGTTTGCCAGTAGCCTCGTTGCTACTCCCCCCGATATGATCTGCCTGTCGAAAGGCCTGACAGGCGGAGCGGTGCCGCTGGGCGTAACCGCCGCCACTCAAAAAATATTCGATGCCTTCTACGACTCCGACCGCACCAAAATGCTGTACCACGGTCATTCGTTTACAGCCAATGCCACGGTGTGCGCAGCAGCCCTTGCCAGCCTCGACCTACTGCTCACCGATACCTGCGAAGCCGACAGGCGACGCATAGCGGCAGCCCATACCGCATTTGCACTCCGCATAAAAGGCCATAAATCACTTGCTGACATAAGGCAAACCGGCACAATAATAGCGCTCGAACTGGCAACCGACCATCCATCGTATCACTACAATCTGCGCGACGATATTTACAGGTTTTTCCTGAGCAGGAAAATCATCATGCGGCCGCTGGGCAACATAATATACCTGCTGCCACCCTACTGCATCACCAACGACGAACTGGCCTATGCCTATCAGTGTATAGAAGAGCTGCTAAAGCATTTGCCGAATATGGGCGCCACCAGTGTCGCTACTACAGATGTATAAGCGGACTAAGGCAGCGTGTTTACAATTTACTATCGTCATACAAATAATAATTAATAATTTCGCCATAGTCTTTAAAACCGGTACAGTAAATGAAATCATTCAAAATAGCCTCGGTATGCCTCTTGTTGCTGGCCGGAGCTTCGTCCTTCGCTCAAGACAAGCCACAGCCTTCCGTATTCGATAAATACCAGTGGAAAGAAGAGCGCGCTGGTGGGTTTTCTTACAAATATGTAGAAAACGACCCCATGAAAACCCGTTTTTATACCCTCAAAAACGGACTAACCGTAATACTGAGCCCTACGCACAAGGAGCCGCGTATGCACTTTTTCATAGCTGTAAAGGCGGGTAGCAAAACCGACCCCGCCGATCATACCGGCCTTGCCCACTACCTGGAGCACATGATGTTTAAGGGTACGCCCAACTATGGCTCGCTCGACTGGAGCAAGGAAAAACCTATGCTCGATAAGATAAACGCACTGTACGAAGAATATAACCACACCACCAATACCGACAAACGCAAGGAAATATACCATCGTATAGACTCGGTGTCGGGTATTGCTGCCAAGTATGCCATTGCCAACGAATACGACAAAATGATGTCGTCGATAGGCGCTAAGGGCACCAATGCTTTCACATCGTTTGAGCAAACGGTATATACCGAGGATATCCCTGCCAACGCGGTAGATAAGTTTCTGAAAGTGCAGGCCGAACGATTTAAAGACCCTGTGTTCAGGATATTCCATACCGAACTGGAAGCGGTATATGAGGAGAAAAACCGCACGCTCGACAATGATGCCGAAAAGGTAAATGAGCTGTTGCTGGGCAATCTGTTTCAAAACCACAACTACGGTAAGCAAACAACCATAGGCACCGTAGAACACCTGAAAAACCCCTCGCTGCTCGAAATTCGTAAATACTTCAATAACTATTATGTACCCAACAATATGGGTATCATAGTGTCGGGCGATTTTGCTCCCGATGAAATGATCAAAAAAATAAACGATTATTTCCAGGACCTGAAAAGCAAAACAGTACCTAAATACACCTTCCAGCCAGAGGCGCCTATTACGGCTCCTATCATTAAAGAGGTATATGGCCCCGATGCCGAATTTGTGGAGCTGGGCTACCGCATACCCGGCATACATGCACACGATGCGCTGCTGGCCGATCTGGTAGGTCAGATACTCACCAACGGCCGCGCCGGACTAATGGACCTGAACCTGGTGAAAAAGCAAAAACTGCTGAAAGCCAGCGCCAGCGCCGACATATTGATAGACTATGGCATAATGGATCTGCAAGGTTCGCCTACAATGGGGCAAAACCTCGATGATGTGAAAAACCTGATGCTGGGCGAAATAGAAAACCTGAAAAAAGGAAATTTCGACGACGACCTTGTGGTTTCTATCATCAACAATCAGAAGAAAGCTACTATGCAGCGCAACGAAAAATACAGCTCGCGCGCTTATGCACTGATGAACGCCTTTACCAGTGAAGAAAACTGGCGCGACGAAGTGGCCTATATAGACCTGCTCTCGAAACTCACCAAAAAAGACATTGTAGCTTTTGCCAACAAGTACTTTGGCAATAACTATGTGTTGGTGTACAAGCGCAAGGGCGAAAATAAAGACGCAGTAAAAGTAGAAAAACCACCAATTACGCCCGTAGAAACCAACCCAAATGCACAGTCGGTTTTTGTAAAAAATGTAATCAACTGGCCGGTAGACCCTATAAAACCGGTTTGGCTCGACTACGATAAAGATGTAAAGAAAGGCAATGTAGGACCGGCCGAACTGCTGTATGTAAACAATACAGACAATGGCTTGTTTAAAATGGCATACAGGTACCGCCTGGGCACATGGACCAATAAAAAACTGGCCATTGCAGCGCAATACCTCCAGTTTCTGGGCGCCGACGGCAAGAGCGCCGAAGATATCTCGAAAGAGTTTTACAAGCTGGCATGCAGCTTTGCCATTCGCACAGAGGGCGAGTTTACAACCGTAACAATCGACGGACTGCAGGAGAATTTCGATAAGGCAGTAACGCTGTTCGACAACTTGCTGATGAACTGCAAGCCCGACGAAGAAGCCCTCACTGCCCTGAAAGCGCGCCTCAACAAGGCTCGTGCTGATGCCAAGACCAACAAAGCCAGTATTATGTCGGGGTTAGTAAGCTATGCACGTTATGGCGGCGACAATCCGTTCAACAATGTGCTGAGCAATGACGAGCTAAAAAACCTGACCGCCGATGAACTGGTAGAAATGCTGCACAGCCTGTCGGGCTACAGCCACCGCATATTGTATTATGGTCCGGCATCGCTTACCGCTGTGTCTAACTCGCTGAAGACCATGCATAAGATGCCCGATATGTTTAAACCAGCTCCGGCGCCAAAGCAGTTTACCTTTACAACACAAGAAAAAAATCAGGTATTGTTTGCCGACTACGATATGGTGCAGAGCGAAATTCGCTGGGTGCGCAACATACCCGGCTACGACCCTGCCAAACAACCTGCTATAGAGGTGTTCAACAACTATTTTGGCGGCAATATGGGCGCGCTGGTGTTCCAGACCATCCGCGAAAGCAAGGCGCTGGCCTACTCTACCAACTCGTATGTAGCAGCTCCGGAGAAAAAAGAAGATCCTTATTTCATATCAGCCTATGTAGGTTGTCAGGCCGACAAATTCTCGGAAGCCGTAAAAGCAATGAATGAACTGATCAACGACCTGCCATCTGTAGAAAACAATATGGTAAATGCCCGTACCGGCCTGAAAAAAGAAATAGAAACAGAGCGTATTACCAAAGACGCCATACTCTACAACTATCTGGCAGCAGAGCGCAAGGGCCTCACTACCGATATCCGCAAAGCCATTTACGAAAATGCTGAAAAGCAGAGCTATGACGAACTGAAAAAGTTCCATACCGAAAATATGGCTAACAAACCCTACACTTACTGTATAGTAGCATCTGAAAAGAAACTGGATGCAGAAGAAGTAAAAAAATGCGGCGAAGTAAAGAAACTTAGTTTGCGCGAGATATTTGGGTATTAATACAACGTGGAAAATATCCTCTAATAGCGGCTTGAAATCCCAGATTTCAGGCCGCTATTATAATTTTGACACAGCTATTTTTTTTACTACCAGATCCATCAGTTGCTCATATGTCTATTAGTCAACCCAGAAAAAAGCGTTAGACGATGCCGCAGGCATGGTAGGTATCTACTTAATTTAACGACCTGCTTATTTATCAACATTCGATACCTACGGCATCGGGTTATAGTTTTCGTGCATTACTACAAACGTGTGATGCCTACAGCATAATGACTTCAACGAATAACCGGAAGCTACAATTGCACATCTGGCGCGCGTGTTCCGAAGGATTACTGGTGTCTTGATAAAGTAGCCGATTTGTAATCGGCGTATAATAGTTGGCAAGCTTAAAATCATTCAAAAAGATCTCGGATTGTTTTCATTGGTAAAAACATTTTCCCTGAAGTGGGTAGAAGCAGGAAGCCGTACCTACTATAGAAATTTTGTGCATATTCGTCTATCGGGTCTACTATCACCGCAATTGTGCCTACACTTTCAGCGGTTTTCCAACTTCTGTTCAATGCGTCTAACAACAAAACTTCACCAAATCCTTTTCCTTTCAGCGAATTAGCTATAGCAAGCCGACCCAACAAAGTTGTGGGAAGATCGGCATAACTGGGTGGCAGTTTCTTTGCTAATTCATCAGGAAAATCTGTTCTCTTGATTGAATTAGCCGATAATGTATAATATCCCTTTACGATATTATCTTCATCTGCCAATACAAAACATGCCGATAGGTCTCTGTTTACATCCTGTTTGGCTTGCTGTCTTATGTAGTTATTCAGCAACTCGTAGCCACAATCAAATTTACTTTTCTCGTGCTTTTTATCCAGCAATTGGATCGCTAACTTCATTGGAATCAAGAAATTTCTGATAATTTAATTGAGCTTTCTTCAGTTTTGCATTCGGACTTGGGGGATTCACAATTGCTTCCAAAAACACTTTTTTATCTTCTATACTTTTTAAGATTTGATTGTGTTCGTTAATGATGTCGTTCGCCTCTTTGTTTACAGAATAAACAATAAATTCTGTTAAGCTTTTAAATCCCCTTAAATCAGATGCATACCTAATTAACTCCTTTTGTTCCTTGCTAATTCGAACGTCAATTCGATCGTTAATTAATGTTCCCATTTTGATTTCTTTAGTTTAAGTTATGCTTGTCGATATCTTGGTCTATAATCAAGCTTGCTGTTCGAGATACACTATCTAGCCAAGAAATTTCATATACAAATGTACGTAAAATCTACGTACGCATGATTATTTTGAGTAAATTTTGATGATAAGCCTTTAGCCACACAATCGCCCCTGTTGGGGCAGGATATATCAGCGAGGAATGAAGACCCATGTTTGCTCAATTGATAGTCACAAGCGCCGAAGCGCTGTATTTTTCTCTATTTTTGTATCATGCCTGATTTCTTGGAATAATTATTCGGATGTTCTACAACGAGCATAATCCGCCTCATTTTCATGCTTATTACAACGATTTTAAAGCAGAAATTTCGATTGAAACCCTTGATATAATTGCTGAAAATCTGCCCAAAAGGGTGTATAAATTAGTTGTTGAGTGGGCAGTTGACCATAAAGATGAACTTAAAAAAGACTGGGAACTACTAAGAAATGATACCCCACCTCAACCAATAGAACCATTAACTTAAATTGTATGAAAGAAATTGTTCAGGCTTTGCCACTCGAAAATAGCATTTTGCACATTCAATTTAATACCGGAGAGCAATTTGATGTAGACATAAAACCATTTATTAAGTCTGGAGTATCAAATGCGTTAACTGACAAATCATTTTTTAATGAAGTCACCGTTCAAGATGGTTTCATTACTTGGCCAAATGGCTATGATTTTTGTCCGGAGTTTTTGTATAAATATGTTACTGCCCAACCTGATTAATATTGATCATCCGGCATGAGTGCTCCTGTTGCAAACATGCGACAGTTTACCCATCCCAAGCAATCCATCTGGCGCGCGTGTTCCGAAGGATTACTGGTGTCTTGATAAAGTAGCCGATTTGTAATCGGCGTATAATAGGTAGGCAAACCCATCCGAAGCAATCCCCCTATGCTTCTTAGCCCGAAAACACTACCTTTGCGCCCAATTGTAGAATTTTTATGAAAATACATCGCGAAGGATATAAATATATTATCATAGCTACGGTATTGTGGCTGGGGCTGGGATGGGTAGCAGGGCATTTTATACCATCATCACTGTCGTGGCTGGCTGGTATTATTACTTTTATCTTGTTTTTGTTGTGGTTTTGGGTGGTGGCATTCTTCCGTTTGCCCTATCGCGAGCATACTGCCGATGAGAGTAAAGTAGTAGCTCCTGCCGATGGTAAAGTAGTGGTGATAGAAGAAACCTACGAGCCCGAATACTTCAAAGACAAGCGCCTGCAGGTGTCTATATTTATGTCGCCCATAAATGTGCATGTAAACCGCAACCCTATTAGCGGTATCATAAAATACATGAAATACCACCCGGGTAAGTATCTGGTGGCATGGCACCCAAAATCGAGCACCGAAAACGAGCGCACTACGCTGGTAATAGGCAACGACAAGGGCGAAATACTACTGCGCCAGATAGCGGGCGCATTGGCGCGCCGCATTTGCTACTATGTAAAGGAAGGCGATCAGGTAAAACAAAATGACGAATTTGGTTTTATCCGCTTTGGGTCGAGGGTGGATATATACCTGCCGTTGGGGTCGAAAGTAGATGTTAGCATTGGGCAGGTAGTAAAGGGCGGCGTTACAGTAGTATCGCATATGAAGTAAAAAATAGGCGCTAAATATTAAGACTACATTAAGCTATTGTTCATTATCTTTGTATTCTAAATCGAAAACAATGAAAAAACTCACTTTATTGCTTGTTGCTGGTATGATGGTTGCCGGTGGCGCATTTGCTCAGGAAAAATCATGCTGCAAGAAAAAGGGCGAAAAATGCTCTAAAGAAACTGCTGCTTGCTGCAAAGACAAAAAACATTGCAAAAAAGACGCTGATAAAACTGAAGGCGGCGCTGAGAAAAAAGCAGAAACTCCAAAAAAATCAATGTAAGCAATACTATTGCTTTAAAAAAATAGCCGGGTCAAGATTATTGCCCGGCTTTTTTTTGCATCTATATTTCCTCCTGCCTATTACCGCGGCTATTTTGCCGAATATACAATGCATACAATAACAACACAATGTCGACCGACTTATTGAAGAAAATAAATGTGATTCCCGAACGGTTCCCCAACTCGAACAACAGCAAGTGGATACGCATACACATGCAGTCGGGCAAAACATGCCTGGGTTATTACAGCTTTACAGATCAGTTGTGGCGCGAGTTCAACGATATACTGAATCTCCACAATACCTCTACCATTAACGATAAACTGATAAAAGGCTGGCATTATTAGGCAAGTCCTATTTCAGCGCATTGGTTTTGCATTGCAATAGCGCCGTATCTTTTACCAGCGCAGCAACTCTTATCAGGGCGTCTTCTTCCTTATCGAAATTCATTTTACCTATCACGCAGTCGCAGTAGGCGGCTGCGCGCGCCGGGCTGCCCGCCCATTCACGAGCATCTTCTATACACGCCTGCCTGAAGGCTACCTTATTATCTTCGTGCCAAGCGCTGCGACACGAGGGCAGCCACCACAAAGCAAGAAGCAGGAGCATAATTAGTTTCATAATCGCGTATTGATGATGAACTGAAGAACTGATGAACCAACAGGCATCAATCCTTTAGAATATACAGTTCGGGTATGTTGCGGCCAAGGCCATCGTAGTCGAGACCATAGCCCACTACAAATTTGTTTTCTATCTCAAACGCGCAATAGGCAGCTTTCACATCATATTTCAGCGCGGAAGGCTTGGTAAGGAAGGTGGCAATAGCCACCGATGCCGGCTGGCGCAGTTGCAAATCGGGTAAAAATGTATGCAGCGTTTTGCCGGTATCAATAATATCCTCTACAATTATAATGTGCCTCCCGTTCAGGTTTTCTTCCAGACCTATTGCCGTAATAACATTGCCGCTCGACGATACGCCCTTGTAAGAGGCTAGTTTTACAAACGAAATCTCGGCCTCAATAGTCAGGTTTCTGAACAGATCGGCGGCAAATACAAATGAGCCATTCAGTATACCCAGTATCAGCGGGCGCTTGCCGGCATAGTCGGTATTTATGGCTGCAGCTACGGCGGCTATGCGCACGTCTATACGGGCCTTGTCTATAAAAGGTACAAATACCTTGTCATGAATCTGTATTTCGGTCATGGCGTTTGGTTGTAAGTTCTATTGCGACACGCGTAGTTTTTTGCCGTCGCGTATTCTCCTTGGGTCAATATCGTTCCACTTCAGCAATTGCTTTACGGTAATATGGTTTTTCTGAGCAATAGATGATACTGTCTCTCCGGGTTTCACCACATAGTATTTAGGCGCTTGCGCTCCGGGCTTCCATGGCTTTTGCTCGGCCGTAGGTTTTGCTGGCGCGTCTTCGTCCTGCATTTTGCTGGCGCCTGCGCTCACGCGTAGTTTTTGTCCGGCCTTTATTTTGTCGGCTTCTATGCCATTCCATGCCAGGAGTTGCTTTACAGTAATATGGTTTTTGCGCGCTATGGCCGATACCGTTTCGCCGCGACCTACGGTATAGTAGCCATTGCCTACAGTAGCGGGCGCGGCTTCTTCTTCCTCCTCGGTGGGTACGGTTATAGCAGCTTTTGCAGTGGGTTTTGCTGGCTTAGCGCCGGCAGGGTTTTGCACCCATAGTTTCTGTCCGGCTTTTATTTTATCGGCCTCCACGCCATTCCATGCCAGCAGTTGCTTCACTGTAATGTGGTTTTTGCGGGCTATTGCCGATATTGTTTCACCGCGGCCAACAGTATATTGAGCAGCTCCGGTTGTGGCTGCCGGTGTTTCTTCTACCTCTACGGCAGGCTCCTCTTTAGGTTCGGCCTTAGGTTGCGGCTTGGTAGGTCTTGTAGTTGCAGCTATTGCAGGGTTCTGCACCAGCAGTTTTTGTCCGGCTTTTATTTTGTCGGCCTCTATGTCGTTCCATGCCAGCAGTTGTTTTACGGTAATATGGTTTTTGCGCGCTATTACCCCCACATTGTCGCCGCGCAGCACTTTGTAATACTTGTTGGCTACCGGCGCTTCCTGCACAGGCTCCGGCTGAGGCGTATATGCTACCACTTCGGGCTTTTCTGCTTTTACAGGCTGCTTGCCGTTGCGCACCAGCAGGCGCTGACCGGGACGAATTTTATCGGCCTCAATAGTGTTCCAGCTTGTAAGCTGCTTAACGGTGATATTATTCTTACGGGCAATGGCCGATGCGGTTTCGCCCTTTAGCACCGTATAGTATTCTTCGTTGTCGTCGGCAACCAATTTAGGTTCCGGCGCGGCTTTCTTGCGTTCGGGCACGTATACCTCGCGGTCCAGATTTGCTTTCAGGCTGGTCAGTTCACGTTGTTCGGTGGTGTCTTCGGTTGCCTCTTCTACTACCGCAGTGGCCGGCGGTTTGTTGTTATATATGTTTATGGTCTGCGGATTGTCGGGCTTAGCCGTATTGTCGGCAGTGGCAGCCACAGTTTCCGTTGTTGTTTTTTTTGGGTCTTTTGGGGCTGTTTTGTTGCGGTTTATGGTTATGTATCCGGCGCCGTCGCGAGGGTCGGTACTGGTGGCCGTCATTATCGAGTTTACTTTATGCGCTTTGCGCTCCAGTATGCGCACTTCGGGTTTTACGGCGGCCGGCTTTTGCAGTTCCAGCACAACGCCTGGCATAGGCTCTTCGTTGGGGGCCAGCATATTGAGCGCCATTATTTTTTTCAGTTGCACACCCTCGTTTTGCGATATCATAAACAGCGTTTCGCCGTCCATCACCGTATGCGTTTCGTTGATGCCGTATGTTAGTTTCTTTTCCAGATACACATTCATGCTATAAGGCAGCGGCGCATCGGGCAGGTCGTTCATTTCCAGCAGGCGCGAGTAGCGCACATTATATTTCATAGCATAGGGCAGCAGCATTTCGCCCTGCAGCGCATAAAACGCCTTCATACCATTTACGGTTATTATTTTGCTGCTGTCTACATGGTTTCTCGATTTTAGTATAGCGGCTATATCTTCTACATTGGTCGTATCGAAAGCTGCTGTTTGGGCTCCGCTATCGGCGGCGGCCACATCGGTGGTTGTTTCCTCTTGCGCTACGGTGGCAACATCGTTTTTGGGCAGGCCGGATACTTTTACCGACGAATCCATAGCCATGTAGGTGTATTCCTGTAGTTTAAAATCCTCGATTATTTTTATGAGCGTGCGGGCATATTGCGGATTGGTAGCATATCCACATTTTTTCAGGCCGTTGGCCCAGGAAGCATAGTCGGTGGCAGAACAGGCAAAGCACGATTTGTAGCGCGGGTTTCTGCGCAAATGCTCTGAGTGGTCGCGAAACGACTCGGTGGCGCTGCTGTATTTTTTAAAGCACTCGTTGGGCCTGTCGTCGTTGTGGTTGAAGGTTTCGCCGGTCCAGCCGTTCAGGCATTTTATGCCAAAGTGGTTGTTGGCCTTGGTCACCAGTTCGCTGGCGCCAGCTTCGGTTTCCAGTATGCCCTGACCCAGCGTTATGCAGGCAGGAATACCTGCATTGCGCTGCTCGGCAATGGCCAGTTCGTAGTATTGGTCTATATATTTTTTTACGCGCTCGGCATACCCTTCCTGACCTATTGCAGCGCTGCTTACAAACAGTAATGCCGGTAGTAAAAGCAGTAAATATCTTTTCATTAAAATAACTTTTTATATTCTTACAACAATATGCGCCCAAGCCTACCGGGATAAACCAACCAATATATACAAAGGCAATCCGGGACCAACCGGAACAGAAGCCCTCGCCGCCGGAACAGCCAAAAAGCTTCTGAAGAAAAATGTTTTGCAATAGCTTGACAATCAGTGGTTTACAGCCAATGAAAGCCCGGGTTTCGGGGAATGCTGCAAAAATACGTTTCCCTTGCGGGATTTAGGTGTTAAGGCTCCGCAAATTTGGGTAAAAATACCCGGCATTATTGTAAGGTACGTTTCTTCCGCTAAGTTATTTGCGATGGCGTTTCGCACATTATTCCTGTTTTTACGCAATCGTTTCTATGCCCCGCAATCTATTCACCGCATCGGTAAGGGTTTCTTCTTTTTTGGCAAAGCAAAAACGTATGAGCTTATCATCTTTTTTATTGCTGTAAAAAGCGCTTACGGGTATGGTGGCTAGGCCATGCCGCTCGGTAAGCCAGTGGGCAAACTCCATATCGGGCAGGTTGCTGATGCGCTCGTAACTGGCTATCTGGAAATAACTGCCGCGCGCCGGCTGATGTATGGTGAACGGCGTGTCGCGCATGAGGCGGAGGAAATAGTCGCGTTTTTGCTGCATCAGCGCGCCTACGGTGGGCCTGGTTTCGTTGGCCAGGTGGTGCGCCAGCGCGTACTGCCCCGGTGTGTTTACCGTAAACGACAAAAACTGATGTATGCGCCTGAACGCCTGTGTGTAGGCTGGCGGCGCAATGCAGTAGCCTATTTTCCAGCCTGTATTGTTGAACACCTTGCCAAAACTATAGAGGGCAAAGCTGCGCTCGCGTAGCTCGGCATGCTCCAGCACGCTGTAGTGGCGCTCGCCGTCGAACACCAGTTGCTCATACACCTCGTCGCTAAGCACCACAATGTTGGTATAGCGTACCAGATTGGCCAGTTCGTCCCAGTCGGTTTTCGACCAGATAGCACCCGTAGGGTTGTGCGGCGTATTGATGATGATGGCGCGAGTGCGGGGCGTTATGGCGTCGCGCATCTTGTTCCAGTCTATGGCAAAGGTGGGCGCCTGCAGCGCTACCGGCACCACACGGGCGCCATTCATTTCTATATTGGGTATGTAGCTGTCGTAGGCCGGTTCGGGCACAATCACCTCGTCGCCGGGTTGCAGCACAGCCGTAAATGCGGCATATATGGCATAGGTGGCGCCCGGCGTTACGGTTATTTCGTTATCAGCATCTATGGTCAGGCCGTAGCGTTGGGCAAAGTTGGTGGCTATAGCCTGTCGCAGCGCAGGCAGCCCCGCCATAGGCGCATACTGATTGAAGCCTGTGCGCGCCGCCTCGCCCAGCAGATTGGCCAGGCGCTCATCTATAGCAAAATCCGGAAACCCCTGCGACAGATTGATGGCATTGTGTTGCTGCGCCAGTGCGCTCATAACCGTGAAGATAGTAGTGCCGGCGGCCGTGTGTTTTTGAGGAAATTGCATAAACAAGCGTTGTATTTGCTGCAATTTATTACATGCTACCCAAAATAGTATGTGTGGGTGTGAAAAAGGTGTGTAGAAAGCAATAACCAGCCGCAGACTACTTTGCCCGAACCATCTTTGCAATACCGGCAACTACAATACCCAACAGAACAACCAAAACAACGGGCAAAAACCATACGCCCAATCCGGAAGCGCCGCCTATGGCGGTAGAGATGGTTTGCTGCGCTATTGCAAAGAAAATGAGTACTACAGTCAGCTTCAGGTAGCGGAGCAGGCGTGTGGCAGAGGTATATTGCCGTAAGGCATTTTCAGCGGTTATCTCGGTGGGGTAGTTGAAGATATGCGGGTACCGGTTGAGCAAGGTAATGCCTGCAAACAGTATGGTGGCCACAACCGGCAGCGTGAGTAGGCTGTACTTGCCGCCATAGCCGTCGGGCTGCCCGGCGGCGTTGAAATGGGTGGGTATTGTTTGTGGCAGGCGCGCAAGATTGCAGATAGCCAATGCCCATAGCGCCACTACCAATGCCCAGCCTGCGGCTTCGGCCATCTTGTCGGTAGCGGTGAGCGGTATGGTTACTTTTGGGCGTGGCATAATGATGCTCAAAGATAAGCAATGAAGGTTTTCCCTCAGTCAGCTACTTCGTTATTCCAATTTCAAATTGCGCGGGTGTTACATTTTTGTACATTCGTATACTTTATAGCGATAAAATGGTACACATTATTTGGAAAGGCAAGGGGTGGATGGTGGCTTTGACCACCTTTGTATGCTCGCTTGTTGCCGAACTTGTAACCCTCGCTATTACGCGCGATGAAAATGCCTACCAAACCAATCCGTACCCCCTGGCTATAGCGCTATTCATATCGGGGGCGCTGGCTTTCTACATCAACGCTCGGATAGCAAATGCTAACAAAAACAGCCATCATTCGCTATTTTTCATACCCATTATGTATTGGGGGTGGATACTCATTGTTATTAGCATAATGGTATTTTTTGCCCGTCAGTATGGCGGACATTTGGGATAGGGGAAGTTTTTCAATTCGACTCACTTTTTACCTGGCGCGCCCGTACCTGTTGTCAGTAGTTTGTGCAAACTACCGTTTATGTATTGTGCCCAGCCCTTGCTGCAGCCGCCATAGCATTGTATTTGCGGTATCAGCCCGCGATGGGTAAAACGCAATTCGGTTTGTGGGCCTTCGGTTATTTCAAACACAATAGTGGTGTTGGTCCATTCGTCTTTTAGCTCCACAAAGTTCAGTTTGCTGTAGGTAACCAGCCATTCTACCCGTTTGTTGGGCTTCAGATCGGTTATGCGCTGTGTAGACATATGCATGTCTCCAAATGTTACGGTAAACTCGTCGTTTACCTCGTGCGTACCGCCCTCCAGGTTTTCGGTCCACCAGCTGCGCACATTATTTATGGCTTCATATACTTCCTGCGGCGTATTGCTGAATAACAGTGTAGTTGTAAAATCCTGCGGCATCATTTTCGTATTGTTTGTTTAAAGGTAAAATAGCGTTGTAAATGTAAGAACTACCCACTCAAAACCACTAAAATGTATGTAAGCGCCACCAAAATAGGGGAAGGCAAAGGGCATTGATTGAAGATGACAGACCGTTTGTATAAACCTATAGAAAATTGCTACAGGCCTTGGACTGCTAACGGAGTCGCTCTGCGATTGCGGCGCCCCGGCGCAGCTCAGAAAATGCTTTAATAAATTCAATTAATACACATCAAGCGAATCATAACTACCAGCTTCAACGAAGGTTACTTCAATAATGATCAAGCCCATCCGAAAATCTTCAGAATCAAGGTCGAGAAAACCTGTATCTGAAAGATAATAATAGAGGTCATTACCGAGAAAATGCGCTGCGGCTTAACGATTACTTAAGGCGCCGGCAACAATTTGGCAACATTGCAGACTGACATTTGCAAAAACAAAAACAATGAAGAAAATACTTTTACTTTTATCGTTAGCTGCTATAGTTAATACAGCGCAGGCACAACTTGGTTTGGTTGGCGCATCGCCCTACACACAAAACTTCGACGGCATAGGCACATCATTACCTACAGGCTGGATTGCCTATACCGGGGCCACTTCTACAGCGCTGGGCACAATATATTCTTGGTCGGGCAGCACAAAATTTGGCGTTTGGGCCGATACTACTTCTGGTCTGCCAGGCCCTTGCACCTACTGCGCCGATGTTTTTGGCAAAGGCTTTAAAAACTCAGCATCTTTCGACGGTTCAGCATCAACCGACACCGGGGGCTTACAGCGCACCCGCACAGACCGTGCTTTGGCTGTAAAACAAACCAGCGCAGCCGGTTACGATCCGGGTCCTGCTTTTGTATTGCACCTGGCCAACACTGCAGGCATTACCAACCTCGGTCTTAATTTCAAGTTGCAGTCGCTCGACTATACCAATGCACGCGTTACCTCTTGGGCTGTAGATTATGCTGTTGGCTCTTCACCATCATCTTTTACAAGAGTGGCTGTTGTGGGCGATTCTACAACCGGCGGATTCTCTTTCAGAAGCAACAATGTTAGCGCCAGCTTTGGTTCGGCGCTCGACAATAAAACTCAGGAAATATGGATACGTATTGTAAACCTTACAGCATCTACAGGCAGCGGCGGACGCACCACAACAGGTATAGACGATTTTAGTCTTACATGGACTGGCTCGGCAGGCGCAGCAGCGGTAAACGACATCAATAGTCAACCCGATTTGGGCCTCACTGTACTGGGCGCAGCTACTACCGACAACGTAACTCTGGGCTATAACGTACCTGAAAACGCAACCTACAATTTCGCCATATACGACCTCACCGGTCGCATCCGTCACAATGAAACAATCAATGCCAAAACTGGCGCACAACAAATTACCGTTTCGGGTCTTCACCTGACCCCCGGTATGTATTTTGCAAAAATGAACAATGAAAACAGTTCATCTATTGCTAAAATCATTGTTCAGTAAATAGCTTTTATACTGAACTGCATAATCAGCCGGCCGCCCTGCCGGCTGATTGTTGTTTTAAGCGGCAACGGAAGCGCTTATAGCCCAAGAATAGTAACACAGACATAATGCAGGCTGATTTTGCGGTTTACGAACTTTGAAATTTGCAACAAAGGAAAGGAAATACTAATTTTATTGGATGATTTTGCACAGATTGTACATTGGCGGCATGCGTAAGCTCTTAATTATAGCCGCATTATCTATTAGCGGACAGCCGCTCATGGCACAGGTAAAAATACTGTTCGACGCTACAAAAGCCGAAATGGCCGGCAATGCCGACTGGGTAATAGATGCCGATCAAACCAATATACGTTTTGGACCCAATGCCTATTTAAGCACTTCCGGCAACCAAAGCAATCCGCAGCGTGTGCCTACGCCGGCGCAAAGCGGCATAACCACCGGCACGCCCGAAACCTACTGGACCGGAGCGCTGTCGAGCTGGGCAGTAGACTGTGTGAACAGGGGATATACTGTAGAAACGCTGCCCTACAACGGACAGATTACCTACGGCAATACCGCCAATCCGCAAGACCTGGCCAACTACAATGTATATGTAGTTGACGAGCCAAATATTACGTTTACGAGCGCCGAAAAAACAGCTATGATGCGTTTTGTGCAAAATGGCGGCGGCCTGTTTATGATAGCCGATCACAATGTGAGCGACCGCAATGGCGACGGATGGGACTCGCCGCATGTATGGAACGATTTTTTGAGTACCAACAGCGTGCAGCCTTATCCCTTTGGTATTTATTTCGATACCGTAGATTTTTCGCAAACTACCACAAATATTTCGGCTACGTCTACCGACTCCATAATACATGGCCCTATGGGTAATGTAGCCAAGGTAAAATACTCTGGCGGCACCACTATGACGCTCAACCCCACGCTCAACCCCTCTGTGAAGGGCGTAGTGTATAAAACGGGTTCTACTACTGCCAATGTAAATGCTATGGTGGCTTACGCTCGTTTTGGCAACGGCAAGGTGGCGGCCATGGGCGATAGCTCGCCATCCGATGACTCGACCGGCAACCCCGGCTGCACGCTTTACAACGGCTACTGGACCGATGCAGGCGGCAATCACCGATTGCTGTTAATGAACATTACTATTTGGTTGGCTACTCGTCCGCCATCAACATCTGTTGGGCAGATAAATGGCAATGCTGGTATACGATTGTACCCCAATCCGGCGAAAGAAGTTGCGCAATTGCAATCTGAAATCAACCTCACCAATGTAATGCTGGCAGTATATGATATTACCGGCCGTATGGTAATGCAAACAACGCTGCCCCAACTGGACCAAAACCAAAAATATACCATAAACGCGCCAAAGGGCATGTATTATGTGAAAGTAATGGCCGACCAAACCAATGCAACGCTGAAGCTTATTGTAGAATAAAAAATAGTTGCCGCCCCAAAAGTAGGGCGGTAGCTGCTAAATAACAATCAACCGAAAACGCTAACCAACTTTGAAAAAACTGTTATCCATCTTTGCGCTGCTTGTTGCTGCAGGCGCGGCCCGGGGCGGCAATAAAATACACTACTACTTTACGCGCCCTGTAAACAATACTGTAGCCAGAGGCGAAAATGCGGTGTACCTCAATAATTGCGCTGCCGATACGCTTGCTGCCTATATAAGCCGGGCTAAGTATACGCTGGATATAGCGGTTTACAACTTCAATCTGAGTAGCGGATCGGCGGTAACTACGGCGGTGAACAATGCCTATAACCGCGGTGTGCAAGTGCGCTGGATATATGATGGCAGTTCTACCAACTCTGGACTTGCCGGACTGAATGCGGGCATACCCCGGCTGGGTAGCCCCACCACAAGCGCTTACGGTATAATGCACAATAAATTCCTGGTAATAGATGGCGCATCGACCAATGCCGCTGATGCCATAGTATGGACCGGTAGTACCAACTGGACTACCAATCAGGTAGCCGGCGACTATAACAATATTGTGGTGATACAAGATTCTGCGCTGGCGCATGCATATATTGCTCATTTCAATATGATGTGGGGAGGCAGCGGGATGACGCCTTCGCCTTCCGCATCAAAGTTTGGGCCGGATAAAACCGACTTAGGACGGCACATTTTTACCATAGAAGGTAAGCGTGTGGAGCTGTACTTTAGTCCGGCCGACGGCACAAACACGCAGATACAGAACGCTATAAACACAGCAGATAAAGACCTGTATTTTGCCATGTATACCTTTACCGACAATAGCGATGCCAACCTGATAATGGCCAAGAAAAGCGCAGGCGTATATGTAGCTGGTATAGACGATAGCTATAGCAATTCTTATACTCCCTATTCTACATTTACTGCCGGCCTCGGGGCCAACTTTAAGGTGTATAGCGGTAGCGACTTATACCACAACAAATTTTTGATTGTCGACCAGTCGGATGTGTGCTCAGACCCACTTGTACTGACGGGCTCGCACAACTGGACCGTATCGGCCAATACAAAAAACGATGAGAACACGCTCATTATTCACGACGATACAGCCGCCAACGTTTATTACCAATCGTTTTATGCCAACTTCACGGCTCTGGGCGGAGCGCTTACAGCGCAGCGTGGCTGCAGTGTAGGCGTGCCCCAAATAGTGGATGCCCTCGCTGAATGTAACATTTTTCCTAACCCCACCACCGGCGATATACATATCAGTTACACTCTAAACGCACCCCAGACAGTAAACGTGGAGCTATACGATATGTTGGGTCGCAGAGTAGCTATACTTGCAGATAACAACCTTCAGGCCGCCGGCCAGCACAACCTGGATTATACCATTGCCGCCGCCGGCATATATTTGGCCCGCATAACCACGGGGGCTCAGCAATTGCTACGCCCAATAGTAGTTACAACGCATTAATCACATTCTGCATTGCAAACAGGGTAAATCTGGCATTACTAACCGCCCTGGCCTGCCCGGCGTCGTTCTTCGTCGGCTCCGCCGCTGTGTTTCTGACCCAGCCCGTTGCGCTGCCCAAAACGCCACGTTGCCGATAGGCTTACCTGGCGGGTGTCGCGTTTGGACACAAATGTTTCTGTATAGTTGTTGTAATACGATGTTGCGCTGGGGTATCCTTTCCAAAACAGGTCGGTAACGCTCAGTTTCAAGGTGGCTCGTTTGTCAAAGAGGTTTTTCTGCACGCCTATGTTCAGCATCCAGTTGGGCCTCAGGTTCATGTAACCATATACCTGTGGCGCCTGGTAATTGCCGCCCACCTCTGCGCTCCAATTGTGGGGTAGCACAAAACTATTGGTCATGTTCAGGTCGTAGGTTACTCTGCCCGAGTTCAGATTGGCTCCTGCAATGTTGCCGGTATAATGTCCGTAGTATACGTTGAAATTGGTGGTATTGTTCCACCACTTAAAAAAGGTGAACTGGTAGGCTCCGCCAACGCCAATGTAATCCATGCTGGTCAGGTTTTTGGTGGTTTGTATGGTTACTTTGCTTTCGGTGAGGCTGGGCTGGAGCACCTCGGTGAGCGGCGCAGTGGTTTTGGTATAGTTGATAGTAGTTATCAGTCGTTGTTTATAGGTGTGCGATAATTCGGCAGAATAGGAAAGCGCCGGATTTAGAAAGGGATAGCCGGCTTTGTAGAAAGTAGGGTCGAGGTAGAATTTCGATGGATTCATTTGTTCGTAGTTAGGGCGTTCTATACGGCGGCTCAGGGTTATGCCCAAATCATGGGCGCTGTTTATATGGCGCTGCACCGCAAAGCTGGGAAAGGGCTGCACATAGCTTCTATCAAATGTGGAGTCGGCAGTTTTATCGTTGCCATGTACTATGGTTTGCTCGGTGCGCAGGCCTATTTGCGCGCTCCATTTGTTCCATTCGCGGCTATAGTTCAGGTAGGCGGCGTTTATCTGTTCTGTATACACAAAGTGGTAGGTTTTGCCTGGGTCGGGAAGATATTGCCCGGCTACAATGTTGTAAAATCGCAGATCGTTATCGGCTGTTACAAAGCTGGTTTTCAGCCCGGCCTCCAGTTTGGCTGTTTTACCAAGGGGGTGCGTATAGTCGGCCTTGAGCGATTTTATGTCGGTGACGCCTTTTTGGTCGCCATGCAGGGCGTCGGGTTGTTTGCCTGTTGGCGCACCATGAGCGTCATAGTAGCTGGCTTTAAAATCCTGAGGGCCTGATGATGGATAAATAGCATAGTCGGCATCTACGGTCAGCATCCGACCTGCGCTGTCGAAGTTGTGACGGAGGTTAATGTTGGCGGCATAATTAGTCCATAACGACGGCGACTCACTGGCTGTGGTAAACTGCGAAGCAGGCAGTCGCGTAGCAGAGTCAATAACGTCTGATCTATTCAGCCCCGTCCTTTTGAACAAGGTAACATCGCCGCTGGCAACTACGCCTACCGTCGTTTTGCTCGACAGCGAATAGTCTACCCCCACATTGCCCATATCGGAAGTAACGAAGTACAGGTAATTATTATCTTGCCTGTATGCCGATGAGAATACGCCATTGGTATAGAAATCGCGTTGCTGCGTCAGGTGATTGAAGCCTTCGCGGTAAGAATGGTTGTAGCTGGTATATACATTCCATTTATTGTTGCGGTAATTGAGGTTGAAGCCGCCATTGCTTTTGCCATACACACCCTGCGCATAGGTAGCGTTTACACTGCCGTTCAGTCCGGCTTTTTTGTTTTTTTTCAGTTTCAGGTTTATGATCCCGCCTGTGCCCTCGGCATCATACTTGGCCGATGGATTAGAGATAAGCTCAATGGTTTCTACTGCGCTTGCGGGCATGCTTTTCAGCATATTGGCCAGGTCTGCGGCGCTCATGGGTTGTATTTTACCGTTTATCATCACGTTTACGCCCTGCTTGCCTTTCAGGCTAATATTGTCGTTGTTGTCAATATTTACTCCCGGCGAGTGCGACAGCACATCGAGCGCCGACCCTCCTGCATTTACAATGCTGTTTTCTACATTCACTACCAGTTTGTCGGCATGCACCTCTACAAACTGTTTTTGGGCGCGTACCGCCACTTCTTGCAGTTGGGCGGTATTGGGTAGCAGTACAATATCGGGTTGAGCCAGTGGCCCGCCGCCGATGGATACAGCCGCCGAAGTGTAGGTGGCATAACCTGCCATAAACACTTTTATGCGGTAACGACCATCGGCGGGAGGGGTGAGGCGGTACTCCCCCTTTTCATCTGTTAGTTCGGTGAGGGTAAGCGAGCTATCGCCCTCTCTGAGCAGCAGTGCGCTGGCAAAAACCAGCGGTTTCCCGGCTTCATCTACAACGCGGCCAAACAGGCTACCAGGGCGGGCTTCAGCCATTATAGGGGCTGCAAAAAACAAGACGACAAACAAAAGTCGGAGGATCGAATTCATAGTTGTATAGTTGATAGGGCAAAAGTACCTGCGCTATTGTGCCGTCCCTTCACCCGCCGCGGGTGATTTGCATTTTGCTAACAGTGGCGCGTGGCGGAGACTCCTTGAAGTTATTGCAACGTTACCAAATAGAACTACCCAATTATGCCTAAACGTCATTTTTATTTGCAGAAAAACATGTGCAGTCCATGGCTTTTGTTCAAAAAACACGGCCAATAAAACAGATTGTGTTGCACTTTGTTCTTTAGGACCAGCACATCCTAGAGGCGATTATGCTTTAATAGCGAAATTCTTTAGCAACCGCTATCACCGACCTCTTCGAAAATAATATTATCCAGCAAATCGATCAAGACCCAATTGGCGTAATACCAAAACTAGTTATTACCTATTGGCACAAAAAATGCTCAAATTCGTAAGCGAAAATTAATCGAAAGTTAAATATTATTCACTAAAAGGGCCAAAGAGCGGTCTGTACTACATATTTGATGCAAGCAGTAGTTTTGGGTATTGCTAATCTCCACCTTAAGCTCAAAAAGCCAACAAAAGCATTAAAAAAATAAATTTCTATAAAATCATTTGTTGGATACGATTTTTCCCTAATTTCGTAAGTCTTAATTGCCGTTCTTAACAAATTTATATTAAAACAAAAACAACAAAAATGAAAAAGACTTTACTCGCCTTGACATTCGCATGTTTTGGACTGACGCAGCTAGCAACAGCCCAAACTATAGCGCTGTCGCAAAATTTCGAATCTGCAGCAATACCTGGGCTTCCTACAGGTTGGTCAATGACAACTGTTGGCGGTGGCCAGGGTTGGGTAACCAATTCAGGCGTTCTGAACTGGCCTTTGTATTCTATCACTCCCCACACTACCTATGCCGTAGTAGACGACGCTAACCACGCCAAAAACAATCCGGCTAACATGGTGTCTCCAACTTTCAGTCTGGTAGGCGTTACCAATCCTTATCTTGCATATGATTGGTTCTACATCCACGCCTGGTTGAACTCGGGTACAAAACCACACGAGCAGGCATGGGTAGAAATATCATCAGACGGCGGTACTTTCTACAACTTCCTGGATAGCGTTCCTGGTTTCTCTACAAGCGTTACCGACTGGGCTACTCAGTTTGTAAATCTTTCTTCAGTATCTGCTACTGCAAACATGAAGCTCCGTTTCTGCTATGCTGACCAAGGTGGCGGAACAACTTCTACTGCAGGTATCATCGGCGTTGCAGTTGATAACATCCTTGTTTACGGACAGGTTGCAAACGACGTTGCGCTTACTTCAGTTACTCCGGTTGCCGGCGCTGTAAACGATTATTTCCTTACAGGCAGCAACGCTACTTTCGGCGGTACAATTACCAACTATGGTAGCGCGCCTATCTCTTCTATCACAGCTACTTACAAAGTAGGTACAGGAGCGGTAGTATCAAACACAATATCTGTAAGTGTTCCAGCAATGGGTACAGGCACTTTCAGCTTCTCTACTCCTTACAACGTAGCTACAGTTGGTCAGAAACCAGTTGTGATTTCTGCTACAGTAGCGGGCGAAACTAACTTCGCTAACGATACGCTGACTACAGCTATCATCGGCGTTCCGTTCATGCCAAAGAAAATCATCTCTTTCGAAGAAGCAACAGGTACATGGTGCGGCTGGTGCGTTCGCGGTATCGTTTACATGGATTCTATTTGGAGAGCTCATCCAAACGATGTAGCAGTTATCTCTGTTCACAACGGCGACCCAATGGCATCTGCTACTACAGCAGCTACCAAGTATGATGGCCTTATGGGCAATCTGGTAAGCGGCTATCCTTCAATGGTTGTTGACCGTCGTAAAACAAACGACCCAAGCGGTTGCTTCCAGGATTATGCTACAGACCACAACCTGTTCGGTTTTGCAAACATCGGTATCACTGTAACTAACACCGGCGCAGACTACACTGCTAAAGTGAAACTGGAACCAGCGGTTACAATGGATGGCGACTATCGTCTTGAGTTGATCGTTACTGAAGATGCAGTTACTGGTACTGGTAGCGGCTGGTTGCAGCACAACTACTATGCAGTTGGCGGTCTAGGTAACAGCACTACCATGAAGACTATAGGCTATAACTTCAACACTTTGCCTACAGATATCTCTGGTATTGAATTCCCATTCGTTGCACGTACAACTTTGCCAGCTGACCTGACTACAACTCCAAATGGTGTTGCTGGTAGCTTGCCAAGTCACCTGCATGTTGGTCATTTGTACACTTACGATTTCGCTGCTATTACTATCCCATCTACTTGGGTAGCAAGCAAATTGCGTTTCGTAGCTATGTTCATCGACAACAACCCAACAAGCCCAACTTATGGTAACATCCTGAACTGCGTAACTTCTACTACAGCTCCTGGTTTCACATTTATCCCAGTTGTTGGCGTATCTGATGTTAAAGCTGGTATCGCTGAAATGAAGGTTTATCCTAACCCAGCTACTGCTGACGCTCATGTACAGTTTACTTTGAACAGCGCTTCTAAAGTACAGTTCACTGTAATCGACGCTATCGGTCGCGAAGTTATCAGCAACGAAGCTGAGCAAATGACAGCTGGCAACCACCAGATCAACTTTGCTACTTCAGGTTTGGCTGCTGGTATCTACCACGTTGTAGTTACTACAGAAACAGGCAAACTGACTCAGCAACTTTCAGTTGTTAGATAATCAGCAATAATATTGCTTATATAGTTCTTACAAAGGGCTGTTCCTCACCGGAACGGCCCTTTGTGTTTTTAAGCAGTCCGGCTCAATTCTTGTACCTGATAATTCGTTAATTTGCAGTAATAAATCCTGCGGCATGAAAAAAGTAATTCTGGCTTTCCTTCTTTGCTTCGTATCGGCTGCCAATGCCGGTGCGCAGGTGATCTTTGCCGAAGACTTTGAAACCACTGCAGGGCTGGCGCTGCCTGCCGGCTGGAACCAGTCGGTAAATACAGTTGGCCCCGACTATCTGAATGGCTGGAACTCCGGCGATAATCACATACTCGGTTCTATAAACTTTAAAATGTCGCCGCATACGCGCTTCCTTGCTGTAAACGACGACCGCTCTACAGGCTCCGACAATACCAATTCGTTTCTCGTAATGCCTCCGGTCGATTTGTCGGCAATCACCAATCCCTTCTTGTCTTTTTCCTGTTGCTTCCTCAATATGACATTTGCCGGCTATAGCGAGCGGGCAACTATAGAGGTTTCTGTAGATTCGGGCGCTACATGGCGCGAGGTCGAAACACTCGCTGCAACTACCCCCGGCTGGTGGAGAAATAAAACTATCAATCTCGCTGCTTTTGCCGGTCGCCCATCGGTTTATATCGGTTTTAGGTATAGCGACAATGCCGGCTGGGCCTATGGTATTGGCATAGACGATATTAGCGTATTTATGCCGCCGCGGGAAGATATAAGTATTGGCGCTGTTGAACCAGCAAGCGGTAGCTATAAGAATTACGGATTGCCCGGTGGCGCTATACCGCTAAAGGCTACAGTAGCCAACAATGGCGGCAACTACATAGCTGAGTTTATGGTGGGCTACCAGTTTAACAGCGGCGCTATTGTCACCACTACCATAGGTCCGGTAACTATTGCGCCATTTACCACACAAACATTTACCTTACCCGACCCTGTAATACTGCCCGGCGCCCCCGGCGACTATCCATTGCGGGTATGGGTAACAGATGCTGGCGATACCAACCATACAAACGATACTGCCGCCAGCTGCATACTAACTGTTGTACCTTTTATGCCGCTTAAAAAGCCGCTCATAGAGGAGGCTACCGGGGTGTGGTGCGGCTGGTGTGTAAGAGGTAAGGTGTACATGGATTCGCTACAAACCCTGTGGGGTGGCGGCATAAGCCGCGTTGCCGTACACAATACCGACCCTATGCAGGTGACTCCCTACGATTCGTGGTTTTCTTTGCGAATAGGCGATTATCCAAATGTGTGGATAGACAGGCGCGTAATGGACGACCCTATCAACTTTGCAGCGGCCAATACAGATTTTACTGCCGCTTTCGGTTTTGCCGATATCAATGCCACAGGCTCGCTGGCGCCAGACGGCTCGCTGACCATATACACCGAAGTGCGGCCCGCAGTGGAGATAAATCATGCAGCGCTGGCATTTATTGTAACCGAAGATTCGGTTACCGGTATTAGCGCCGACTGGAATCAGGCCAACAATTACAGCTACCGTACCCGCAATATACCCTTTACCGGCGGCGGATTTGACTATAATGCCGCCACCGACCCTATTGTAGCAACACAAATGCAATACAACCATGTAGCCCGCATTATATCGCCTACAGTAAAAGGGGTAACAGGCCTGTTGCCGCCTGCAATGAATGTGGGCGACACCTACTATGCCAGCCATACCTTAACCCTTGAGCCAAGGTGGAACAAGAGTAAAATACACGTGATAGCTGCGCTTATAGATAGCGTAACCGGAAACGTGCTTAATACACAGAATTTCGACCTACAGCCAATTGCCGCAGGCATTGCAAAGGAGCAAAACACTACCGGTGGAATAGTGTTATATCCCAATCCGGCAAGCGAAAAGGCGGTATTGGTTTTCAATGCGTTTCAACCGGGCAAAGCCATGGTAGCCTGCTACAATATGCTGGGGCAGGCTATGATGCAAAAAACGATAGATGCCGCCGCTACCGGCAACAACACTGTAGAGCTGCCTATAGTAGAATGGCCCGCGGGTATATACACTATCTGGGTGCAAACAGCGGCCGGAGTTACCACGCGCTTACTGCAGGTGCAGCATTAGTTTTTATCCTCTGTAGTTGGGGTTTGTTTTTGGGCTAAATGCTTCATATCGGTAGCATAGTATTTGCACCACTGTTGCAGGCCGCAGGTAGCGCACTTGGGCTTGCGGGCAATGCAAGTATACCGGCCATGCAGTATGAGCCAGTGGTGGGCTATGGGCAGCAGGTCGGCTGGTATGTTGGCCACCAGTTGTTCTTCGGCCTGTAGCGGCGTCTTGGCTTTGAGCGTCAGTCCTATTCGCGCCGACACCCGGAACACATGCGTATCTACTGCCATGCCGGGTTTGTGAAACACCACCGACACTATAACATTGGCGGTTTTGCGACCTACGCCCGGCAGCAACACCAGGTCTTCTATATTGTCGGGCACTTCGCCGCCAAAGCGTTCCATCAGCAATTTGGCCATGCCTATCAGGTGGCGCGATTTGTTGTTGGCAAACGTTACGCTGCGCACCAGCGGCTCTACATCCTCAAACTCAGCCATGGCAAGGCTTTCCGGACCTGGAAAACGTTCGAACAACTTGGGCGTCACTATGTTCACGCGCTTATCGGTACACTGCGCCGACAGTATTACCGCCACCAGCAGCTCGTACGGATTGGTGTAGTGTAGTTCCGTTTCAGCATTGGGCATGTTTTGCTTAAACCATTCTATTATACCCTGGTAGCGTTCCTTTCTTGTCATAGCATATGCGGCTTTACTACTGCAAATAACGGCTATAACCTACACAAACAAAAAAGATGTATGCCTGAAATACCTGATGCTGTGGCATTTATTACTATTTCTGCAAGCTGCTTTTGAGTATAGCGCCGCAAACTCGCCATGTAGCGGTAATATTTGTCGGGTTTAAAGCGCACATTGCATAGTGTTCGCGCTATTACGGCTTAATCCACGTAATTTTGCGGTTCAAACATCTGAAACACTATTTATGCAAACTAAAAGACCTCAGGATACGGCGGTGATCATGTCTGAACTGGTGTTGCCCAATGACACCAATACACTGGGCAATCTGATGGGCGGTAAGCTAATGCACTGGATGGACATTGCAGCCGCAATATCGTCTATGAAGCATTGCAACTGTCCGGTTGTTACGGCGTCGGTAGATAATGTATCGTTTTCTAACCCCATAAAACTGGGCAATCTGCTGACAATTGAAGCCAAACTCACCCGATCGTTCAACACATCTATGGAGGTGTATCTCAGGGTTTGGGGCGAAGACCTGTCGGCTCAATACAAATACCTGTCGAACGAGGCCTATATGACCTTTGTGGCGCTCGACCCCAACGGCCGTCCGCGCAAGGTGCCTGAGCTGGTACCCGAAACCGACTGGGAGAAAAAGATGTACAATGGCGCGCTTCACCGCAGGCAGTTGAGGTTGATACTGGGTGGAAAAATGAAAATAGAAGATGCCGGCGAACTGCGCGCACTGTTCATCAACGACGAAATATAAGTAACGTATTTTAGCTATAGGCTGTTATAGCGGCGGCTTTATCAGGTTGCTTTCCGCTATATTTGCAATGGCCATTACCGGCCCCAAATGGTAAAAAAGTCTGTAACAATCATGGTATTAGATCGTAAAGTGTCGCCCGCTATCCACGATGCGGTAGATTTTGAATATAAGCTGCCGCCTATCAATCAGCATGCGCTGGATAATGGCTTGCCCGTATACTGGCTGGACGCCGGCGTGCAGGATGTAGTGCAGATCGACTGGATTTTTCCTGCCGGATTGTGGTACGAGCAAAAAGCATCGGTAGCGCAGGCTACTGCCGCTTTGTTGCGCAACGGAACAACGAAATACACATCTGAGCAGATACACGAGGCGCTGGAGTTTTATGGCGCGCAGCTCAAGGCGAGCGCCGGCAACGACTATGCCACAGTAACCCTGTATTCGCTTACGCGCCACTTGCCGGTTCTGTTGCCTATGGTATTCGAGATAATAACCGACGCCACCTTTCCGGAACACGAAGTAGAAATACACAAGCGCAACGCAATACAGAAATTGCTGGTCAACCTGCGCCAGTGCGATTTTGTAGCTAATCAGCGAATAGATGCCTTACTTTTTGGCGAAGATCATCCTTACGGCCGCTTTTCGAGAAAAGAAAAAATGGAAGATATTTGGCGCGAAGATCTACTTACCTTCTACCGCAGCAACTACAATCTGGCTAATGCACGGGTGTTTATGGGCGGCAAAGTGTCTGAGCGCGAAGTGGGTTATCTGAACGATGTATTTGGAAAAATAGCCCTCAATAAAACCGAATTGCCGCTATTGGAATTTCCGGCAGCGCCAAAGGCCGCACGAGAACACAGGATCATAAACGACCCCAACGGAGTGCAGGGCGCCATACGTATAGGCAGGTTATTCCCCAATCGCCATCACCCCGACTATACGCCCATGGTGGTGCTCAATACTTTGTTTGGCGGCTATTTCGGTTCGCGCCTTATGAGCAACATTCGCGAAGACAAAGGCTATACTTACGGCATATACAGTTCGCTGGTACCCGAAATAAACGGAGGCTCGATGACCATAACTACCGAAACCGGTAGAGATGTGGTAGAAAATGCTATAAAAGAAGTATATGCCGAAATGGAGATTCTGTGTCAGGACGAAGTCGACGACGAAGAACTGCTACTGGTGAAAAACTACCTGCTCGGCGGTTTACTCGGCGACCTCGATGGGCCATTCTCTATTCTGCAACGCTGGAGAACGCTTATCCTCAACGGTTTTACCGAAACGCAGTTTAATAACAACATCAACATTTACAAAAACATAACAGCCAAAGAGCTAAAAGCCCTGGCCCGCAAGTACTACGACCCCAAAGATTTTTATGAGGTAGTGGTTATCTAATTGCCATAGCATTTAAACAATAAGCGCAATACGCCTGTAAAACCATTTAACATTCATTTCTCGGCATAATGAAACGCACGAACATGTTAGTATTTGTCCTTCAAATGCAATCAAGATAACTGCTATTGCTCTGGTGAGGAAAAGCCCGAATGGGCTTTAATATGCGTAGCCCCGGGAGTATCCCGGGGTAAGGAATTCCCAACACTCCAACCCAGAATGGGTTGAATGTGAATAGGCAAT
>CAIRYK010000052.1 GCA_903882805.1 uncultured Bacteroidota bacterium | reverse complement strand
TTTGCCGAACATGATGGACCAAATTACTTTACCAGAATTCAGCATCGAGCAACTGTTACCGCCGCCAACTGATCTGGATGCAGAGCCGAAAGAAAAGCCGGCGACGCTGAAAATCACTTTTGCCAATGCTGCAGACCTTGAACAGGCAATCCCAGCCATACAGGAATTGTTGAAAAAGTATGAAGGTTCTTTTTATTCTGTATCAGCCGGGGAGATATGAAATTGACACTTGCCACATACGAAGCGATAAAGTACGCCTGCCTTACCTTTCATTATGCTAAGGCCGTACCAACTGCGCTATGCTCATTTAATGTGTATAACAACAACAATGAATGGTGTGGGTGTATTATCTATTCGAGTGGGGCAAACAAGAACCTTGGTACAAAGTTTGGGTTACGTCAAGGCCAGGTGTGTGAACTGGTGAGGATGGCGCTAAACGGCAAACAGGAAAGTACCAGTAAGGCGCTTGCAATTTCGTTAAAGCTAATCAGGAAATACAATCCATTATTGCAACTTGTAGTATCTTACGCCGATTGTGATCAGGACCACATCGGTACGATATACCAAGCTACCAACTGGATCTACGAAGGCCTGATGGAACAGAATGGCGGAACACCTAAATACCTGTTAGGCGGTAAGGTGGTACACGGTAGGACAGTTGGCCAACGTGGATGGAAACAGAATATAGACTGGATCCGGAAGCATAAAGATCCAAACTGTCAACTGGTATATACGAAGGGAAAGCATAAGTACTTATTTCCCCTGACACCCGGCATTAAGAAAGTTGTAGAGACTTTCAAACAACCATATCCCAAATGCGGCAATAGCTCAATGGCTTAGAGCACCTGTCTTTCCAGACAGGGGATGGCGTTCGAATCGACCTTGCCGCTCTTTTTTTACATTTGTCGCCCAAATTCGGAGCGATGGAAACACAAGAAAAACTTTTACTTATGGCTGAAATTCGTAGCACAGTTCTCGACTACCTGACGGAAGAATTAACCATCAATTCTAATGCGCTGAAAGCATATGACAACGACGCGCCCATCCAGACCAATGATGCGGAGATAAAGAAAATGCGGGAGATAGAAGCTATCAAGCTGCGTTATGCCAATCACGAATTGACCCGTTATATCGCCGTAATTAAAAGAATGATACCAACTGGTATGTAATGCAGAGACAGCGCGCCACAAAATTGGAAATGAACAAACGATTACTATCTATTCAAGGATGGATAATCGAGGGCGTGCCGTCTACCATCATCGTGCAACAGATACTGCATAAAGAGTGGTGCACGTCTGACCGACACGCTGAGCGCTTACTTGCTGAGGCGCGTGAACAGTGGATAAAGTATGAAAACACCAACTTATCTGAATTGCGTAAGTTGAAGGTGCAACAACTGCAGAATATGAAACGCTCATTAAAGCCCGAATTTGCCGGCACTCCCGCTGGTATTCGGGCTTTACTCGCTATAGACAAAGAAATTATTAAGATTCAAGGGTTGGCCGCTCCAAAAGGTTTCAATCCGGAAGATGACGAAGATCCAGCAATTGCATTCAAAGCAAAAGTGGATAATCCTATAAAGGTTAATATCATCGCCAAACGTCCAGTAACTGAGTAAAAAAGGATTTTTTAAAAAGTTAGACGTAACTAATTAAATTTATTAGGCGTGTCTAACTTTTATTACTAATATTGTGTAATAGTTGCCGCCCAGCCCCTTTTACCCTATCACTTTTATTCTTTTAGCTATGGCAAACACTATCAACCCTATCAATGTTGCGCAGATTAATGCAGCCCTTGTAACTTATGCGAATGATACGCAGGTAGTTGCGGGGCTTACTGAATTAAAGGCAATCCTTACTGATGAAAATACCAAACCATACCGATGCAGTAAATGCGGTGGAGTGGGCACCGTCACTAAGGACGATTACGACAATACAATACCGGCAGTTTATTGCGATTTATGTAATGGCGATGGTGTTACCAGCGCTATCTACATACGCGGAATAAATAGGGCCACAGGAAAAGACACCTACACACTACCCCCGCAATAATGACCATCGACATCGACATTGATGAAAATGTAATTCTGCCTGCCTATCGACACCTATTGCACGATGCAGACAGGCATACTATTGAATTTCTGTACGGTGGACGTGATAGCGGTAAGAGCTACACAATTGCTGAGTTGTTGCTTATAGAGTGTATGTCGCTGCCATATTTCCGCTGCGCCCTAATCCGTGAACAGTTTGGCGATATCAAGGATAGTCAGTGGCAATTAATACGAGACATTGTTAACGATTGGGGCCTTTCCTCATTATTCTCATTCACCAAAGCGCCGCTGGAAATTACCTGCAAAGTGAACGGTAACAAGTTCATCGCACGTGGCTGCAATGAACCGCAAAACCTAAAATCAATTACCGCCTGTAATCGTGCCTGGATAGAGGAAGGTGTAAAAGAGCGTGCTTCATTTACCGTAATACTTACAACTGTAAGGAGTAGTGAGAGTAAGGTAAAGATCTACTACAGCTTTAACCCAGAGACCGAAGGGAACTATCAGAACTTTTGGTTGTGGCAGGATTGGTTTTCTACCGTTAGTCCTAATACGCTTTCATTTGAAGACACGAAGGAATACGAAATATTGGTTCGTGGCATCAAAAAGAAAGTAGCCCTTAACTACCGTGTTACGCACACGACCTATGCTGATAATCCTTTCGTTAGCGATGAGCGTATAGCGTTCCACGAAAACAACAAAGGGTATTACTACACTGTCTACACGCTTGGTAGATGGGGATATAAGGTAACCGGCGGTGAGTTCTGGACGGACTTTGATGCTGCAAAACATACCAGGAAAGTACAGCGCATTGAAAAGCTTCCAATCCATGTTGCATTGGATAACAACCTTAACCCGTATGTGACACAAAGCGTATGGCAGGTTGATTACGAAGAAATGTCGCTAAACCAAATAGGTGAAGTGATTTGCGCCAGCCCACACAACTCCGCTAAGAAAGCAGCATTGAGGTTTATTAAGTGGCTTGAAAGTATTGATTATGACGATGTGATTTTTGTGCATGGTGATCCGAGCGCCAACGCTAAGACAACCGTCGACGATAACAATCGAAGCTTTTTCGACAAATACATTGAAACACTTGAGGAATACGGGTACCACGTGATTAACATGGTACAGCCAAGCCATCCGCGTGTTGCAATGTCGGCTGATTTCATTAATGAAATATACGAAAAGAACTATGCCGGTTGGAGCATTGTAATTGATTCGGATTGCCAAATCTCAATTGAAGATTACACAATGACCAAGAAGGATTCGAACGGCAATGTGTTAAAAACAAAAATCAAGAACAAAGAAACAGGACAGACATACGAGCAATATGGTCACCTGAGCGATGCTAAGCGCTACTTCATAACCACAACCCTATCAACTGAATTTCAAAACTATGCCGACAGAAGTAGGCGCAAAATTTCTTACGTATGATTTTACCACTTACAGCCCCAGAAGGCAAACTTTCGATAACGTCTGTTATTAAAAACAACCCAAACAAGTTGTATGTGAAAGCCGTACAAGAGTATTGCGATAAGGTTCGCATGCACAATACTGGTTTGAATCTTGGTAAATACCTGGCACGCATAGACTATTACGAAAAGGCTGAATTGCTGGAACTACGCAAAAAGTACAGCCCGAGCAATAAGGATTTCTTTGGCAGGCTTCACCGGCCGATTGATAAGATATGGAAGGCACGCGGTGGATCTGCTAACTACTATTTGAGCGCTTCAGACCGCAAGAAGCTGCTGAACATACTCAAGGACGTAAAAGACGGCTATTCAATACGCCGCTGGTTGGAAACGTTCTGGATAGGACCCATGCACTATGACCCAATGGGCATGATATTCATGGAAGTATCGAACGATAGCGTTTACCCAACTTACAAAAGCTGTATGGATGTGTTCGATTATCCGCCGCCGTCTGGCCGCAGGTTTGAGTACATTGTTTTCAATATTGACCAGAAAATAATAAAGGAAAAAGCAGATCCAGCCAAAGCCAATGACCAATACTTCCGTGTTGTGGATGATGCTAACGATTACCTGATAAAGTGGGATGGCGATAAAGCAACGATAATTGAAGATGAATCTTATCCCAACCATTTTGAAACTGTGCCAGCCATTACAATTGGTAACTGTTGGGATCCTGTTTACCATTGCTATGTATCGCCCGACAACAACATTATAGATGTTGCCGATCAACACCTTCGCGATAGGTCGGTATTGACCATGTTTAAGCTGCATCACGGTTTCCCGTTGAAATGGCTTTATGGTTCCGACTGCCCAACGTGTAACGGAACAAAGAAAATAAGCGGTAAAGACTGTCCATCGTGCAAGGGTAGTGGTAAGAAAAGCAAATACGATGTGTCGGAAACTATTGTAGTGCCATTCCCCAAAACAGGTGACCCAATGCCGAAAGATTATGCAGGGTTTTACACACCTCCTGTTGAGAGCTGGGATAAAATGGACGAAACGATTGCAGGGTATTACCGCGATGCTCATTACACGATTTGGGGTACACACCAGATGGAAGATAGTGAGAGCGCTCAGCCAGCAACTGCGACAGGTAGGTTTATTGATGTACAGCCAGTTAATGACCGATTGAACAATTACAGCGATGCTGCTGAGTTCGTAGAAAGCTGGATAACGAACATGATCGGTGAATTCAATTTCAGTTCATACGAAGGGTGCGAAATAAATTACGGGCGCAGGTACCTCATTGAAAGCCCTGATGATATCTGGAAGAAGTATGAAGAAGCGCGCAAAAATGGGGCAAATGATACGTCGCTCAATTTCCTCTATCTGCAATACCTACAGGCTGAGTTTGCCAGCGATAGTATAGAGCTGAGCAAACAAATAAAACTAATGAAACTGGACTACTGGTTTCATGTACCACTTAGTCAAGCAAGTACAGTACTTACCAATCCGGAAGATTTATGCAGGAAAGTGAATTTCCCGATGTGGGTAATGACACTGGACCCTAATGACCTGATAACTAAGGATCTTAAAACACTGATGGCATTGCGCGATGCATACCTCGATAAAAAGGTTAAGGAAAACAATGCCAGGATAGAAAAAGAAAACGCTAAAGAGAATTTAAAAATCCAAAATACAAAGCCATGACGCAACAACAGTTTGAAGCTAAGTTTAACCAGCGGGTAACAGCCGCTATAAAAGGGATGGTATTCCCTGCTGAAAATATCCCCGACGGATTCAGAGATTACCTATTACTGTCAATGTCTGTATTTACGTACCATGCCGTGAAATGCACGCTCGATGAATTTGAAGAGTGTGCGATATATGCTACTGTAGGCGGTGACCTGTCATTAACCAGCGCATTTGTATCACTGCAGATAGCGCGGGGCGTAACAGCAAAAGATATCGGTGTTGATCTGCCAGTGTATTGCCAGATGAACCGATTGATGGATGAAATGGCGATAGGTGTTGATGTGATACTTAAACCTATACGGGATAAGATAAACAAAGAACTCAACGAAGAGTTTGAAAAGGAACAAAAGCAACTTCGTACCAACCAGCTGCTACACAATGGCGCTAAGAAAAAAATCCATTTACCCAGTTAAAAACGTTTTCAAGTACAATTAAAAACCATAAACTATGGCAAAACAACCGACAGCGGAACAGACCGCAGAGAAAACAAAACCGACAGCGGAACAGACCGCAGTGTCGGCACAAGAGCCAGCTACTCAGAACTACAACAAAGAGTATCACGAGTACAAAGTATCTGTTGAACCGGTAATGAAAAAGAATACCCGCGACGGCGGTCAACTATTTAGCCATTACATCGGTGAGATTCAAAAAAAGGTTAAGACAGTTCGTATCGAGCCATTCAGAGCAGCACAGTTGAACCGGACCTGGCATTCAAGGGGCCTTATCTATATTGATGCTTCCGAGCCAAAGCCAGGCAAGATTAAACGCGAACCATCCGAAACAGATGGCGTGGAGTGGGATGATAAGGTAATAGAACTATATAAGGACTAAAACCCATCACAGCAAAACTGGGCAGATTATGTCCAGTTTTGCTGCTTAAATTATGTAATCATTAAAACAAAATATTATGCTATCAAAAAAAGCAATAAAAGCGTTGGCAAGCAAACTAAAAATAGATGCCACTGAACTACAAACCGCAATTGATGCGCCCGAAGAAAAGGATATTACCATCCCAGAAGTGGAGGTGTTTACTGCCGACGAATTGAAGATTCGAGACACTTCTAAATACACAGAAGGGAAAACAGCCGGCACAGAAATTGCCGTTAAAGAAGCTGTAAAAGCGTACAAAAAAGAAAACAACCTTGATTTCCAGGGCAACAAAATTGAAGATTTGGTTAAGACTGTATCCGCTAAAACAGACCAGACAGATACCATCAATAACCTGCGCAAAAACATTACAGATCTAGAGCGTGAGCGCGATGCTGCCAAGACTCAGGCCAGTCAAGTAATGTTGCAAAGCAAAATACATGCTGCTATTCCGGAAACAAACAACGGCATGAGCAAAGCAGAGGTTGAGGCTGTTATGAAAGCCAACGGTTATGACTTCAAAGAAGAAAACGGCAAGATTGTTACTTACCGCAATGGCGAAAAAGTGAAGGATGCAAAGCTTCAGACAGAAGTAGAGCACACAGAAGCCATCAAAGGATTTGTTACCGAAAAGAAATGGATTGGCGAATCAGATCCAAACCGAAAAGGTAGAGGCGGCGATAATTCAGACACGAAAAGTAAACCGACCTACAGTAAGGCCAGCGAAGTATTGAAAGATTTTGAAGATAAACACGGCAAAGGTTCAGCAATGGGTACAGAACACGACTATGGCGGTCATCTTGCCAAAATAATGAAAGAAATGGATGATGCCGGCACTCCGCTCATTCTTGACTAAGATGTTTTCATGGTGATTAGTAAATGACCAACCCTTTATTCTTATTGGGTTGGTTTTTTTTATGTCTTGTCTATAAATAAAAATTAGTCATGCCTAAAAATATATTTTGTTGAATTGATTTAGTAAGTATTTTTACATCCGGAATCCAAGATACGCGATTCCACCTACCTAAGGGCCAAGATACGCGCCCAAATAATCGTAGCCGTGCTACATGATTCTTGCCTAAAACTCTATCAAAGTGGCAAATTTCTCACCTTCAAATCTGGTAGCCGCACAGACGCGGCTTGCCAAAAAATTCACAGCCCCCGAAAGCAGGGAAAAAGTGTTGCCTGCTTTAAAGTTAGGACTGTCGAATTCCGACATCCTTATCAAGGATGCAGCTGCAATCAGGACGCGTGAAGATCGTACCGTAACGGCTTACGCAATGAAACGCCAAGTTAGAACACCTGGTAGTCAGCGATCAGCAACGCACACCGGTAGTTCCGGAGACTCAATGAGCATGCCGCTCAGCTGGAGTACTTATTCAGATACTTTCAGCATATCGCTAAAGCAGATGGATAACAACATCTTCAGTTGGCAGGAAGCATTCGACCAGAACGTAATGAATTGCATCTTGAACATCCATTCGCAAATAGAGAGCGACTTTGTCGCATTTCTATTAACGAACAGGACGCAAGCTGTAAAGACTACCACACCGATTGGTAATCGCGTGACGTGGAATGCGACAAACTATGCGCATGAAATTGGCGCTGCAGATCAGAAACAGTTTTTCCAGTTGGCAAAAACTATTATGACGCAGAACTACTACAACAATGGTACGTTCGATTGTATCAGCGGTGGTCAGTGTTATGTTAACGCTTCGTTCTGGGCTGCGCAGGGCAGCGAAAATGCTCAAAACACTGCATTTCAGTTCACTGGCATGAACATACAAGAATCGGTGGATCTTACCGATAGTAACTATGGTCAGGGTGTAGCGCTTATCATGGCACCAGGTTCAGTAGCTCTGATTGACTGGATCCCAAAACAAAACAGAACTGGTTCCGGCGATTACAACAGCTATGTCGGTGGGTATGGTTCATTTAAGGATCCATACGGTACGAAGCTTACGTTCGCGGTGCACGCTTATGAGTTGCGCCAAGACACGAGCACTAGTAACGGTGTGCAACAGGACAACATGATGCAATTTGAAATCAGTGTGGATATAGCGCAAGCGACTACTCCATTGAGCACAAGCGGTGAAAGCACCATTTTCGAGATTGCGCAAACGTAATCCTGAATCAGCCAGCATTGAATTACCAGTTTCTTTTTTAAAAAACCCTTCAAAAACAACAGAATGAAGAGATTTCTTTTAGCCATTGTAGTAGCGTGTTCCGCTACAATGTGCTTTGCCCAGACGGGCGCAAGGTCAGGAGCACTGATAGCGTATAATGCTGCCGGCACAGTGAAACAAAGCGGTGACACTACTACAAATACAGATACAACCTATTTGTCGAACGGCAAAAGCGACAACGACCAATGGGATGTGCAATTTGTGGTAGTAAACGCTAACATAACCGGCACCACTACTATGAGTATGATTGTACAGGGTAGCGATGATGCAACTACCATAACCAATGGTACGTGGCGAACGTTAAAAACAGACCAGACAATGACGTATGGTCTGACGGATACAGGAACAGTAGCAGGCACTACCTATACTTTCATTTACCCGAAGTGTCAGTACCGAAAGCTACGAGTCAGAATAATAACGGGCGGTACACAGACCAGTAGAGCAACTGGAACTTATTACCTCAAAGCAAATTACATCACCGGCTTAAACTAAGACAATGCCCATAAGCAACGGATTTGACGAAGCATTAGTATTGCCTGCGCTCTCAGCGCGTAAAGGTTGGACGCAGCCTACTGATGCTTCGTTTTCGCCCGTGCTGAGCGATGCAGTAAAAGAGTGTTTATCTGGCCTGCCATTCAACAGAGACCATCAAGTATGTGGACCAGCATTATTATGGCAAGCTCAACCCGATAAAACGATATCGAGCGACAACTTAAATCAGTATTTGCTTGATTTGAAAAAAGCCAACATAATGGATTGCCTCAACGGGGTATTCATTATTGATCAGTTGATTGAGCACCCGAAAAACATATTCAGCAAGAATTTCAGGACCGCATACAAACCGATACCTAATACCGGCAAGTTTTGCGGATGGCAACTGAATGTAGCTGAAGGCGATTTCGCTGTGAAAATCAATAGCATCGGGTTGATCATGTCGGGTGCGTGTACGGTTAAGATCTACCTGTATAATGACCTGATTGCACAGCCACTGTGGACGCTGGATGTTGTTGTACCAGAAGGGCGCAGCCAAACCATTGTAAACATTGATGACCTGATACTACACTACCAAGATGCTACCCACAAGACGGGTACTTTCTTTTATGGATACTATCAGGATCAACTTGCAGCCCAGGGCGTGGAAGCTCTCGACGTTTACCTTGATCAGTTCAACTTCTATAACATGGTTGGGTACCAGTGCTTTGAGGCAGATAGCAACTATGCCGCCAAAACTTTTGTTCGTCAGCAATACCAGACCAACTACCGTACGTATGGCTTGAATCTGGAAATGAGCAGCTACCACGATTTTACTAACACAATTGTAAGAAATGCAAGCCAGTTCGACAGGCTGATTGGCATGAACATGATAGCCAAGTGTATCGAGGAAGTAATCTACAGTCCGCGAATAAATGGGGGAAAGGTCCTGGCACAAGAGCAATTGGATAGCTTGTCAAAGCTGCTGCAAGGTTCTATTCAGAACCCGAACACAAAGGAGGCGTTTGCCGTTAACATCCCTTACCGCACTGGGTTGAAAAACAAGATAGAGCGGGAAATGTACCGCATGACGCAAACATTTATTCCGGATGATAAGGTATTCGTATCGATACCGCCGGTAAACAAAGATTATAGCGATGGCGGTCAGACCTGGAATCGCAATGACCTTGGAATGAATTGGGGGCATCAAATATGATAGCTGTAAAAGATACACCGGTAGGCGTGGATGTATGGATCCAGAGAATGCAGGAAGCAATGTATCAATTCCTGTTGTCTGCGTACTCGATGGATGAATCAGATTACAATTGCTATGGCAGGGTGTATAGGAATTTTGGTAGCGGTAACAAAGAGTACTTGCCGCAAGCATACACAGGCAATCGCAACTATGTAGATGTTTTGTTTCAGGACACAGTAAAGCTTCAGACGTTCTTTGATATTAGTGAAACCATCAAGATTGGCGAAGATTTCTCGCAAAGCGCTAAGGTTATCTTGTATTGCTTCGCAGATGTAGAACGGTTGTATACTGGCAATGTGGACCGCATGGATTGGGGCATATTGGAAACGATATCCAATTTCTTGAACGGGATATTCGGATTCCAGATTTCGGCTAAGCACGTCGGCATTAAGAAAGTACTCAGTGATTTCAGCGGTTACCGAAAGGAATCAGCAGTTACCACCGCAATGCAGCCTTATTATGCCTGTGCAATTGAAATGAGTCTACCACATTACTATGTATGCGATGGCTACCAGTACAGACAGCCTGAATTGACGCAAATACCGTTCGTGGTGAATAATCCAATCGGTATCGACTACTGGATTAAAATGTTTCAGGTATCATTATTCAACTACATTCTTACCAGGTACAGCCTACAGGCAACTGATTACAACTGTTACGGTAGGGTGTATAGAAATGGGAAAAGCAGTAGCGACGGTAGGGAATACTTGCCACAGGCTTACAGAGGCGTTCGGGAGTACGTTGATGTATTATTCGAAGATCCGGTAGTACTACAGTCATTTTTCGAAGTTGGCGAAACAGTAGACTCAGTTGGGATGATGAGCATGGCCAATGTTAGTTTGTTCTTTTTCGCGAATCTGGAAGGTTTGTATCCAACGGCAGATGATCGCCCGGACATGGATTTTCTGAATACTGTTTTCAGCTTTTGTGCTAAAAATGCCCCCGGGTTTCTACCCAACAAAATACAGGTCGGGATAAAAAAAATACTCGACCAGTTTCAAGGCTGCAGGATTAAAAAGGCTAAGGAATACAATATGCAGCCTTACTATGCTTTCAGGATTGATTTCAAAAAGATGTACGATCCAAGCGCAAGCTATTGTCCATCATTAGTACCTGACAGGGTTTATGAGTTCGCCCCTGATGAATTTGCGAGCGACGATTTTGCTTAACAATTTTCTTTCACAATAAACACTATCAATCATGGCTTACACAATATTGAATTTAGCCAATTGTGCAGTACAAGGGAATACAGGACCTACACCCTGTAACAGTGAGCCGGGGATAATCCGGTATTTGGTTTTCGTGCCAAAAGGTACGGTTATACCACATACTGCAATGGCTTCGCAAACCGCGTTTACCACCTATGTATTAGGTCGTTTGCGCCACGACAACCCAGCGCTTCGCTGGCAGATAACGCCAAAGCTGTATGGCTTTAAAGACAACACCGAGCAGCCTAAGACACAGGATCAGGACGGCACAAAGGTGCTGACACAGATGCCGCCTTACAACTGGGAATATAGCTTTGCTAACGGTACAACCGGCGCGACAAAGAACATTCACCAGATCTTCAGACAGCGTATCCACCAACAGCAAAACCTTTACAGTGTGTTTGCTATTGATGAAAACAATCTGTGGATAGGTCAGGCGACTGGAACTAACGTACAGCCTACTTTGACCGCTGCAGACCTGAGCAGCATTATAGTAGGCGATTGGGGTCAGGCAACAACAAGCACAGCCAACAGCTATAAGCTGATGATTGCGCTTAACGATAACAGCCAGCTTAACGCATTCTTTGGGAGCGTTGCAAGTACTACACTTGCAAGCTCACTGACCGGCCTTACTGACGTTACATTGTTTGCAGGCGTTACCAGCAGTACTTCAACGCATATATATGTTAGCGGTAGAATTGGCGGCGCTTCTTTGGGCGCTCGTTACGGTACCGTGTTGGACGATGCACTTACAGCATTCGTCATTACCGATACCACCAACACGGCTAAGACCTTCACTATATCTGCGGTATCGTATGACGCTGCCAATGACCAGTGGGATATTACCGGAGCATGGAGTACAAGTAATACCGGCGACACTGTAACTGTTGCCCTTGCTGCACCTTCTGTTATGATTGCTACACCTTATTTCGCACCGATAGTTACCGAAGGAACCAACATCTATACGATGACGGCCCCATAAGGTTAATTGAGCTGCTATTGTTAATCGGCAGTCTGTAAGTACTACTTGCAGACTGCCACAAATAAAACAAGGTGAAAACAACAACAACAACTATCGAAGGCGTTCTTTGGAACCTGCACGCACTGCATAAGATTCACGGCACAAAAGCAAAATTGGTTGCTGACCATATGGCCGATGCAGGCACTTACCGCCAATTGCCTACCGAGAGAAAACAGGCAGCATTAGAATTGCTGGGCGATCAAATGGAGGCCGAATGCGGCAAGTATGTAGAGTTTGAGGAAACGAAAACCGAACCTGCAGGCGGAACTAAAGCCAAGGTAAAATAAGAAAATCCAAACATTACTAACCTAAAGGGGCGGGGCATACCCTGCCCCTTTTTTAATTAAAACAATATGTGCACACCGCGTGAAATGCTTGAACGGGTAACTATAGCGAGAGATAATATCATCCCTATAACCGGGGAGTGCATCGAGGAAGTGAAAGAACCTGTGATAGGCTTGAATACGTCTCAACTATATGACGAAGGCGTAGACGCTGACGGTAATCATTTGACAAAGTACCGAAATCCGACCTATGCGCATATAAAAAACAGCATGAACCCAGGCCCCGGATTTGGTAGGCCTGACTTGTATTTGACAGGGGAATTTCAGCAAAACATGAACCTGCGCGTAGAAGGCGATGTGTTTGAGATAGACAGCAGCGACGTGAAATCGGCTGAGTTGAAAGATAAGTACGGAGAAAAGATATTCGGATTGACGCAGGAAAGTAAACAAGAGGCGTGGCCTATAGTGCGACAACCGCTAGTAGAGAAAGTAGCCGAAATAATGCAGTGTAACGTAGGATAAAAACAATAACAAAATGGGATGCCCTAATTGTGAACACCAAAACACTATCAATGAAAATGCCAAATTGGAATCGCTTAAAGAAGATTTTCGCGAAGAAGCCGCCGAAGCCGGATACACTGCCTTCGCTATTATCAAGTGCTGGTGCAACCCTACCGGTTACATCTGGCGTCCTATCGGACATCCCGATTGTGAAAAATACGGAGTCGTTGAATTTTGTGTCGCGACTTAAAGACTTGAAACTTACGGACTTTATCGCCTGCTGTGTAGACAATGATCTTCACAGCATTGTTATTTCCGGGCAGGCCGATGAAGAGCAGTTAGGTAATGCCTGGCTGCATCTGCTTTCGCAGTACTACGAAGCCAGACAGGATGCACGCGCGAACCAACACAGGGAATTGCTTGGACAACTGGAAGCGCTGAAAATTCGGGCTGCAGTGATTGAAATGCTGGTGGAGGCGTACAAGTGTTTTCCCACTCAGATGATCATCGAAAGATTGAGGGAACTCGGATACTTCGACCTGCAGTTTACACCGGAGACAATGGATAACGATCTAATGTGCATCCGGAATAATGAAATCAATTACCAGATTGAGCACGACAACATAAAAGAAGAGTTGGAGCAGCTAAGCAAGGGAGCGAATGATAAAGCTACTGCCGGCCACAAAATATTTTACGATTACGTGATGAGTTACAATGAAGCCTACAAGACAACCTACACAGTAGATGGTCTCAACGCTTTTGAATATGCGCTCATCTGCCATCGCCTTGATGAATACATCGAACACCTAAACACCCAAAACCGCCAAACCAATGCCAGATAATATACAGGGGATTATAGCCCCACAGGCCATTGCCGACCTTGATACCACTATCGTGAAGATCTCGGGGATAATAACTGAAGTGAACGCCCTGGCACAAGCTGCGCAGGGCGTAAGCTTTAATAAAATGGGTAGCGAAAATCTTGTATCGTTTGCCCAGACTATGAAAGTAGCTACCGACACCATCAATCAGGCTAAAACTGCCATGGAGGGCATGAAAGCTGTAACGATTGAAACTGATGCGCTAAGCGCAAAGTTGGGCGCAGATGTTCGCGCTGTGGCTATGGCAGAAATACAGCATGCAGAGAGTATGCAGAAAAGCGCCACGATTATCGCGCAGTATAACGGGCATAGCAAGGAATATGTAGCAGTATTAAATAAGGTGCAACAGGCAGAGAAAATAGCCGCACAAGCCGCAGTAGAGGCAGCGAAGGTGAAAACCGAAGCAGCAAAGCAGGCTACCGAGGCCAGTAAGCAAGCTACTGAAGTTAAAAAGCAGGAAACAATAAATTTTTTAGCATTATCAAAAGCTGAATCTGAAGCGGCAGCACAAGCTGCAAAGGTAAAAACTGAATCGGCAAAACAATCTACACAGGAAATAATTGCATTATCAAAAATAGAAACTGATTCATCGATTCAATCTGCTAATGCTAAAGTGGCTGCTGCTAAAATTGCTACCGAAGCTAAAAAGCAAGAAGCAACTGAGTTTGTTGCTTTAGCTAAAGCAGAAACTGAAATAACGAGGCAAGCAACATTAGTGACCAAGTCTGACAATGAAAGTAAACTAGCAGCGGCTAAAATTACTACAGAGACAGCTCGGCAATTAAAAATACTTACCGATGAGCAAATTAAAGCTACCAAGGAAGCTGAGCGCCTTGCTGCAGCACAGGATAAAGCTACAGCTGCAGCGCAAAAAGCACAGAGCCCCTATGCACAGTTAAGTAAACAGTATAGAGACGCTAAGCAAGCGGCAATAGAAATGTCTGCGCAGATTGTATTGCTCGAGCAACGCCTTGCCATACTCAACAAACAGCCGGCCGGTAGTTATTCCTGGATGCGCGAACGAATCACGAATGAGATTCAACGCATCATGCAGAATCTGCCAGGCGCAATAAACAAAGCAAATGAGTTGGATGCTGCTATGAAGCGCATAGACGCGAGCGTAGGGCAGTATCAGCGTAATGTAGGTAATTATGTGAATGCTGTGAATGGCGGCGTAGACAGGGCAAATACTGCGATTGGTGGGTTTACTCAACGTCTGTATGGGTATTTCGGCAACTTGAAAGCTCAGTTCCAGTCGTTCATGAGTATGATGATTGGTTTCTATGCCATCTATGGTAAGATCCGTGAAGCTATCAGGGTGAATGCCGAACTATCGGACAGCTTTGCGGATTTGAAAATTCGCATCCATGGCACCAATGCCGATGTGGCTACGCTGGTGGACAGCTTGAAGAAACTTGATACCAGAACATCGTTAACGCAACTGGTGGATATCGCGGCTGTGATTGCCAAAAAGGGTGTGGCGAAGGAAGAGATTGCCGGGGTGACTAAGGCAGTCGACGATTTGATGATCGCGTTAGGGCGCGAGATTGGCGATCCACACGAGGCCGTGTCTTCGTTGGTAAAGCTGTCTACCATCTACAATGATGATAAGCATGTAACGGCTGATAAGATAAATGCCATTGCCAACGCCATCCAAAAACTAACAACGTCGGGTGTCGCTACTGGACCGTGGCTAATATCATTCGCTGAACAGATGGGCGGTATACGAGGTATTACCGGGATGACCATCGACAAAGTGTTAGGTCTGGGAGCCGCTCTCGAGGAACTCGGACAGCGGTCGAGCGTGAGCAGTACTGCGTTATCGCAAGTTGTAGTTAAGTTGTTTACTGAACAGCAGAAATATGCAGACTTGACCGGTAAAAGCCTGGGCCAGTTCAAACAAATGCTACATGATGATGTGTTAGGCACATTGGTAATGGTTGCACAATCGCTGAAAGGTAATGCCGGCGAAATGGAACATTTCTTTGAGGGAATGGCTGATATGCATGCTAAAGGGCAGAGAGCAGTAGGCGTAATTGGTGACCTTGCTGCAAATGTAGGTTACGCCAACAAGCGTATGCAAGATGCAACAAAGGCTATGCATGAGAACGGTAATGTTACCGCTGCAGCTGCAGAAAAGCAAAAGACGTTAGCAGCTTCGTTGGATAGAGTGCATAAGGCGTTTGAAGTGGCTATGCAGAGCAATGAATTTACCGAAACGCTTAAGGGTCTATCCAATGCAGTTATTTTACTCATTAATATCCTGCCAACTCTTATAGAATTGGGTAAGGTTTGGTTGGCTGGATGGGTGTTGATTAACCGGGCAATGATATTGAATAGGATGGTTACACTTGCCAGTTCAGCAGCTACCCAAGTATATGCATTTACGGTCGGTGTTGCAACTGCAGTTCAACAAGTATATACTATTTCAATGGCCGCATTAACAAGGCAAACCACTGCCGCCACTGCCGCCACAACCATTTTTAATAACGTTATTCGATTGTCACCAATCGGTTGGTTATTAACAATAATTGGCCTGACTGCTGCTGCATTGGTGTTTTTTGCAAATTCAGCCAAAGCAGCTACCGATGAACTTACTATCCAGGGTAAAGTAATGAGAATGCAAATTGATTTGTTGGGAAAAGCAAAGCAAGCTACTGCAGACACAGAAGCAAATATCAGAGTTCTTGTAAAAGTAATTAAGGATGAAACCGCAAGCCTGGAAACCAAAAAAAGGGCGCTTTCTGAGTTAATAGCGATTTCGCCTGAATATCTAAGCGGGTTGACCTTACAAAATGCTGCAACAGCTGAGGGTACTAAGTTGTTGAATGAATATATTATGGCTTTGAGATTGAAAGCAGCTTACACAGCGGCACAGGCTGTGCAATCCGAGCAGGCGAAAAAGGACATTGAATTAGAACGCCTGCAAGCTGGTTTAGAGCGCGACCGTGCACAGGGGAAAACAGGGAAATCAGAAATTACCGGTGATGCTGTAGATAAAATGAAGGAGTTGGGATTTTCAACCAGATTCAATGATCCATCATTAACCTATATCGACTGGTTGATAAAGCAGATAGTACAAAAGAGAAAGAAGCTATCTGAAGAAATGGATATCACAGATGAATTGGTAAAAAGAAAGTACATCGACCTATTCAAACCTAAAAGCAATGCCAATGGGTTACCGGTATCAACTGATACAAGAGATCCCAATCGCCGAGTACTCGCAGATATTCAAGCTGATATCGAAGCACAAGAGAAAATAAGGGATAACACCAATAAGTCTGACAAACAACATGAAGATGCTATAAAGCGGCTTATTGTTCTACAGAAGGAACTTGACGAATATTTAGGTAAGCAAAGTGGATCTGGCAAGCGCAATGGTCTGTCCGAAATGGCGCCAGACCTGCATGGTGAAAAGGAATACGCGGAAGCCAGGGCAAATTTAACTAAGCAAAGATTGTTGCAGGAAGTAGAAGCAAATCGGGAGATAATGGACGATGAAAAGCGCGGCCTGCAAGAACGATTGCAAGCAAATATTCAGTACCAGAATGCAAAGATTGAAATCGCAGTAAATGAGTTTCAACGACAAAAGGCAATTGAAGATATAGCAATCGAAACAAGCAAAAAAAAGATTGCAGAGTTAGAATATCGCAAGGCTGAACTCAGGGCAGGAAAGGGAGGCCTGAGTAATACACAACGAAGGAAGGCAATAGCTGACGTTGATCTACGAATAGGCGATGAGCGTTCTTTACAAAGCGCAGCCGGCACACGTATGGTTGCAGCATATGAAGCAGAGCAAAATACTTTCCTCAGCATACAATCACAAGGTCAAGAGAAATCGCTTGCGATTCTCAAAAGCGCCCATAAAAAGGAAATTGATTCCCTTGAATTAAAGTTTGCAGAGCAGAAAAGTATAGAGCTTCAGGGTTTGATGACGCAAGAATTGTTGCTGAAAGATTCCCTTGAAAAAAACAAGATTACCAGGCAGGAATACAATAAAGCTATTAAGGCATTGCAGGAAAAAGAAAATGCAATCCTACTGCAAGCTGATGTGTATTACTACGAGGGTATGCTTAAGGTTGCAGGGCTATCTATCGAAGAGCAAATAGAATACACCAAAAGACTTGCAGCCGCGAGGAAAGCGCTTGCATCGAACGAAGGTGAGCCGGTTAAAAAAGAAAAACCCGAAGTAGACCCGCTAAAGAAACTTGGTGGTATAATCTTCATGGCTAGTACTCCACAAGGCTCAATGACAGATGAAGAGTTCATGGCTAAGAAAAGGAAGTACATGGACGATTTCAGTAGTTACAGTATCAATTTGGCCAAAACAACCTATGATGCTATAAATACTATACGGAACAATTCATTTGCTGCAGAGGAACAACAATTACAAATTAGAGCCAACCAGGTAAAATTTCAGACTGACCAGAAGATTGCGGCGATTAATGCATCAACTAATTTCCAGATAGCCAAGGATAACCAGATTGCGGAACTGACAGCACAGAGCGCGGCACAGCAAGCACAAATACAACAACAGCAACGCGAACTGAGCATAAAGAAAGCTAAGGCTGATAAGGAAGCTGCAGAAATGAACATCATTGCCAACACGGCCATGGGTATTGTAAAGGCGATGGCAGAGTATGGCTACGCGGGTATTCCATTGGCTGCGTTGATAGCTGCAACCGGGGCGGTGCAATATTCTGCGGCTGCGAGCGCTCAATTGCCTCAGTATAAGTATGGTACGGATGCGACAGTAACGCCTCAATTTATAGCGGGTGAGGGCGGCGAACCGGAGTACATTAAAGCGCCTGGCAAGCCCGGGTACTGGACCGACACAACTGCAAGGGTGTATACTGAACCGCTCGGCACCAGTGTAACGCCTCTGCATAAGGTGCTCAATTATGCGGTATCGGGAGTCAATAGGCCTTTCGATAGATCAAATTCAACAATGCAATCTGCTCTTATTTCGATTGGTATGAATAGCGTAGTAAGAGCGATTGAATCGAACACACAGCAACTTGGCAGCAAAACAGATGAGCTGGCCTATGCATTGCTTAAATCAAGACAATCGCCAGTAAACAACATTTATATCAGCATGGACAATAAAAAACAAAAGTAAAATGGCATATCAACCGATATTTAAAATGAGCATTCAGGATAGCAGTAATCGCTACTACAAAGCCACGCAGGGCGATGATGGTGAATGGGCAATAACGCTACTGACTACGCCAACATATCTGCGGCACCTTCCAAAAGGTTGCAATGAAGACGTGACAATTGAATATGAGCGCGATAACAACTTAATAGGTGTGTTTAGAGGCGGATCTCTTACAAATAAACCTTACGGATTTGTAAAAGATGGCCGCGCCATAATTACCCACATTTGGAAAACGCAGGGGATACGCGGATTTGGTAAGCTCACCATCTATATAAGGCAAGATACTGAAAGTACTCCCGGGGCATTGGATTTTTGGAGGTATGAAGTATTCTACGCTTCAGACTTTGACTTCACCACTTACAATGACAATTTGCGTGAAGAAATACTGATGATTGGAACGCTTGACAATGGTTTGATCAGGCAACTACATGCATATGGCGGTACTCAGTATAACATACCCATATGGCGGAATGATGGCACACCGGGATTACCGGATTGGCAATTAAATGATTCTGTCAAGGTGTTGCACCCTGGCATAAAACTGCTTTACAATTCTAGTTACAAAAGCGCGGCTACAATCAGTGACCCAATTAACTATGGCGCCACTGATCACCACGAATTGTATGGGTGGAACCATGGCAGTCTAACAGATGGTTACCATATTATCCCTGCTATGAACAATTATAGCACGGTACAAGCCAATGGCGCGACTACATTTATAGGAAACGACATACTGCAGCCTTTTTTGATACAAGGGAATCAAATGCCAGGTGCAGCCAATTTTGCCAGTGAAAGCAATTTCCATGACCTAAACCATAGTAGGCCATACACAACAAACAATTTTGTTTTGAAAAACCTACTGGATATAGGGGATATAGATGTTGCTGTCGGTATAGACTACAAGTTTACCGATGATGTTATTGGTACAGGTGTAGCGCCCAGCGTTGGGGATTATGTCGCCTTCGTTCTTTTCGAAATTGATAAAACGGATAATCCAGAAATTGTGGCTGGGGCGTATGTGCATCCGCAAGAAATTCACCGAATTGAATTGGGTCCTTCACCTTCTGCGCGTTATCGTCGTTTTAGGAATTTCGATAACCCCACACCAATAACGTTGAAATATGACAGGGTTTATGTTTTAGGTATAATTTACGATACCGTGTCCGGTGTTGGTGGATCCGGAGCCGTAACTTTTGGGCTGGATATCTTGGAGATATCCATACGGTCAAAATTTGACAGCGGCGTTAGCGGTGTTCCTATTCCCGCGCCACATTTCCCAGCTTCATGGACTGCAGGTTTTCGAATTAACACATTGGCCGAGAAAATAGTACCGTGTTTTGCTACCCGTAATACCGATGGTTATGGGTTTCCACTTCCTGTAAGTACACCTTACAGTTTTCATAGTGATTATCTAAGCAATAGATTTCTGCCAGCTGTTCAGGATTTAGTACCATACAGGTTAGTTTGGACTTCAGCGTATTGCCTGCATAATCTTGCTGGTCAAAGCTATGTTACAGCATCCTTTGATGAGGTGTTTAACTTTTGCAAAAGGCACCTTGGTTGCGGCATGGCCATAGAAGGTGATGTAGTGAGGGTGGAGCCGGTTTCATACTTCTTTGATGCAACGACAATGATATTGGATTTAGGAGATAATGTTGCAGATTTAGCAATAACGCCAGAAACGACGGGCCTGGGCAGTACTCTGAAAATTGGATATAGCAAAGCAGATACAAACAGTGATTTTGGCGTAGATGCTTTTAATACTTCATTGAATTTCGATACGCCTATACTTGACCCGAGGGGAGAAATAAACCTTCAAGAATCTTCAGTAGTTACCGAACAGTATGCGATTGAAAAAATAAGAGCGCAGCGCGTAAGCCAACCTATCGGTAGTGAATACGGAGCCGAATCACCGAGCAAAGACAATAAAAGCGTGTTGCTATATTGTGAAGATTCAATCTATGCAGGTAGTGCACCTGTGTTCGTAGATCCAAGCAACTTTTCAAATACTACAGGAGGTTATTTAGTTCAACAATACGCCAATGCTCAAAGCGCTGATAGGGCTGCTTCCGCTAACCCGTATATCTATGGTATGTACTATCCTGATACTGCATTAAATCTGCCATTGAGTCCATGTCGCAGTTTGCATCGAGGCATTGGATCGTGGCTGCATAGCGTGTTGGACACGATAAACGACGCTGACTACCTAACCTTCAGGAATACCTACATAATGCAGTATAACAATACAGTCACTGCGCTTTCGGGTATTGAGAGCAATCTTGCTGTAGGTTCAGGATTAGATCCAATAACTGAATTCAAGGATATTCAAATTGGCAGCTTACCAGATGTTTTGTTTTTGCCGGCACTGATGAAGTTCACAACAAAAACACCCGTCAATATGTACAAGATTATGAACACCAACACAAGAGGGTACGTTCGGTTTGAGTGGAAGGGCAAAGAGTACAAGGGTTTTATTAAAAAGGTAGCGCAGAATGCTGGTCGGAATGCGCCATCAACGTTTGAACTATTACCTACACCAGATATGATTTTATAAAAACAATGAAGCCCCAATCAAGGGGCTTCGCTGTTTTATTCAAGAGAGTAAAGCGAGTAGTTCGCATCAAAATTGAATGTCGGATTAGCATCGTACCTGTTGGGTAAATGAGTTATGCTTATGCTATCCTTTGAGTATTTGTAAAATGAATAATTAATTTGAGGTGCCGTAAAAGTATCTGCCTTCAAGTATATTTTGCCTTTCCACTTCAACGAACTGCTACTTACATCTTTTTTCATGTAAGCATCAATTCTGAAAGATGACTGACCGTAATCAGTTTTTTCATTAACCCAGTTATCGGCTAAGAAAATTACGGTATCGTGCATAAATTGAACGCTGCCAGTAGTTGTGTAATATGCTACTACGTATTTTTTCCCTATAGTAATGGGTAGACTATCCAGTATTTGCGAGTAGGTGTATACAGGATCTACGGTTGTTTGTTCCTTTTTTGAACATGCTGCAAATGTGATAGCGGTGAGCGCGATTGCGAAGAGTTTTTTCATGTGTTGGATTTGATTAGTATAGATGATGCAAATGTAATGCCAAAATCAAAAGGTTGAATACATGAGCATTACATAACATCGAGGGCAATGGCATCAATAATCGCGTCTAAATCGTCTTGTGAAAGGACTTGAGATTTTATATAGGATTCCCATCCGTTTTTTGTTTGTACGATCTGGCCCCTGTAGAAGTTGTTTATGTAGACATAGTAGGTATCACCGCTACCGCCTGGGGCTTCTACCACTACGTGTTGTGGTCCGTAAATTGGATCGGTGTATGTGATGTTTATGGGCGGCATGGGGTGATGTGTAAGCCAACTTACAAAATAAACCTGTTAAGAAATGATAACTATTGACATTTTAAAAGCCACTACAGGCAGTGGCGTTTTTGTTTCAGCTATTGACGTAGCTGTTAACACTTGTATAATGACAGACTCCATACAAAGGTACTGTGAAATATAATAACTTTACAATCTCTAATACCCTATCAAAATGCCTCATGTAACCATCTTTCCAAAGGTGAACAGCGTTCGCCTGTTCCCGATTGACAATACTAATGCGCCCCAATACAATACCAGGCAGTTTGATTCTGCAGCATATGTAGATAGTTTGGAGCCTTACCAAACGCCTATTCCCTACAGGCAGAAAGTATTGTTTATTGACCAGCTTACGGTAATGGTTCATACTCAAAGCAATGACCCAATGGATCCGACTTTCAATACACCCGTGTTGAAACTGTTTAATTCGGAAATGGTTCCGGTAGATGCGGTTAACCCTTCTATTGGCGTGGCTCCGGTGAATAAAGGCACGATAAGGGCGCCCTTCAATAACTTCACAGATCCGGTGAGCGGCGTAGTAACTGAGCTGGTATCGACATTGTGGGTGTTTCAGCTTGGCGATTATCTGGACCCGAGCGCCGATAATGGTATATACTACCTACACTTATCTAATACCGATGCTTTTGGGAATGAGGCGATTTTCATTTCAGATCCTATATTGTTGTTTGGGGTAACGGCTGATACGTTTAGAGATACTAAGCTGATAGAAGCAAGCAACGATACCAATAAGGCTGAAGTAATACTGGACGGTTGGCTTGACGATTATCGACCATCATTTGCCATTCGCGTGGAATCTGATATACGGGAATTTGAAATAAAGGGCGCCTACATAGGTATGCTGCAGCAGGATTATCAACAACTACAGCTTAATGCTCAAAGCTGGCGTACCTGGAACCTGAACATTGGCACGGTGAGCGCGGGTGTACCTAAACAGCTATGGGAAATGGTAGCCAAATTCATGGAGTGCGATAATGTAAGGATAGACGGTAAGTTCTTTATTTTCGACAACAACAACAGTGGCGGCGGCGGCGGTACTGCGGCATGGAAGGTGACCGATAGCCAGACAAAGGGCTTGATTCATGCGAAGCTACCCATCCGGGAAAGGTGGAATAGTGAATCGGCATTTGTGGCCAACATCGTGGATCTGTTTACTTCGCCCGGTGAGCTTGTAGACGGTAGTTGGATATCTGCTTTCCCGTATGCGGTTAGCGCAGTAGTACTTACTGATGGCATAACAACAGTGACTGTGCCGGCTCAGGTGTTTTACAACGCAGATGACGAAGCGCAATACCTCAATTACCTACAGACAACCATCAAAGTGGATACCTACCATCTTACCGGAGATTTCAGCTTTAATGATGGTGAATGGAAGTATAGCAATGGCACTTATGAAACCTATACAGGTAGCGTGGTGTTTGTGTTGACAAAGTACTTCAGCTTCGTATTGGACATTAACGGACCGTGGGGTTTCTTGCTGAGGCAGAGCGGGTTTCTGAACTGCAACATAGTGGATTGGGGCGATGTGGATGCGTGGCCATACAGTGTGAACCAATACCGGTATTTCGGTACGCCCAGCGTGCACACCCAAAGCCATGCCTATGCTACAGGATTATTCTATAAGACGGTACATGTATTTCACAACGATTTGTTTGATTATTTCGGGGTTACGGACTATGCTAATGCTAAAATGACAACAGATCCGGGCGGTGTAAATATGGATGGCGTTTTTCCTACTGAGTTGCTCACCTTTGCGATACAAGACCAGAATTTCTTTGGCGAACCGGTGAATTTGCCAATCACCATGTGCCCGCTATTGCAGCAGGTAAGTATAAGGCGCAGCAACGTTGGCGGTTTTTCGCCTGAAATATTTACGACCGCTTACAATGATCTTACTGCAATTTCATTCGACCGAAATACGCTGTTTTCGAGTGATGTGGATCTTGTGTTCAATAATTTCTACAACAATAGCGCATTTGCCCATGCCGGTGCATTGTTCAATATAGCGGTACAAACACCGTCGGCGCCTCCAACATCTGCAAGCCTTACAGCCAGAACCATATTAGCCGGGGCAGGGTGGACAATACTCACTGACTAATAGTTAGGTGTACCATAAAAATAAAGTTAGGGTTACCAAATTAAGTTTTATTTTTGTGTAACCCTATCTTCTATACAATGTTTAAATATGTTTACTTATTAGCATTCCTGTGCTTAGGCGCTTTGCATGTAAGCGCTCAGGAGACGATCGATCAGCAATTTGCTCGGATCCTGAAAGATAAAAGAGACTCCATAAGAGATAATACCAACCTGATACGGAAATCGACAATGTATCGGTCGGGAGCCGCTTCGGACTCGTTTGCCAAGGCTATATATGATAGCCTGCTACGTAGCGCGGTAGGAGTTAACGGGAGCCGATTGGCTGACAGTATGGACAGTGTTCGCACCTGGGTAGAAGATAATTTCGTTTCGTTTGGCGATGATCCGCTATTGAAAGCGGATAGTGATTTGTATCTGAGCGTATGGACAGGAGCGGAAACATACTTCAGGAAAGATTCAGCAACGGCATTGAAAGCGTTGGTGAATAGTAAGGTAGCTATAAGCGATACTGCAGCAATGCTGGCAGCATATGCAAGATTAGAAGCATTGACCGACACTGCAGCAGCAATACGAGCGGCTATGCCATCTGTGGCAGGAAAGGTAAACTACACTGATACGGCGGCTATGCTTTCGCCATATGTGCGTTTGGCAAAGCTGGCTGATAGTATGACGGCGATTAGAATACTTTTAGGGCTGAAAGTAAACTATACTGACACTGCGAGTATGTTGGCTGCGTATGTGCGTGGATTCAGACTAACTGATACCAGCGTTAATTTGCGGGCTCTTATTAATGCCAGGGTGAGATTTACAGACACGGCCGGTATGCTTGCGCCTTACGTATTGGGCAACAGACTTACGGACACGGCAACAGCTTTAAGAGCGCTGAGCAATGCCAGGGTAAAGTATACTGATACGGCTGGTATGCTCTCCGGGTATGTTTTAGCCAATAGGTTTACTGATAGTATAGCCCTGACTGTGAAAAAGCGCGATAGCTTGGTACTCTATTCAACGCCTAAGAATGTGAAAGATAGCGCGGTGAGTGTTAGAGCGGCGATACCAACAAACAACAACCAGCTGACCAACGGGGCAGGGTATATTACCAGTACGGGCGTTGTGTATACTACCAGTGTGCAGACCATTAGCAATAAGCGGATCCAGTTTAGGGTAACCGGAGGATCTACTTTTACCACATCTGTGGCGATTGATAAGGACAATACAGATGTATGGGTAGATAGCTTACAGGGCGGCGCTCTTTTGTTTGCTGCGCCATCAGGAACACCGGTTGATATGGATCTGCTGCAGATATGGGTAAAAGATAACAATACTACACCTAAGGCCTTGACCTATAACGCAATTTTTGCGGCTGGCGATGGTGAGAGCTTACCAGCAATAACGACTCTTAACAAGTGGCTGGTTATGTTGTTTCAGTGGAATGCACGTAGCAATAAATGGTATTTGTTGACCTCAAAAATATTTGCGCCATGATGCGGTATATTGTTTTTTTGTTTCTATTGCTTTTTAGCGTTCCGCAGTCGCAAGCTGGAATCAATGTAAGCCATTATTACAGCCAGCGAGATACAGCGGGAACTACCACTAGCGGGGGTAGCGCGGCATTGAGCGTGTTGAGTAATGTAAACACTTCTGGTAGCAGCCTGATAGTAGTAGCGGTACACAGCTATGGTGTAGCAACTGCTCCAACACTCACGGATAACCAAGGCAATAGCTACGGAGCCGGACAGCTTGCGGCAAGCGCAGACGCGCCAAGCAGTGGCCCCAGGCTAAGGGTATGGTACATTTATGGTAACGGAATTGGCAGCGCTACGCACACATTTAGTGTGACAACCTCAGCGCCGGGATTCAGGACGATATATGTTGTTACTGCAACGGGCACGATGTTTACCGCAGATCCAAAGGACCAGGTAACAACTTCATCAATTGTCGGTATGCCTAATCCGAGTGTAACACCGTCGCAGGATAATGAGTTGGTGTTATCATTCGTCACAAGTAGCCCTAATGCCGTGGCTCCTACACTATCTGGCAGCTTCACGCTCATGAATTCTTGGGGTTTCTTATCGTCTGGTAGTTTCCTTGGGGCTGATGCTTACCTAATACAAACTGCAGCCAGTACGGCCACACCGGTATTTAACTACAGCGGCGTAAACAGCGCAGCTGCAACGATAAGTTTTAAGGCAGCGCCATCAAACAATACTTCAAACTTCTTTAACCTTTTATTGCGATGAAAAAAGTACTACTGATGGTAGCCATGGCCATAAGCATGGCATCGACGGCACAGAATGTGCATATAGACAACCAGGCACATAGGCAGTATGTGTGCATTGATTCTATCCGTTGGATTAGGAACATGCCGAAAGCTGTAAGGCTGTATACATGGGGCGTTTTTGACGATGGTTATTCGTCCGGTGTAATCCGCTACCAGTTGCGCGACAGCTTGTATGTTGACCAAGAGACGAACAATTTTCGCGTTATCGAGGAAAAGGACGTACCAATAACCGGCGCAGATTATGAGGCCTGGGATCCTGAGTCGAAGTACCTGTTCACCTTTATTGCGAACTTGCTAAACGTGACGATACGGTAATGGATATCTCGACAGTAAACGTAATTATCGGGGCTACCGCGACTTTCATAGGCGCGGTAATGCTTTTTGTGCTCGGGGCGATTATGGCCTACGTCCGGAATATAAACAAGAGCATGAAGGAACTGCTCATCATGGCCACTGAGCACCGAACCCGAATAGATCTGCATGACAAACAGATAGACGATCTGTATCAAAAATTCAATTCACTTAAAACCAAATAGCTATGCAATACAAAGATTTGGCCCTGTTGTTTCTGGGCGTGGCTGGCATCCTACTGCATTCGCTGGTAAAGATCAGCCAGTTGAAAAAAGAAGGCAAAGAATTCAATCGCACGAAGTATTTCGGGGATGAATGGCCTACGATGTCGATATCGTTTATTATGGTGGTTGTGGCCATCTATTGTAAACACGAAATCAAAGAACTGGATATTGCCGGTAATTACCTCGGCCTGGGCTTTGTGACATTGGGATATATGGGTCAGTCGTTGTTGATCAGTTTCATTGGTAAGGCACAAAAACGTGCTGGGATTGATGACAGCGCTAAGGCGTTGCTTGTGCTGGTAGGATCTGCGCTATTGCTGAGCGGATGCGCGAATGAAAAGCATTTCGTGCGTTTCCACGATAAGCATGAGGCGAAGGCCTTAGAGCATATAGTTAGGTGGTACCCGAACAGGGACAGTGTGAGAGAAATATTTACCTACTTACCGGGAAAGCGCGATACACTACCAGGCGAAATTATCTATGCTAATTGTGATAGTGCCTATATAGCTGCTCTGGATGAGGCGGCTAAGATGGGTGTGAAGGTGGTGGTGAAACGTGTTGCAGTTCCCTGCCCTCCATCTACTGCTATTCACGATACTTTGTATAGAGATAAGTCTGTGTACACTACAAATACGAAAAGAGAGCGGCAGCTTGAATTGCAGTGTAGAACGGCAACTGAGGGCGAACAAAAGGCTATAGCTACTATGCGCAAGTGGCGTAAGGGGGCTATTGTAGAGGGTAGTATATTGGCTGTGTTGGTTGTTGGGGTTGCGGCAAGGTATTATTTCAAGCCTATAAAAATAGCCTGATGAACGATTACTTATGCGCTGCATTGTGGGGGTTGGCGGGGGTATTGGTTACGGTTGTGGTAGGTCTTGTATGTATTGCAATAATGGACTCAAAAGACAAAAATAAATGGTAACATCAAGTGATTGCTTAAAAAAGTACGGACAACCAGAACAGTACAATAATATGGTTATGTGGGATGTTCCGGCAGAACTGGAAATCGGCGTAATCCCTAAACGTCTGTATTGTAACAAGGATATTATAAGTCCGTTAAGTAGGGCGTTCAAAGCGCTGATTGATACTGGTTGCGTAACCGAATTGAAAACCTTTGATGGGTGTTTTAATATCCGGCAGAAACGCGGCTTATCTACGTTGAGCCTGCATAGCTGGGGCATTGCAATTGATGTGAATGCTTTTGAAAATGGGTTGAACATGAAGCCGATGTTATCTCCTGAATTTGTGGAGTGTTTTACAAAAAATGGGTTTGAATGGGGCGGTAACTGGACCAGGCGCGACGGTATGCACTTCCAGTTAGCGCAGTTGCCAAAATAAGAGTTTTATGAAGTTGTTGGATTTATAGAAGTAGGCTGGCTTGTTCTCAGGCCGGCTTTTTTATTTTCAATGTTTTTGAAATTAAAATAAGTACTACATTTGTGCTATCGGGTTAGAGCAGCGGTAGCTCGGAGGTCTCATAAGCCTCAGGTCATTGGTTCGAATCCAATACCCGCCACAACTCAATAATCAGGGAGTGAATTAACCTAACTTAAGTATGTGCATCTATGCTTGAGGTAATGCGATTGAAATTTGGTTGAGGACCGCCATTCCCTGAATATTTTAAGACAACCATATAAGGGGCACGTTAACGGCAAGGATTGCGCTATATAATGTTAGGGTTATATAGCACAATAAAGAGCCTAACTGCTGGTGCCCCGCTACGATTGAAGTACGTAAGACGCACAAGCCCCGCACTATGGCGGGGCTTGTTATTTACAAATGTGCTGTTAGTGATTTTAATAGTTCAGCGATTGCCTCTATAAATTGCGAGGTTGCGTAAATATACCCAATAGCTTCGTTCACATTATTGGGCAGCAAGTTAGTTATCCATTTCTTAAACATAAATAATTTATTTTATGCTGTAAAATTACCTGCTCGAAAAAAGTTGAAAGCTAATCTTCCGTGAAAGTCGGAATATATCTTTTATGGTTAAATCCTGTGTTACAAAAGCTATTCATTATACATGTATTAGCCCTAAATCATCAAACAAAATAGTCGTCACAAAGAAAAAATTCAATGTTTTGACTATTTTGCAAAAAAAGAATTATGAGAAACGTATTTTATTTTGGTATTCTGATTTTAATGGCAGGATGTTCAAGTAGTGAGGTAAAAGTTGGAAATGAAAATGTAGCACCAGCGCAAACAGAAAGTGTAACTGCTGCAGCCCCAGTTGCTCCAGTTAAAGAATCGTTAGCAATAAAGGAAATCACCTATGATGTTATCAAAACGCAATTTGGTGATAGGGCAGTGTGGTATGATGCTTGTATTAAGGAAATCAATCCAGCAAAAGATGACTATAAAGCGTACTGTCGTTTTATTGTTGCTGATTTAGTTAAGAAGTACGGAACAAATAAAATTGCTGTTGCTATTTATGACAGCAAAAAAGCACAACAATTGTACGGCGTTAATTATCAGCAAAAGCACCAAATATTGAATAAAAATGATAAAAACTATGTAAGCCAACATACTATTGGTTTGTATGCTGGTGGATTAGACGGTGATCCAGATACCTATGAGTTATCTTATTACACCGATGCAGAGGGTATGAAACAATATAAAGGCAGAGAAAATTTTAAACCATAAATTGGTTGGTGTCGTTGGTTATCTGAAAACGATATTTTGTATTTAAAAAGCCCCTTACTTGGGGCTTTTTCGTGTAGTATTTGTAGAAGATGATTTCTTGTGTTTGGGTTTTGCTGTTTTTTCAGCATCATAATCGTGGCAAACGGAACATTTGCCCCCGTTCTGTGAACAGTTTTTGCAAGCGCTACAATTTTTGCAAGCTGTGCAATTACGACCACCAGAACACCGGCCGGCATAGGTAGTAACGGATAACAGCAATAGTGATGCTGCTATAAAGATTGCTTTTTTCATACGTTGTTGGATTTTTAATAGGTGCCAAGGTATAAAAAATATCATTTACATTCCATTTATTTTCTCTCTAATTTAAAGCCCCCCAAACCGCTCCATAACGTGTTTCAGTTCCTGCTTGGTGTTGTGAATGTAGGTCTTGGCTGTTTGCTCAGATATGCCCAGTACCAGGGCGATTGCACGGGTATTATATCCCATTTCAGCTAAGAGGGTTCCACAGGTTCTGCGCCCATCGTGGGTTGATAATCCCCAATCAATACCTATAAGTACCTGTAGATCCTTTAGCATAAGGTTGGCAGATTTTTCGGTTAGGTTGCATTTGATATCGTTTGCTGCTATGTACTGAATTATTTTATCGAGGCGTTTGAATTTGTCGAGGTTTAGGTAAATGGGCTGGTTGTTTTTTGTTGCCCGGACTTTGAAATTTCTTTCCTCGATCAGCTTTTCCACTTCGAATTTTGACCAGTCGGAAAAGCGAATCCCGCCATAACATTCAACCAAAAAGAATGCTGCAGTAGTCCTGAGTAGCGGTTGTGAGTCAAGTTTACCATCGTACAGCAGATTGGCTATCTTTTCGGTTTGGGCTAACGTAAGGTATTTTGTTTCGGGTTGTTTGTAGCCTGGTAGTTTGAATCCTGCAACTTGTTTCGGTGATATCAGTTCGCGTTCTATTGCGCGGTTAATCACTTCATTCAGACGCTTGATAATAGTATTGATTGTGGTAGGGGCATATTTTAGGGATTTTTCATAACGCTCTAAAAAATTGACGGTGATATCTTCAAAGGCGAGATTAGGACCGGCAAATTTTTCGAGCCTCCGGTATTCCATTTCCCAATGCTTGAAGTAGCCAGAGGAATTTCTTTTCTCCTGCAGTTCAAGGAAGGTCTTGTAAAACTGCAGGAATGATCCAGCCACTGATTTTGGTTTCAGTGTATCGACTATGTAAGCTTCGGTGAATGACTTGTCTTTTTTCAGAGCGTCTTTAAAAACGGCTTCGATAGTGTCACGTTGTTTTTGGCACTCATAATTAATTGTCTGGAAGTCGGTGCAGCTTCGCTTAACTATTTGGTTTTCCTTATCCCAGTCCTTAACTAAGATTTTATAGCCGGTTGATTGGTACTTAGGTCTGTGCGTGCTTGGCACGTAAACAGCTATCTTGATGTATCCTTCAATACTGCTTGCTGTTTTCTTAACTAACTCGAGGTTGATTGTTGGAATCTTTGCCATACGGTGTGGTGTAGTGTGGTGTAATCGTAGGTGTAAATTAGATTTATAACACAGAATAGCACACAATAACACAGAATTTGTGGAAAACAAAAAACCCTGAAACGTTTGATAGTGGCTGTAAGTGGCTACTATGGCGCGTTTCAGGATTTTCGTTAAGTGATCCGGATTGGATTACTGCAAAATTCTGTAGTTGATTGGTTGTCAATTTGTTGTGTTGATTAATTTTGAACTGGTGTGGTGTTATCGTTGATTTAATTGCTCTATTTCGTTGAGCGCCTCTCTTATTCTTGTGATAGGATCTGTTGTTGCTTCCGTTCTAAACATCTTGTCTGTAAGCCCGTAAATGTAGTCGGCTGATATACCGAACGTGGTACAAGCTTGCAAAATGTGATCTTTCCTAAACTGCTGATGCCCCTTCCTGACGTTGTCAATATTGGTGTGTGCAATGCCTACTTTCATGCACCAACCCTTGATGGTGGTAGTATCGCGAAGCTTGTGAGCAATGCAATACTCCATGACTTGTAACATGCGCTGGTCGGTGATGTGTAGTTCAGTATTTTGATTCATCCGGTTTTCATTGTGCTGAGTATTGGTTATTAAAAATATATGGGAACGTCATTTATGACTACTGATTTTAGTTTCCAACTATTCGCATCGTTGAATGTTCCGCCCAGGTATGTTGCTGTAACCATGAAGTCATTTTTGCTGCGTTGACCTCTATCGTCGTTTGAATAAAACCAGCTTTTTACATAGTACGTTCCGTTTTTCTTGCCAACTTTATAAATCGCATCATCACCGCCAAAATCTATTGTTTCGGGATTTCTGGCAAAATGCGGGATTGCAGTAAGCGCTATTCTATATGCTACCTGAGCTTCATCCCCAGTCGCTGCTTTTAAGACTCCATCATTTTCAATTGTCTGTGCCGGTATTTTCTCAACTGCATCAGCTTTCGATATGTATTTCGATAGTTTATTTTCAAATTGTTGCCGGTCTATTTGCCTTTTTTTTTCATCTGCAATTATTTTGGCAGAATCTATCTTAGGCGATTCGAAATGCTCAACTGCTACTGCTGGGTAATCATTTTTAGTGTTTTTGTCGATATAATAATGGTATATCGTATACAGCAGTAATAGTATTGAGAGCGTTGGAATAGTATGTTTCATGTTTGAAGTATTTCAACGTTATTAATACCCCCGGACTACTCCCCGGACTTTATAGAGGCGCTTTACTAGTTCTTTTGGCACAGGTGATGGGCTGATAGATTTGTTGTGCGGTACCAGCAAGTAATTGTCTGGGTTGGCAGGATCTGCATTGATGTATTTGCAGGTTTCTAGCTCATCGGTAACGATGTAGTAGATATCGCCATAGACAATGAACCGACGATCAATTATTTCTTTACAGGCTACGAAATCGCCATGCCTGATTTCCCCATACATACTATCTCCGGTAATGATGGCCCCAAATGCACAGTCTTTGAACCTTGGATCATGCAAGTAATACTGAGGCTTGTAGATAGGGTTATCGTGGTAAGTCTCGACAAAGGATGCTGTGATAGGGGCGTTGTACATAGGTACTCCCAACCAGTCGCCATATGCTAGCGCATACTCTTCAGCAGTTAGACGGGTAGGAACTGTTTTGCCAAACGTGAAAATTTCTTTAGGCGCGGATGCTTTGACATTCATATCTAAAAACATTTCGCCTCTACCAGTTTCAAGCCAGATTGGATTTACGTTAGGGTATTTCTTAAGAATTTTATCGATTGAGTCGCCCTTTATTGACTTTTCATTCCTTATCGCCTTTGCAATCGTGCTTGGTCCAATCCCGATAGACTGTTCAAAAGCATTAACGCTTAAGCCCAATTCTTCAATTAACTGTTTAATGTAGAAGCTATTACTCATAATAAAAAAGAATATTCTTAATTAGTTTGGAAAATTCTAAAGAAAATTCCTATCTTTACATAAGAAACAAAAAAGAAACGATAAAGTTATGAAAAAAGCAGATACCGAGGTTACGACAATGAGGCGCCGCCGAAGCGTGACGCTAAGCAAGGAAGAGTTTAAGGCTCTGAAAGCATACCACAAGACTTTTGAACTGCATGTAGACTGTGCCGAGGAAATAGGGATAGACCGTGTAGTGCTGACCAATGTGCTGTTTAAAGGCACGGGAGGCCCTGATACTATTGCTGCCATTCTGAAAAAGCTTACTGAAAAAGGATTGATATAAGCTAATCATCAAACGTGCCAAAAAAGCTACGACCATGACAGACGCACAAGCAAATAGGCTGATAAGTAAGGTAACCAGGCTGGAAAAAAAGATAGACCAGCTACTGAGCGAGAAAACAGAACCGGCGGAATATATGCCACTGCGCAAGGCCTGCGAACTTACCGGACTAAGTATCAATGAGATACGCGGAAGGGTGGAAAGAAACCCAGGGGTACCGATAAGAAAGCCAATGACGAAGGACGGTAAGAAATTTAGCTACAACATAAAATTGTTAAAACAATGCGCCTAACAATCAACTCTATGAAAAACAAAGCAAGAAGCTACAACATGCGCCCAGACTACAGGTACTGGAACAACTACAATAACCCGCTGAGCAACCAAGAACGCTGGGCAATGTTTATAGGACTGACCGCCTCATTTCTGATGCTTTATGCGGCTGCTGCGCATGCTGCCTTCAAGATTGTGTATAGGCCATAAAAAAAGCTACTGCGGGAACAGTAGCTCTTCAATAAAATCAATAAAACATTATACCGTGGACAAATATACTACTCATTATGAGACTTCAAAAATTATTGTGGATGTATGCACTCCACAGAGCGGCGGCAGGTTTGTTTGTTCCTGCTACACGATAAAGGCTCCGCAAAGTATAGAGCCTGAATACCTGATAAAGACGGTAACGTATGCTGAACTGAAAGAACGGATTGCCAACAAGGATGGCAAGGTAGATATCTCGTTTTTTGAGACTGAGCAACACTTCATTTCTTTCGATCACTACCTAAGCATGCTGGACAGATGCCAGCTGGCTAACCATTGCACCGATGTGATAAACAGGCGCGAAAATAGGACACACCTTTTTGATAACGACCTGTACCGGATATACACAGCAGCTTAACCAATTACAATAACCAATAAAAAAACAAACGATGGCACACAACATCTTTAAAGACGAAAACGGAAAGGCAGCATTCTTTTCGGTAAAACAAAAAGCCTGGCACGGACTGGGTACGATAGTAGAAGATTATCCGTCGAGCAGCGAGGCGCTGGAATTTGCCGGACTGGACTTTGATGTGATCAAAGCGCCGAACATTCACCGACTGCCCAACGGGAATGAAATAGTTTCGGACGCTTCGTTTTTCACTTACCGCGACGATAACAATGCAGTACTTGGCGACAAGCTGGGCCCAGGCTACAACGTGGTACAGAACAGGGATGCTTTCACGTTTTTTGACAGCATAGTAGGCGGCGAAGGCATAATGTATGAAACAGCCGGGGCGCTGGGTAAGGGTGAAAAAATATTTATCACCGCCAAGCTGCCTAACTACATAAAAGTTGGTAAAGATGATTTGATTGAAAAGTACATCTTTCTGACTACTCACCACGATGGCAGCGGAAGTATAACAGCAGCCTTTACACCGGTGCGAATAGTATGCGCCAACACGCTGGCTATGGCTATGGGCAATATGAGCAATGTGGTAAGGATACGCCACACTAAAAGCGCTAAGGACCGCCTGAAGGAAGCGCATAAGATTATGGGCATTACCAACAAGCTTAGCGACAACCTGAATGAAATCTTCAATAGCTGGGCTAAGATCAAGATTAGCGACAAAAACGTGCAACGCCTGATACAAGAGGCAATGGCGCCAAGCAAAGAAGTACTGGACATGGTAAAGTTTGGTAATGATACCGACCTGTCGACTGCTTTCAACAACATATGTGAAGATGCTTACGAATACGCAATGGCAGATGAAACCCAACAGACTGATACTACAAAGGGTACACTGTTTGGGGCATATAACGCAGTGACCGGCTACTTCCAGAATGTGAAAAACTTCAAGACCGGCGAAGACAAGCTAAACAGCATAATGTACGGTACAGGCCTGCAGCGTGGACAAACAGCTTTCAGGCTATGCGACAACTACGCTAAGAACGGCGGCGGAATTTTCACCCTCAACTAAACGATTATGACTAAGCGATTTAAGGCTCGTCAGTTACTCATAAATTTTTATATCAACCTCAAAAAATTGCACGATGAACAATTACCAACAGTACCTACGCAACAGAATCATTGCCAAGCTGGAACAGCACAACAGCCTAAAAGAGCTGGAAAAAACGGAACCAGATCGCTGCCTTAAGCAATACTACAACCATCTGGCAGCTGTGGTATGGGATGTGAAATGCGAAGTTGAAAACTGCCTTCGGGAGTATGAAGAGTGTGAACGAGCAGCTACTACCACGAAGGTGGTAGCTGCTATACAGGAACCCGAGTATGTAGAATACACTGAGCAGATAGAAGATCTGCTTTATGACTATCAGAAAACCAACAGGCATTTCGACAACTAATCAGTAACCAATAAACAATAAAACATATGCCGATCATCAAAGCAAATGAACAATTGCCGCCAAGACAGCCAGTTATCATCCTATATGGAGAACCTGGCGTATGCAAAACATCAATTATCAATACGTGCGAAGTTCCATTGAACTTAGACTTTGACCGCGGTATCGACAGAAGTCTTTTCCGTAAGGATGTGTTGCAAATTAACGAATGGAACGAAGTGCTTACCGAAGAGGCTGCAGGCACATTTAAGGCCTACAAGACGATAGGCATAGACACAGCCAAGGCAGCGCTCGATGACTTCCTGATGAGCTACGTTATCAGCCAAGATTATACGCTTAAGAAAAACAAGCTGGGCATGTATGGCGCCATCGGGGATAGCTTCAAACTGTTTGTAAACAACCGCCGCTCAGAGAATGCCGCTATTGTGATAGTGGCTCACGCTAAGAAGGACGAAGACACGAAAAAGATTATCCCGGATGTGACCGGGCAGAGCTATCAACTACTGCTTCGTATAGCTGACCAGGTAGGCTACGTAAGCATACAGAACGGGCGCAGAGTTATTCAGTTTGAACCTACTGAAAGCACAGTGGGTAAGAACGTGGCTGGCCTACCGCTGGTATTTGTACCGGACAAAACAAGCGCTGAGTTCAGGACGTTTGGCGCTGAGTTGGTAAGGCAAGTGCGCGAGGCAATAGCTGCTATGAGCGAAGAGCAGCGCGAGGCGCTGGATAAGAGCGCTGCCTATCAGGCACAAATAGCCGAATGTGACTGGACAGAACTGGAAGGCCTGCTAACTGTGGTGAATGAACTGCCCAACTACCTGAAAGCTGCGCTGGTGAAGCTGATAGGCGACAGATACAGTAAGGAACTGAAGGAGTGCAAAGATGTGGACCTGTTCAATAGCCTGTTTAAGGAAATAAACGGTCTGCCTGACTACCTGAAAAGCCCGCTGCGGATAACTGCAAGCGAAGTGGCCAAGGCGCATGAATGGACGCCGAACAAAGAAACCAAGCTGTTTGAAGCGCCTGCTAAAGACAATGCTGCAGACAACAGCGATAAGAAGCGCCGCAAGAAAAAGGAAGACCAGGAAGAAAAGGAGGGCGCAGAAAATGTATAAGATTAGTGTAACAACGCTGGAAAAGTTCCGCCGCTTTATGGCGGCGGAAACTTCCTTCGATACGGAAGCTTCGTTGATCAATACCATAACCGGACGGTTTGAGGGTACAGACAAAACGAGAATAGGCCATGCCTGGCACAGCCTTATTGAAACGCCTAAGAAAGCTTGTTACATGAAATATCAAAACGAATTGTGGATGGGCATTGACGGCATGGCATTCCCGTATAAGGTAGGCATGAAAGCAAAAGCCTATGCAAGCAATCATTTGGTGATGGTGAGCGAAGTACCTGTAAGGAAAATATACACACTGCCTAAGTATGACATAATGGTGAGCGGCCGGGTAGACGGACTGGAAGGCATAGAGGTGAGGGATACGAAAGTAGAGTTCAACACCTACACCACACTAAAGGAATTCACAGAGAGTGTGCAATGGCGGTTTTATTTGGATATGCTGGACCTGAAGGTATTCCACTACGACATATGGGAGGTGAGCGGGTATAAGGGGCTTGAAAGGTTTGTAGATCCATTCTACTACCTCGAGGGAATAGACCTTAACTACAATGAGCCGCTGACGCTTCACCCATATAAAGGCATGCAGGATGAGTTACGCCAGTTGCTTATAGATTTCATGAGCTGGATTGAGCACAAACAATTTTTCTCGATTCTAAAGACAACCAATGAAGGCGCGCTACAGACTAAGAAACGATGAGCTGAGCAACTTCAGTGACAGCAAGGGCAAAACAAAGGTGTACGGTAAAAAAAACGACGTGGTTACCGAAGTGGCAGATTATGGTAACGTAATGATAGTAGAAGGAAAGGACGGGATTAAATACCCGGCAGTAAAAACAAATCTCATAAAAATCTAAAATTCAACAACATGCAGCAACATTATTGCTTTTTTGACCTGGAAACAACAGGCACCAGTACGACAGATGACAGAATAGTTGAGATATCGGCTATCAGAACAGACCTCAATTTTCAGCGTGTAGGCGATCCGCTGAAGTACTACATCAATCCGGAACAGCCGATTCCTGCGGGCGCTACAGCAGTGCACGGGGTAAGTGATGAAATGGTAAAGGATGCGCCAAAGTTCAAGGATCTGGCAGCTAAAATAGAAGACTACTTTGCTGGTTGCATACTGGCAGGTTATAACATCATGCAGTTTGACGTACCGCTTCTGAGCGAAGAGTTTGCACGAGCCGGCATTGTATGGCCATCAAGTAAACCGGTGATGGTGGATGCGTTCAAGATATTTCAGCTGAAGGAACAAAGAACGCTAAGCTATGCGCTTATGTTCTACACCGGCAAGGAAATGGACGGAGCTCACCAAGCCGAAAACGATAACGTAGCCACAATAGATATACTGGCCGGGCAGATGAAAAAGTATGAAGATCTGCAGGGTATGTCGGTTGAGGAAGTGGCAAAATTCTGCAGTAACGGGAACAACAACGTAGACCTGGCAGGCAACATTGTGTATAACGAAAATGGTGTGCCAGTGTACAGCTTTGGTAAATGCAAGGGTGTGCCGGTTGTGAACGACAGAGGTTATGCAAGCTGGATGCTTAACCAGAAATTCCCCAGTGATACTAAGCGAATAATTAAAGAATTGTTGGGCATGAAATAAGCCCTGGAGCGATGTGGTGTAATGGTACATAGCCGGGTGTGTGACTGGCTGTATCGGGTTCGAATCCCGACTTCGCTACTCATTTTTAAAAACCAATTTCAATGAAAAGAACTATTGAAATCATCAAGGCCAAATTGATAGAGGGCCGTAACCTAAAAGTGGAATACAACGAAATTATTCCAGATGGTACAGCAAGTATATCGCAGGTATGCCCTGCAGCAATACACACTGATCTTAGGGCTGCATTTGCCAAGTTAGGTACGCATTTAGCCCGGCTATGCGAACAGTTTAACGATGAGGGTGGATTGGTAACGCAAATTGAATGCAGAAGTTTTTCTCTCAAAGGCGACGATGAGAATGAAGGGCTTACCCTGACCGGGTTGCGGAAACTGAGCGATGAGCGGATGTTATTGCTCAATTCGCCATTTCTCAAATTTGAAGAAGAGGACAGGTACCCGCATATGAACGAATTGCTTGCAGACCTGCATATCGTAAAAGAAGAGTTAACGGCATATCTGTTAGACAACAAACATGCCCCTGACCCACAACTAAGCCTGTTTGATGATCAGCAAACGAAGGAAACGCCCACTGCTGAAATGCCTCAACAACTTACAGAAGAGCAGGCTGTTGAGGAAGCCAACAAGCTGAACCGCGAACAGGTGATGGCTGAGAATGCCAGAAAGAACCAAAAAAAGAGTAACGAACAAAACAACTAACGATGGAAGCAACACCACACACGCCGAAAATGGCTGTATTGCCGATAGCAGAAATTGTTATCGGCCTTTCCAATCCCCGGAAAGAATTTGACGAAGATGCCATACAAGAGATTTCGGCATCGATAAAAAGTAAGGGCGTGATTCAGCCCATACTTGTTAGGCCATTGCCAGCGGGCAACTATGAACTGGTATGCGGTGAGCGCCGGTATAGGGGTAGCATTATTGCCGGCATGGCTGATATACCAGCTTATATAAGAGAGCTGACCGACGATGAAGCTTTTGAACTGCAGATAACTGAAAACCTGCAGCGAAAGGATGTGCATCCGCTTGAAGAGGCTTTCGCCATTAAGCGCATGATAGAAAAAAACGATGTTGCTGAAATCGCTGCTAAGCTGGGAAAGAATGTGTATTTCGTAAAGCAGCGATTGAAGCTTAATGATCTTACACCGGACTGGCAAAGGGCATTTTATAAGAACCTGATAAAGGTAACTGATGCGCTTAGTATTGCCTTGTTTAAACCTGAGGTGCAGGATAAGATAGTCAAGGATATGAGCATTGAAAAAGAGATAACTGCAAACCGGAAAATAGAAATAAACAAATGGCACCTTAGGCAATATCGTGGATTTCTGAAAGAAGCGAAGTTTAGCCCCAATAGTGAAACGCTGGATAGATCGGTAGGTTCATGCAACAACTGTGCTTTTAATACAGCCTATGCCAGCCTGTTTAAAGATAGCGGCGATCCTGTATGTACCAATTTTACTTGCTACCAAAACAAAGAATAGCTTCATTTTGAAGCTAATTTTCAGAAAAGCTTAGAAGATCCTGCGATGTTGTTTTTGTCGAGCGATAGTGAAGAGGCAGATAAGGAGTTAACAAGGCGCATCAATGAAAACGGTTATACCGTGTTATTTCACTACTACGATTACGTAAAAAGGCAATTAGAAGAAGTTGAAACCTATGAAGAGTTTGCAAATGGATATCAAGTGTCGAAACTGACAGATGATGAGAAAAAGCAACGCTACGAGGAATACATAAAGGAATGTGACGAAAAGGGGGGCGAACGTAATGAAGCGATAGCCCAGGGTAAGTACCTGAAAGGCTTTATGATAGATGGCCCGGACAAAAGCGAGTGGATTTATGTGGAGTTGAAAAAGCGAGCAGTACCAGCCAAAGGATCTTCAACCGGTAATCCTGCAGTTGATGAGATATTGACAGAGATAAGCCGCCTGGAAGGCAAAGAAAAGCGATCGAAAGAACTGGATGCCGAAAAGGTGTTTAAGGCTATTGTTCCGGAACTGGGAAAGCTAAAAGAGGTAGTAGAGCTACCTAAGTATTCAGGCATTGACATTGTACTTACAAGGCTTTTGATAGCAGATTATGTTGGGTATGGTAATGCTGAGGAAATTGAAAAAGCTATAGGCTTGAAACGATTGTATAGCATGCCGAAGGGAAAGCAAGCATACGACAAGCTTGTAAACATGAGCCATGAAGAATTTGCTTTCCTGGTTAGGACTATTGCTGTAAGTAAATACAGTAATACTAACCCCGGCAGCATTCAGGCCTATGCGCTGGAGCAACTTGCAAAGCATGAGGGTATAGATGTTGATGGCATAGCAGCTGAGCAGGCTAAGAAGGCCGAAAAGCGGATACAGCGAGTAAATGACCGCATAGCTGAACTGACGGCCGAAAAAGAAAAGCTGGAAGCGAAGCAGAAAGCTGGTAAGGCTAAGAAAGCCAAAGTGAAATAAAAAAGCGCCCGGTTGCAGCCGGGCGTCTATTATCAGTAATTCAGAGAGATACTAAGGTAATGCACATTACATGCCAAAGTATCTGGTTTTAGATAACATTAACAGTATCAAAATGGCCAGACCAAACAAGCAAGGGATTGACTATTTCCCAATGGATGTGAGATTAGACGATGACGATAAGCTTGCGATGATAATCGGTGATTTTGGCTACAAAGGTGAATTGATATTCATCAAGCTGATTTCATGGATTTACGCCAATCAGGGATACTATGCAGAATGGACAGAAATGGAGCAGCTCAAGTTTGCGAAGCGTGTTGCCTACATAGGCGGTTCGCCAGTGAACCTTATAAAAGAAGTAGTTGCCGGGTGTATCAAATGGGGTTTGTTTGACCAAACCGTGTTTGAATCGTTCAATATCTTGACATCGAGACGCATACAAAAGACTTGGTTGGACGCAACGAGATTGAGAAAAGACAGGGTTATTAACTCAAAAATATGGCTAAACGAAGTTAATAACGTTTGCACTACGATAGAAACCGAGTTAATAACGTTAGAAACTACACAAAGTAAAGTAAATAAAAGTATAGTAAAGGAAAGTATTAAAGAGCCTAACGGCTCTGTGGCAGCAGCGGCAATTGAAGTTGAAAAAGCTGGCAAACCTGAAAAAGCTGAAGAGGAGTTGGCGCTTAAAGACCTTAAACGATTATATGCCGATACCCCTAAAAACAAAGAGGCTATTATCTATTTCGTGCAAAGGCACCGCCCAAATTTCATTGAGCCATATATACTGCTGTGGAATATTTGGGCTACTGACCGCAATAAACCGAAAGTGGAAGCTATTACCGATAAGCGTAAAAGCCATTTTAATGCCAGGATTAAGGAAAAGGAGTTTGATTTTTTAGAAATAATGAAAAGGGCAAACAAATCTACCTACCTGCTGGAAGGAACCTGGTTCACTTTTGATTGGTTTACTAAAAGCAAGGACAATTACATAAAAATACTGGAAGGCAACTACGATAATGAAAAGGGTAAACCGAAAATACCTGATGTGCCTGTAAATGCGGCTGATGAAAAATTAGAAAGGTTAATCAATAAATCTATGACCAATGGCAACACAGCAGTTTAAGAAAGGGGAAACCCCTAAAAGCGATTTCCCCCTGATGTATGGGAAAGTTCCGCCTCAGTCGCCAGAGTTTGAAGAAGCAGTTTTGGCAGTTGCTTTGCTTGAAATGGACGCACTGGAAACAGTGTTTGAAATTATACAGGATCCGGAAGTATTCTATGCTGATAATCATCAACGAATTTTCTCAGCAATAAAAAAGCTGTACGACTCAGGGAGTAAGGTAGACTTACTTACGGTAGCAGAAAGGTTGCGTAAAGATGGCGATTTGGAAGCAATCGGCGGTCCACATGCTTTGGCAAAAATGACTGACGCTGTAACATCGTCGGCACACGTAGAAGAGCATGCCAGAATTGTAGTAGAAAAACACCTGGCAAGGGAATTAATCAGGATTGGTAATGAGGCCATCCAAAATGGTTACAACCCGGCTGTTGATGTATTCAAGGCGATGGAAACCGCCGAGGTTAAAATGTATCAGTTATCATCTGTCGGTGTTAAAAAGAAGGTGAAGCGGATAGCACAGGTAGTGAATGAAACAGCGAAAACAATGCTATCCATTATTGATCGCAATGTTGATTTCACTGGCATAAATACTGGATTCCCATCGCTCAACAAATGTACCGGTGGATGGCAGAAAACAGATCTTATCATCTTAGCAGCAAGGCCGTCGGTAGGAAAATCGGCATTGACCGTTAATCTGGCTCTTAATGCTGCAATGGATACTGTGTATGGCGGTGGTGTGGCGATATTTAGCCTTGAAATGAGCGCTGAGCAGATTTGCCAAAGGATGACAAGCGCAATGTCTAGGGTTTATTTTGATAAAATCAAGAACCCGAAAAAAATGGATGCGATTGATAATGAGGCTTACCAACGAGCATCAAGGAAGCTGGCTGAATTGCCCATCTTCATCGACGATACTGCAGGGCTTACCTCGATGGAATTACGTACCAAGGTTAGGAAGCTTGTTAGCCAGGACGATGTAAGAATAGTGTTCGTTGACTACCTGCAGCTGATGGAAAGCGATGGCAATTCGCGCAACGGTAACCGTGAGCAGGAAATAAGTAAGATCAGTCGGGAATTGAAAAAGCTGGCAAAGGATTGCAATATCCCGATTATAGCCCTCAGCCAGATGAGCAGGGGAGTAGACACCCAGAACCGGGAGCCACAGTTGAGCGATTTGCGTGAGAGTGGAGCGATAGAACAGGATGCAGACATTGTGATGTTCCTGTACCGGCCTGGGGAAAAAACAATAGAACAGAAGCCACATTTGAAAGGGGCGATATTAGGAACTATCAAGAAAAACCGAAATGGGGCACTTGAAGAGGTGATATTTTCAGCTAACAATCAAATACAGCACTGGACAGAGTACACGAATAATTATTTCACTGAAGACGGCAGGCACATGATACAGGTTGAAACTGCCAAGCAGGATGATTTACCGTTTTAAAAATCTACAGCAATGGACTTTATAATATGCGAAAAGGTAAAGTATGTATCTGACAACCCATTTGTATTTCATTTTTCGGGTAGAAAGATTACTGAGCGAGACAAAGAAGGTGATGCTTATTTCCTCGGTACGTTGGTAGGCGATCCATACCAAGATGATGAATTCAGGCGCCGACTGGATAGGGTAAGCGGTAGACTGCGATTGAAAAATATTGATTTCACCACGTCTGTTAGCAGAGTAAAAATCAATGAGGTACGCCGGATGGACGATTACCAAAAGTATAACAGGAAAATGGGCATGGTACGCAGGGAGTACTTGAAAAGAAAAGAGGCTGCATTAAAAACACTGTTTTCGGGCGATGCTATAAGGCTGCTGGATGAGGACTATGAAAGGACAATTAAAGTTTTGAAAGAAAGGTATAACCAACCGTTATGAGAAAAGTACTGACTGAACAGCACAAACAATTTATTGATGCCAACTGTTATGAGATTTCCTCTAAGGATATTGGCAAAGCTTTGGGCGTACCAAAAGGAACAGTACGCAGCTATTTACAAGCAAAGGGGGTGGTAATACCCACTGAAACTGTGGCTAAATTCAAAGCTAATGCGAGAAAAAAGATAACTACCAGTACTCCGGAAATTGATGCGGTGATAATGGCAAATTACCTGACTATGCCTGTAAAGCGGATAGCTAAAATGGTTGGTAAAAGCGGTTGTTTTTTGAATAATCGCCTTCGTCAGCTTGGGTTGGTTATACCTGCTGAAATTATTGATCAGAACAAACAGGTAGGCAGAATAAAGCCAGGTAACACGCCAATTAACAAAGGCAAAAAGTGGGCTGATTATCTATCGCCTGAAGCTATGGAACGTAGTAAAGCTGGGTGGTATCCCAAAGGGCATCTGCCTAAAAATGGGGAAGGTGTATCGGACGGCGATATACGGATAAGGAAAGACAGTAGAAATGACCCGGGATCCAAAAAATACAAATGGATCCGCATAAGCCTCGCAAACTGGAAAATGTTGCATGTGCATATATGGGAAAGCGTACATGGTCCGGTGCCTGAAGGTTGTATAGTAGTATTTAAGGATAAGGATACGATGAACTGCGACATTGACAATCTGGAATTGATTACCAGGGCTGAAAACATGCTGAGGAATAGCGCCAGTATGAACCTTGTAGATGGATACGTATTGCAGGTAATGACGCGTAAAGAAGATCGGGATAATAGCGGCCTGAGAGATATTCTAAAAACCCGACCTGATGTAATAGAGTTGAAACGAGCACAAATACAATTATTAAGACAAATCAAAAAACAAAAATCCAATGAGTAACACAAATCAGATTAACGACCTGCGCGATATGCTGTTTGCGCAGATGAAAAAATTAGCGGATCCATCGTGCAATCTGGACAAAGAAATAATGCGGAGCGAAGCGCTGGCAAATGTGAGTAACCAGATAATAAACAGCGTGAAAGTGGAAGTAGATGTGATGCGAGTAACTGGCATGATTAGCCAAACTGGCATAGTACCAATGGGCGAAAAACTGCTGACAGATGGAAATCGTAGAGTTAAATAGCGTACAAGTGCGGTTTATTCAGCAGTACTGGGAAGTAAAAGCGCCTTATTGGATAGCCAACATGCTTGATATCCCGCTATCGTTTGTGGAGCGAAACATCAAGGAAATGAATAAGGTGCATAGGGTAAAGCTGTATGAGCGTCCACAGTTTGAACGAAAATTGAAAAAGGCTGATGTGCAATTGCTTGCAGAAAAGCCGAAAATAAAGATACCTGACCACAATGCTAAGATGGCTGTAAGGATAGACAGTAAGACTGTGGTGATGGCGCCTGTAGGGAGTGATGTTGAAGAGGTGAGAGCCAGGTATAGAAAGTTACATCCGGTAAAGCATTTTTAACCAATAACATATAGAACGATGATAAGTCAAGAAACGAGTAGGAAAATCTACAACGCCCATCAACAAATAAAAGATGGGGAAAAACTGATTGCTACCTTAAAAGAAAGTGTAGATAAGTACGGTGATCTATTAATTGCAGATGCATTTGGTAGACGGAAAGGGCTTGAACTTCATGTGCCAAATTCTGAAAGTTCGTGGTCGGTGTATGGTGTGCCGCCTGAATTGTGCTTTAAAATAATAGATGCACATATTGAGGGGCAACGGAAATTACTTGCTGAGTTGAATGCAATAGCGGCTGTGGAAGCGGCATAGTTGAATTGTTTTTTATTTACCAAATAACATAAACACGATGGAAAGAAAACAGATGCCGAATGGTGCAAAAATAGCCAGCACTATACATTGGCATATAGAATGGTCTGCAGCTACATTCCCTAAAGGTACTGCTAAGGGGGCGTTACTTCACGCAAAGCGCGAGATTGAAGAGGTTATAAAAGAACTGGACAATACTCCCGAATTTGGATGGGATTTGAACAAAAACATCGCGACCGAGTATGCTGATATATTGGGTTGTGTATTTGACAGCATCAATCGTGCTGGTTTGACAATAGATGCTGTATTTGTAGCCTACTATGCTAAGTTGCAGATTAACAAAGACAGGAAGTGGCGTGATAATGGGGATGGAAGCTATAGCCATATTAAGGATGGGAGGCCGGAAGGGGTATGAGTACGCAAATATTTAATGGGGGTATAAGACTTGGTATTTTAAAAGCGGCTAAACAGCATGGGCATGTTTTTACTCCGGAACAGCAATCTGAATTTGATTATTTGGACGCGTTACCAAAGAATAAATGGATTGACATTGACAAAAATGGGAAAGCAATTACCAGGGATCAAGCAATCCAGCATGAAGTTGAACTATTACAGAATTTTAAAGTTATAGAAGCGAAATGAAAAGCTTAAACCAACAGAAAAAAGACGCTGAAAAGCTGGTTGAGAAAATCAACAAGACCTACAAGGTAGGTTTCAAAATGCCTGTAAGGCAAGATGACGGAACCATTGAGGAATGGACCGTAAGACACGAAGCAAGCGTAATGGCTTGCGCTGCTGTCATCTGGTGTGTAGAACACCGCTCGGCATACGATGCCAGAAGGGTTATTTTTCCTAAACAACAAAAAGCATAGGTATGAGAAACAACGAATACCGCGAAAAGCTGGTAGCTAAGATACACGATGCAATGTTCTATGAGTTGAGAACAGCAGCACAAAAAGAATTGGATGAGTACGACCGACTGCACCCAGAAACGATACAGGTTAAACGGGTTGCAATATCCGATTCTGATTGTATTAGCACAATGAAAATAGATACAGAAGTAGGCTGGGTTACTGTATTCGACAACGTGAACAGCTGCAAGGTAAACGTAATTGATAATACACTAAACGTTGAGATAGAATGAACACACTAACAGCCGATAAAGCCGCCCTGTACTTTGGCGCGAAAGTGTTACTACCCGATGGTAATATAGCCGAGGTAGATAGACTTATAATGTTCGTTCTATTTGATGGCAGACCGTCTAAATTAAAGTTACTACTCCGCACGGTTGAGCAATTGACCGATGAGGAACTTGTGAAAATTTGTGAATTTTCCGAAGTATCTCAAAATTACCTTAAAGAAGAATATGGGTATCAATACAACAGCCTAACCCACGTTGATATAGGTAGACGCATATCTGGAGATTTTATAAATGATTATGGCGACCCAATACGTATAAGTCCAGAAAACGCAAAGAAAGCAGCCGATTACCTACGTTCAATAGGGATAGACATTGACAACGCCATTTTGGAAGGTTGGGCTGTAGAAGCAAAGGAGGTAGCATCATGACACAGGAACAGCGATTAGAGAAAATACAGGCAATGCCAGACGATACTATGTTCTTTTTTCAATCTTACGGTTTTGTTGGGAATGCTATTAATTTCTGGGCAAAGGATAGCAAAGGTTATACAACAAACCCATACGAAGCGCACCAGTTTACAAAACAGGAAGCTATAGGACAGCTGAAGTGCAATAGGGATCAAGATACTTTTTGGCCAGTAAAACACATCTTAGAAAATGTATCGCAATTTGTAGATGCGCAGTATGTAAATCGGAGGGAATCTGTATGAAACCAGACATAATAATTGGCATCGATACCGGAGTGAAAACCGGATTTGCAATGTGGAGCACGAAAGAAAAACACTTTACTGAAGTTTCCACAATACCAATCCACAATGCCATACTTAAGCTGGAAGCAATGCGAATAGAAGGCGTGAGCATGAAGGTAAGGATTGAAGATGCCAGGCTAAGAACGTGGTTTGGCAAAGTCGACAAAGACAATCAGCAAGGTGTAGGATCTGTAAAGCGTGATGCCAAAATACTTGAAGATTATTGCAAGGATAAAGGCATTGATTACGAATTGGTAGCTCCCAAAAACAATATCACCAAAATAGATGCCGCATACTTCGCAAAGCTGACAAAATGGACAGGCAAAACAAGTAACCACGCCCGTGATGCCGGAATGCTTGTTTTCGGCTATTAATAACCCACAAAACCACGTTTTTATGCAAGAAAACAGCAAAGAATTACCCAAGCCAACGTATAACTACGCTATTCTTAAGGACGATAGCCCCATGCCGTTCGGGCAATACAAAGGTACGGCTATGATTAATGTACCCGCTACCTACCTGATTTGGTTATACGACAACAACCAGTGCAATAAGTCGGTAAAAGCCTGGATTACATACAATCTTGACGTACTTCGCAAACAAGCGGGCGAAAACTACAAGTCCAAACCTGCCAGCATCGACAAGTACATTAAAGCTAAGCGATAGTCAATCTTTTATATTTTTTGTTTTTGTAATACTTAGAATAAGTTTTGTTTACTTATTCTAAGTATTTTTGTGTCCATTAAAGTCGGTACGAAAAATAAATTCTATGACCAACAACAAACCGGACATGCTTACCAGCCGCATTTTGAAGACAGCGGATATAAAATGGAAGGACGTAAAATTCCTACAACAGGATGATTTCAAAGAGTTGTCAGAAATTGACAAATCGAAGCTTAAAAAATCACTGCTTGCCAACCGGTTTATACAGCCGTTTTTCGTGTGGCAGGATGCAGATAATACGATGTATTGCCTCGATGGCCGGCACAGGTATTTGGTACTGGCAGAGCTGGAAACAGAGGGCGTAACTGTACCGGAGTTGTTACCTGGTATGTTTGTGGAGTGTGAGAACAAAAAGGAAGCGTCGAAGCTGGTGCTTGTGTTCAGTTCCATCTATGCCAAGATAACACAACAGGGGTTGGCTGATTTCGTTTCGTTGTATGATCTGGATTTGCCGAACATGATGGACCAAATTACTTTACCAGAATTCAGCATCGAGCAACTGTTACCGCCGCCAACTGATCTGGATGCAGAGCCGAAAGAAAAGCCGGCGACGCTGAAAATCACTTTTGCCAATGCTGCAGACCTTGA
>CAIRYK010000051.1 GCA_903882805.1 uncultured Bacteroidota bacterium | reverse complement strand
GCAAAAAACCTATAGATGGTTTCCGCCGCAACTTGCAGAAAGCGCATGTTGAGGCTCTGGTAGCGCTCATTACCCCTCCTGCATCACCGGCGCCATCAGCGGCTACGGGTCGTAACACCGACGTAATAAGTGTGGCGCGCGCTCAACTCAATAGTTTAAAAACTCAAATAGTAGCAGCCATACCTGGTACTGCCGACAAAATGAGCAAGTACCATTTGCAAGACGTTGCAGACAGGATTAAGAAAGCGCTTGACCCTAAGGGATAATGCCGTCGTAAATTCTGTAAATAATCGAGGGGCTCAATTTGAGCCCCTCGATTATTATGTACTGTAGTACAATTTCTGGTAATAAATATCGTACCACTTAGCGCAATAGTGCATGAATTATCTGAACAATAATAAGTCGACAATTGTTAGCAAAGAGAAAACTACACTTGCAAATCCATTAGTATTAGCAAAAGCAATACCTACTTTACTAAGGTCGTTAGGTTTTACAAGCATATGCTGGTAGGTAAGCATGGCTCCGTAAAAAGCTGCTCCTACCCAATACAACCAATGGAAACCGCCAAGGTACCCTGCTGAGCATATAAACACTGCCGAAAACACATGTAAAACCTCAGATACTCGCAACGCATTGCGAATACCTAAAGCTGCTGGTATGGAAAATAGCTGCTGACTACGATCAAACTCAATATCCTGTAATGCATAAATGATATCGAATCCAGATACCCAAGTAAGCACCGATAGTGAGAACATAATAGGCGTGAGCGCAAAATGCCCTGTTACCGCAAGATATGCTCCTATAGGCGATAGCGCCAAACCCACACCCAAAACAACATGGCATAAAGGTGTAATGCGCTTTGTGTAACTATAAAATAGCACTACAAAAAGCGCTACAAACGACAGATAAAAACAAACATCGTTTATAAACCAGGTAGTGGCAACGAACAATACTGAATTAACGACCGTGAAGGCTAAAGCCTGCTGCGGCTTAATTATTCCGGCCGGAATTTCGCGCTTGGCCGTACGGGGATTGAGTGCATCGAATGCCCGATCCAGATACCTGTTGAACGACATGGCAGCGCTGCGTGCAAAAACCATACACAGCAGCATCTTCACCAACATAGGCCACTGAAACGGATGGTCAACAACGCTTGCGCTCATCTCTTGAAAGCCGAGCGTGAACCCTATGAGTGCAAAAGGTAAAGCAAAAATTGTATGACTGAACTTTATTAACGAAAGGTAATTTTTAAGCCTTTGTACTGGCGACAGTGTTGCGGTTTCCATATTATTTCACATCGGCTTCAATGCCTATCGTTACTGCTTCCGGCAGAGCGTTTGAGTGTACTGTAATGTTTTTTTGTTGTGGTCCTGACTTACCTTGCGTATCGAAATCTACGGCAATCTCGCCATCATTACCAGGAGCTACAGATTCTAATTGAAAATTCGACACAGTGCAACCACAGGTTACATCTGTTTTAGAAATCATCAATGGATTTTGGCCTGTATTTTTGTAACGGAAAACATGAGTTACTACCCTACCGGCCGGCACACTACCAAAGTTGTACTTGGTTTCGTAGAATTGAATAGTGGTTTTGGGCATCTGTGAAACTTGCTGATAGCGTGTGCGCATATCTTCAGGATAAATTATACCATGATAACGCTGTCCATTTTTATCAAAAAATGTATTATCTCTACCATTAGATGCAATATTCCGGAAACTCCAGTTGCTAACGCCCATCAATTCCAGTACTGCCAGTGTAAAAACCGACAAGGTGAAAACAGTGAGCATAACCACTTTGTAATTCTTATTCTCCATTTACTGCTGATTTGTTCTTACAAAGATAAATCATAATTTATATTGAAATACTTAATTCCGTGGAGCAATTGATAACAACCCCACGGAATTTAACATATCCATCTAACCGATTCAATAAGGTAATCAGGCCTTTTCTTCCCAAATTTGCGCCAGATGTACTATTGCTTCTACTGCTTTTTCCATGTCTTGAACACTCACATATTCCTGCTTTGAGTGAATACCCATTTCGCCGGTAAACAAATTAGGACATGGCAATCCCATAAAAGATAAACGCGATCCATCTGTACCGCCACGAATACTCATGCGGACTGCCTCCATACCGGCGCGGCTGTAAGCCTCTTGGGCATAGTCCATTGCCTGAGGATATTGATCTAATATTTCCTTCATATTCCGGTATTGCTCCTTCACTTCAAAGTTGGTAGTAATGCCGGGAAACTGTTTTGCAGCTTCTTCCACCAGCGCTTTCAGACGCTGCTCGTGTACTGCAAGCATAGCCGTATCGAAATCGCGAACGATGAACTGAATTGTAGCCTTCTCAAGGCCGCCTTCTATTGATGTTGGATGCACAAAACCTTGCATATCTTCGGTCGTTTCAGGGCACCATTCGGTTTTAGGAAGCATATCTACAAAAGCAGCTGCTGCCTTAATAGCATGTACCATCTTTCCTTTGGCATAACCGGGATGAGCGCTTATACCGTGAAAAGTAACAATTGCTGCGTCGGCAGAAAAAGTCTCCCCTTCCAGGTGTCCGCGTTCTCCGCCATCAAGCGTATAGCCAAATTGCGCGTCAAGCTTCTTCATGTCGATCGCTGCTACCCCTCTACCCACTTCTTCGTCGGGTGTAAACAAAATACGTATACGACCATGTTTAATCTGCGGGTTCTGAACAAAGTGATTGGCCATATCCATAATTATGGCCACACCTGCCTTATCATCGGCCCCAAGCAGCGTTATGCCAGATGCTGTTATGATATCGTCGCCTATTCTTTCTTTTAAGTAAGTATGGTTTTCAGCGCTGATTACCACTGAGTTATCATCGGGCAGTACAATGTCCGAACCATCATAGTTTTTATGCAATATCGGTTTCACATCTTTACCGCTACAGTCGGGCGCTGTATCTACATGCGAGCAAAAACAGAGTGTTGGCACATCTTTATCTGTAGTAGCCGGTATAGTAGCATATACATAACCATGGTCGTCGAGTTCGGCATCGGTTATGCCAATTGCATGCAAGCCCTGAACAAGTATTCTACTTAAGTCTTTCTGCTTTTCGGTAGAAGGCTGACTTGGCGATGTTGGGTCGCTTTGTGTGTCTACCTGCACATAACGCATAAAACGATCGGCAACGGTAGAAGTATAGTTAGTTAAAGCCATGTTTATTATTTTGAGCTGCAAAAGTAATTATCTTAGCCCATTTGCTACCGTAAAATACGGGTATGATAATAGACTGACAATCTTTCCCGACTATAAGCTCTATTTTTGCAGGTCATCTTTTTAATTTCCAGTTTATAATAGGTTTGTTATGTTCGGACTTTCGAAAATTGACTTCTCACAGATAGTCACGGTCACTTTTACACTTTTTGCAGTTATTGATATTTTAGGGTCGCTACCGGTTATCATTTCTATTAAAAAGAAAATGGGCGACATCAATGCACTTCAGGCTACACTGGTTTCTGGTGGTTTGATGCTGTTGTTTTTTTTGATTGGCGAAAAAATGCTTCAGTTTATGGGGCTCGACATAAAGTCATTCGCTATAGCCGGGTCAATAGTAATATTCATTTTGGGGCTTGAAATGATATTAGGACATGAGTTGTTTAAAACCGACAGCGAAATGAAGTCGGGTTCATTAGTACCGGTTGCGTTTCCACTTATTGCTGGTTCTGGTACGCTTACCACGGTTATGTCGCTGAAAGCAGCTTATATGTATTATAATATCCTGATTGCTATTCTTATCAACCTAATTATCATTTACGTTACTCTGAGATCGGTAAATCTGCTGGAACGTATATTAGGCCCTTCCGGAATAATAGTAATTAGGAAGTTTTTTGGCGTTATTCTTTTGGCAATAGCTGTAAAAATCTTCACTAATAATACAGGATTATTGAAATAGCATGGTGTAAAAAAAGTATCGCAGATTGAATGAAACAACTTCATACAATCCGCGATTATATATTGATAATCAAACACTTAGTTACATTCAATTATTCTTTTGCCTACACCATTGAAATAAAAAAAGTTATATTTTTACCATTAGCGAAGCAAAGAAAGTACGACCATCGGCTGGTAGCGCACCAGGTCCCGGATATCCGCCTGCACGACGAGTAAAGTAGGTTTCATTAGTAAGATTGTTCAATCCTGCTTTTATAGTTACATTAGGTTTCACTTTCCAGGAGGCAGCGGCATCCAGTACGTTATAGGCTGGTATCAGTCCAGTTTGCCCATTGACTGTTGGTTTTTCTGTATTGTTTGCATCGCTATAGGCTTTGTCTACATAGCTATACTGCAGGCTGGCAACAACACCTTTATGGCCAAAACTTATGCCGCCTCTAAAAATATTTCGCGGTGCATTTTCTACTTGCTTACCACTAATATTAGCATCGAGGTGATCAGTTGAATATTTAGAATCAGTGAAACTGTAAGAACCGTATATATTCAAATCGGTGTTCATATTGCTATTGAACGCCTTTAGAATATTAATGTCTATCAAGCCCTCGAAGCCCATGCTGGTACTTGCGCCTACATTGGTGATAAACCTTTCTTTACCACCATTACGGGTTATAGCGCCTACGCGGTCGTTATACTGGAGATAAAACATACTACCATCAAACTGTAAATAACTTTTCAACTTTCCTTTGTATCCCAAATCGGCATTATATCCTTTTGCATCTTTCAAATCCGGGTCAATGACGTCTGTTGTAGGCGGGGCCTGCAGGTTTGCAAACTGTATTGGCCTATAGGCTTGAGCTACATTTCCATAAAAACGTGTAGTTGCTGTCACCTTATACTCAGCTCCAATTCCAAACAATGCAAAACCGCGGCTACGCTGCACATCCTGCAGCATTATTTCATTACCTTTTGTATCGAAACCATTCCGTCCATTTGCAGCGCCCTGTAACCATTCTACTCTTGCGCCGGGTATCACAGATATTTTATTGCTCAAACGAAACATGTTTTCGACAAACAATGCAGCATTTGCCGAAGTAAACGTAATATCCTTGGGGTAGTCGCCTATTACAGCCATATCGTATCCCGTACCGGTAGTACCTAAGCCCTCTGTGCGGCGATAGGTGCTGCCTGTATACAACCTTATTCCGCCCGATATCGTATTTTTCACCTTACCTATACTATAGTCGGTAATCATTCTGCTCTCCAGGCCATAATTACGGTATTGGTCTGCATTTACAGTCCTGCTATTGTATTTTCCTGTTGCAGCATTTATAGTATCAGCCACTGTAATTGGTTGTAAGTAGCCCACACTATTTCTGTCGCCTATAGTGCCAAATAGTTTTGTAGTCCACAACGTATGCTCACTGATTTTGTAGTTAGCTATAATTGCAGGCGTTGTCCAGGTTATATCAAACCAATTGCGACTTCGAAAACTCTGCTGAGGGTCGCTTTGCAGTTGGTTGTCGGTAAGTCCGCCGGCCTGCTGACTTCTTAAGTTCGACCTCATCATTTCTGCAGAAACAGATAACTTGTTGGTAATATCCCAAGTGAACGTAAAGAAGCCGGAGTTTGTATTGTATGCTGAATTCTGACGCCAACCGTCTCCGTTTCTGTGGTCAAAGAATGCGTAATAATGTATTTTACCTTTTTTACCGCCTATAGCATTAAAGCTATTGAACATATTAGCAGAACCTACTGTTTGCTGCGATTCTAATTCGAATGGTTTATCCATTTCAGAACCGTTTTTCAGAATGTAGTTTACCATTCCACCAAACTGAGGACCATATTGTAGCGACCCCTGCCCTCTTACTACTTCTATACGCTGTACTGCCTGTAGCTGAGGATTATAATATGCTTCGGGATACCCAAATGGGTCGGCGGCAATATCATAACCATTCTGGCGGGTATTAAACTCCCAGCTACGGTTAGGACTAAGTCCGCGGGCTGCGATGCCAATTTGTATACCGCTCGGGTCGCTTTCCCAAATTTGAATTCCGGGAATCTTAGCCATTACCTGACGCATTGTATTGGTTGACAAATTACCTTGAACATTTTCTAATACTATAAGCGCTGATTTTTTACCAGCATAGATATCGGTTCCTACAATATCGGGAAGTTGTTGGTAATCGCTTTTGCTATTTCTGCCCACAACTGTAATATTGGGCAAGTAGTTTGTAGTTTCTTTTTGTGCAATAGTGTCCTTTGTTACCGATTGAGCAGAAACTGAGCCACCTAAAAACAAAGGAAAAATCAAAATAGTAGTACTTTTTTTCATGCAGTTGATTGTAGGTGCAAATTTGCCGCAGCATTACTTAAAAGGTTTTCAGATTCAGGAAAAAATGCTAAAAAATAGGGATTCCCGAATGTGAAAAGAGCAGCCAATCCTATACGGTTAGCTGCTCTCCAATAATTTTTTAAGTATCAATATTTACCGTCCGGAAACAAATAGTCTTTTTGTGGTGCAATAAGTAGGCGTAGTTATGGATACAAAATAGCTGCCCTGAGCTAGTTGCGCAACAGAAAAATTTGAGGTGCCGGTAACATAATGTGTAGCAACCAATTGTCCCGTGATGTTATAAACCGACACCAAAGCTTGTTCATTCGCATTAGGCAATAATACAGTTACTATACTGCTAGCCGGATTGGGGAAAATACTCACGTCGGCTTTCATGCTTTCTATGTCTATTCCAGTAGCCCCACATGTTGCTGTTCCCCAAATACAATCAGCATACTCAGGATGGTCTATAAACGGATTACGATTATTTTGAAGTGCATAAACTGCATTATTTCTATCAATTTCCTTTTTGCTTACCGGGTCGAGATGGTGCCACTCCAGTAGCATTTGCGCCGACCAGCTTTTGAGGCTAACCAAAGTAGCTATTTCCCAAGTAGAAAACCTGCCGCTGTCGTTTCGGTAACAAGTAGAGATGTAAAAATAGGTTCTCGCTAAATCGCCCTTAAAAGAATCTATTGGTTCGAAGCAATTGCCAGACGGAGCGCCAGGATATGCATTATTGCCAATTTTACTGCCATTTGTAAATGTTTGCGTTGCCGTTCCAACCTTGCCATAGGGCAGATCACCTCTTTTGAAATTAACAAAATAGTCTGTTGGGTATACAATAAACAAATCTGTTTGCATTGGTGTGTCGCTGGCAAATTTGCTTTGAGGCCATGTATGTTCCCTATTATAACAGCCGTGTTCTGCGCTTGGGCTCGATCCGCTACACTGATCGGTTACCATTGTGTACTCATATGCAGGCGTGCCACTGGGAATATCAGAGTATACATCCCACAGTTTCCCGCTTGGTTTTTTGTCGGTGGTATTATAAGCATTCCACAGACCAGGCGTGTATGTTAAAACTGTATGTGGCCTAATTATATTGCGTAATGCTGCCCTGAGCGACTGCCCGTTGAGACTGTTAGCAGTACTATAATATCCGGGCGGTTGCGCTATAGCAACACCCGGCAACATAAATAACATGGCGTAAAAAAATCTTTTCATATACTGTATTTAAAAATGCAAAGTAAAGTGGAATAACCTGAAAAAAACTATTTTTTGGCAATCAGATAAACAAGTATCGGAAAATGGTCGCTATAACCATTGTCCCATACCTGCGCTATTGTAAACGAGCGATGGGGCAAGCCTTTGTCTTTTCCCATTTTATTAATCAGGAAATCCTTATTAAAAATCTCCGAATTGTAGTACTTCCACTTATCATTTACATTGGTTACCAATGCATTACTCATCATTATCTGATCTATAAGATTCCATGTACCCTGATAACTTTCCGATCCCATACCCTTTTTATACATCTTCAGCATAGGGTTGTAGAGACTACTTGCTTTAGCCTGTTCCTTATCTTCTTTTGCCTGAAGTGTTTTCTGAATAGCTGCGCAAGTAGGATTGTCGTTGAAATCGCCCATCAGCATAATTTTTGTTTTTGGATCGATATTTATCAAGGAGTCAATTATCCGCTTATCTACGCTTGCAGCAAGATTTCTTCCGGGTTCGGTAGCAGCCTCGCCGCCGCTTTTTGATGGCCAGTGATTGACCATAAAATGAATGGTGTCGCCCAACAAAACTCCCGTAACATGCAAAATATCTCGAGTTGGCCTTTTTTGTCCTAACTGCTCCAACGGCACCCTAACGGGTTCGGCATTTAGTACTTTCAAATATTTTGGATTGTAAAGCATTGCTGTGCTGATACCCCGTTCGTCTGATGTGGGGAACCACACATATTTGTAGTTTCTGCCGGCAATTTCTGGTTGAGCGACTAACTGACTGAGTACTTTATCGTTTTCAATCTCTACAAGACCAACAACTGCAGGCCCGTCGGGTGTTACAGTTGTACCCATTTGCTGAATAACTGTAGCAATGTTATGGAGCTTTTGGCGATACACGGCTTCGGTATACTTGTAAGCGCCATCGGGCGTAAAATCTTCATCCTTCTTTGCAGTGTCATCCTCAGTATCAAAAAGATTTTCACAGTTGTAGCTACCTATAGCCACAACTTTATATTCCTGTTTTTGAGCATGAGCATTATACGCAAATCCCAGCGCTAACAGCGCAAATACACACAACCTATTCAATGTTGATTAATTGATAAGCGACAAAGGTAGTGGTAATTTTATATGCTAATCAAACACAACTGACCAATGCTCAAATTGTTGCATGTTTTTCGCGAATAAGCTCAAACTATGGATACCCATTATCCAGATTTGCCATAAAATTGTAAAAATCATCAACGTACGCTGACCACCAAAGTATTAAACAATCATTATTTATGCACTTTCAGTTACAAAACAGCTAAGTACCCATACTTTGCATCGTAATATTCGTAGTTTTGCCGCCTGAAATAGAAATACATGTATATTTTTCGTGCGAAGTTATCTGCGATAATTACCTTGTTGCTAGCTGGGTCTTTTTGTTTTAACGCTGCTGCTTACTACCCAGTAGGTACCGGCGGCATCAAAGGCAGGGTTGTGCAAAAATCAAATTCCCAACCAATAAAAGATGTTAATGTAAACGTACTGGGTTATTCTGCCGCAACGCTGACTAATACCAGCGGCATATTTACATTATCAAACATTAATATAGGCGCACAATTGGTGATAATTTCTGGTCCTGGTATTAACACCGACACCTTTAAAGTGTCAGTGCCAGAAGGTGCAACAGCAGATATGGGCGATTTGTTGGCAAGCCCTGCCGACAACGCCGGAATTGACAACGGCGACATCCCCACTGTTACTTTAGATGATAACTCTGGTCAGGAAGATGAAAATGCAACTGCAAGTTCGCAGAGTACATCTGGCTTTTATGTTGCCAATCAAGATCCTTTTTTGTTTACTGCAGCAGTGGTATTCGGCCCCTACAGGTTTCGTCCTCGCGGCTACGACAATTCTGACGTTATGATCAATGGCATACAACTTCAGGATCTTGAATCGGGTTTTGCATCGTTTGCCTTGATAGGGGGATTAAATGAAGTAATGCGTAGCCGCACCATCACCTATGGCTTGGCTCCAGCGGAATGTTCATTCGGAACAATAAAAGGTACTACATACATCAATGCAACTGCCGCCGATCAGCGGGAGGGCACGAGTATCTCGTATCAGTCAAGCAATAGCAATTACAGAAACAGAATAATGGTGACGCACAATAGCGGGGTAAGCAAAAAAGGCTGGGCTTATTCCCTATCGGGCTCAAAAAGATGGGCAACCGAAGGCTATGTGCCTGGCACTTTTTACGATGGATATTCCTTTTACGGAGCTATTAGTAAAGTGATGTCCAAAGGGCAATTCAATCTCACCGCTTTTGGCGCGCCCACACGCCGCGGAAGAGCAACTTCTGAGATTGATGAAGTGTACAATATTACCGACAACCACTATTTCAATAGCGGATGGGGATATCAGAAAGGCGAAAAACGATCTGCAATTGTCAACGATGGTATGCAACCCTCCATAATTGCCAACTACACCTACAAACCAAATGATAAACTAAGGTGGAATTCTGCGCTGGGGTACCAGTTTGGATACTATAAAAGATCGAATCTGGATTTTTATAACGGCTACAACCCCAATCCAACTTATTATCGCAACCTACCCTACTATTACCTCTATGGCGTTAATAACCCAAATCCGGCAGCTGCTGCTGCCCTGCGCGCGCAATACAAGGCGCATCCGGATATGCTGCAAATACAGTGGGACAATATGTATAACGCAAATATGATGAACACTCAAACCATTTATGATGTAAATGGAATAGCCGGAAACAACTTCACTGGCAAGCGTTCGATATTTGTATTGCGCGACGAGGTAGATGATATGAATAAAATATCATTTAACACCAATGCTACCTATGCGGCTACAAAAAACATAACATTGGATGGCGGCATTGAGGTTATTTCACAAAAAGACGAGTATTACAAACAAGTAACAGATTTACTGGGTGGAGATTTTTTTGTGAACTATAATCAGTTTGCCGCATTGCAAAACCCGGGACAACCAAGTTATGTACAAAACAACCTAAACAATCCTAACCAACTTATAAAAAAGGGAGACAAATACGGCTACGATTACATATTACGGGCGCTCAACTATTCTGTATGGGGTCAGGGATTGTACTCATCAAATCACATCGATGGGTTTCTAGCCGCCGAATTTGGCGCAGTATCGTTTAGCCGCGAGGGCTTAATGAAAAACGGACTATTTCCAAACAACTCTTACGACACAAGCCCTTCTCATAGTTTCAATACAATGAAGATTAAAGGTGGGATTACCTGGAAAATAAACGCCAAAAATGCTTTGTATGTTAATGCAGCATACCTGAGTGAAGCTCCAAAAATTGACTACGCCTACATATCAGCCCGCACACGCGATTTTATTGTGGATGGCATTAAACCTTATACTACAAAATCAATGGAAGCGGGTTACGCACTAAAAACACCTATTTTAAACGTGCGGCTGACTGGATATGCAACAGATGTAACTGGCAACACTATGATTAAAAGATTCTGGAATGACGACCCCGATTTCCAATCGTTTGTAAACTATGTAATGCAGAATGTAGATTCAAGATCAATAGGAGCAGAGTTTGTAGCAAGCGTTAAGATTAATAGTAAACTAACGGCGACTGTAGTAGCTGCGAAAGGCCAGTCGTTCTATACAAACCGCCCTTCTGTATCTATATATCAGGATAATGTGCCCAGCAATATTCCTGTTACCCGCGATGTGTATATCAAGAATTATTATTTAGGGGTAGGTCCGCAATCCATTTACTCATTGGCGCTTAAATATACTCCGGGTAAAAGTTGGTTCATCAATCTGGATGCAAACTATATGGACGACAACTATGTAGAAGTAAGCCCAGATCGTCATACTCAGCTCGCCTCCGACATGGTAACGCCAAATAGCAAGCAATGGAATGACATTTATACGCAGGAAAAACTACCTGGAGCTTTTATGATGAATGCGAGCGTTGGAAAATCGGTAGATATATCTAAATACACCAAATGGCTTAAAAACAGAACTACTCTTAATGTGAATTTGGGCGTCAATAATCTGCTCAACAATACAGACATTAAGGTAAATGGCTTTGAACAGCTACGGTTCGATTTCCCGAATCAAAATCCCTATAAATTCCCCAACAAATATAACTATGCTTTTGGTCTTAATTACTTCATGACAATAGGATTAAGGTTTTAAAATTTTAAATAAAAATAAATACAACTATATATGAAGTTCATCCGTTTTTCACTAATGATGCTGGCAGGTAGCTTATTGGTTAACTCCTGCATTAAGAAAGAATTTGAAACACCGCCTAGTACTGCGCAATATGACCCAAATTTACCTGTAAATGCAACGATCCGAAACATGTCGGACATTGGGCTGAACATGGCGCCGGGGAAATGGAGAACGCTAGGCGATACCACCATTAGCGGTGTAGTGGTTGCCAACGACCAGTCGGGCAATTTCTATAAGCAAATAATAATAGAAGACACCTCTATGACCGGTATAATATTGTATCTCGACAAATCGTACCTGTATTCAGATTTTCCTGTTGGGCGCAAACTTTATGTAAAGCTAAAAGGGCTATCGCTCATCAACTATAAGGGGCTGCCCGAAATAGTACTATCGGTTGACTCAACCGGCAATACTACCGGCATACCATCGGGCATGATCAACGACTATATTGTAAAAGCATCCTATCCAAATACGGTAGCGCCTCTTGATGTTACGATAATCGATATTAAGTCAAATCCCAACAAGTACATAAATACGCTTATCAAGCTGAAAGACGTGCAATTTAACGCTGCGTCCAGCAATCAGCTTTACGCATTGCCTTCCAGCATGTCGTCGGGCACCTCGCGCACAGTTGAAGATTGCATGCACACGGCAACTGTGGTAATGTATAATAGCGCATATGCTAATTTCCAATCTAAAACAACGCCTACGGGCAATGGCGCTGTAACTTGTATTTGTTCGCAATACTACTCAAACATGCAATTGCTTATCCGCGACACTACAGACGTAGCATTTAATAACCCACGTTGTCCATAATACAAATAAATACTCCCGTTTAACAAATCATATTTACCTTTGCTAACTAAAACAAATAAAAAATAAGAACATGAAGAAACTATTACTTTTCAACAGCTTGCTTTGCCTCGCAACCGGCGCATTTGCCCAAACCGTGACACTTTCCGGAACTTCATATACGCAGGATTTCAACTCAATAGGCTCAAGTATGCCAACAGGTTGGCGTGTATATAATGGTTCAGGAGCTTCAAGCATTGGATCATTGGAAGTATTGGCAACATCATCAACAACCGGAGTTTATCGCGATACATCTTGCGGATCGAGCAATGTAACAAGCGGTGGTTTCAAAAACTATGCCTCTGCCAACGCAACTACAGAAGGTACTCCTTGCTCTGTGCAGCAAACAACTTCAGACCGTGCATTGGGCGTAAGACAAGTTGCTAAAACTAACCTGACACATCCTAACCTCGATTCAGGAGCAGCATTTGTAGTTGTGCTTACAAATACAACAAGTGCATACAACTTCAATATGCAATTTAAATTGCAATCATTGGACACATCCAGCCCACGTCTTACCAAATGGATGGTGGATTACGCAATAGGCTCCCCTACTGCTTTCACACCAATAGCAACTGTGCCAGCCAACCCAACAACCGGCGGTAATGCATTTAGCAATACCAATGTAACAGTGAATTTTGGTACAGCGCTCGACAACAAACCATCTAATATCTACATTCGTATAGTAACCCTCGAGGTTTCTACTGGTTCTGGTAACCGTGCTTCTTCTGCAATTGATGATTTTCAGCTTACTTACACATCAACAGTTGATGTAAGAAACATCAACGAGAATGGCGCAGCATCGTTCAATCAATTGGGTATGGGCACTTCATCAGCCATTAATTTCAATTTCAACACTGTAGATGCTGGCGAATACACGCTGACACTTACAGATATGACAGGTAGAATGATGCATACAGAAAAACTGAATGTAGTAAATGGCGACAATAATATTTCGGTTTTAAACGCAAACCTGCCATCGGGCATGTATGTTGCAAGACTTACCAATGGCATAACCAATGGCGTTGTTAAGGTAATGGTTCAATAATCGCAGATTAAACAATTTATACAGGCAAAAGGCTACTCATTGGGTAGCCTTTTGTTATGTTTATTTGCAAAACATCAGAATCGCCATTCTGAAGTATTAACTTTAACCAGACAGCTATTATAATAAAAAATCTTGTAGTAGTATTGTTACTTTCAAGGCATTCCACATTAATAATTCTGCAATAAAAAAAACATGGAACGATTAACAGGTCTTATAGGCATTATTTTGATTTTAGGTATCGCGTTTATTTCCTCCAATAATAAAAAACGTATCAATTTACGACTTGTAGTTAGTGGACTATTGCTCCAGGTAACCATAGCTATTTTAGTGCTTAAAGTGCCTGTTATTAACCACTTTTTCCAATATCTGGGCAAGGGTATGCAAAAACTGGAAGGTTTTGCTCGCGAAGGCGCAGCTTTTGTATACTCAGGTATTGGCGTTTACGACCATACCGGACAAGTAGTAAACTATGGTGCAACGCCTGCCTTTGTATTTGCATTCAACATTACAGCCACAATAATATTGGTATGTATCATAGTGGCAATGCTCTACCACATGCGAATTATGCAGACAATAGTATCGATAGTAGCGAAGGCTATGAATTTTGTAATGCGTGTAAGCGGTGCAGAAGCGCTCAGCAATGTAGCCAGTGCTTTTGTGGGCCAGGTAGAGGCACAAGTAATGATTAGAGCTTATCTGCCCACAATGACAAAAAGCGAATTGCTGGCATCTATGAGCGGAAGTCTGGCGTGTATAGCAGGGGGCATACTTATAGTATACGCGAATATGGGCGCGCGTGCCGACTATCTAATTGCGGCCAGCCTGATGGCGGCGCCAGGTGCGTTGGTGATTTCAAAAATAGTGTTTCCCGAAACAGAAGAATCGCCAACGATGGGTAATGTGAAACTCGACATTAAAAGCAATTATACAAATCTGATAGACGCTATTACACATGGCGCAGCAGATGGGTTTAAGATAGCCATGAATGTGATAGCAATGCTTATTGGGTTCATAGCGCTTATTGCCATGATCAACTGGATGCTTGGCCATGTTTACCATGGTTTATCGCTCGATTTGATTTTCAGCAAAGCGTTTTACCCTATTGCGTGGACAATGGGCGTACCGATGGAAGACGTAAACAATGTAGCCACTTTGCTGGGACAGAAGCTAACAGTAAATGAGTTTGTTGCTTTTAAAAATATGACGTCTCATAACGTGAATATTGTGACGCCCAAAGGACTCACCATTGTTACCATTGCCATCTGTGGGTTTGCCAATTTTGCGAGCGTAGGTATGCAGATTGGCGGCATTGGGGCTTTGGCGCCAGAACGCCGTACTGATCTTGCCAAGCTGGCTATGAAGGCTTTGTTGTGCGGCACGCTGGCATCATATCTTTCAGCAACCATAGCTGGCATACTGATGTGACACAAAAATAAATATAAAGAAAAATTTGCTGTTACAGAATTGTTACGTACTTTTGCAATCTCAAAACGAGGGAATGGCTGCGTAGCTCAACTGAATAGAGCATCTCACTACGGATGAGAAGGTTTCAGGTTTGAATCCTGACGCGGTCACACAGCACAAAACTAAAAGCCTGTAAATCAATGATTTACAGGCTTTTTTTAGTTAATGGTGCGAGATTATGAATAATTGCATTTCCCGGATCACTTTGAAATATTAATTTTCAAAACCCACTGCAACTTGAATTTTAACTGGTCGTTTCTACGGATCAAGCGCTGAAACTCTTCTCACCTACCCAACACCTTCAACAACCACCCAACAAATGTTAGCTTTTCAGGAACTTCTATCGGGGCAGCAGGTAGTGGAGTGTTATATGGTTCGGTATCGATTTGTTTGCTTTCAGACTTATCTGCAGGAATAATGGTCTTGCCCAAAAGTTTACTATCATAGTGCGCTCGCCGCTCGGGGTTTATGAGCACGTTGCGGGCAAGCGTGGCAAGGCCCAGCTTGGCGGTTATATCTATGTCTTTATAACGCTCCTGATGCCACATGGCTGCTTGCCATTTAGTTTGCTGCTTTATGTAGGCATCCTCAATTTGGGCGGACGTTGACGCGTCATTTATATCCAGTATTTTATAAAAATCGCAAAGTTCGCCGCTGGGGGCATACAAAGCGCTGTCGCTGTTACCGGTAGTATTTATTGCTGTATTCCCATTGTTGTTTGGTAATGACTTGGAAATTGGATCTAATATACGTTGCTCATAGGCAAGATGATCGGCCGAAATGGGGCGCAGCGTACTTTTTACCGGATACTCCTGAATACCCGACCCGAGCTGTTCAATTAACGATACCCTTAATTCTACCTGCTCGTGGGGCTCTTTCTCATATATTCCATTATTTACCCAAAAGTCTATTCGCTTACTCTTATCTGCAAACAAATTATTAGAGGTAAATTTCGCTTCCTTAATCGGCATGAGGGCGTCGCTTAACGTCATGGTCCACACCACTCGCATACTTCCCGACGAGTGAATTATTTCATCAATTCTATAACTATATCTTGATTTATTCATGCCCTCACTATGTAAAATGATGATAAAAAATCTTCTAAAAACCTGTTAGATCGATATGATAAACATCCTCTTTATTACGTGGAATGTTCCGCACTATGAATCCCCCGGGTTCGGGTATCTGCTCAAAAAAATCAAATACTTTACAACTTTTAGGTAACGGCGAAAATAGTAGCGTAAAATACAGCGATTTACCTGCCGGCACTTCAGTCCAAATAGGCGCAATAGTTACACCTTCGGCATGTAACAGATGACTTTTATGACGCCCGTGTAGATCCTTCAGAAACGTTGTGGCCCATATGCGCACCAAAGTACCGTTGTAATCGTCGTCTATACGGCAATGTACTATTACCTGACTTTGTTCTTCTACTGCATTCAATAGTTTTTTCCGTACGCTTTCATCTATAACTACTTTTGTCTCCACTATTGTCTCGGTGTCTACCATGTCCGAGATTGCTTTTCGTTTATTTTCTTTCAAAAGTTTGCGTTGTGTCATAAAGGTCAAAACAATTTCTGCCTCACAACTAAAAATAGGAAAAAGGCGCGAAAAAACCACTACAAAGTACGTTTTCAGGTTAACAATATTACCGCTTCCTCAGGTTATAAATACGCTAACCGGCAATTGAGCATCAGCTCTCGGCTACTAAATGTAGGCGCTCAGCAACTAAAGCAAAGTTTGATTTAGATGGACTAAATTGCATGTAGAATTGAAGATTACAAAAACAGTAAACAGAATAGTATGCGTTGGCAAGGCGGTAGAGAAAGCGATAATGTAGAATACAGTAGCGGCGGCGGCCGTGGCAAACTAATAGGCGGCGGAATTGGCACGTTGGTAATTGCGGTGATTGTGTACCTGCTGGGCGGCAATCCCGAACAGGTATTGCAACAGGCGCAGGGTCCTCAGGAAGAAATAAACCAGACTTTCAAAAAAACAAGCGAAGAAAAAGACCGTACCGACAAATTTGTAAGCGTAATACTTGCCGAAACCGAAGATGTATGGACCGACCTGTTCAGGCAGATGGGCCGGGAATACCAAAAGCCGAAATTGAATATTTTTCCAGGCACAGTATCATCGGCTTGTGGGTTTGCGAGCGTTGCTACCGGGCCATTCTACTGTCCGGCCGATGAAAAAGTATATCTGGATAAGTCGTTTTTCGAAGAACTAAAAATCAGATTCGCAGCGCCCGGCGATTTTGCCAATGCCTATGTAATAGCCCACGAGGTGGGGCACCATGTGCAACATTTGTTGGGCACATCAGACAAAGTGCAGCGCATGCGCGAAACAGTATCAAAGAAAGAAAGCAATCGCCTATCGGTAATGCTGGAGCTGCAAGCCGACTTTTACGCCGGAGTTTGGGCGCACTATATAGAAAAAACTGAAAAGGTGATTGAAGAAGGCGATATTGAAGCTGCCCTTGCCGCCGCTAATGCTATAGGCGACGACCGATTGCAAAAGCAGGCCAGCGGCACAGTAACGCCCGATGCATTTACACATGGCACGTCGGCGCAACGAATGTACTGGTTCAAAAAAGGGTATGAAACAGGCGATTTAAAACAGGGCAATACTTTTAAGCAGTTGCAGGAAGATGAATAATAAGATTGGCTGTTCTTATACCGTTTGAACATTCAAAATCGACATGCAGGGATTGTTGCGACCCTCCGGGGCGCAGCCTATAAATAATATAATACTCAACTACAAACCTGTAGCGCCTAACGGCGCAATGACTTGCTTTGGCCCGAATTTTAATCGATTTGGTGTAAATCGAAATTTTGATGAAGTTTCTAAATAATACAGG
>CAIRYK010000050.1 GCA_903882805.1 uncultured Bacteroidota bacterium | reverse complement strand
GCCAAAGCCAGAGCCATTTTTTAATTCATCAACAGCCCGTAAAATTTCTTGGGATACATCACGACTACTCACAGCGTTGTGGATGTTTGTATTTGAAATCGTATGTTTGCTAAATGTCATGGTTTAACCTCAAATCAAGTTCGTAAAATGCGAATGCATGCACTATATAAACTTTCTTTAAGAATTAAAAAGAATATTTATTTATAAGTTTATAAATAAATAGAATATAGAAGGTGAGTTTAGACTCGAAAGATATCGCTGGATGTGCTTGAAAATTTCGTTTTATAGTACGTGAAGAGGCGTTTTAGTGATGTAATTTATAGCCTGCGAATGACCGCTTTGGGTAGGTAGCTTTAGGGTGGTTTCACTTCATCTATCCCTACAGACAACTTACGGATAGGCGCTTTCAGGAGGTGTACGTGTGCTTAAGGTCAAAAGTAGACAAATACGCATTGCAATACACAGTCAAATTATTTAGTATAAAAATATATGGGGTTTTTGCAGCACCCCTAAGTTGCTTAGTGTCCACGATCCGCTCCATCTAGCGGTCATATACCCCAAAAAAAAGGATAGTGAGTGAAGAGTTCTAAGAGCATTATCTCTACATCAAATACAAAACCTCAATCAGTACCGCTGGCAGAAGCTTTTATATACTGGCTTAAATTAGGTTTTATTAGCTTCGGTGGTCCTGCAGGTCAAATTTCAATCATGCATCACGATTTGGTTGAGAAGAAGCGCTGGATTTCAGAAAAACGTTTCTTACATGCGCTTAACTATTGCATGGTATTGCCGGGACCAGAGGCGCAACAATTAGCGGTTTACATTGGATGGTTAATGCATCAGACTTGGGGTGGCATTATTGCCGGCAGTTTGTTCTTTTTACCGTCGTTTTTTATCTTAACGGGGTTGGCTTGGATATACATGGCTTATGGCACGGTACCTGCAGTTGCTGGTGCTCTATATGGCATTAAACCTGCTGTCGTGGCTATAGTCCTCTTTGCCGCATATCGTATAGGTTCCAGAGCCTTAAAAAACAAGGTGCTATGGTCTATTGCAGCCATGGCTTTTATTGCCATATTTGCCCTTAAATTGCCGTTTCCCGTCATTGTTTTATCAGCTGGATTAATCGGATATTTTGGTGGACGTATGTCCCCGCAGCACTTCAAAGTAGGTGGTGGGCACGGTAATAGTGAAATCAACTTTGGCCCAGCCTTAATTGATGATGACACGCCAACGCCAGAACACGCCATATTTAGCTGGGCAAAGATGGCTCGTATCGTAGTAATTGGAATTACCGTATGGGTAATTGTCATGGCTGGTTTGGTTCTTCAATTCGGATGGGATGCCGCCTTTACACAAATGGGCTGGTTCTTTACCAAAGCAGCCTTACTCACTTTTGGTGGCGCATACGCTGTTTTACCTTACGTATATCAAGGTGCGGTTGAACATTACCATTGGCTAACGCCTACACAGATGATTGATGGCCTAGCCCTTGGAGAGACTACTCCTGGACCACTTATCATGGTGGTAACTTTTGTTGG
>CAIRYK010000049.1 GCA_903882805.1 uncultured Bacteroidota bacterium | reverse complement strand
TATAAAGGTTATACCCCTTTTCTTGATTCATTGGCAATTCATTCACTGGTATTTTTGAATTCCTTTCTTCATCAGGCAATGTGCGTGTATCACAAACATATAACCAAGCCGTATCAGGAAGAACAATGATTGTATCTTCGGCGGGGTTATATGGAACTTCTGCATCTACAGAACGCATAAAGCACAACATTAGACCTTACGCAATAAACAAAGATGTATTACTGCAATTAGAACCTGTCATGTTTAATTACATAGAATCTATTGATGAGGACCAAAATCCTGAATATGGATTTATTGCTGAAGATGCAGACCGCCTTGGTTTATATGAACTTGTAGGATATGACAAAGATGGTTTGCCTGATTACTTCGCATATGAGAAACTACCTGTATTCTTACTACAAGTAATTAAAGACCAAGAAGCACGAATAAAAATATTGGAAGGTAAGTAATGGATAAGGAAGTAGACATAAACCTTGTGTTAAAAAACTTGCGCGAAATCATTGGAACGCAAGCACAAGAAATTGCAATACTTAAAGCCACAATAGAAACCGCTAACCAATAACCGAAAGGTGCAACCGTGACTGCACAAAACTGGGCAAGCCTTATAGTATCCGTAGCCGCAATTGCTTCCGCATTTGCTGGTTCGATTCGCTGGCTTGTAAAACATTATCTTAATGAACTTAAACCCAATTCTGGGAGCAGTTTGCGAGATTCCGTTGATAGACTTGAACGACAAATGGAAGAAATCTATCGCATTTTACTAGCGAGGAAATAATATGAGTGCGTCAATAAACAAGGTTTTGGAATTGTGTAACGCTTCCGTAGGATATACAGAAGGCGCAAACAACGACACTACATTTGGCAAATGGTTTGGATTAAACAACCAGCCTTGGTGTGCCATGTCCGCCTCCAAAATGTTTTTTGATGCTGGTGCTATTTCATCTGTCGCTAATACCAAAAAAGGTTTTGCATCATGCGACCTATGGCTTAAATATCTTACAAAAAATAATCAAGTAGTTCCTGTCGGTCAGGCTCAACGCGGGGACTTAGTATTCTTTCAATTTGATGATGATGCTGCCGCAGACCATGTGGGCATTGTCAAGTACCACAACACAGTCCTCAAATATCTGCAAGTCTATGAGGGCAACACTTCATCAGGTAAGGCGGGTAGTCAATCCAATGGTGATGGATATTATCTAAAAAAGCGCGTCTATAAAACAATCATGGCAATAGCACGACCAAAGGAGAAAGCATGAAAATTACCCTACCTACAAACTACAAAAAGGCTTTTAAAGACTACGGACTGGCTGTAGCGGCTTCGGCTATTACTATGGGAGTCGCATTGGCTAGCGAACTTGAACCTCATTATGCGGTACTTATTGGTTCGCTTGCTGGACCACTATTAAAGTGGGCTGATAAGAATTCTAAAGATTATGGCGTAGGCTCAAAAAAATAATTTAGACACGCAAAACAATTGCCCCTCACCTTACACGGTGGGGGGTTTTTTGTTGTATCCTTTTACTACTCTACTGGGAGGTAC
>CAIRYK010000048.1 GCA_903882805.1 uncultured Bacteroidota bacterium | reverse complement strand
TTAGAGGAATACACACTTCCTAATAAAAAATACCCAACAAAGATTTCATCCTTGTTGGGTATAGCCCGCTTCGGCGGGCAAAGGCGGAGGGATAGGGATTCGAACCCTAGATACCCTTTGACAGGTATACACACTTTCCAGGCGTGCCTCTTCAACCACTCGAGCATCTCTCCATTACCGTAGGCATAACGTTGCCGTCATTTTTACAGATTGCAAATGTAGTGCAATAGCCCCATATTTTCAGCGCTATTGCTATTGTAATTCTCCACGTACCCACCTCACCTTTACCGCGTTGAGCATTTCGTTATCTATTCGCTGGTCGTGCAGTACTTCAAATCCTTGCTTAATATAAAACTGCAGCGGCGATTGGTAAAAGGTTCCGTCGGCTTTTAGGTGATAATTGTTATCTACAACCCAACCATAAAAACACTGGAGGTCTTTCTTTAGTTGGTCTATCAGTAGTTTGCCTATGCCGTTGCCCTGCTGGTCGGCTGACACAATTATCGAAAACCGCACTTCTTCGTCTTTATTGAAATGCACTGCCCATGCCACTACCCTACCCTGCCGCTCCACGAGGTAGTGGCAATAGTCGTCCACACCGTCCAATAGTTTTGGAAAGCGACCGTTAAGGGTTTGCTGGTATTCCGTATCCCATAGGGCATTTACCTCTCGTAATTGTTCATCTGTAAGATGTTTAGTAATAGCGATAATCATTGACAACTAATTTAGGGCCACTGCAATTTATTGCATTTCATTGATATGTGCAGTAGCGTTGAGGCTATTAACTACCTTATATAGCCAAACAAATTATAGGGAAATTTTACAACGCCCTAAAATGTAATTATCCTTACTTTAGTAGTGAAATTGAATAACATGAATGAACAAATAAGAAGTCTGGAGCCATCTGCTTTGTGGAATCATTTTGCAGATCTGAATGCGGTGCCAAGACCTTCGAAAAAAGAAGAAAGAGTAATTGCCTTTATTAAGGCGTTTGGCGAAAGTCTGCAACTGCCAACCTATGTAGACGAGATGGGTAATGTTATCATTAAAAAGCCTGCAACGGATGGCATGGAAGGCCGCCAAACAATCGTGCTGCAAAGCCATCTGGATATGGTGCACCAGAAAAACAGCGAAACGGTTTTCGACTTCGACAAACAAGGTATAGAAATGCTTGTAGACGGCGATTGGGTGCGCGCCAAGGGCACTACACTGGGCGCCGACAATGGTATAGGTGTGGCTACTATTATGTCGTTGCTGGCAAGTACAGATATTGCGCATCCTGCTTTAGAGGCGCTGTTTACCATTGACGAAGAAACCGGCATGACCGGCGCATTATCGCTGAAAGGCGGATTGCTGGATGGCAAAATAATGCTGAATCTGGACACCGAAGCCGATAATGAGCTGACGATAGGTTGCGCCGGAGGCATAGACGTTACCGCAACTGGCTCATACCCTGCCGCTGCACCTACAGCAGGTACTGCTTTTACCATATCGGTAAAAGGGCTTACTGGCGGCCATTCGGGAGCAGATATTCACTTAGGCAAAGCTAATGCTAATAAGCTGATGAACAGAATATTGCATACACTTACCGAATCATATACAATAAGTATTGCCAGCATTAGCGGAGGCAGTTTGCGCAACGCTATCCCCCGCGAGTCGGTGGCTGTAATTGTTTGTAACGCCGATGCTGCAGGAAAAGTTCAGGAAGCTGTAGCCCAACTGGCTGCCACGCTAAAAGAGGAATATCAAACCACCGACCCAAAACTATCCATCAGTATAGAGCCGTCATCTATGCCCGATAGCGTAATGGATGCAACTTTTCAGTACAAACTTCTGCGCGCGCTCTATGCCTGCCCCAATGGCATATATCGTATGAGCCCGGATATTGCTGGGCTTGTACAAAGCTCCAACAATCTGGCCCGCGTAGTGGTTGCCAATGGCGCCTACAGCGTGCAATGCCTCACCCGCAGTTCGGTAGATAGTGAAAAATACGACCTCAAATCTGCAATAGCCGGCGCATTCGAACTTATGGGAGCCACGCTTGAATATAGCGGCATTTACCCTGGCTGGGCGCCAAAACCTGATGCGCCTATCGTAAAACTCATGGCCAACCTGTACGAAGAAATGCACAGCGGTCATGCGCATGTAAATGCCGTGCACGCCGGACTGGAATGCGGAATTTTAGGTACTAATTATCCGGATATACAAATGATTTCCTTTGGCCCAAACATTACCGGAGCTCACTCGCCCGACGAGCGCGTGCAAATATCTTCTGTTCAGAAATTCTGGGCTTATTTGCTCGAAACATTAAAACGTATACCAAACAATAATTGATTGCAAAATATTGATTTTCAATAATTTAGCATACGTTTATTAAACAAAGCACAAAGCATCCTGTTTGTAACTAACAAACTGGATGCTTTTTTTACCGCAATTTATAAATACCTATAATTGTGCTGCCCTCAACTTTAATACCATATTCCAATGTTGGGTAAGGATAGACTTGTGGATGCATACGATAATTGGTTATAAAAAACTTAGCGCTGTCTATAGGCACCGCTTTTATTCGCTTTCTATCTGCCGGCGACAAACCCATAATGTTATTAGGTAGCGGGTCGGCATTACCCGTTACTGCTATTTCGCCAGGGTATTTTGCAAGTAGGTATTCCAGCGCTTGTTTAAAACCGCATCCCCAGTATTCAAGATCATAATTGTTATGCAATGCCTCGGGGCGATGATCCGCGAGTTCATTAAAGTACACTTGCTGAAATGGATGCAGCTTTACCATTTGATAGGCTGTAATGCCTAACTGTACACTGCACAGCGCGATAATTGCCGGCTTAAAACGGGATTGCAAAAGCTTATTTACCGCATATAAGCCCAGCAATATATAGGCAGGATAGACGAAATACAGGTGTCGCCAGTCGTCGTAAATCACGGAGTGAAACACAATTACCGCCAAAACCGGAGCAAAAAAACAAAGCGCGGCCAATACAAAATTGCGTTCTGGCGTATTGGTAATAAATGGCAAAGAGCGACGAAAAAAATCGAGACAAAGCCAGCCAATACCCAAAATGCCCATTGCAAGCCATACCAATGGGGTACTAATACTAAACCAAACCGGGAAATAAGTCCAGGGTATCTCCGCGCCCGGTATCAGTTTGCCTCTAAACACTACTGCGCCCCCCCAGGCGTTGTAGTGTAGCATAGCTTTAAAGCCGTCTGCAAAGTGATGCAGCGGATCGCGCCACAAGTAGGGCCAGGCGCTATACAGCATGGCGCTATACCCTATCAAGAATATACAGGCTTTCGCTGCAGGTTGCCATCTTCGTTCTTTAGCAGCGTATCCGCTAAAAAAATCAACGGCAAGCATAGCGCCAATAAATGCCGGCCAAAGTATCCCTAAAATACGAATACCGGTGGCATAGCCGGCAGCTATACCTAAAGCGAGAAATGGCAGTGTTTTGTTTTTCTGAAAAGCATATTGGCACAGCGTAGCCACAATAATAAATGCAGTAAGAAAAGGAATGTCTTTACTATTGAAAAACGAATGAGCATACAAACGAGGCGCTAACAGCAACATACAAAAACCCAACGCCGCCAAAACACGGCTTCGGAACAATCTGAAACAGAGCACATAAAAAGAAAAAACACCGATCAGGAAAAACAAATGGGTAACAATATGCCGCCTTTGGTAAACCTGCCGCATATCGCTAAGGTGGAGCCAACGCTCTAACATAACCAGCGGCAACTCAAAGCCCGCGCCATGATAGTCGGTGGGATTAGTAAATAAATCCTGTTTACCAGCCGTAAGATAATCGTAGCTATATACTCCGGGCTGCCGTTGCAAAGGCTCATCCCACCCTATTCCGTAATCCTGATATACAAATAGCCCAATAGCCAGCGCCGCCAAAAACAACACAAATCCAGGCAGATAATCTTTTAGGGTATTTTTCATAATTGCGGCAATTTCAGAAAGCTCCCGAATCTGTATATTGCAGAGGTATTTTTTATAAAGGTAGAAAAATTGAAAGACATAACCGGCCTTGCCACTAGGCAGGCATGGTCAAAAAGAAATTCTCAACACTAACATACATATGAAAACCCTCGGACTCATAGGCGGCATCAGCTGGGTATCTACAGCCGACTACTACAGATATATTAACGAAGGCATTAATAAGCGATTGGGCGGCTTGCATTTCGCCCGGTGTATTATTCATTCGTTTAGCTATGCCGAAATAAAAGACCGGGCCGATAGCGGCGACATGGACGGCGTAGGCGATATGCTAACTACAGCCGCAGTAAACCTAAAAAACAGCGGCGCAGACGGCATAGTGATATGCGCCAATACAATGCACCTATTCGCCGACAAAGTAGAAGCAACTACAGGACTATCAGTTATACACATTGCCGACGCAACAGCGCAGAAAATTGTGCAAAGCGGCCTAAAAACTATAGGACTCCTTGGCACTAAGCCAACAATGGAAAAAGATTTTTATACTAATAAACTGGCCGGTTATGGTATCAGATCGCTGATACCGAATGAAACAGACCGGGATTTTATTCACGAAACCATCTTTTACGAGCTGGGCAAAGGCATTGTAACTGCGCCTACAAAACAACGTTATCTGACGATCATCAATGACCTCATCCAGAAGGGCGCCGAAGGCATAATTCTGGGTTGCACAGAAATACCGCTATTGATTACCCAAGCTGATGTAAAAGTACCGGTTTTCGACACAACGCTCATTCATGCAAACGCAGCTATAGATTTCGCCCTAAACGACTAAAAAACCCCATATTTATGCAATAATATTGCAATAACAACCAAAATAATTATTGATGCCGCAATAATGCCCATGCGATTGGTTTTACGCTCTACCTCCTCAACTTTTACAGATGTTTGCTTTTCTTCCAGATAACCCTGTTCGCGGGTGCGGCGCATGACGTCTGCGTCAATTTTAGTTTGTTGCTCTCGCCAGTCGATATAGTTTTGCAATGATTTTTGCTGGCGCAACTGCCTGCCTTTCTCTGTAATGAAAAACACCCCACCTTCACGCTCGGCAAAAAAAGCATTTCTTCGCAAAAAATGCCAAATGTTATCGGCAGTAGTATTATGAAAAGCCTTAAAGTTCTCATCAGTTGCCGCGCCTTGAGCAATCAGCGTTTCACGCTGCTCATCTACTAGTCTTCTTAGCGCTGTTTTTATAGCCAGCGGATCTTCGAAGGTTTGAGTGGGAATGATTTTATCGAGAATGGCATATTCAAATTCTGTAAGCTGCATATATCTAAATTTGGAATTTTTCAAACTTATGTTCATTTTGCGAAAAATGCAAGGATCGGAGCCCCCCCTTGACCGCCATTAACTACCCGATAATGAAATACCTACGACAAGGACAGCTGCTCCAGCTCCATTTCTAGCAAATCAAAATATCTATTCTATATTTTTGGAAATAAGAGTTTAATTTTGATGGAAATACCAAATTATGAAGAAGATAGTTTTACCAGTTATTGTAGCAGGTTCGGTACTGCTTTTAGCATCATGCGGCGAAAGCACGCCAAAGGAAGAACAAAATAACACAACCGATAGCGTTACCGCGGCTCCGCCTCCGGTGGCAATAGCGAGCGTAACACCATCGCCCGAATTCCCTAATGCATCACTAGCCGTATCTGCAAAGGGCGAAAAAGTTGGTAAAGATTCTGCTAAAGTTGTATTTGCTTTCGATGTAAAAAATTACGAATTAAAAATGCAGACTGCCGACAACGGCACAAAACTATGCAACAATTCAGCTCAGGGACAGCACATCCATTTTATTTTAGACAATCAGCCCTACAAAGCGCTGTATGAACCAAAAAACGAAGTGACGCTGGCTAATAACACCGAACACTACCTGATGGCATTCCTCTCTCGCTCTTACCACGAGTCTGTAAAATCAAAAGGCGCAGCGGTAGTGTACCATTTCAAAATAGATGAAAAAGGAAATCTTAAAAAAATGGACGAGCCCAAAACGCCTATGCTGTTTTATAGCCGTCCGAAGGGCGATTATATAGGCAAAGACACAACTAATCTGCTACTCGACTATTACGTGTGGAATTGTCAGTTGGGCGCCGATAGCTTTAAAGTAAAAGCAGAAATTGCCAACGAAAGCAAACCAACACAAACACATACTGCCACTCTGGATAAGTGGGAGCCAAAATTCATTCAAAATCTGGGCAGCGGAAAGTGTAAAGTAACACTCACGCTTATTGACAAAACCGGGAAAGAAGTAGACGGCCCGCTTACAACTGTTAGCCGCAACTTCAATACGCTTGTTCAGGAACCGATAAAGCAATAATAATTGTGAACAAAAATGGCGGTACTGTTTCTCGCGAAAAAAGACCGCCATTTTTTATTTTTCAGATTAATTTTGCAATCAAACTAAATTGAACAGCAATGCTCAACTTACCCAAAAACAGACTTGGCCGCTTTTTACTGCTCATGACCGCATCTCTACTGTGCTTGTGCGGCGCTATTTATGTATTGTTTTTCATGTAGCTGGCGCCTATTGCCTCGCCTTCGCCATTTCTTTTTCTTCTCTTTTTTTCACCGCTACCCATTCGTCTATAGCTACTGTAAATGGTAGGTTGCCTATTTTTACTATAGCTTTCTTATCTTTCAGTTCGGTTAGCGTTCCTATCTGGTGGTTTACTTTATGCCTTACTAAGTCGCCTATTTTGGTTTTTGCGCCGGTTACTACATAGGCTTTATCGGCTTTTCTCGCTGCTGCTACATTTGCTTGAATTTGCTTTTTCTTGAAAAGCACATTCTCTGCAGCATTTATTACCTCTTGCTTATTCTCCGTTTTTTTCCAGTCCTGTATTATCTGTTTTAGTTTGCGCTCCGTGTCGCGCAGGTATTCCAGTTCTTCCTTTTTTATAACATTCTGCAAACGCAGCGTCGCCTGATGTTGTTTCAGTTTCTCCTTGTCAGTAAGTTCCTCGTAGTTGTGTTTCAGCAGTTCGTATTCTTTTATCAGTTTATCCAGCTGCTTCTCCTTATCGGATAGTTTTACAGTTTGTTGTTCGGCCTGGTGCAGCATTTTATCCAGCTTAAAATGTTCAACCTGGGTCAGTTGCCGCGCCCTGGCGATAACTGCCTCCGGCAAACCGCTGCGTTGCGCTATGGCAAAGGTGTAAGAGCTACCGGGCTTACCGATCGCCAATCGGTACAACGGTTCCAGTCGCTCTTCGTCAAAGGCCATAGCTCCGTTAAAAATGCCCCTTACTTTACCGGCCATTACCTTTAGATTAAGGTAGTGCGTGGTAATGATACCCAAGGCATGCTTACTTGCAAGATCCTCAACAATTGCTTCGGCAAAAGCGCCGCCCAAATTAGGATCAGAGCCGCTGCCTAACTCATCAATCAAAAAGAGCGTTTTCCCATTGGCAAACTCCATGAATTTCTTCATATCCTGCAAATGTGCGCTATAGGTGCTCAATTCATGCTCAATACTTTGCGTATCGCCTATCTGCACCATTATCTGCTTAAACACCCCAATTTCAGAGTTTTCATCGGCAGGTATCAGCAATCCGGCTTGCGCCATGAGCTGCAATAGCCCTACCGTTTTCATAGACACCGTCTTGCCACCTGCATTTGGACCGCTGATAATTAAGATTCGGTTTTGGCGGTCCAACGTAATATTGAGGGGAATCGTAGGTTTATTAGTTTGCTTGTTGCGCAGTAAAAGCAAGGGATGGCAAGCCTTAATAAGCTGTGTACCCGGATGGGGGCTAAGTCTTGGCATGTTGGCGTTCATATCAACAGCCAGCAAAGCGCGCGCTCTTATAAAATCGTAAGCGCCGCATAGATGGTAATAGGTGTCGAGTTGGGGAGAAAAACGAGAAAGATCTTTTGTAGCCTGAGCAAGTATACGATGTATCTCTTTGCTTTCTGCTCGATCCAGCGAAAATATCTCGTTGTTTAGCTCAATGGTTTCTTCTGGCTCAATGAATACTGTTTTTTGAGTATCGCTCTCGCCATGTAGTATTCCTTTTACTATACGCTTATACTCCGCAAGTACAGCGGCAGTGCGACGACCGTTCATAAAACTCTCGCCAATATCTGCTAGATAACCTGATTTATTTAATTTCCTCAACACACTATCGAAAGTACGCCTGGTTTCATACCTCAGTTTTCCAAGTTCCGACCGTATTGCCATCAACTCTTTTGAAGCAGTATCGCGCACAATACCATTTTCATCAATCACCGTAGTAATAAGTTCTACTATTTCTTTCTCGTACACTACCCTCTCGCTTATTGCGCGTAGAGTTGGAAACAAATCATTGTTCTTTTTAAACCACTGCAAAATATCCTTCGTATTCAGCGCCAGGTAGCTAAATGATAACAATTCATCTCCCTTCAATACGCCGCCAGAAATGGAAAGCAATTTCAATTCACGCTGCATATTGCGCGTAAAGTCATTGGGGAAATGATCGGCGCTGGAAAGTATGGCTTTAAATTCGTTTGCTTGATTAAGGTCGCGCTCCATATGCTCTTTGTGCGTATGGAATCTTATGTTTGCAACCTTCTCGCGTGCCGCGTCTGTTCGACACTTATGTAATAATAATTCAACTATTTTATTAAACTCAAGGGCTTCGTCGGCTTTTGCCGGGTACATCTGTATCATCTCAATTCAAAATTTGCACAATCAGCAATTAACAAGCTAATATTCTCTTTTAAATATGCAAAACACTCTGACTACTACGACAGTAAAATAACCCATCATAAATAATCAGAGTGTGTCTGCTATTTAAAGAACATTGTGATGCCAACGATAACTGCTGACTAAAATGCAAAATTAGAACTTTATAGAATGACGCGCATCAATTACTTTCTATGCCTGTATATTACCTTCTTTCTGTTTCTTGCATTCTGAACAAACTACATATAAATTCTCATCTGTTGTTTCTCCACCTTTTTCATAGGCCACAATATGTTCCACATCAAGTGTCACGCCGGGGTTTGTCATGCTGTTATTTTTACATACAGAACACTTAAATCCACTGCGTTTCATAACATGAAACCTTGTTTGGCGATTAATATTTTTAGCTGTTTTGTGATTATTTTCTAATACAGGCTTACCGGCAATAGATTGCTCTGTTTCAACTTTTACAGATGAAATATATTCCTCAAATAAATCGAGCGAGGTATGCCAGCCGCCGAATGTAGCAATATATTGAGTGCCATTGTACCTTGAAAATGGTATACGTATTTCAACAAAACGAGGAGAACGACCCAATTTTATCCATACATCTTCCAGATTTTCCATCAAATCGCGAATCTTTTTATCTTTTTCCGAAGACTTTTTGAATCCGCTCTTTTCTAATGCTTTTTCCCAGGAGTCAAACCTATTAAATATAACACTAACGCCAAAATCGCCGTACATTCTGTAATCTTCTTTCGAAATTACATCCTTCTTCACTATAGCTGCTACACGCTTCATATCAGCGATTATCTCCTCATCGGGCACTCCGTTCTTTACCACTTTTTTCAACCCTGCGGCTTCCAACGCTTTATTCCAGTTAGCAAATCTGCTAAGAATTAAAGAAGTGAAAAACTTACCATGATCTTTGTACTCCAAAGGCTGTAGTGTTTTCTTACCTATTTTCTGTGCCACGTTTCTAATGTCTGCAAGAAGCTCTTCATCCGTTGCATTTACATTGCTTATTTCTGTTTCCGGATTCATTTTTTAATTCTAAGTTGTGAGTTAAAAGAAAAAATAACAATATTAATTACATAGTATTCCAACAGTCTAAGTCCAAGCGTCTTCAATAACTATAACTGCATTTCTATAAGAAATGAGGTAATTTAGCGACAGTGTTTAAATGTTCCGAAATAGGTGTTTTCAGGTATAACTATTTTTGACTAAATTAATGACACAAGGTTTAAAATGTCGTATATCCCATCTTTAATAATCCTATTTTCCAATTCAACGACTCCAATATATATTCTTTCATTATAACAGTCGGCAAAACGACAACACTTTTATTATTAATTTCTTAGTACAATCTTTGTTTTGATGTGCAAATTCAAACAAAGATGTATGTACATACACCATTACATGATGCTAATATAAGGTATAGGTTGGGAAAAAACACTTGTTTTCTTAAAAAAAAAGCGGAACTAAAATATACACTACCTTAACCTCAAAAAAGTAAACCGTTAACCTCAGAATTTTTCAGAGAAACAGGCCATTCTTTGCACCTTGACTAACAGAACACGGAGTCATCTGCAATTACAAAATTATAAAATTTCTGATAAAGTTACCTGCTGAATACTAATATTTTAAATATTAAATAAAACAAATGAACGAAAATATCCGAAGGAAAGCAGTTAAACAACCACACAACTTATATAAATATTAATAATACAATAATTGCTTTTACTAAAATTTTAATTTCAACATATCAGTTAACTATCAATATTCGGCAACAACACTGCCTCTCCGGTATTTTTTCAGCTTAGTAACATAACCAAAAACATCGTAATAGCGAACTACACCTTCATAAAAACCATTCAGTAATTTACCTGTTGCTTTTATTTTACCGTTCGGAAAATATTCCATAAAATCTCCGTTAAGTACACCGTTATAGAAAATGGTAGTTTGCACTAAATTGTTCTCTATATCGTACAATCGCCATACTCCTTCTTGCTTATTATCGCGGTTTTTAGTCATCACAATTTTCATCACGCCATTCTTATTCGTAAGGTATTCTATTATTCTACCATCCTCTTTACCTTGGCGCACCGTTTTTACAAATAGCGTGTTCTTATCTGTCCATACTTTCCACGTACCGTCTTGAATTCCATTTGTGTAATTTCCTTCACATTTGGGTTGGCCGTTTTCGTACCATGTTTTTAATAACCCATGTTTTTTGCCGTTCCTGATTAAACATTCCTGTTTTTTATTCCCGTTTTTGTAAAAAGAACGAAAATAGCCTTTCTGTATGCCGTTTTTATAATCTACCTCGCTATCTATTTTACCATTGTCAAAATAAGCTATGCAAGTATATTCAGTTGAGTCTTTCAAGTTTGTAAATGCCACCGCAATTTTGGGGTTGCCATCAGCATAGTGTTGCTTAACAACAATGCGTCCTTTTGAAAAAGACTGTAATGCAATAGAAATAACCAACAAGTGTATACTAAACAATTTAGCATCAAATTTCCACGTCCTTATTAGCGACAACAACATCAAAAAACAGAATTGTAAAATATTTGCTACCTCTCTCACATCATATACGTAAGTTAAGCCAAATTAGTTTTTGAATCTTAAGCAATTCATATCTTTCTGCAGCTTATTGCATGGATAAGCGCATCCAGCGTTTTGTGTAAATGCCGACAGATTCTTTAAAAAAATCAAAAATACCCAAAGTAATGTTTGGAAAATGTAGCATACTCAATGTTCACTTCATCTCCCTCGTTTATAAAATTAAAATCTTCTCGCGATACCTCTATACTAAGTTTCACCGACGAGTTGATATACAGGTAATAGCTATCTGTCGACTGAATATAAGTTTTCTTGGTAACCTGACTTTTCTCAACTGTTTTAGTCTTGTATTTTATGTCGCGCTGCACATTCCTAAGGAAAACCCGGTACGACATATAGACGCCAAATATAGAGATAAACAGAAATACAGCACATGCAACAAAAAACCGCACAGGCGAAAACGCATTTTCTGCACCCTCAGCAGCTCTATACCAAGCCCCCAAAAATGGAAATAGAAAACTAAAAAACATAAGTACTTTAAACACCTTATAATACTGCGAACGCTCAGACAGTTCCTTTTGCTTAAGGAATCTCAACTCATCGCCGTTCAGCGGCTCGGTATAGTAGTGAAGGCCGAAGGTCATTTGTTTAAGCGCTTTTGTGCTGACTGAAGGTTACGGACATGTATTCAGCCCGTAGCCCGTACTCAGTACTTACTTCATTATTATCAACAGAAAGAATATATATCTTGGTATTTCTCAGTTATATAGGATATGAAATATTGCGGATCAAGGGGTTTGCCGGTAATAAGCTCACACAATCGCTCAGAGTTGTATTTTCGTCCGTGCATGTGCACTTCTTCCCGGAGCCAATCCAGCAAAAGTGAAAAATCTCCCTTGGCCATTTGCTCCTCTAACCCGGATACCTCTGCTACTGCCTGCGCATAAAACTGTGCCGCGTAAAAGCTGCCGAGCGTATAGGTTGGAAAATAACCAAAACTACCATGACTCCAATGTACATCCTGTAACGCGCCAGTCTTATCATCTGCCGGCGTAACGCCAAGATAATGTTCATATAGCTCGTTCCATTTACCAGGTATTTCACCTGGCAACAAACTACCTTCTATCAGGCCCTTTTCAATCTCATAACGGATCATCACATGAAAATGATAGGTCAATTCGTCGGCTTCAGTTCTGATGAGCGATGGCGTTACTCTGTTAGCAGCTTTTACAAAATCCGCCTTGGTCACCATACTCAATTGTTCAGGAAAAAGCTCCTGAAGTCTCGGGTAAAAAAATGTCCAAAATTCATTACCGCGCCCTACACAATTCTCCCACAACCGCGATTGCGATTCATGAATACCCAGACTCACCGCTGCTCCGAGCGGAAGCCCATACTGATCTGCAGGTAGTCCTTGTTCGTAAAGCCCGTGTCCTCCTTCGTGAATACAACTCCAAAGCATAGACGCAAAATCGAATTCATCGACGCGTGTGGTCAAGCGCACATCGGCAGACGAAAATGAAGTGGTAAAAGGATGCTCTGAGTAATCCTGACGACCAGCTTCAAAATCGAAGCCGATATGTTTTAAAACATCTATACTGAAATCCCACTGTAGCTGCTTTGGGTAATAACTATGAAAACAATCATCGCTAACCTGCTGTTGTTGTTGAATACGGTGCAAAATTGGCGGTAGATTAGCCCGGATACCGGCGAATATCCTATCCAGAATTTCAACCGTAGCCCCCTCTTCATAGTCATCCAGCAATGCATTGTATGGGTGTCCGGCATAGCCATAGTATTCAACCTGTTTTTTCTTTAACTCAATCATCTTCGCCAGCGAAGGAGCAAAAACAGAAAAGTCGTTTTTCTTACGCGCATCTATCCATGCATTAAAACACTCGCTGGTTTGCCGCGATAGCTGGTCGACAAACTCAGCCGGTAATTTTTTATTCTTGTTAAGATCTTTTAGGCTCAACTCCACATTTGTACGCTGGTCTTCCGCCAGATCATTACGCGCAGCCAATTGATTTAGTAAAGTATCCAGTTTTTCACTGGTAAGCAGGCTATGCGCCTCCGTTGCCAAAGTAGCCAGTTGGCGGGCGCGCATAGTCGCGCTTTTGGGCGGCATGTACACTTCCTGATCCCACCCAAGTACAGCGGATGCATTATTCAAATCGGCGGCTTTTTGCATTATGTCGCAATATGCCGTGTACAACTCTTGTGTCGTTACGCTCATGTTATTTACGCTCGTTTCTATTTCCGTTTGTTCAATCATTAGTCCCTTCCAGTCGTTCTATTTTCGATACCCCATCGAGGGCGCCAAGTTTTGTGCAAAAATTATTCAATTCTTCCCTATCGTGAACATACACCATTATGGTACCTTCAAAAATACCATCCTTCGAATCTATACTTAATGACCGCATGTTCAATTTCAATTCACCCGAAATAACATTAGTTATTTTCTGAATAACGCCTACATCATCCATGCCAATTATCCTTACACCAGTAAGGAAGGATATTTCCTTGTTTTTAGCCCACTTGGTTTTTACTATTCTGTGGCCGTAGTTTGCCAGCAACTTAGCTGCATTCGGGCAGTCGGTGCGATGCACTTTCAGTCCCTCGCCGGAGGTTACGAAACCAAACACATCGTCGCCGGGAATAGGCTGACAGCATTGAGCAAGCTTGTACAATACTTTATCCGACCGTTCGCCAAATATAATCAGTTCTGTTCCCTTACCCGGCTTAATCTTGGCAGCATCTTCCTCCATTGCCTTGGTTTCGGCTTTAATTTCTCTACCGGGATGCTGAAACTTGTCGCCATATAGCGTAAAGTTCTTTAGGTCTTTAAGATCTATATTGCCTACCGCTATCGCATAGTAAAAATCTAACTGTGTAGCTTTCTTATAATAGATTAGCAGTTCGTTGATGTTGTGTTGGGACATGGGAGCGCCAATGTGCTCCATTTTTTTCTTCAACTCAGCTTTTCCCTCATCTGCTGTCCGACGCTTATCTTCCTTCAGGTAGTTCTTAACCTTTGACTTAGCCTTTGCAGTAATCAGGAACCCCAACCAATCTTCTGATGGATTTTGTTTGGAGGAAGTAATAACCTCAACCTGATCGCCGCTATCCAACTGATGACTAAGTGGAACTAATCGGTAGTTGACCTTTGCGCCTATGCATTTCATACCCAACTGAGTATGAATATCAAATGCGAAGTCGAGCGCGGTAGCGCCCTTGGGCAATACCCGCATGTCCCCTTTGGGCGTATATATATAAATCTCCTCGGTAAACAGATCAAGTTTAAAATCCTGAATAAAATCTATAGTGTCGGTATCGGGGTTATTCAATATTTCCCTAAGGTGTTTCAGGAAGCTATCCAGTTTGCTTTCCTGCGCCGATACAGCTCCTTCTTTATACTTCCAGTGAGCGGCAAGGCCTTTTTCGGCTATTTCGTTCATGCGCTCTGTGCGTATTTGCACCTCTACCCAGCGTCCGCCCGGGCCCATTACAGTAGTGTGCAGCGCTTCATAACCGTTACCTTTAGGTACGCTTATCCAGTCGCGCAGTCGCTCTGTACTCGGATGATAAACGTTGGTAATAATCGAATACACCTTCCAGCAATCCTCCTTTTCGCGATCTGGGGCCGACTTGATTATCACCCGGATTGCAAAAATGTCATAAACTTCTTCAAAAGTCACCTGTTTCTTTCGCATCTTGTTATAGATGCTATGTATAGCTTTTGGACGACCATAAATTTCGAAATCAAAGCCGTTAGCTGTTAGTTCTTCCTTTATTGGCTTTATAAACTCATTAATATACCGGCTCCTGTTGCTTTTCGTATCTTTCAATCCTTGTGCAATATCATGATATACATCGGGCATTGTGTACTTCATAGCCAGATCTTCCATCTCGCTTTTTATCTCGTACAGACCCAACCTGTGCGCCAGCGGCGAATAAATGTAGGTTGTTTCCGATGCTATCTTTAGCTGTTTTTCTCTGCTCATGCTTTCCAGCGTGCGCATATTATGCAGGCGGTCGGCAAGTTTTATCAATATTACCCTCGGGTCATCGGCAAGTGTAAGTAGTATTTTACGGAAGTTTTCGGCTTGGATAGTAGTGTCGGCTTTAATATCTACTACATTGCTTATTTTGGTAAGCCCATCTATTATTTTAGCAATATTAGGTCCAAACTCTGCGCTGATTTCTTCCAACGTAATCTCGGTATCCTCTACTGTGTCGTGCAACAAAGCGCATATTGCCGATGTGACGCCAAGACCAATTTCCTCCACCGCTATTTGCGCCACTGCCAGCGGATGGAGTATGTAAGGCTCTCCGCTCTTTCGGCGCATATCCTTATGCGCCTCTACTGATATTTCGAACGCACGCCGCAGTAAAGCTTTATCCCCTTTTTTCAGTCGTTCTTTTAGTGAGCGTAACAAAGCACGGTATTCGCGCAATATCATTTTCTTTTCCTCTTCATCGCTCTTATTGTAGGGCAAATTCGCGTCGACCGGTTGTGTGTGCATAAATTATACTGATGTCCTCAATCTCTAAGTTACTACAAAATTATCTCTTATAGCCATTACCAACGATAATACTATCATAGATAAATACAGATTAACCAATACTATTTCTTCTGATAAAGCTGATAGCTATCAAAGGCGAAAAGATAGGCGTATTGCGCTAAAATTCCTGACTCTACCCTTTCGTCTGCTTGCTTTATTAGGTATTGTTCCTTCCCTGTTGGGTGTTGTGTTGGCTTCAGTCCACGTTTTGATGCCAGATAGTAGGCATAAAAGCTCTCATTGGTACACGCCAAGGTTGCGGTTGCTGGCAATGTTGCAACTGCTTCGCTTATAGCCATGTACTTTTCGGTGGTGTTGTAGTTATACAGCAAATTCTGGAAACGCCCGCTATTCACCTCAATGAAATGCGCGGAGAGGCCTGCTGCCACCGCTGCAAAAAGAATAAATCCGGCAGGTCGAATTTTCAAACGATGCGCAAAACGGTCGGTTAGCCAATAAACGACTACAATGAATAACGTAAGCGAAATACACTCATGTCCGGCCATGTTGCGCAGGTAGGGATACCGTCGCATTATAAAAACAACAATAAAAGCCATTAACCATAAAACACCAAAATAAACTCCTGCACGTGCGAAAAACACATTGCGCTTCCACCTGAACAGCAGCAAAAGTGGTAACAGAAAAAACAACACATTCATGAAATTGTATTCGCTCACCATGCCCGAGTAACAATAGGTTGCAAACTCAACCAAATAAGCTCCGCTTTTACCTACGATACCAGCAAGATTACCCGCCGAAGACACATAAGGATTGGCAATAAAGGCCCCAATACCGGAAAAACACAATGCAGGCAAATAAAACAAGAAAACTATACTCAATACAGTTAATTGCGCCCACCAAAATACCCTACGCGATGAAGCTCCCGGCAACAAACCCACAAAAAGCCATTGTGCAACCTGATAATAGAAAAAAGTAGGAACACAACAATTACCCACAATGCAGGCCACCGTGTTAAGATGCAGCCATCGTTTATTATTGGTTGAAGTAAAATATAGCGCTGAAATAAAAGCAATAAATGTAGCAAGGGTATACCATTCGTATCCCCGGTTCTGAAAACCATAACCCCAAACTGAAAACTGCAATGCGACCGCAATTGCGCCCATAAATGCTAATACCCTGTACCGCATGAATGTACAAAACCAACCAAATACAGATAACACTAAAATAAGATAAGCTACAAACGACAAAAAACGACCAGTAATCAACTTATCAGCGGCAAAGTAAAAAAAGACTCCATTGAACAAATTAAACCCAATGTGATTGTTGGGCAGCATATAATAGGATAGTGCAACAAATGGATGACTGCCAGCGCTATTCACCGCCGAAAAAACCTCATCGAATGCAGGATGGAATTTGGCATTCCCCCATGACCATAATCCGATGCAGGTAGCGGTCAACAGGGCTATCCAAAAGACGTCGACCATGAACACTGCAAAACTATAAGCATCTTTTACGGTCTCGCTGTTTGCTTGCCAGACTTTATATAATTTATATACACCTACGATTGAGATACCGACAGCGGCAAAACAAAAAATATTGCCGAACCGCTTTACCGAAGGCGTAAAAAAAGCGGTAAGCCATTGCTCTTTGTTATAAAAATAAGGAGTAAGCCCCAAATACCAGCCCGACAACGATTGCCGCGATGAGCACAGATAGACTACTGAAAAAAAGAACACCGACACTAAAAACAACAACACAACCGCGATAAAGGTATTGCGGACAATTTTTTCAGACAACGAAAAACGAATGACACGAGACGCCATAGTGTATTGTGTGGGTAAATATAAGTGTTGCTTCTTTCATTGCGGCGCTAATCGACTTTCTGATAGCTGCATTGACCGAGCATATTATAAAAAAACAAAAAAACAGCGAATATCATTTCCGCAACGAGTTATTATCCGCTGCCACAACTACCTTAGTTTTAGATAAATGTATATTTTTGGACAAAAGTGTAAAGCTAATTTAGAAACAACCAAACACAATGGCTAAAAAGACGAACCCGAAACCGGCGGCGACAAATACGCCTGCGCCAAAACCGGCTACGGCAACAAAACCACTTGCTGAAGCGCCTGCAAAGCCTAAAAAATCGTTGTCTGTCACAACGCTTATCTGTATTGGGCTGGCAGTAATTTCGCTGCTGGTTTACTTCAACACGCTTGGCAATGGCTACGTGCTCGACGACAATGTGGTAACTACAAAAAACACGATTGTCAACAAGGGCTTTGATGGCATTCCAGAATTGCTGCGAACACCCCGTATGACAGGCGTAGCTTACTTTAAAAACGACAACTATCGTCCGTTGTCGCTGGTTATGTTTGCCGCGGAAGTAGAGCTATTTGGCAGCAACCCTATGGTTGGGCATTTGTTCAACATCATTTTCTTTGCTGGTTGTGTAGTACTATTATTCCTGTTTATTGACAAGTTGTTCGGGCGACAAAAAACTGTGGTGGCGCTAATAGCATCCTTACTTTTTGCTGTTCACCCAATTCATACAGAAGTTGTGGCCAACATAAAAAGCCGCGACGAGATCATGTGTTTCTTTTTTGCCTTCGTTTCCATGAATCTGTACCTCAACTACATGGAGAAAGGGAAAATACTGAGCTTGATAGGGGGCATTATTGCTTTCTTTCTTGCATTTATCTCAAAAGAAACGGTTTTTACATTTCTGGCTATAGTGCCAATGGTGTTTTTCTTTTACAGAAACGAAAACAGGACACGGGCAATATTCATTACCACGGGCACTGTTGTTGCGTTTGCAGTATTTTGGATTATCCGTACCCGCGTACTCGATGCATACGGCTGTAGCACTACTGCCATAGAATTTATAGACAATGCCCTAGTAAAAGCGCCAAGTGTATCCATGAAAATCGGCACTGCGATACTGGTGTTGGGTAAGTACTTATACTTGCTGTTTATCCCCCACCCGTTGATCAACGACTACTGCTTTAATAGTATTCCATACGTTGGTTTCGACAATATATGGGTGTTGCTTACCACAGTTATATACCTTGCTTTGGCTGGTTTGGCAGCTTTCAGATTCTTAAAAGATCAGAAAGATCCCTGGGCGTTTAGCATTGTTTTTTTCCTTGCCACATTGTCGCTATTCTCAAACATCCCCTTCCTGATAGGCACAATTATGGGCGAACGCTTTCTGTTTTTCGCCTCAGTAGGTTTCTGTCTGGCTGTTGGCCTGGCTATAGAAAAGTGGATAATAAAAGGCTCGGTAACCGTACCTGAAGTCATCAACAACAAGGTAGTATTAGGTATTATGATATCGGTTTGTTTATTATTCTCCGGACTTACTATAGCGCGCAATGCCGACTGGAAAGACAATTATACCCTTTTCCGCACCGACCTTGCAAAACAACCCAATGACAGCCGTTTGTATTTTTATCTCGGCGATGAAATGGCAGAAACCGTTTTCCCGAATGAAAAAGATCCGATAAAGCAGAAACAGATAATTCGCGAAAGTATCAACTATCTTAAAAAATCGGTGGAAATTTACCCACTTTTTACAGATGCGCATACCGAAACCGGCAAAGCTTACCTGCTTGCCGAAATGTACGATTCAGCAGTGTACCATCTCCGCACAGCCATTTCACAGAGTCCCTATCAGTCTATAGCTGCAAACAATCTGGGTACTGTGTATATGCGCACCAGCAAGTTTCCGGAAGCTATTGAGGCCTACAAACTGGCGCTGACTATCAATCCGGTTTTCGTTCAGGCGTCATTCAACCTCGGCTGCTGCTATGTGCAGACCCACCAATACGACTCGGCTATTTACCACCTTACACAGGCTGTAACACGCGACCCAAATTATGTAGACGCCTATATGCAAATGGGCATGGCATACTTCCAGACCAAACAATACGATAAGGCCGAACCGCTGTTTAAAAAAGCGTTGGAAATAAACCCCGGCGATGTAAATGCAGTGAACAATCTGGGAGCAATCTATCTAAACCAAAACAAATATCCACAGGCTATAGAGATATTTAAGAAAGCCATTGCAATGAACCCAAATTATGTCAATGCTTATTCTAACCTTGGCCACTGCTACTTTCAATTGAAACAGTATCAGGCCACTATCGATATTCTTAATAAATCGCTGAGCCTTGACCCAAAACATGTGAATGATATCCCATTCCTTGCTTTATCTTATCAGGGACTTGGCAACATGGATATGGCCAGAAGATATGAAGCCGAAGCTAAAAAATACTACTCCAACTTTAAACTAGAGTAAAACGTTAATCTAACAATTTGCCTGCCCTTGATTACAAAACCAAAGGCAGGCTTTTTTTATGTTTAATTTTGCCCTTATCTGATAAAAAACAACAGTTACAGGCAGCAATCAATTTCTATCGATTTTATACTGTTGTTAGTTTTATTTTTACACCATCAATTATTACCGCTTTAATATGGGGCTATTAGAACAATTTAAGAAGAACAAACAAGCAGGTTATGGTTTCGAAACCAGCAAAACATTGAAACCGATAGATGTGTATTTTGTTTTGCAGGCCGATGAAAAGGGAGCTTATATTGAAGTAACTGACAAAAAAGGCAACAAAACAGATGCAGATTACCGTATATATAGCGGAGTTACGCGCAGTATTCTGAAATCTGTGGAGCAAATAAAGCAGAAAAATGACTTTTCTATTGATTGGGAAAACCCTGAAAACAAACTTTACCTTTTTGAACACCCCTACCTTATAGGCGAATTATTGAGATCACAGCAGTTAATAAATAAAGCTGGGGCTTATATATCTGCCAACAATAATGCGGCAAAGCTGATACTGAATATCGAAGAGGAGGGAAATCAGTTTAAAACGACTGTTAGCATTATTACATCTGAAACCGAATATACTGAGTTCAACTACATAAATGAAAATCATGCGCTGCTTACCAATGAAAATGCGATAATAGAAACTCAGGAAATAGGTCGCTATTTCAATTCTATCAAAGGCTTCAACAGTAAAATAAGCAAAGATGATTTGCAAAAATACCTGTCTATCCTGTTTTCGTATGTCGACAATATCGAGGTTCAGTATGCCGAATTCACTATTGTACACATAGAAGATAAAATAGCTACACAACCTATGCTGGTGTTTGAAAAGGTAGATGAAGACAATGCGCTGCACATGCGCGTGTCGCAACGACTGCCCTATACCGATGCCGATTTTATGGACGAATATGACTTGTATAAGTTCGCCTCAATAAATGAACTGGAAAAGAATATAACTATAAGATCCATTTACCAGCTACCGCACGATCGCTACATTAGCTATATAGAGGGTAAGCTGGAAAAACACGCCGGAAAGACAGGTAAGAAAAAAGCAACTGGTATAATACTGGAGGGCGACCTATTTATAATATCGGACGATATTGCTGCTGCTTTTATTTATAAAGACATCCCCGAACTACTATCGGAATATGCAATAGTAGGGGCGGAAAAACTGAAGCAATACAAAATACATACAGCTCACCCAAAGCTGAATATGAACATGAGCCACGGAATAGACTTTCTGGAAGGCGACGCATCATTGCAGTTTGGCGAATTTCAGGTATCGTTGTTCGATGCGCTCAATCAGTTTAACAAGAATAGGTATATCGTATTGGCTAACGGAGACCACGCATTGGTCAATGAGGCCTATATGCTGAAGCTGCAGCGCCTTTTCAAAAAGAGAAAAGATAATGTTGCTATATCATTTTTCGACCTGCCTCTGGTAGAAGAACTGATTGATGCAAAAACTGCGGAAGTACAATTCAAAAAGTCAAAAGATGTATTTGAGGGTTTCAACAAACTATCTGTTCAAAAAGTAAAACTTCCAAAGGTTGCGGCTACGCTAAGAGACTATCAGGTGCAAGGCTACAAATGGCTTAAATATCTGCACGACACCAAGCTGGGCGGCTGCCTTGCCGACGATATGGGCCTTGGCAAAACCCTTCAAGCAATAACAATGCTTACAGGCATTTATGCCGGCAAGCATCAGGCGAAACCATCGCTGATTGTTATGCCGAGAAGTCTACTGTTCAACTGGGAAGCTGAGGTGCGCAAGTTTGCCACCGAACTAACCACTTATACCTATTATGCCGGCACAAGGAATATAGACGATGCTATGCAGGCCAATCTGATTTTTACTACCTATGCTATGATGCGCAACGACATAGAACAGCTCAAAGACAAAGAGTTTTACTATGTAATACTAGATGAATCGCAGAATATTAAAAACATGCAAACACAGGCCAGCAAGGCCGTGATGCTGTTATCGGCCGAACATAGACTGGCGCTCAGCGGAACACCAATAGAAAATAATCTGGGGGAACTGTATTCGCTCTTTCGATTCCTCAATCCATCTATGTTTGGTTCGGCTGAAATGTTCACCAATCAATACCTTACGCCGATTCAAAAACACGACGACAAAACTGCAACAGCCGACCTCCGGCGCAAAATATATCCGTTTATACTGCGACGCCTGAAAAAAGATGTACTTACAGAGCTACCTGATAAGATTGAACAAACGCTGTTTGTGGAAATGAGCGACGATCAGGCAAAGTATTACGAACAGCGCAGGCAATACTACAAAACCGCCATTGAACAGCAGGTAGCCCTGAAGGGCATACAGCAAGCGCAGTTTTTTATATTTCAGGCAATGAACGAATTACGCCAGATAGCAAGTATACCCGAAGCGCAAACAAGCGGCAGAATTGCATCGCCAAAGGCTGAATTGCTGGTGGAGCAGGTATTTGATGCTGTGGCTAATAATCATAAAGTACTGGTGTTTTGCAACTTCCTGCATGCTGTGGAGCAAATTAGCGAACAACTGAATGAACAGGGCATTGACTTTGTAACTATGACCGGCAGCACCCGCAACAGGCAGGAACTGGTGGAACGATTTCAGCATACGCCAAGCTGCAAAGTGTTTTTGCTGACGCTAAAAACAGGTGGTACCGGACTGAACCTCACCGCCGCCGACATAGTATTTATTTTTGACCCATGGTGGAACCGCGCAGCTGAAAGTCAGGCGATAGACCGCGCGCACCGTATGGGGCAACAAAGTAAAGTACTGAGCTACCGCCTGATAACAATGGGTACTATTGAGGAAAAAATACTACAACTACAAGAAAAGAAAAGCCAATTGTTTCAGAACATCATTTCAGACGACAACGCTTCGCTTAAAGCGTTGAGTGAGGACGACATAAGCTTTATACTGGGCAGATAACTATTTGCCTTCAAATCCCAAAATACCATTTAACTAAACAAACGAATAAAATTAAGGCAATGCAATACCTCGATGATGCACTAATGAAATCAGTAATACCAGCGCGTAAACCCTATCTACTGGCTGAACTGGATGGCTATTACAGCAAAGAAGTATTAACAAAGGGCTGGTTGTATTATGCATTGATGTTTTATGCAGAAAACAGTCATAAATCATGGGGCGACATTAGCGCTGCTGAGATATTAAGACTACAGGCAACAAAAAAAATAAATACAAAATCAGATGTTGTAGCTGCAGCTTTTTCTGTGATCATGAACGAATCTGTATTCACTGATTTTAAAGATTGGTTGCCTAAAAAAGTGGCAGATTGCATAGAAGCTACCTTGTGGGAAAGAAGCGTTAGCCGCAGAACAATGGAACTTATAGCGGGAGATACAATATTTGAAAAACCTAGAAATGAATGGTCTGTCCCCGATATAAAACGAGAATTTGCATTTTTCAACAGTCGAATTTTACAGGGCTTTGGCTTCAAGTTGATTATTGAAGATTTGAAGGTCGACCTAAGTTTACCACCAACGCTAAAAAAAATATTACAAAACTACTATATACAACCAAAGGAATTCACATTAAACCCAATTGCTAAACCAAACGATGAAGATTTATCTTATTTCAATGCAGAGGATACAATTGCCACAACCTTACCCGCATTGCTGTCCTATTATTATCAGGATCAACTAAAATACACAGCCAATGGGAAACCCAATGCTGCCGGAATGAAGAAAATGTTGCGGTCGCTACAAATAAGAGAATTCTTCAGCAGCGACCAATTCCCAACTCTACGGTGCATATTGATGAGTGGGCTACTATATGGCCTGCGAAAAGGTAACGTGATTGCCGCTCCCCATGAGGAAATAAAAAACCTATTCCAGAAGCACATCACTTTATTCACTTTTGCTGGATACCTTTTCAACTCTCTAAAGGGAATTTCTAACATCCCTATTCGAGATTTTGAGTCGAAAGCAGTAACTGACGTGATGAGTATTTACAAGCAATTGCCAAAAAACGAATGGGTTTCGAAGCAAAATATAACGGATTATGCTAAAATTCACGATAAAAAAATTGTGCCTTTTTCTGATTACGACCTTGCTAATAAAATACACTATGAAACCACGGTATATAATCTATACTCCGAACCCAAAAAGTATATTACGCTCGGAGATCAAAACGATTTTATTGTTAAACCAGCTATTGCAGGGTTTGCATTTCTACTTGCAGCCTTTGGCGGGTTGGAACTAGCCTATTACGACATTCCACAAGAAGGTGAATTTGGAGAGAATTGGTTTTCTGAATATGATACGCTCGTGGCTGTAAGACTCACCAACCTTGGCGCTTATGTACTGGGTAAAACCAATGACTATGTGCCAGCCGAAACAGACAGCGACTGCAAACTGGTTTTGGATCCGAATAGCCTGACCATCAGGGTAGAGGGCAACACATCGCTGGCTCATGTTCGATTAGGCAATTACACATCAAAAGTGTCAGAAACAAGATATCAGTTCAGCCATGGCCAGTTTCTTAAAGAGTGCAAGAATCTGATAGATGTAACCAACAAGATAAACATGTTCAAACATTCTGTTGGGCAACCGCTCCCTGAAAACTGGGATGAAGCGCTGAACAAAATTATCTCCAATACCAAGCTAATAAAACGTGTTACAAGTCAGGAGGTTTTTGTTCTGCCAACCGACAATCGCGAATTGCACAGATTGATTGCGCAGGATGAAGTGCTTAAAAAAATAGTTATCAAAGCTGAACAATACCACATTCTTGTAGAAGGAGATCATATACCAACCTTTAAAAACCGCCTGAAAGAATTTGGTATACTTCTATCCTACCCATGATAGTGTTTTGCGCAGACCAATATATTTCGCATATTTGGACTGGTAATGAAGAGACAGGTACCGGCGTTATTGTTTGTAGCCACTATCGACAGGATTATTATTCAGGGTATCTACCCTATTTTGCCTGTTATGATAGCCAACCTTGGCGCCAGCAAAAAAGATACGGGACTGTTTATGACAGTTACTTACATTGCAGTGGCCTCAGGCTCTTTGCTTACTCCTGCTTTTTTACGCCGTTATCCATCGGTCAACAAGATGTCGGTGGTCATTTCCTTACTTTCGGCCGTTGCCTTAATCGGTATGGGCGTATTTCCCGGTTTTTGGGTTTTGTTATTAGCTACGTCCGCATATTGGTTCCTTTCGGGCATTCAGATCAATGTGTACAGCATAATTATGAGCCACATTAGTCCACCAAAGAACATTGGTCCCAACTTTGGTTTGCTGGCCAATACCATTTTAGTGGGTTCGGTAGTAGGATGTTTCGCCATCGGTCCGCTCATTCATCATTGGGGCGCAGTGTATGCCTTTGCATTGTTCGGTACAATCACCATACTTTCCCGCATCGCGCTTTTCGGAGCTGGATTCGATGTGGCCTATTCGGGCGTAAAACAGGTTTCAGGATTCCAAATAAATAGAAAACTATGGGTTTTGCTTATCACCCTCAATGTAGGTATCATGCTGTCCTTCCTAGGGCGGTTCAACTTGTCGCTGATAATGAAAGATACCAACAGTAATATAGATGATATCTCTTACATTTTCGCATGGGGGTCAGCGCTTGCTTTTCCTCTGCCTTATTTGTTTGGTCTGATGGCAAAAAAAGTTTCCAATAAAGCATTGCTTTTTGTTACGCTTATCTCAGTTACTGCAAGTATGTACCTGCTGTCTGCAAGTCATACTTATACATCCTTCCTAATGGTAAGCTTCCTTATTTGCATTATGACCTACTGCAGCCGGGGCGTATCTCAAAAAATAATCTACGATATGTACCCGCTCAATCAGCAAACTAAAGCCCAGTCGGCGCTCACATCTGCCAACTGGATAGCAGCTATTGCCGGCTTCCTGGTAATAGGCATAACAACAGGCTCCATTAGCCTTGAAACGCTTTCGCTCATTGGGTCGGTAATTGGCGGCGTTGCGGGTGTGGCCCTCTTATTTCTGTTGTAATCAGCAATATTGCCTGAGTCTCATTACTACTTTTTCCAGTACCATTCCTCTGGCTTCGGTTCACTTTCCAGTTGTTTCCAGTAATTCGATGTCACAACTTTTCCGTTAAGCGTCCGCAATTCTCTGTTGAAAACCGCATTTATAGGGCTGAATGTAACATCCGTAACGCCTATAGTAAAAGTTTCCGGCGGCGGAGGTGGCGCAGGTTCTACAGGCGGGGGTGGCGCAGCAGGTTCGCCCTCTGCGACTGGCGCAGGCGCAGGTTTGGGCGCAGCAGGTTTAGCAGCTTTGGGCGGCGGGCTTTTTACAACAACAATGGTGAAACCGTTGTGTTCCAATAACTGAGTAAGAAATGCTACTCTTTCTGGTGTACAGTTTTTCTCTACTATCGCACACTTTACTTCGCCCAGGTCCTCAAAAGCGTGATTCGGATTAAGCGCCATATTATTTTCCGGTTATTGTATTTAAGTAATCAAATAAGCCGCTGGCAAAGCCCATACTTATTGCGCCAACAATGCAAATGACCAACGATATTTTCAAGCTAAGGCTACCCGTTAAGGCTGGGAGCGGCTTTTCATTTTCATCGATAAATATTGCTTTTACTACACGCAGATAATAATAAAGCGAGATCACCATATTCATTACAGCAATGCTTATCAAGGCATAATTGCCCTTTGCAGCTCCTGCAGTAACCAGGAACATTTTACCAAAGAAACCAGCCGTAGGCGGTATACCAGCCAATGAGAACAAACAAATGGCCATAACCCAACTGGCAAATTTATTGTTGGCATAAAACCCTTTAAAATCGTCAATATCCTCTCTTCCTGCGTGGGCAGACACTAGGGATACTACGCCAAATGCGCCCAAATTGCTGAACGTATATACCACCAGAAAGAATATTGCCGAGGAAGCGCCAACAGAAGTACCCGATGATAAGCCCAGCAAAATATAACCAACCTGAGCAATAGAGGAGAATGCAAGGAAACGTTTGATATTGGATTGACGGATGGCGAAAAGATTACCAACAGTGATTGTAAGCAATATGATTAAGTAAAACATATTGTACCACAACCCTTCGTAAGTTTTAAACAACTGAAACATAGCAGTGATGAAAATGAACACTATAGAACCTTTGGAAATAACCGACAGATATGCGGTAACAGGCGCAGGAGCGCCTTCATACACATCGGCCGTCCATAGGTGAAAAGGAACTGCGGAAAGTTTGAAAGCAAAGCCGGTAAATACAAAAATAAACGCCAGAATCTGTAACTTACTACTACCTAATAGCGGCGCCATTTCAGCAAAATTGAGCGTACCCGTCACACCGTATAAAAAAGAAATGCCGAATAGTAAGATAGCCGAAGCAAAAGCGGAAGATAATATCATTTTCACTGCCGACTCTGATGATTTGCGTTTGTTTAGATCGTAGTTGCACAAAGCGGCAAGAGGAATACTCGACAACTCTAAACCAAGGTAAAACATAAGAAAATTACCGCTCGAAATCATAAAATCCATGCCCAGCAAAGTGCTCAACATAAGTATGTAAAACTCAAGCAGGTGTTTGTTGTGTTTCAACCAATCGAATGCCTGCAGCGAAATAAGGAAAGCGCCCAGATGTAGTATACTCTTTTCAGCGATCAGAACAGACGTGGAAAAGTACATACCATTGAACAAAACGCCCTCCTTATTGAAAAACAGACCAAGAATAAAGTGCCCGAGCAGCAAAAAATTAGCGACGTGCAGCAGCGTCTTATTGTCTTTAATCAACTCCGCTATTTTAAGAAACAGCAAAAAGAAGATAATGAGCGTAAGACTCATTTCTGATTTCATTATCAATAGAAAATCCATTCCCATATTGCTACCGCTGATTGTTAGAAAAACAAGTTTCAGATTCAAAAATTACTTCAAAATCACCGTTCTGGTTACATTGGTCATTATTAGTTGCGTATCGGGCGATACGAGATTATTGAGCCAAAAAGGAGCAATACCTATTGCCAGAATACAAATAATAAGCGTAGCCGAAGCCAGCTTTTCATTCCATGCTGCATCCCTAAAGTTCAGGTAATCAGCATTCTTGATCGGGCCCATCCCTGTAGATCCTACAGCGCGCAAAATATACACTGCTGTAACCACAATAGATGCGCAAGCCAAAACCGTAGCTGTGCGGTTGTAGGTTTCAGGGTTTTGCCAAGCGCCCATAAACACACTCATTTCGGCTACAAAGCCGCTCAGCCCGGGCAAGCCAAGCGAGCAGAGACCTGCAATAACGAATACCGTCATGATAAATGGTATAGTTTTTAAAAGTCCGCCCAACTGCGCTACCTGTCGAGTATGCGTGCGTTCGTATATCATACCTATAGCGCCGAAGAAAAGCGCCGTCATCAATCCATGCGACACCATTTGCATTACGGCGCCGTTTATGGCTGTCTGGTTGAGCATTCCTATACCAAAAATCACAAACCCACAATGACTAACAGATGAATAAGCGTTGATGTACTTAAGGTCGGTTTGCATAAGCGTAGCAAATGCCCCGTAAATGATAGCTATTGTAGACACCAGTATTATGATCCAGGAATATTCATGCGCTGCTTCAGGCATAAGGTAGGTGGCTACTCGCAGACATCCGTAACCACCCAGTTTCATAGATATGCCTGCAAGAAACATAGAGGCGGCGGTAGGAGCAGATGAGTGCCCGTCGGGCGCCCAAGTATGAAACGGGAACAAAGCAGTGAATACGCCAAAACCCATAAACATAAGTGGGAAAATAAAGCGTTGTGCGGCTATAGGTATTTGCATATGGGCAATCTTCAATAAATCGAAGGTATGCGCTCCGCCGCCGGTGTCGGTATTGAAATAAAGCGCCAACAAACCGATTAGCACAAAAGCAGAACCGCCCATGAGCATAAGGGCAAGTTTCATAGCGCTGTATTCTTTCTTGCCGCTACCCCACACACCTATCAACAAAAACTTTGGTATTACCGCAACCTCAAGAAAGAAGAACAGCGTAAACAAGTCGAGAGAAATAAAAAAACCATAAGCGCCTACGCTCAGTAATAGTATCAGAAAGAAAAACTCCTTAACCATTTTCTGAACGTTCCAGGAAATGAGAATACCCGTAAGCACAACCACAGCCGTAAGCATTATCATTGCCACAGATATTCCGTCGACCCCAACATAATACTCAATGTTCATTTTGCTGAACCAGCTGTAGCGTGTTTCGTAAAGCATTTGCGCAGTATTGCCCGCTGCCCTGTCGCTGATATAATGAACCATTAGTGCAGATGAGTACCCAAGTTGAGCCACCGACCCTAAAAGAGCTGTCCATTTTACCTGATTGGCGTTTTGGCAAACCATCACTATAACAGCGGTTATCAGAGGGATAATCAGAAGAATAGATAAATTTATCATTAGCATTTCAAAAGTTAAAAGTTAATCCGGCGTCAGGCCGGAGACTAAATATTATGCTACTACAATCCTCTGCACTTTACTGAATATGCGCTTCTTTACAGCAGGCACATATTAGAACCGAATCCTCGAAGTCGAAAGATAAAATATTTTTTGTTAATTTTTTTTAGTTTTCCGGGGATATTTTAAAACAAAAATAGCCGCCCTGTTGTAGGGCGGCTATAATATGTTAGGGAATGTACGTTAGGCCAGTGTGGCTTCGGCAGTAGTTTCGCATTTGTAGAGCTGAGTAACCAGGCAACCTACTCTTGCTTTTTCTGCCCACTCTTTAAACTCGTCGGCAGTAATACCCGGCACTCTGCCAGTCACCTGCAATTCGCTCTTAGTAATAACGCCTGCATCCAGGGTTATAGTGCAAGTAGTGTTGAGCTCGTCTGGCACAATGTTAGCGCTGTTCAATAAAAACGTCAATTTCATTGTGTAGCAACCTGCGTGTGCAGCGGCAATCAATTCCTCCGGATTTGTACCTACGCCATCGTCGAAACGGCTTTTATATGAATATTGTGTTTTGTTCAGAACTGTGCTTTGTGTGGTGAGATGGCCAGAACCTTCTTTACCTGTTCCATTCCATACGGCTGTTGCGTTACGTTTCATGCTAGCTGTTTTAGTTTTGTTTGTTACAAAGATAATCGGAAACGCATAGCAACCAAATGCAATAAAATTATGGCTGTATCAAGTTTTGATATTCGGTTACATACATCTGCCGACCGTATTCTAAACATACATTTTACGATTGGCAAGTTTTTTTATGTAGCTTGTTTCAGCAAATGAAATATACCCATACCAAATTGCTAAAAATGGACTTACAAATAATAAAGCGATTAGGTATACATAAACTCCTCCGCCAAATGCCGGGCTAATGAATAGACCACCGCCAATAATTAAACCAATTATTATTGTAATGAGCAATGTAATCTCATACGCTTTTCTCCTGTTGCTTCTTAGCGTGTCATCGAGGTACAGCTTGTTAGCAAAACAACTGATTATCTGCGTAACGCCAACCGCAAAATAAATAGCAATCAAATAGTCGCTGTTATTGGTTAAAACAGTAAACGCTACCGGAGAAAGCAGGCAAATAATTTGCACAGCTATATCCATTTGTTTCAACAATAATGTGGTTTTCATGGTCTATAAGTTTTCAGGGTTTAAACGATAATCGTAGGGGGCGTTTGCTTTTTTGTCTTCAAGAGCGCGTTTGCATAGGCGGAAGAAGAGCATCATATTGAAAAAGCGCATGCCGCCGAGTATTAATATTATTGCCCCTATTTTAAGACTTAGCACTTCTATCAGTTTTCGTGCATTTACAATATCGTCGAGCACTTGAAGCGTATATACGGCATAGCCGATGTTGATGAGGTAAAAACCTACCCAAAGCAGGTTATTCACCGCTTCGGCCAATTGAATATTGCCATGAAAAATATCTATCAGAAACACTTGTCCGTTCTTAAACAGCGTGTGCGCTACCCAAATAGTGAGGACAATGGTAATGGCTACATAGAGCCCGTAAAGCAAAACTATATTGCTCATAAAATTTGATTTTAGTTGTTGGATGATTGAAAAAAGATTGATTTAGATGTGGGTGTCGTAAAAATGATAGCAGTAGGTGGAGCATGTATTCTGTATGTCATAAAGTACTGAATTAATAGAATTTTCAGAAATTATTGAAAGTTTTTTAGCTTTTAAAAACCGGCGAACCGGTTTCGTAGTAGTTTACTTATTGTATTACTTAAAGAGTTTCAAGAGCGTACCTGCAAACCAGTGCTCATCCATTTTCACGAGTCCATCTACACCTTTGCTGGCCTGGTTTGCAAACTTCTGTATGTCGTTTATAACTGATACAAACTCTTGCGCTTCTCTATCGTTTTTTTCTGCGTCTACCTCTTTTAGTTGGTTAAGCGCATTGAGTATAGGCTCTACTTCGCGACGCTTGCGTTCTTTTACAATGCGCATAGCCACAGTCCAAATATCTTTCTCGGCTACAAAAAACTCCTTCCTTTCGCCCGGCTTCAATATTTTTTCAACTATACCCCAATCCATCAGGTCGCGCACATTCATATTGGCGTTGCCGCGGCTTATTTTCAGTTGGTTCATTATTTCGTCGGCGCTAAGCGGTTCGGACGAAACCAACAACAGTGCATGTATCTGCGCCATTGTCCGGTTTATACCCCACTGACTACCTAACACTCCCCAGTTCTGTATAAATTGTTGTTTGGCCTCCGCTAAATTCATGACTCAAAGATAAAACGTTATTTCTGAACTTTCAATCTTTTCTGAAAATTAATTTTCAGAAAAGATTGAAAACAATAAAGGCGGCAAAAATGATTACTCATTTTTACCGCCTTTATCTATTTTAATCGTATTAACCTAACTACAGTATTATCACGTTTACCAGCTTCCGCTTGCTCCGCCTCCGCCAAAATCGCCGCCGCCGAAGCCGCCAAAACCACCGCTGCCGCCGCTGTCTCCTCCTCCACCCCAGCTACCACCGCCACGGTTACCGCTGTTTAGCAAATTACTTATAAGCATACCTGTCGCAAAATCGCCAAAACTATTGCCGCCGCCGCGACCGCCACGACCACCACCGCCACCGCGACCAAACATTTTGATGATGACAATAATAACAACTATGAGTATAATAATCGCTTTTATAGGAATACCACCGCCGCCCGATTGCTCTTCTTTGGGATCTGCTTTGTATTCACCCTTTGTGGCCAGTATAATAGCGTCTGCCGCTTTGGAAAAACCTTCAAAAAAATTCTTTTGTTTAAACGCCGGCACTATTTCATTCCTTATTATTCTACCGCACATCAAATCGGTAAGAGCGCCTTCTACCCCACGACCGGTAGAAATATTTATCTTATGGTCTGTGAGCGATGCTAACACTACTACTCCATTGTTCTTGCCGCTTTTACCAACACCCCAAGCTTTTCCGAGCTTAATTGCAAAGTCAGACACATCCTGATCGCCAAGCTCATCTATGGTAACGATTGTAATTTGTGTAGATGAAGCTTGCTCATATTCCACCAGTTTACGCTCCAGTTGTTCTACTTCGCTGGCATTGAGCATATGAGCGAAATCGTTAACAAGCCTCGGTGGATTTGGCCTAGCGGGTATATCGCCAGGCGCAGCAAACGAAACCAGACAAATAAGCGATAAAAATAAAGTCAATCCAATATATCGTAACCTGACCATTATATTATGTATCATTTTCCAAAGACTATTTCGTCAGGCAATTCATTTTTCTTTGTAGTTGGGTCGTAAGGAAAATGTTGGGCCAAAGCCGCGCCAAGTTCCAAAACACAATCAGATATACCTTCGGCAAGTTTGTTTTGTTTCAGTTTTGTGGCCATAGTGTCAGCAGCTTTTTTCCAAAACTGCGCTCCGCCTGCATTTTCATAAATGACTTTATCGCCAAACAAAGCAAACTTTCTATCGGTAATAGCCACGTATACTATTATAGCATTGCGCGCCTGCGTCTTTTCCATACCCAGCTGGGCAAAAATCTCCTTTGCCCTGTCTATTGCGTCAGCTTGTGCGCAATGAGGCTCTACATAAACCCTGATTTCGCCGCTGGTCTTACTTTCAGCCTGCTGTATGCTTTGCTCAATCATTTGCTGATCGGCGGCTTTCAAGAGCGGCTTTTTCTTAAAAAAAGGGAGCATAAAGGCTCGTGATTTGAGGGAACGTAAATTATTTAGCGCCATTCTGCGCAACTGAATCGTTGCATACCGTAACTGGCCTAAGCAAGGTACGGTATGCAGTTTTCAGGATTCACTAAAACTGAACCTTAGGCGCATTTTTTGCTCCTTCGTCAGCCTTAAACATTTCCATTTCTTTGAAGTGGAACATTCCGGCAAGTATGTTATTTGGGAAGTTTGTCACCTTCACATTATAGTCTTTTACCGCTTTGTTGTAGGCGTCTCTGGCTACTTTAATACGGTTTTCTGTTCCTTCCAATTGATTTTGCAGGTCTCTGAAATTTTCGTTGGCTTTAAGCGTAGGATACTGTTCAGAAACAACCATAAGTCTGCCCAATGCCTGACTCAACTGTCCCTGAGAAGCCTGAAATTCTTTAAGTTTTTCTGGTGTGAGGTCTTTTGCGTCCATTTTAATAGATGTAGCGTTGGCCCTGGCCTGAATTACCTGAGTAAGTGTCGTAGTTTCAAAATTTGCTACGCCCTTAACAGTAGCTACAAGGTTAGGTATTAGATCGGCGCGGCGCTGGTAGCTGCTCTGCACGTCTGCCCAGGTTTGCTGTGCATCCTTTTGGCTGGTGTTCATTCCGTTGTAACCACAACCGCCAACTAACACCAAAAATAATATTACTCCGATGGCAATATACAATCCTTTCATTGCTTAGAAATTTTTATCAAAAGTACGCCATCAATTGTGAACATAGAATTAATTGTCGGCGAGCGCAGGCAATTAATCGGTGATACAAGACTAATTATCGGCAGATATCCTCCTGCCAAAACATAGCATTCAGGTAACATCTGGTTCAACTTACATCCCTTATTATCAGGATAAGTATTTACTTTTGGCCAAAATTATTTTAATCCATGTCCACTTCATACGAAGCATCGCTGGAATATGCACAGGAACAAGATCAGATAGATATATTATTCCCATTCCGAGAGCGTTTTTTGTTTCCTCAACACAACGAAGAAGATGTACGCTATTTTTGCGGCAATTCGCTTGGGCTGCAACCCAAAATGGTGAGCTACCTGATGGAGTGCGAGTTGCGCGATTGGGCTCGGCATGGCGTGGAAGGGCATTTCAGAGCAGGTTATCCCTGGTTTAGTTATCATCATATTTTCGAAGATCGCCTGGCAAAAATAGTGGGCGCGAAGAAAGACGAGGTTGTTGCAATGAACACGCTTTCAGTGAACCTGCACCTTTTAATGATTTCATTTTACCGCCCAAAAAATGGCAGATATAAAATCCTAATGGAAGCCGGCGCTTTTCCATCAGATCAATATGCTGTAGAAACACAGGTAAGGATGCACGGTTTTGACCCAAATGATGCTATAATAGAAATAGCGCCGCGCGAGGGACAACATTTAATAGAAGAAGAAGACATTCTCAACGCTATCGCTACAGCGGGCAATACGCTTGCGCTTGTAATGATTGGAGGAGTAAATTATTATACCGGGCAGTTTTTTGATTTACAACAAATTACTGCTGCGGCGCACAGCGTTGGCGCATACGCCGGATTTGATTTGGCGCATGCCGTAGGCAATATGCCGCTGGAGCTACATAAATGGGATGTAGATTTTGCCTGCTGGTGCTCTTACAAATACCTAAATTCAGGTCCTGGCGGAGTGGGCGGAGCTTTTGTGCACGAAAAACACGGCAACAATCCGGAAGTGTTCCGACTTGGCGGCTGGTGGGGAAATGATGAGACCGATAGGTTTAAAATGCGAAAAGGATTTATTCCACAAAAAGGGGCTGGTAGCTGGCAAATGAGCAACGCACCAGTGTTCAACATGGTAGCGCATAATGCTTCGTTAGATATTTTCGATAAAGCTGGGATGGCTACGCTTAGAGAAAAAAGCATTAAACTGACTGGTTATATGGAGTTCCTTCTGCGCCAGGTAACACATTTGCCATTTGAGATAATAACACCATCTAAACCAGAAAAACGTGGTTGCCAGCTATCGTTGTTATTTTCAGAAAACGGCAGGAATGTGTTCGACTATCTAACTTACAAAGGAATTGTTGCAGACTGGCGCGAACCTAATGTAATAAGAATAGCGCCTACGCCACTTTATAATACCTATGAAGACTGCTTCAAGTTTTATGAAGCGCTCATGGAACTAAAGGAAATTTCAGAAAATTACACCTATGCAGCGGAAGGTTAATATTAGGACCCCAAAACAATAACAAGTTTTCATTGACCGTATAACAGAGAAAGCCCATAGATATTCTAGTAATATTTGTGGGCTTTCTCCATTTAGCATGTCGAAAAAGTGAATTTTAGCTACACAAAGGCCTTTTTAGGCGTTTTTACTAACTATTTATTAATACACAGAATTCTGGCACAATTTATGCGGCAGAATCGTGTGTTGAAAAATAGCAACCAAATATCGAAACTTCAAGGATCAATGAACCTCGGACGTAGCATTTTATATATTTTAATCGTAATATTATTACCCTTTAGCACATTTGCAGGAAATACGCTGAGCGGAAAAATCACAGACACTAAAGGTGCGCCTCTGGAAGGCGCTGTTGTAGAAATAATAGACCTAAAAACGGGCGCTGCGTCAGATAGTTTTGGTCGTTATCGAATTATCAACCTTCCTAAGGGCGCTTACTTGTTGCAGGTGCACCAGCTGAGTTTTGCTACACTTACACTTCAAGTTACTATTGATGGCGATACCAAGCTGGATATCGCTCTTAACGAAAGCCTTATTGAAAAAAACGAAGTTGTTGTTACAGGGTCAAGCCTTGCCACAGAGGAACGCAAGAGCCTGATACCTATACAGAGCATGAGCATAAGGGATATGCACGAAAATGTTTCGTCGAATATTATAGATGCTATAACTAACCTACCGGGCGTAACGGCGGTAACTACCGGCCCCTCTATATCCAAACCTGTAATACGCGGATTGGGCTATAACCGCATAATTACCCTAAATGATGGCGTAAGACAGGAAGGCCAACAATGGGGCGACGAACATGGTATAGAAATAGATGACTACAATGTATCTAGAGTAGAAGTGCTAAAGGGGCCTGCATCACTGGCTTACGGTTCGGATGCGCTTGCAGGAGTTATCAACGTAATATCTACGCCCGATATACCAGATGGTAAAATAAAAGGAAATATTACCGGCAACTATCAATTCAACCCGGGCCTGTCTGCGTTACATACCGATGTAGGCGGCAACAAAAATGGCCTGAGCTGGAAACTATATGCCACGCAAAAAGACGCCCACGACTATAAAAACAAATACGATGGGTATGTATACAATACTCGTTTTCATAATACGGACTATGGCGCAAGTGTAGGTATTAACCGTAGTTGGGGTTCATCGAGGGTATCCTACTCTTCTTTCGACGAAAAAACCGGCATTCCTGAAGGTATTAGAGACAGTGTTACTGGCAACTTCCTGAAAGAAATAAATGTAAATGGCCCAGTACTTAGCCAGATAACTAACGACGATAATACCTCGTTTGCTATGGCGGTACCCTATCAACATATCAACCACCAAAAGGTGGTATTAGACAATAATCTTTATTTAGGGAATGGCGGTCGTCTTGCTTTGCTACTTGGCTATCAGCGCAACACAAGAAGTGAATTCAGCGATGTGACCCAGCCAGATAAAGCTGGCCTACTCCTTCAGTTAGAAACATTTACCTACGACCTAAAATACTATCTCAACGATATAAAGGGCTGGCATATCAGCGCCGGAGCTAATGGACTTAGCCAGTGGAACACTAATCTGGGCGATGAATTTCTGATACCCGACTATAAGTTGTTCGACATTGGCGTATATGGACTTGCTAAAAAAGATTGGAAAAAATGGACTGTTTCAGGTGGTGCGCGTTACAACTTCCGCACTATAAGCGCTTATCAAAAAATACAGGATGTAATCATGTTGCAGCCTAACACAAGCCAGAGTGTAACCGTACCTTTCGATCTTTTTGTTCCGTTTTCTGCAAATTTCTCCAACTTTTCTGGCAGCATGGGCATTGGGTACAACATGACCAACCGTTCCATAGTTAAGCTTAACCTTGCAAGCGGCTATCGCTCACCAAATATTGCCGAATTATCTGCAAACGGAATACATGATGGCACACTTCGTTATGAATATGGCACTGCGAAACTAACGTCTGAAAACAGCCTTCAGGCAGACTTAGGTATGTCTTGGAGCGACGACTACATTATGGTCAATCTGGCTATTTTTGACAATTATATAAAGAATTTCATATTTATTCGCAAACTGAATGCGGTGAATGGCGCAGACTCTATACCGATATACAATAATGAACAATCATTTTCAGCCTTTGCCTATAACCAAGCTGACGCTAATCTGTATGGCGGTGAGGTATATGTGGACCTTCACCCGCACCCTTTCGACTGGCTACACCTTGAAAATACTTTTTCTTATGTGCGTGGACAATTATTGCACCCTGTAGAAGGCAATGATAACCTGCCCTATATGCCGCCTACCCGCTGGCTACTGGGATTGAGGGCACAGAAAAAATCGCTGGGTAAATACTTTAAGAACGCATATGCGAAAGTCACTTTCGACAACAACTCTGCGCAAACAAATGTTTTTACGCCCTACGGAACTGAAACCACCAACCCCGGTTATACCTTACTCGATGCTGGCTTTGGCACAGACATTACGAACAAAAAACATCAGGTACTTTTTTCTGTAAGCATAGCAGCACAAAACCTTACAGATGTTGCTTATCAGAATGCATTGAGCAGGCTACGCTATGCCGAAACAAACCAGGCAACAGGCCGACCGGGCATTTATAACATGGGCAGAAATTTCAGCCTAATGTTGTCTATTCCTATTGACGTCAAGTAGATTTTTCCTTTTCCGGGGTAAAACCAATCCCATTTCCAAATAACCAATTGCAAATAAAAGTGTAGGTTTGCAGCCGCTAAAATAACATTATGGATAATATTCAGATGGTGGACCTGAAACGCCAGTATCAAAAAATAAAGACCGACGTAGACGCCGCTATACAAAATGTGATCAACAGCGCTGCTTTCATAGGCGGACCAGATGTTGCACAACTATCAACCGAACTTGCAGAATACCTGGGCGTAAAACATGTAATACCTTGCGCCAATGGTACGGATGCACTGCAAATTGCCTTGATGGCTCTTGATTTGCAGCCAGGAGACGAAGTAATAACTCCTTCTTTTACCTATATTGCTACTGTAGAGGTAGTTGCCTTGTTGAGACTTACACCAGTATTTGTAGATGTAGATGAAGATACGTTTACAATGAATATAGAAAGCGTACGTAAAGCCATTACGCCAAAAACCAAAGCCATTATACCTGTGCATCTCTATGGCCAAAGCGTTGACATGGAACCGCTGCTTACGCTGGCTAATGAACACAATATTCCTGTAATAGAAGATAATGCACAAGCGATAGGCGGTAAATATACATTTAGCGACGGACATGTAGCCAAGACAGGATCTATGGGAGCTATTGGCTGTACATCTTTTTTCCCATCTAAGAATCTGGGTGGTTATGGCGATGGCGGAGCTATCTTTACCAACGACGCTGAACTTGCCGTAAAATTAAAAATGATTGCCAACCACGGGCAAAAAGTAAAATACTATCACGAGATGGTGGGTTGCAACAGTCGCTTAGACACGATTCAGGCTGCCATTTTACGTGTGAAGCTTCGTCAGCTCGATGGCTATTGCGATGCGCGCAGATCGGCTGCCGATTATTACGACGCTGCATTCAAAAATCATCCGAATATCATCACCCCGTTCCGAGCGCCCTACTCTACGCATGTATTTCATCAATACACGCTGCGTTTGATTGGTATTGATCGCGACATGGTGCATAAAAAACTGGCAGACCGCAATATACCCAGCATGATCTATTACCCTGTGCCCAGCCATAAACAAGCTATGCTCAAGGAATATGGCACTGAAAACAATTACCTACCTGTAACTGATATGCTGAACAAAGAAGTAATTTCGCTGCCCATGCATACAGAGCTAACAAAAGAAGAACTGAGCTTTATTACGACCAATCTGCTTGAAATAATAGGATAAAAACACACTTATGAAAGTTATTACTACCCCTATGGAGGGGTTACTGATATTAGAACCTAAAGTTCATACAGACGATCGCGGATATTTTTTCGAGAGTTACAACAAACTGGCATTGGCTAATGCGAGCGGCTACGACGCAGCTTTTGTGCAAGACAATCAGGCTCGGTCGGTAAAAAATGTATTGCGTGGTTTGCACTACCAAAACCACCCCACGCCGCAGGCAAAATTGATTCGCGTGCTGGAAGGTAGTATTTGGGATGTAGTTGTAGATATTCGCAAAGACAGCAAAACATACAAGCAGTGGTTTGGCGTAGAATTATCGGCCGAAAACAAACTTCAATTTCTGATACCGCACGGATTTGCTCATGGCTATGCTGTGCTCACAGACACAGCTGAGGTTTTCTACAAATGCGACAACTATTACAACAAATCGGCCGAAGGTGGTATGTATTATGCAGATCCTGAACTGGCGATAGACTGGAAAACAAATCTGGCAGATGCCATAATTTCAGACAAAGATCAAAAACAACCTTTGTTTAAGGATGCGATAAACCTTTTTTAAAAACAAAATTTGCACAAAAAAATTGCCGGCGAAACCATAGATTTCGCCGGCAATTTTTTTGTAGCAACGCTAAAGAATTTAAAAAATTAATATGCAAAACTTCAAACCTGCTAAAATGCACAAATTAATGGCTAAAAGCAGCATACAGTTGATTTATTTTTTAATCCATCTAAAAAAGAGGCAAAAAACCGTCTGCTTAACGACTTTTTTGTTAAAATTTAGAAAAACCAAAGAAAAATTTCACGAAATATTTTTCCAATTTCGGAATAATAGGTACATTTGAGTTCATAAGGTTTATAGGGGCTGGCCTGTTCTCAGGTTGGCTTTTTTTTTGCCCCTACTTTATCGTTTTAAACTTGGTTTTTCGACCGACACATACAGCTGAATTTTTATTTGACACTTCTATATTGAAACAAAAATGGCCGGGAAACCCGGCCATTTTTGTTTCAATATAGAAGTCATAACTCAGTCGATGGTACGTGAACAACCAAAAGATCATTCGATCTAAAAATGACATTTTTACAGTAGTTAGTAGGCCCTATGGTAGTACACACAATAACAATGATTACCGCTGACGAACCCACAAATGCCTGCCGCCTATGTTATTACCCTTGGGATAATAACGAACATTGTGCCTGCGTTCCCACTTTTTGTATGGCCTAAGATGCACAAGACAAGAGGAAAACCCAATTAATATTATGGAAAACAACAACAATTTCCTGAATGCGTTCATAACAATATTTTCTTTGGGCAAAGAAAAGAAAAATAAAATAAATGGCGCTACGTATTTTTAAAGAATAGGCAGATAATCAGCTGTTTCCACATTTTCTATGGCAACCAAAAGTTAACTAACATTGGTTGGCGATACCAGACCTATAAAAAGTATTCCACAGTTTATTAAAAAAACGGGATAATTTTCCATTCTGTGCTACATTTGACAACAGGAGAAAGAGATGAGCGACAACTACATAGTTTCGGCACGAAAATACCGCCCTCAAACGTTTGATACCGTTGTTGGGCAAAGCCATATTACCACCACGCTAAAAAATGCGATTAAGAATCAGCATTTAGCGCACGCATACTTGTTTTGCGGGCCGCGCGGTGTAGGTAAAACTACCTGCGCGCGCATATTGGCAAAAACCATCAATTGCGAGTCGCCTACTGAAGATATGGAAGCTTGCGGACAGTGCAATACCTGCCTCAGTTTTGGCAACAACACATCCTTCAATGTTTTTGAACTGGATGCCGCAAGCAATAACAGCGTAGATGATATACGCGAACTAACCAATCAGGTACGTTTTGCGCCACAACAAGGCCGCTACAAAGTGTATATAATAGATGAGGTGCACATGCTAAGCGCAGCAGCCTTCAATGCATTTTTGAAAACGCTGGAAGAACCGCCGCCTTATGCTATTTTTATTCTGGCAACAACAGAAAAACATAAAATCCTGCCCACAATACTGAGCAGATGCCAGATATTTGATTTCAAACGAATAACTACAAACGACATAGTAGCGCACCTGGCAAGCATAGCCAGTAAAGAAGGAATGATAGCGCAGGAAGCCGCGCTGCATATAATAGCGCAGAAAAGCGAAGGCGCCATGCGCGACGCATTGTCTATGCTCGACCGTATTGCCAGCTTCACTAATGGTATGCTCACCTATAGCAATACCATGGAGCACCTAAATCTGCTCGACGCAGAATATTACTTTAAGCTAACAGACTGCATGCTTTGTCAGGATGTAGCCTCTACCCTGCTGCTGCTCGACCAAGCATTGGAAAAAGGATTTGAAGGTGATATTATTATCAGCGGCCTTGCCGAGCATTTCAGAAATCTGCTTTTGTGCAAAGATGCACGCATGGCTAAAATGCTGGATGTGCCGAACGACTTTAAACAAATTTATTACGAAAAAGCAAATCAAACGCCGCCTTCATTCATATTGTCTTCGCTCAACGTTATAAACGACAGCGAACTAACCTACAAAAACGCCACTAACAAACGACTGCATGTAGAAATGTGCCTGATAAGGCTATGTTTTGTATTGGTTGCTGTGAACGGCAATCTGGTTGCTCAAGGGAATAACACAGACGCTGGCAGCGGGGACGTAAAAAAAAACTCTAATAGTGTAGGTTTCGCGCCTCCGGCAGTTATCGAATCGCCGCCGAGTTACCAACAACCTGCACAACCAACACGAGTAAGCGAGCCAGAGCGCCAGAAAGAAAGTGCACAAAGTAAACAAACGACGCAACCTGCAACACAAACAGCGCCTTTAGCGATGCCTGTTGCCAATTCCACCCCACCGGTAAGTACTGCCATGCCGTTGCCGCCAGCAACTACTGGTCTAGGCGAAGGAGGAAGAAGATTGAGCATGAACATGCTGAACAATCTGGATGAAAAAATTAAGATAGCGGCCGAAAATCAGGATAGCGCCCATAAAAGCTTATCACCCGAACGCGGATTGGCGCTTTTTGAAGAATATAAAACAATAATACAAGAATCTGGCAAAAGCGTCATTTACTCCCAGCTTTGTATGGTAAGAGTAGAGGTTAATCCACCAGATGAGGTAAAGCTAATTTCACCAAGTGAGCTAACCGATATGTATGCAGTAAACCAAAAATCCTCACTTATTGATTTTTACCGCGAGAAAACAAATATGAACATCCGTGTAAAAACTGATGTACAAATTGATGAAAGCGCTGTAGCATCGCAAATACCCAAAGTGCTCAGCAAAAGCGAAATGTATGAAGCCATGGCTATTAAAAATCCTAATCTGGCGTATCTAAAAGAAGGTCTGGGAATGCAAATAGAATATTAACATTATTGTATTTACCATTACTCGCTTAGGGTTGATTAAGTCGCGATTATTTACGACTTTTGACAAAGAGAATATATATTATTGAATAGTTGGCAGTGGAGGCTGCAATCGTTCAATATATCAAGCAAGATTAATTACTTTTGACTTTTAAAATACAGAACTATTCTTATGGCAGAAGCGATACGGATGCCGTTGCTAAGTGACACTATGAAGGAAGGTGTGATTGCAGACTGGCTAAAAAAGGTAGGCGACACCGTAAAATCGGATGATATTATAGCTGAAGTAGAAACAGACAAAGCTACAATGGAAGTGATGCCCTATGTTGACGGAACTATTCTGTACATAGGCGTAGAAAAAGGCAAAGGTGTGCCTGTAAATGGTATAATGGCCATAATAGGCAAGCCCGGCGAAGACTATCAGGCTATTTTAAATGCAGAGAACGGCATTGTTGCAGCTCCTGCACCAATGCCTGAAACCGCGGTAGCAACTGCTGTAGACGTTACACCCGTAGAAGTAGCGGTAGTAGAACCCGAACCTGTTATTACTGAAAGCGATGAGCGTATTAAAGCATCGCCATTGGCAAAAAGGCTTGCAGAAGAAAAAGGCGTCAACCTACATGCATTAAAAGGAAGCGGCGACAATGGCCGTATCGTAAAGCGCGATATAGATAGTTTCAATCCGGCTACAAGCGCTGCTCCTGCAGCCCCGGTATCTACGCCGGCTCCGCAGCCAGTGTCGCAGGTAGTTCCTACACCGCAACCTGCGCCAGCGCCAAAAGCGCCTCAAGCTACAACTCCGGTTGTTATTGGTCAGGAAGGATATACCGATACCCCGCTTACGCAAATGCGCAAGATCATTGCTCAGCGTTTGGCTGAAAGCAAATTCAGCGCGCCGCATTTCTACCTGCGTATGACCATTACAATGGACAAAGCAATAGAGGCCCGTAAAGCCATAAATGAAGTTGCAGGTACAAAGGTTTCGTTCAACGACCTGGTGATTAAAGCATGCGCTATGGCGCTGCGCAAACACCCAGCTGTAAATAGCTCCTGGATGGGTGAATTTATCCGTCAGAACCACCACATTCACATTGGCACTGCAGTAGCGGTAGATGAGGGATTGATTGTTCCTGTAGTGAAATTTGCAGATCAAAAGTCATTGTCTCAAATAGCCGACGAAGCTGGCAAGCTGATAGAAAAAGCACGCACTAAGAAAATACAACCACAGGAATTCACAGGCAATACCTTCACCATCAGCAACCTCGGGATGATGGATATTGACGAGTTTACTGCCATCATTAATCCACCTGATAGCTGTATACTTGCAGTGGGCAAAATTACGCCTACTCCAGTAGTTGAAAACGGCGCTGTAGTTGTACGTCAGCTGATGAAACTAACGCTTAGCTGCGACCACAGAACAGTGGATGGAGCAGTGGGAGCAAGGTTCTTGCAAACACTTAAAGCGCATCTGGAAAATCCGGTAACTATGCTTGCGTAAACTAAGCAAGCAAAAAATATTTATTATAAATACAATAGAGGCGACCACTAACTGCGGTCGCCTCTATTGTATTTATAAAAGAAAATATATTTACAAATCTGCGTTTATATAGAAACAAAATATCTCTGCAGGTCCGTGTACGCCTACCACCAGTGTTTTTTCAATATCCGCTGTCCGGCTCGGCCCGGTAGTCAGGTTGAGCATTGAGGGCAAATCAGTACCGTATTTCTTACGCATAGCCACAAATGCGTCGTCAATGTCCGCCACGATCTGATTGGCATACGCAAACACAATATGCACAGGAAAATAAACCGAAGACATCCGTCCAAGATTCAATCTGCTACTTACCATAATAGACCCTGTGCGCGCCACAAGCAATTCACAACCTGTAATGCATACCTCAGCGCTCTCTAAGCGTGCATCGGCAGCAATAATTTCATTGATTTTATTGTTTTGAAATAGTTTCAATAATCTTGGGTCAGCGCACAACATATCGTCCCATCCGCGGCTTTCTTTAAGCAGCAATATGTTCTGCATTAATTCAAGCTCATTCTCGCAAAAAACGAACTTGCCACCCAGTTTGGCAAAGGCTGAGACGAATGTTTCTTCCATATCCTCAATTGGCCAGGCGTATAGTGGCGCTCCGCTTTTTTCTGCCTCAGGAAACGGAATAGATGTAGATGCATCATTCAGTTCTTTCCTTATTCTGCTAAGTATATTTTCCTTGCCCTTCGATGTCTTAAATGTCTGCATTTAGTGGTGTTATTAAAATTGCGCAAGGTAAGCTATGGCATTACCTTTTATGCAAAAATAAAAAGCGATGACAAATTCATCGCTTTTTATTTCAACAGTACTATATAATTATTTAAATCGACTTCATGCTTTCAATAGCTATCTGTTCGTCGTCAGATGCTTGTGCGTCTTCTTCGAAAGGACGTTTGCCTATCAGGCGCTCCATGTCGTCTTTAAAGAGCACTTCCCTTTTTAGCAATTCTTCTGCTATAAGTTTCACGGCATCAGTTTTGTCTGTAAGCATTTGTTTTACGCGTTTGTAGGCAATCTCCACCAGTTTGCGCACTTCGTCGTCTATCATTTTACCCGTCTCTTCAGAGAATGGCTTAGAGAAACTATTTTCGTTTTGCGGATCGTAGAACGATATATTGCCTATTACTTCATTCATACCGTACATCGACACCATAGCGTAGGCCATACGGGTAACGTGCTGCAAATCGCTCAAAGCGCCGGTAGATATTTTACCAAAGATAAGCTCTTCAACAGCCCTACCGCCAAGTGACATACACATATCATCGATCAAGTGATCTGTGGTGCGGATATATACTTCCTTCGGCAGATACTGTGCGTAACCTAATGCAGCAACACCACGGGGAACAATAGTAACCTTTACTAACGGATGAGCATGCTCAAGGAACCATCCCGAAACCGCATGACCTGCTTCGTGATAGGCTATTATGCGCTTTTCTTCCGGAGTTATTATTTTATTTTTCTTTTCAAGGCCGCCAATCACACGATCAATAGCGTCATTGAAGTCGCTCATATCTACTTCAGATTTACCTTTACGCGCGGCAATCAGAGCGGCTTCGTTGCATATGTTAGCGATATCTGCGCCCGCAAATCCAGGCGTCTGTAAGGCCAGTTTGCGAATATTAAGGTCTTTAGATTTCTTGATCGGCTTCAAATGCACATCAAATATCTTCTCTCTTCCCTTCACATCCGGAATGTCTATTGATATCTGTCTGTCGAAACGACCCGGGCGCAACAAGGCTGTATCCAGTACATCTGGTCGGTTGGTGGCAGCAAGCACTATTATACCGCTATCTCCGCTAAAACCATCCATTTCTACCAGCAACTGATTCAGTGTATTCTCACGCTCATCATTGCTCATTACCACGTTTTTGCCGCGAGCCCTGCCTATTGCATCTATTTCATCAATAAAGACAATACAAGGGGCTTTTTCGCGAGCTTGTTTAAACAAATCGCGTACACGGCTAGCGCCCACACCCACAAACAACTCCACGAAATCGGAACCCGACATAGAGAAGAAAGGCACTTGCGCTTCGCCTGCCATAGCTTTTGCAAGCAATGTTTTACCAGTGCCCGGAGGACCTACAAGCAATGCTCCTTTAGGTATCTTACCACCCAAAGCAGTATATTTCTTAGGATTTTTCAGAAAATCCACAATCTCCATTACCTCTACTTTAGCCTCATCTAGCCCAGCAACATCGTTGAAGGTGATGTTAACGCGCGTTCCTTTTTCAAACAATTGGGCTTTTGACTTGCCAATATTGAAAATACCGCCTGCGCCGCCAGCTCCACCGCCCGATCCCATTTTACGGAAAATAAGGAACCACATGGCCACTATAAATATAATAGGGATGACGAATGTAGAAAACAGAATATGCAGATAGTCGCCCTGCTGATCGTACATAACCGGCACTTTGTTGGCTTCTGCTGTATTTTTCTGTACTTCGTCCAGATCTTTACCAAAGCGGTCTACAGAACCTATTTTAAATGAATAGGCTGGTGTTTTGTCTGTTTTTGCATTGTTGGTATTTGCAGGTGTTCTGCCTGCGATTGGAGGTAATGTAGCGCCCGGTTTCACATAAACTTCTACGTGATCGTTATTAATCACTACAAGCTTGCTCACCTTGTCTTCCTGCAAATTTACTTTCAGGTCCTGAAAACTTAGCTCAGGTGTAGCGGCGCCAAAACTGCCGCCTATAAATTGTGCGCCCAGTATTGCTACCAGTATTATACCGTAGATCCAGTAAATATTGAATTTAGGACCTTTGCGCTGATTAGGGTTTTCACCTCCCGGTTTTGGCCCGGGTATCTGATTATTATCTTCCATCTTATGTTTGAAACGTTATGCTTAATACAATTTATTTATCTAAAAGCAGACAAATCGCTTGTGCGCATTGTCCTTATTCCTAAACTTATACAGGCAATATAACTGAACATTATAGCTCAATATTGCTTAATGCTCTGCTTTCGGGGCATCTTCCCACAATCCTTCCAGATTATAAAATGACCTTTGATCGGGATGAAATATATGAACCACGATATTTACATAGTCTACCAACGTCCAGGTAGGTCCTCTCTCTATATGAAAAGGTCTTTCTTCACACTCCATATCTACCTCGCTTTCAATATTCTGAGCAATCGCGTTAATTTGCACATTCGACTTAGCTTCACACAAAATAAAATAGTCTGCTACTGCTTCGTCAATTTTCCTAAGGTCCAGAGATACTATTCCCTCCCCTTTTTTATCTTGAATGGCGTTGATAATACACTTAAACAATTTGCTATTTTTTGTTAAGCGGCTTGCCGTTTTCTTCTTTTCCTGTATTCCGGTTACTATTTGCTCCAAATTTTTAGTTGCTTAATTTTGTTTAGCAATATCTTTACGACTTACCAAAATTATAAATCTTTTCTCACTTAACCACACAACTTTGATAGATTCCTTTATTATTGAACTCGATTGCATAGACAGTACCAATAACTATGCCATGCAATTGATAGATGCCGATAAGGCACAGCCCGGACTGACAATTGTAGCTAATAGCCAGACCGAAGGAAAAGGTCAGCGTGGAAGAACCTGGGTAGATGCGCCTGGTGACAGCTTGTTAATGAGTGTTATTGTTCAACCTAAGGATGCCATTTCGGCGCAATTTGCATTTAATGCGTCGGTAACGGTGGCAATTGCAAATGTTTTGGCAAAATTGAACGATAACTGGCAATTACATATTAAATGGCCAAACGATATTATCATCAATGACAAAAAGGCAGGGGGGATACTTATAGAAAATGTAATTAGAGGCGCTAATTGGACCCACGCAGTAATAGGATTAGGACTTAATGTCAATCAAAGCTGCTTTAATGACACTTTGCCATTTGCAACTTCACTGAAAATTAACTCCGGCGAAAAATATGATCTAAAAGAGCTTCGCTACCTCATTCGCAATGAAATTTTGAAAGCAGCAAACAGTGTGCAACCAATTGCAGAAAGAATGAAACAATACAATAACCGCCTGTATAAAAAAGGCCAAACTCAACTTTTTACAGACAATAATTTGCAATGGAACGCAACCATACTGAATACTGAACCTAATGGTATGTTATGTGTACAACTTGAAAATGGAACTATTGAACACTATAGCCACGGACAAGCCCTATGGGTGTGGGAACAAAAAACAAATTAATATACGTACAGAAAAGGGGTTCCTTTTTAACTGTATTAAACTTATCGCACTAAAAACCGTCCTATTGATCAACAAATAATCGAATGTATTTTTCCGGCAATCAAACCGACGATCATGTATTATTGGCATCTTTAAAAGATGATAGCCGGCGCGAAGCTGCCTTCAGCCAGTTGGTACGTAAGTACCAGGAACGCCTATACTGGCATATCCGCCGTCTGGTAATAGAACATGAAGATACCAACGATATTTTGCAAAACGTATTTATAAAGGTGTGGAAAAACATTCAGGATTTCAGAGGCGACGCACATTTGTATACATGGCTATACAGAATTGCCACCAATGAAACCCTGACATGGATGGAGCAAAAGAAAAAACGCACCGCAATATCTTTGAGCGACAACGAGAATATATTCTCTAACAGGCTCATTGCACAACAAAATTATGACCCAAACAAAATAGAATGGAAGCTACAGCAAGCGATTCATACCCTACCGGAAAAACAAGCCGTGGTTTTTAATCTGCGCTATTACGACGAAATGCCCTATGAAGAAATGTCGGTTGTTTTAGGCACATCTGTCGGCGCGCTGAAAGCCTCCTATCATCATGCGGTCAAGAAGGTAGAGGGCTACCTTAAGAATAATTAAACTTTTTAATTTTACAACTGTCCAAGTAATATCATGAATACAGAGCAAGACATATACGCTGAACTTGAGGAACTGGGCAGCAGTCTTTTAGGTTTGCCGCGTAATATGCCCCATACAGTACCCCCGAATTATTTTTCATTGCTTGAAAACGAGGTAACTAGCCAGATCTACAATATAGATGTAGAGACAGGACACCATTTGCAAAAATCTAAGGCAATGCCCTACTTGATTCCTGACGGTTATTTCGAGACGCTTACTGAAAAGACAGTTATAGCTATGGTTGATAACGTGGAAGGAGCTATTAAAACACTACCCTTCGCAGCACCAGCCGGTTACTTCGATAATTTACCATCAGAAATACTAGCTAAAACAGCCGCAAGGCCCACCGTAAAATTTAAGAAAATAAACATACTCCCTTATATTAAGTGGAGTTTAGCTGCGATACTTGTTTTAGGGATAGGACTGATATCCCACCAGACATTTTATGCGCCTATTCAAAACAGCCATGAGACAATATTGGCGAGCGCTGCAGATAGTGAAATAAACGATTATATTTCAAAAATTGAAAAAGATGATGCTGAAACAACTGTGGACGCAGCCGCGCTGGCGTCGCTGCCTGTAAACAACACGGAAATAGTTGAATATCTCAACGAAACAGGTTGGGATTAAATTGTAAGCGCCAATTTAACCACACAGTACAGTATAAAAATTAAGTAAAGAACCAAAAAATGAAAAATATACTCACCATCGTTCTGGTATTTTTAGTAACAATACCCAATGGCTTCGCGCAACGTGGACGACCAATGGAACGAATACATGCTGCAAAAGTTGCCTACCTCACCGACCGATTGCACCTAACCGGAGATCAGGCGGCAGCTTTTGTGCCGGTTTACAACGAATACGAGGCGGAAATACGCGCCACCCGAAAATCTTACCTTTTGAAATTCCGCGACAAAAACCTGCAGGATGCCGACAACGCCACGGCCCGGCAATATGTTGATGACAATCTGGATTATCAGGAAAAAGTAATAGATACTAAACGTAAGTACAACGATCGTTTCCTTAAGGTAATTTCAGCGCAGCAACTCGCAGAACTATACGTTGCAGAACGCGAATTTAAACAGATGTTAAAAAAACGGCTCGAACAACGTCGTGAAGGAGGCGCCGACCGATTTGGTCGGGGGCGCGAATAAAAACCTAATCTGCATCAAAATATCTTATAATTCTTTCCGGGGAGTGTCTTGATAACCCCTTGCATTTCTAAACCCAATAATGTTGCAGCCAACTGCGAACTGGCCAAACCGGTATGATGATATAATTCGTCGGAGTGAACGGTATCTTTTGTTTGCAACAGATCCACTATCTTTTGCTCATCTGCTGTCAATGTAATAAATAATTGTTTCTGCACAGTCTTTGGCTTTGTTTCTTTGCTCCAGTTCATCATATCTATAAGGTCGTCGGCCTTTGTTATCATGGCAGCAATATTGGTGCGTATCAGCTCATTACAGCCCGCGCTTCGTGTATCGTTTACCCGTCCAGGATAAGCGGCCACTTCGCGATTATAGCCGCTGGCCATGTGTGCGGTTATCAGTGCGCCGCCCGAGGTGTGACTTTCCACCACCACCGTCACATCGCTCATGCCGGCTACAATTCTATTCCGCATCGGGAAATTATTACGATCGGGGATGGTTTCTGAAGGATACTCTGTAAGCAGGCCACCATTGCTTATCATCTGCGTGGCAAGGTCTTTGTTGATTGCGGGGTATATCCTGTCCAATCCGTGTGCAAGCACCCCTACCGTAGGCAAACCGCATTGTACGCTCTTTTTGTGCGCTACTGCATCTATACCCAAAGCCAATCCGCTTACTATCAGCACATTGCCCAAAGGCTTGAGCCCTTCTACAAGCTCCTCAGTGAGTTTTACACCGTAGTCAGTATTCTTGCGCGTGCCTACAATAGCTACAACCTTTGGCGCATCCAGGTCGGCGTTGCCTTTGGCAAACAATATAAGCGGCGCATCGGTGCAATTCATGAGCCTTTTAGGGTATGGACCATTCTGATAATACACGTTAATGTTGTGTTTTATCACATGATCCAATTCCTTTCCCGCTTTCAACAACAAGTCTGGTTCCTTGAATCCGCGAACTTTAAACTCGCCAACGCCATCTACAATTCTTAGCTCTTTGAGTGGAGCTTTGAAAACATTTATAGCGCTTCCGAAGCGTTCCAGCAACACCCTGCCTGTTTTGGCGCCTATTCCTGGTACATTTATTAATGCTAATTGGTAAAAAACTTCTTCGTGCTCTTCTTTTGGCAGCATATTTGCATGGTATATAGTATTCACAAAAACCCCAATGCACTTTGTAAATAACATATAGCCGACTTGAGACCAATATTTTGGATATGCAACTGAATCAAATCCTTAAAAACATATACACTAAACAGGCTCTATCAAAATCGGTCTTTCAAAATTTCGTTATTTTAAAAGTATCTTTGGCGTTGTAAATTAAAGAAAATGAAGAAAATAATCCTGTTCCTGTTGGCAGTTGCAGTAGGTTTTTCGGCCGATGCGCGCACGAAAAAGAAAAAAAAGACTCAGGCGGCAAATGAAATTATATCTGTGTCTATGCACCGCACAACCTGCTATGGTCGTTGCCCTGATTATACCATCGAACTGAACAAATCGGGGTTGGTAACCTATACAGCTACCATGAACCTGCCAGACACAGGTATATTCACTAAAAAACTTGCTGCGGTAAAAACAATGGAGCTGATTACCAAGTTTAAAGATTACCGGGTAGATACTTGCCTCGATGAATATGACAACCGTATACCCGACCTACCGGGTATTATTTACGAGATAAAATACACCAATAAAACTAAGAAAATATACAATGCAGGTTGGGGACCTGGTTTCCTGAAACAGCTTGCCACTGAAATGGATAATTTCGGAAAACAGGAGCGGGATAGAAGCTGGAAAAAAACAGGCTTTATAAAGAAAAAATAATTAGCAACGCATATAAAATAATAACCCCCTCTGAGAGGGGGTTATTATTTTATATAAATTACATGTGCATACGTTCTTTCTTAGCAAGCAGTTCGTCAACAGTTTCTCTGTACATCTCATCAGGTACACAACAGTCTACCGGGCAAACGGCAGCGCACTGTGGCTCATCGTGAAAACCCTGACACTCTGTGCACTTGTGCGGGGTAATATAGTAAGTATCTACTGCTACAGGCTCATGAGGCGCATCTGCCGGAGTAGTAGTACCATCCATTAGCAAAAAATCACCTTTTACTGTAGTACCATCGGCAGCGCTCCATTCTACACCGCCTTCATAAATCGCATTATTGGGGCATTCCGGTTCGCAGGCGCCGCAGTTTATACACTCATCGGTTATTTTAATAGCCATAAGAAATTGTAGTTTATTTTGTTTTTCTACACAAAGTTACAACTTCGCATCAAATACCGAAACGATTACCCATCTATTTATTACCCTAATTTTTTGAAGGAATACGGTTAAAATAACTGAATTTTGCAGAACATGAATACCAATTTAGATTTAGCCACACGCATAGACTTGCTGGTAAGTTTGGGCGAATATATGACTGCCGGCGGCGAAGAATGGGACAACATTAAGTTTAGAGCAGCGCAGGCAAATGCATGGTTTACAGAAGAACATATAAATCTTGCAATCGCCAACATAGCGAGTCAACTACTGCAACGCACTGCACTGGAGCAATGGACAGCCAACTATACGCTACCTAAGTTGCCAAAACTGGTGGGCATTGTAATGGCCGGTAATATTCCGCTGGTGGGTTTTCACGACTTTTTGTGCGGTTTTGTGAGTGGCCACAAGCTGGCTTTAAAACTATCCTCAAAAGACGATGTGCTGCTGAAACACCTGATTGCTAAACTGACCGAATGGAACCCGGCAGTAGCAGAGCAGGTAAACGTGGCCGAGCGACTCAACAATTGCGATGCCTATATAGCCACCGGCAGCAATAATACTGCACGCTATTTTGAGCAATATTTTGGCAAATACCCCAACATTATTCGTAAAAACAGAACATCGGTAGCGGTACTGGATGGCACCGAAACGGCTGAAGAACTAAGCCTGCTTGCCGATGACGTGTACCTATACTACGGATTGGGCTGCCGCAATGTAACACAGATATATGTACCGCACAATTACGACTTCGCTACCCTGCTGCAGGCATTTAATGTGCACAACAAATATGCCGACCTGAATAAATATAAAAACAACTACGACTACCACCTTGCCATATACCTGCTGAACCGCATACCCTACATGAGCAACGAATCGCTGCTGATGGTGGAAAACGATATGCCGTTTTCGGCAGTGAGCGTGCTGCACTACAAGCATTACGACAACAAAGAACAACTGGCCACACAGCTAAAAAACAATACCGATATACAAACCATTATAGGTCACGACTACATACCCTTTGGCGATGCCCAAAAACCCGGTCTTGCCGACTATGCCGATGGTGTGGATACTATGGGTTTTTTGTGCAGTTTGTAGGTACGATGATGGTGTTGCATGCTTTGTCCTGTGTTGTTTAACTGTGCCCAATACGACAAATTAGACATCAAAAAAGTAGACTATGCTGCACCCGATAAAAAATGAGGAACAATACGAGATAGCTCTTGCCCGAGTTTATGCATTGATGCAGGCAACACTTACAGATGACAGCCCTGAGGCAGATGAGTTGGAAGTGCTTTCTATATTGCTGAAAGATTATGAAAACAAGCATTATCCAATTCCAAAACCGGAACCATTGGAAGCAATAAAATTCAGGCTTGAACAAATGAATATGTCTGAGGCTGACTTGTCGGACATATTAGGATATCGCTCCCGTAAGTCGGAAATACTTTCGGGCAAGCGAAAGTTAAATCTTGCCATGATTCGCAAACTGGTAGATAGATTGCAAATACCTGCCGATATTCTGATAAAAGCATATTAACGGGCTACAATACGCCCCTATCTTGCGCGAGTGTTCCGCAGGGTACACTTGTGTCTCACTAAAGTAGCCGGTTTGCAACCGTCGTTTACTGGTATTTCACAACCCCTACTACCCTTACTCTACCCTAAAATAAAAAGGTTGCAACAACCAACTTACTGGTCTGCAACCTCAATAATGTTTATAACCTAAGCCTACTTACTTATCCTCGTTAAAGGTTGTTTGGTCGGTAGTTTTCTTTCTGTTTAGTTTTATGTTGTTGGCTTTAGCATACTTTATAATGGTTTTCTCCATACCAAATACATCATCGCCATATATAAACACCACATTACCGGTCAGTTTCTTGAATATCTGTTTTGTGCGGGGTTCTTTATCTGTTTCGTATTCTATTTCGGCAGGCATAAGTTTACCCGCCAGTTTACCATGAACGACATTAAAATACGCGATATACTTTACCTTATTAATGGTTAGGAAAGTAATAAAAGACTTATTCTCAATCAATGGATCAGAAACAGATGAAAATTTACCTAAAAACCCATTGTAAAAATCTACCAGTGTTTTGTAGTCGCCCACTTCCTTTATAGCGTCGGCGGGCAGAAGCAGGTAGTTTTTAAATAGCGCATCATAATCTTCCTGATTATAGGTATCGCCATTATATTCTACCAGCGTCATCTTCTTACCTTCTGTTTCATGTATCAGGTCGCGATATTTCACATTGGTAAGGCTCAATTTATCTTTATCTTCTGTTTTCAGGTACACCAGCGCGCCCTTGGGCATGTTGCATTCGCGCGCCCACCAGGTGGCTTGTGCGCCATCGGTGGTTTTGCTCATCGCCAGCGTAGCGTCTATGTACTGGTTATAGCTTAGTTCGCCTTGTTTGTTCACAGAAGGTACGCGAGCATTTTTTATCTGCACATACCCCCAGCTACCTGCCGATGCAGCCTGTACTTTTTCGCCTTTCAGCATAAAGTCTTGCTTCTTGGCATTGATAAATCCCCTCAAGTCATTACCGTTGTTATCGTACACAGCACATTCTGCGCATGGATACTGATTTTTTATTCTATGGTCGGGATTGGTTTGTGCATTAGATGCAAAAGTACAAACCGACATAAACAGCAATGCAGATACCCTGAAAGAATTGATTTTTTTTGATAAAAACATAATATAATGGTTATTACCTAAAGTACAGGAATGGCTCAACAAATTATCAAGCGCTCAAATTTATAAAAACTATTGAAAAGGTAGCAGTAATTTTTATGGCTGCCTTTTCTACTTTTCGAATGTCCCTATTTTCGACTCCCTAAGGTGTATTACATACTACCAGTTGAGTGTCTCGCCTATTTTTGCAGCTACTTTATCGGCATTGGGCAGCATAGCAGCCTCCAGCGCCATGTTCATAGGTACTGCCGGTAGGTCGAGCGCACCCATGGTTTGCACAGGCCCATCGAGGTAGCGAAAACAGTGTTGAGCAATACGTCCGGCGAGCGCTTCGCAAAAAGAATTACGCAACTGCTCTTCAGTAAGTACTATGCACTTGCCGTGCTTCTTTACAGTATTGTATATCAGTTCTTCGTCGAGTGGATAAATAGTGCGAATATCAATAATCTCCACTTGACCGGGATATTGTTTGGCAGCATTTTTTGCCCAGTATACGCCCATACCGTAGGTGATGATACATACAGACTCTCCGTTATCTACAGCTTCATCTGAAGGTTCAAGCGCCACGGCGCCCTTGCCAAATGGCAGTATATAATCACGATCTGGTTCTACCGTTTTTGCATCTTCTGTACCCGGCACCTTACTCCAGTATAATCCCTTATGCTCCAGCATTACTACCGGATTACCATCGTAGTAGGCAGCTTTTATCAACCCCTTTATATCGGCGGCATTACTGGGGTAGGCGATTTTAATACCCTTGATTGTTGCCAGTGTACTCTCTACACTGCCGCTATGATAAGGGCCGCCGCCGCCATAAGCGCCAATTGGCACTCTGAGTATCATGGATATTGGAAACTTACCACAACTCAGGTAGCACGACTTACTTATTTCTGTAACCAACTGATTGATACCGGGATAAATATAGTCGGCAAACTGCACCTCAACAATGGGTTTCAACCCTACTGCGTTCATGCCCACAGTAGAACCTACAATATAGGCTTCCTGGATGGCCATATTGAAAACTCGATTATCGCCAAATTTATCGGCAAGCGTAGCAGCCTCGCGAAACACACCGCCCAACCGCTTGCCCACATCTTGTCCGTAAAACAAAGCATTCGGGTGGTCTTGCAGCAGTTCCTCAACAGCATGCAATGCAGCGTCTACCATCACCACTTTCTCACGGCCCTCCGGGCATCTGTTACCTTTTTCTTCCGTAACCGGCGATGGCGCATAAACAAAGTCAGCAACTTTATTTACATCTGGTTCGGGAGCTGCAACAGCTGCATCAAATTCCGACTGAGCATAAATACGTTGTTCTTCCTCTATTTTTTCCAGTTCCTGTTCGGTAACCAGTTTTTGTTGTAATAATAACTTTCTCAATTTTGGCGCAGGGTCGTCAAGACTGTGCTTAGCCAAGTCTTGCGGACTGCGGTACCACTCTTTGCGCACACCAGAAGTATGATGCCCGAGCAGCGGAACTTTGGCATGAACAAGAATAGGTTTACGATGCTTGCGCACCCACTCCATGGTATATTCCATGGTGTTGTACGAATCTGTAAAATCGCTGCCATTTACCCGTACGCGCTCCATGCCCTTAAAGCCGGCTGCAAACTCAAAAGCGTCCATTGTACGCGCTTCGTCGCTACTTACTGAAATACCCCAGTCATTGTCTTGCACCAAATAAATGATGGGCAATTGCTTTAATACAGCAAACTGGAATGCTTCGCTCACCTCGCCTTCTGTAACACTACCATCGCCCAATGAGCAAATGGTAACCGGAGGAATGGGATAATTTGATAGCTTTTCTTTTTCACGATACTGTACGCCCTGCGCTATACCTGTTGTGGGTATCACCTGCATGCCGGTAGCGCTGCTCTGATGAATAATTGTGGGAAAACCGTCGCGTCTGATATTTGGGTGGTTGTAATAAGCCCGACCGCCAGTAAAGGGGTCGCCGCCTTTGGCCAGCAACTGCAGCATCAACTCGTAGGGGCGGTAGCCCATACCCAACATCATACTTTCATCGCGGTAATACGGACTTACATAATCGCAAGGCTTAAGTAAAAAACCCGTAGCGAGCTGTATGGCTTCATGGCCCCGCGATGTGCTATGCACATACTTGCATACCTGCCTGTTTGCATCATAAATATCTGCCATAGCTTTAGCAGTCATCATCAACCGGTAAGCCCTAAGTAATAATTCTTTTGATAGCATGAATCGCGTCCCTTGTATAAGGGCTGCAAAAGTAAGTTAAAGTAACACTAAAAGAAACCAGAAACGCAAAACAATGATACAAAATAGCTAAACTCAACACTTTTCAGACGGTAAGAGTGCAGCAAATCACTACAATATAGATACATAAAAAACAGGCTGCGCCTTATACAGAAGCAACCTGAAGGAGTTTTATTTTATCATTGCTATTCAATTACCACTTTCTCGACATAGGTGTGCGCCGATGTTGTAACCTGTATGAAATACAAACCTGAAGAAACCTTTAATGTAACCGGATACTGTACATTGGTTTGAAAAGTATGTTTCGCCACTATAGCGCCAGCTACATTCGTTATAGCTATTTGCGCCTCCTCGTTGATGGTAGCATTAACTTTTACTGAAAATGCACCGAAATTAGGATTAGGATAAATGCTCATACCCTCAGTTGCCAAAGTGCGGTTATCTACAGCAGTAGGATTACACTCTTCCGCTGTTTTTACGCGCAAATCGAACGTGGCAACGCTTGTACCGCAAGAATTATTTATAGTATAGGAGATCGTTGTTGTACCTGGCGTAATACCAATGGCGAAACCGCCAAAAACAGGCGCCACAAGTAAATTACTGCTACTCCATGTTCCTCCCGGCGTAGGATCAATAAATGTTGCCAACTCAAATGGACAAACCTCACTTGTACCTAAAATAGGTAATACTGGTATTTCTATAGCAATGGTTTGTCTTGCTGTGTCTGTTCCGCAACCATTTGCAACCACATAATATATATCTGCCGTTCCGGGCGCAATTCCAGTTACTACGCCGGTTACATCTACTGTTGCGCTAACGGTATTGCTACTCATCCACGTGCCGCCGGTTACAGAATTGGTTAATACAATGGCTGAACCGGCGCAAACAGCGCCATCGCCAGAAATAAACCCGGCAAACGGACCGGGATTGACCGCTACTGTATGCGAAGCAGTGGCAACGCCGCACACGTTAAACAAACTGTAAACAACGGTATCAACTCCACCCACAACGCCGGTTACCAATCCGTCAGGACTAACCATAGCCACGCCGGTTACAGTTGACCAGAAACCGCCCGATACTGTGTCTGCGAAAGATACAGTATCGCCCGGACAAATTGCCCCTACCCCTGCAGTAGTAACAACACCTGCAAAAGGCAATGGATTAACAATTACTGTTTTTGTGGCAGATGCTGTGCCGCAAGAATTGGTAACTGTGTAAATAATTGTGTCTACGCCAATAGAAACGCCTGTAACGATGCCGCCTACTACTGTAACCGCGCCGTTTACAGCGCTCCATGCGCCGCCTGCTATGGTATCTACAAGTATAATATCGGCTCCAAGGCAAGCATCAGAAGTACCCTCAATGACACCTGCAATTGGCAACGGATTGACCCTTATAGCATGGCGGGCTATAGCTGTACCGCAAGTATTGGTAACTGTATACAAAACAGTATCAACACCCGGCCAAACACCTGTCGCTACCCCACCCGACGTTATTGTCGCCAGCGTATCTGTTACCGACCATACTCCTCCGGCCGTTGCATCGGTTAATGATACAGTAGCTCCCTCACAAACGCTGTCGGCGCCGGTAATGACGCCAGCATTGGGTAAGGGATTAACCAATACTATATGAATGGCGGCAGCGCTGCAATATGATGTAGCAACGGTGTATATAACTGTATCTATGCCAGAGCTAGCACCCCAAACCCTGCCGATAGAAATACCTGCATGACTGTTTGAAACTGTCCATACACCGCCGCCTACTGAACTGGTAAGCGCAATAGAATCGCCCACGCATACTACGGTGTCGCCACTCAGAACGCCCGGCGATGGCGTGGCATGAACAGTTAATGTCTTTGTAGCAGTGCAACCTGCTCCGGTAGTGTAGGTAATAGTAGCAACACCTGCAGCAACGCCCAAAACCATTCCCGACAAGCTGCCGACGGTAGCAATAGACATACTACCTGACGTCCAGATGCCGCCCCCAACTCCAGTTGTATAAGGCGAAGTAACACCTGTGCAGATGTCGGATGCGCCAGATAGTGGAGATGGCGTCGGATGTACGGTCACTAACCTTATAGCTACGCAACTACCCCCTAGCGAATAACTAATAACTGCAGTACCTGCGGCGATGCCTGTAACGGAGCCAGATAATGAACCCACCGCAGCGACGCCAGGGTTTCCGCTTATCCAAGACCCGCCTGTGGTAGAATTACTCAACGTAGTAGAGCCACCCATACATAGGTTAGCAGCGCCAGTAATAGCGCCGGGTGTAGATACCACCGTTGTTGTTTTTGTAATATAGCATCCAACCCCGGTATGATAGCTTATAACTGCCGTACCTGCAGATACTCCCGTAACCATACCTGACGAACTGCCAATTGTAGCTATAGCAGGAGCGCTACTTGACCACGAACCAACTGTAACGCCATTGGTCCAAAGTGTTGTAAGCCCAACGCAAACCGGATTAATGCCGGCAATTGGAGAGGGCGCTAGCGAAACTACTATAACACGCACTGCTGTGCAGCCAGGGCTAGAAGTATAGGTAATAGTTGCAGTACCCGCAGAAATGCCGGTAACTAATCCCGATGTAGAGCCAACAGTTGCTATTGCCGGGCTACCGCTTACCCATGCACCGCCGGTAAATGAGCCCACAAGCGGTGTTGTAGCGCCTGTGCATATTCCTGGCGCGCCTGTAAAATCGGGGGTAGCAGTAACTGTAACCACTTTTGTTGCATAACAACCCGTAGCCAAACTGTAGGTAATGACCGAGCCGCCCGCAGCGCTGCCGCAAACTACGCCGGTAGAAGAACCTACAGTAACAAATGCGCTCGTGGAGCTCCAAACGCCGCCGGGAGTGGAATTAGCCAAAGGTATGCATACCCCTATACACGTGCGAGAGCCACCTGTTATGACAGAGGGTAGTACATTTACCGTCACATATACTGTTGTAGTGTCTGCGCTAACGCCATCGGAAACCTGTACCTTAAAAGAATCGGGACCCGCATAAAAAGGACTCGGAACATATGTTTGCCCTGATGGAATGATAACAGTACCTGTGGTAATGGCAGTATAACTAACTACAAGTGTGCCATGCGTAGGAACGGAAATTACTGACCAGTTTTGAGTAACGCCAACTGAACTATTATCGGCAGATAATAATGTGTTTATAGGTACAGCGGCGCTATTCTGGCATACCGATAACGATTGACTCCTGCCACCGCTAAAAACCTGAGCAGAAAGAGTGTTTCCGATAAATACAGAAACCATTAAGTAAAACAAAAAGAAAACATTACATTTCATACCCATTCAGTTAAAATTTAAGAACAAAACCTTTATTGAACATCTTAGTAACAACAAATTTAGCGCTTATACAATAAATAAAGCTCATTTCAAGCTAATTTGCTTTGCTTTTGAATTATCAACTAATTGCTTTACCCAGAACGCCAGTGAGCAATCAGGAATTGTTAAAATGTGCTTAAGTCAATGATTACTGCCATCCTTTTTTTGCAAATAACCAGAATTGCATTAATTTCGCATCAAAATCACACAAAATGAAAAAAATATTTGTAACATTAGTAGCCGTAGCGGCATTGGGTTCTGCAAGTTTCGCACAAGAAGCAGCTAAACCAGCGAAGAAAGAAACTAAAAAAGAAGCGAAAAAAGACGCTAAAGCTGAAGCAGCTCCAGCAAGCGCAACAGCAGCAGCTTCAAAAGGCGACAAGCCAGCAAAAGCTACTGACAAAAAATCTTCAACTCCAAAAACAGAAGCAAAAGCTAAATAATTTGTTTTTTGTTGAAAAATTTTCAAAACCCCGGTTCTACCGGGGTTTTCTGTTTTAATATATTGGGTCCCGCCTATTGACGGGTGTTCTGCTATTACTCATTACAGGCTTACACTAAAATTTCGCAGCGATAGGTATTTGCAGCGGTGTAACAGCAAATACAACTGCTTATTCTACAAAGCATTAGTCTATTATTACACTATTTTTACAATTCCTGCAATAATAACTTACACGAAAGATGAAACGCAGCTCAATTAACTTTTAGTTAAATTGAGTTTCAATCACGAGCCATATCGCACATTTTGTGCAAAAATATTTTATGGCTTGTGGTAATAACCTTGACATTTGTCATATAATATTGATTACTTTTAGAGTACTTTTATACAAACAAGCACTCTTTATTTATGAAACGGACCTTTATTCTTTTGGGAATTGGTATGTCCCTTATAGGTTTGCCCACCGCACGTGGACAGAGTACCCTAAATGCAACCGGCAAAACGAAAACTATTGGTTATAATGTATTCGACTGGTCAGTTGGAGAAATTAGTCTGGTGTCTACTTTTTATGGCGACAATGTTTTCCTGACACAAGGCGTCTTGCAAAATGAAATCATGATACACGTTGGTGTTGCCAACAATAACCTGATGCCAGAAGTAAGGGTATTTCCTAACCCGGCAAGCTCGATTGTTAATATAAATTACACAGCTGCAATTTCGGGCGTTCTGGCCTACAGATTTATGGACATGGCTGGTAGAGTAATCAATCATAAGTCGTTGGACGTTAGTCAGGGACTTACTGCCGAGCAACTGAATATTGCGGAACTTGCTGCTGCTACTTATTTGCTCGAGCTCACGTTTACTTCTTCAACAGGCGCGCAGGAATCAACCTCGTATAAAATTGAAAAACTAAAATAACCATACTAGCCCAAATAAATATTCAAAAAACTAAAAACAGATAACATGAAAAAAGTATTACTCGCCGTTGCTCTTGTAGCTGCTACGCACATAGCTACCTACGCTCAGGCGCCACAAGCGTTCAATTATCAAGGCGTTGCCCGCAACACATCTGGCGTGCCTATTGCTAATACAAATATGAGTCTGCGTCTCACTGTTCACGACCTTTCGGCTACAGGTACCACTGTTTATCAGGAGTCGCATTTTATTACCACAAATACTTTCGGTTTATATAATGTAGCAGTGGGTAAAGGCACACCGCTATTCGGCGCTTTTTCGGGCATCGATTGGGCTCGCGGCGAAAAATACCTTCAGGTAGAAATTGACCCGGCCGGTGGAACAGCCTACACCAGCCTTGGTTCGTCGCAATTGCTCAGCGTACCATTTGCACTTAATGCACTTAATGGACCTACAGGTCCTGCTGGTCCTGCTGGCCCCGCGGGTCCTGCCGGCACACCCGGAGCAACCGGCCCTGCCGGAGCTCCAGGCGCAACAGGTCTTACTGGTCCTGCCGGACCAGTCGGTCCAACAGGCCCTGCAGGACGCGATGGCGTAGATGGCGCGCCAGGAGCTCCTGGTCCGATGGGGCCAATGGGTCCTGCCGGTCCGGATGGACCAATGGGACCAATGGGCCCTGCTGGTACAGCCGATAACTGGGGTACACAGACGGCTGTTACAGATGCAACGCTTGGCGGTAACGGCGTAACAGGCACTCCGCTGAAAATTGCGCAACAAGGAGCTACAGCAGGTCAGGTGTTGCAATGGAATGGTACAACATGGCTGCCTGCTTCTGTAGGCGGTACCGGAACAGTAACTTCCATTACAGCGCTTTCTCCACTTACCGGCGGCGTTATCACATCATCTGGTAGTATTGGACTTGGCACAGTAGGCACAGCAGGCACATATGGTTCATCATCATTAGTACCTGTAATCACTACCGATGCCTATGGTAGAGTAACCGGAGTTACTACAGCGGCAGTTACCGCATCCTCGGTAACTATGGGCGGCGACGTAACCGGACTTAGCAGCGCAAGCACAGTAGTAAAACTACAAAACAACAACGTGAGCGCAACTGCGCCTACAACCGGACAGGTACTTACCTGGTCGGGCACGGCTTGGACTCCTACCACGCCAACTGGCGGAGGTATTACCAGTACAGGTACCGCCAACTACATTACTAAGTTTACCTCGCCTACTAACGTGGCTAACTCAGGCATGTATCAAAATGGTTCAAAAATTGGCTTGGGCACCACAGCGCCAGCTGCTACTTTCGATGTTCAGACTACCGACGATATGTTGGGTTCATTTGTATCAAATAGCGGTACCGCACCAAGTACAGCAGTATTACAGGGTAAATATACAGGAGCCGATGCATCTACCACTAGTGTGGGTGTTTATGGCGAATCTCAGCCCGACCCATCGGTTTCTGCAGGCACAGGTGTTTCTGGCGCAGGCGGCGCTATTGGTTTGTTAGGTTTGGCATCCAACAGCGACTTCGGAGCTGAAGCTCATGGCGTTGAAACTCAATCGTTCAGCGATGGAACTGCATCTGCTGGCGTACTTGCAGTAGCAAACGGTGTGTTCTTTGGCGCAGACCTTAACTATGGCGTTTACGGCACTACCGATGGCAGCGGATTTACAGAAGATATGGCAGGTAAATTCAGAGGTAACGTTGATGTTACCGGCGACTTTACTGTAGCTGGTTTCAAATTCTTCAGAATGGATCACCCACTCGACCCAGCTAATAAATTCCTGTTCCACTCTTGCGTAGAATCTGATGAAGCTGTTAACGTTTATTCAGGTAACATAACAACAGATGCAAGCGGCAAAGCAACGGTTTTGTTACCCGACTACTTCGAAGCATTGAACAAAGATTTCCGCTATCAGCTTACTGTTATCGGTTCATTTGCACAGGCTATTGTTGGCGAAAAAGTATCTGGAAACAAATTCGTCATCAAAACCAATCAGCCAAATGTTGAAGTAAGCTGGCAGGTAACCGGTGTTCGTCACGATGCCTATGCAACTGCACATCCATTCACCCCGATTGTTAATAAAAAAGGTTCTCAGATTGGCAAGTACATACATCCAGAATTGTATGGTAAGCCTAAAAATCTTGAAATCGGATTGCTAAAATTATCTGGTAAGAAACCAGGAAAAGACGGAAAAATAGGCGGTAACAATAACGCTAAATAGTTTCCAAACTAATAGGATTAAAATGATAAAGCCCCCGATTTTCGGGGGCTTTATTGTTTTATAACTTTTAGGCGAAAGCCTCCATATCTCTTAGAGATGTCGGTGCGAGGCTTTCATTTTAATTGAGTTCGCCCACCATATCCTTAGGGTCAACCCAAGCGTCAAACTCTTCTGCCGTCAGGTACCCAAGATCAACAGCTGTTTGCTTCAGCGTCTTACCTTGTTTATGGGCAGTCTGCGCTATTTCTGCAGCTTTGTAATACCCTATTTTGGTATTCAGCGCAGTCACGAGCATCAGCGAATTGTTTACATGCGCCTTAATATTTGCTTCGATCGGCTCAAGACCTTCTGCGCATTTATCGTTAAACGAAACACAACCATCACCTATCAGGCGAGCGCTATGCAGGAAGTTGTATATCATTACCGGCTTAAACACATTGAGCTCAAAGTGCCCCGTAGCGCCGCCTATACCTATCGTCACATCGTTACCCATAACCTGTGCAGCTATCATTGTCAGCGCTTCGCACTGAGTTGGGTTTACTTTGCCCGGCATAATTGAAGATCCTGGCTCATTGTCTGGTATGTGCAACTCGCCGATACCTGAACGTGGGCCTGAACTGAGCATACGAATATCGTTAGCTATTTTCATCAGGCTTACAGCTATCATTTTCAGCGCGCCATGCGTTTCTACAATAGCATCATGTGCAGCAAGACTTTCAAATTTGTTCTCTGCAGTAATGAATGGCAAGCCAGTCAATTCTGCAATATTTTTCGCCACCAATTCTGAGTAGCCTTTAGGCGTATTGATGCCTGTACCTACTGCTGTACCGCCAAGCGCCAACTCGCTAAGGTGCGCAAGTGTATTATTGAGCGCACGCAAACCATGATCGAGCTGCGAAACATAACCGCTTATTTCCTGACCCAGCGTAAGCGGAGTGGCGTCCATAAAATGGGTACGACCAATTTTCACTACATGCATAAAATCCTTAGATTTTTTTGCAAGCGTGTTGCGCAATTTGGTAATACCGGGTATAGTTACGTCAACCAGCATTTTGTATGCAGCAATGTGCATAGCCGTTGGGAAAGTATCGTTAGATGATTGAGATTTATTTACATCATCGTTAGGATGAATAAATTTGTCTTTGTCTGTCAGTTGACCTCCGTTCAGTACATGTGCACGGTAGGCTACTACTTCATTCACATTCATATTGCTTTGCGTACCCGAACCTGTCTGCCACACTACCAACGGAAATTCGTTATCCAGTTTGCCTTCCAGTATCTCGTCGCATACCGCGCCTATAGCATCCGACTTTGCCTGAGGCAGCGCGCCCAATTGACAGTTGGTAATGGCAGCGGCTTTTTTCAGGTAAGCAAACGCTTTAATGATTTCCTTGGGCATCTTGTTGATGTCCTGCGCAATTTTGAAATTGTCGATAGAACGTTGCGTTTGAGCGCCGTAATATGCATTTATGGGCACTTTCACCTCGCCCATGGTGTCTTTCTCTGTCCGGTAATCCATAAATTATAAGTTGTAAAAATGATGTTGTACCTAAGCCTTTTCTAAGGCGCTGCAAAGGTAACATTTTCACGAATTGATTAATAAAGCTAATCCTCCATTTATTTGGCGCTATGCCGGGATCAGGTCCATAAAGTAAAATCCGCTATCCCAGTTGGTATCGTCGCTCCCCGACTTGTACGAACGGTACACAATTTCGCCTGAGGCTACATTTACGGGTTCGCTAAAAAAAGGCGCATTGGTTACAAAAGTATGGTACTCGCCATTTTCTCCGCAAGGGTCAACATTTGCCGGTAAGTCTGCCAAAAAATCAGCATCAATCCTTCTCCCTAAAAACTCTCTCCCAAGGTACTTATCGTTTACACACACTATTATCGCTTCTATTCCCGATTGGGAAACAACTTGCGCCAGCGCACGGGTATCGCGCTTCCATAGCGGAAAAACGGCTTTAATACCCACCTGCTTTAGCTGCTCCTCCCGGTAGTTGCGCAAATCGTCGAGAAATATATCTCCATATGCGGCGGCGGCTACGCCTTCGCTCTTCAATGCATGCATTATTTGCATCATAGCGGCCTTGTATAATTCGTCGTTGGGGCTCGACGGAAGTTTAACTTTTATCAGCGGCTTACCCATTCGCGCTGCTTGCATATCCAGCAATTGCTCACGTACACCATGCATAAATACACGCTCATGCTCCTCGCTTAGTGTCGTCAGCAAATGGGTCACTTCGTAGTCGGGCAGACTTTGGAGCAAATGATAGGCCAATGATGCATCCTTACCAGAACTCCAGTTCATTACAGTTTTTATTGCAGCGCTCATAGGTTGCAAAAATAGCAGTTGATTGTTGGTATCCTTTAAGTATTATATTTGGCAGCGCTAAAGTCAGCACAACGCTCAACACAAACTACAAAACGCATATATGCCCAACGCAATAGTAACAGGAGCCACACAGGGAATAGGTAAAGTGATAGCCGAAAAATTACTAACCGAAGGTTTTTCGGTAGCTATATGCGGCAGAAGCCGTACTAAGCTGGACGCCGTGCTTGCCGAATGGCAAGGTATGTATCCGGAAAGCAAAATACTGGCGATTACTGCCGATCTTGGGGAAAAAGAGCAAGCCTATGCTTTTGCTGAAGAGGTACTCGCAGAGTTTAAAACCGTAGACCTTTTAGTAAATAACGCAGGGTCTTACTTGCCCGGCACAATTGCCGATGAACCAGATGGACTGCTTGAAAAAATGATAAGCGGCAACCTGTATAGCGCCTACTACCTCAGCCGTAAAATACTCCCGGCAATGATAGCCCGGCAATGCGGACATATCTTCAATATGTGCTCGGTAGCAAGCCTGCAGGCATACCCAAACGGCGGATCTTACAGCATATCTAAATATGCGCTGCTTGGCTTCTCAGACAATCTACGGGTAGAGCTCAGGCCGCACAACATCAAGGTTACATCCATATGCCCTGGCGCTGTTTATACACCCTCTTGGGATGGTAGCGGCGTACCGCCAGAGCGAATTATGGAGTCGGCTGACATCGCTGCAATCGTTTGGAATTCATACAATTTATCGCCGCAGGCCAACGTGGAAACCATTGTTTTAAGACCTGTTAAAGGTGATTTATAAAAAAACTTTTTAACGTAGCTTTAACCCCCGCTTTTCTATTTTTGTGTGTTCCGAAAATGAAACGAATTAATGATTATGTGGCGTTGTAACATAGTATTCCTTATCTTATTGGGGGGCTGTTGCCATGCATATGCTCAAAATGTAGTTTTTACAGCAGCAGCAGGAGCCAGTAAAATTGGCGTAAAAGACCGCGTGCAGATTCAGTACACTATACGGGATGCACAAGACCTGCAAACAGTAACCTCTCCGTCGGGCAACGACTTTGTTGTGGTAGCCGGACCTTATCAGCAACAGAGTTCTAATACTACCATTACCGGCAACAGAATGGTGCAGTCGCAGAGCATATCGCTCACTTATGTCATTCAGCCAAAACACGAAGGAACCATTAATATTGCGCCGGTTACTGCAAAAGATGCCGCAGGTCATACCTACCAATCTAATGCAGTTACAATACAGGTAGTAGCCGGATCGCTTGCTCAGCAACAACAGCAGCAACGCCAGATGCACGACCCATTTGGCGGCGATGAAGACGATGTGTTTGCTATGATGCAACGGATGCAGCAAATGCAACAACAACAAATGGCGGCCTTGCAGCAGCGCAGAATGGCAGCGCAGGGCCAGGTACCGCAGCAGCAACAGCCGCAGGCTATGCAACAGCAAAAACATGCAGAACCCGCTATCAACGACGAAGAAATAAAAAAAGACCTTTTTATACAGGTTGTTGTTGACAAAAACAAGGTGCATGTGGGCGAGCAAATTACCACCAGCTACAAGCTCTATTCGCGTTTGCCAATGCAGATGAATATCTCTAAGCTGCCAAACCTAAATGGCTTCTGGACAGAAGATTTTGAATTGCCCAAACAAATAAAACCAACAGAAGAGACATTCAACGGAAAAAAATATCAGGTATTCCTGCTCAAAAAATCTGCGCTATTTCCGCAACAACCCGGCTCGCTGGAGCTTGACCCAGCGGAAGCCAAAGGCGTAGCGCGTATAGTGCAACAGGTGAAACGCAGCGCCGCAGATATTTTTGGCGGCACATTGATGATGAACGATCCGTTTTTTAACAATGCAATGTTCAATACCACTGCATACAAAGACGTAGAAGTACACCTAAAAAGCTCGCCAATAAAAATTACGGTTACTGACCTGCCGGATAAAAACAAACCAGCCGACTACACTGGCGCGGTAGGCAACTTCACAATTAACAACAAAATAGATAAGCAGGAAATTACTACCGATGAAGTTGCTAACCTCACCTTGACAATTACCGGCTCGGGCAACCTAAAACTTATTCAGCCGCTGAAACTTGAATTGCCCAATGGCATAAGCACCTACGACCCACAGGTAGTAGACACCATTACCAGCCGAAGCACAACAATAAGCGGTTCGAAAATACTAACCTACGCCATAACGCCGCAAACCCCTGGAGATTACGACATACCCGCACTGCCATTTACCTATTACAATACTCAGTCTGGCAATTACGTAACACTGCATACACAGCCTTTTAAACTGCATGTGAAGCCGGGTAAAAACTACGCCACCAAAGTGCGCACCACCAACAATGTAGCGCTAAAAGACATTCACGAAATAGCTACAAAACCACTTACTATTGCGCTGCAAAGCAGGCCATTGTTACTCACAGCGGGGTACTGGTCTTTGTATGCGTTCCCGACTCTTGCTTTTTTGGGCATGATAGTATGGAAAAAACGCGACGAAGAATTGTCGAAAGACACCGCCCTACTGCGTAGAAAACGGGCAAATAAAGTGGCCTTCCAACGACTTTCTACAGCTAAAAAATTACTCACGGAACACAAGAAGACGCCGTTTTACGAAGAAATATCGAAAGCAATCTGGTTGTACCTTAGCGATAAATTGAGTATACCTTTATCGGCATTGTCGCGCGAAACGGCTACAGAAGTAATGACCGAAAGAAAAGTGCCTACCGAACTGCAGAAACGTCTGGAAAATGTAATTTGGGAGTGCGAAACTGCGCTATATGCATCGGCCGGATCGGACAAGATGAACACTGTGTACGAAGAAGCAATAAAAGTAATTAGTGACCTTGAAGACGCATTTAAAGCATGAGGAAGTTATTTTTAGTTGCAGCATTATTAACCCTTTTTTGTACTCCGTCGGTACTTGCCGCGGAATCGGTTCCTTCGGCGGCCGTATGGACTAAGGCTATAGACTTTTATAAGCAAAAACAATACGACAGCGCAGCTCTGTACTTTGAAGAGCTGGCAGCCCAAAAGCCGCTCAATGCTGAAGTATATTACAACCTGGGCAACACCTATTATCGCGAAAATAAAATTGCGCGGGCTATACTAAACTTTGAAAGAGCAATAGCTATTGACCCCGACTATAAAGAGGCGAAAGACAATCTTGCAGTTGCACAAACAAGGATTCCTAATTTCATTCAGCCGGCCAACGACATTTTCTTCGTAAAATGGTGGAAATCAGTAACTCACCGGAACAATGCAACTATTTGGGCTGTATCTGCGCTGTCTGCGTTTACCCTTAGCATTATGTTGATGGCATTTCGCAGGTTTAGCAAAACAATAGGTCGTAATATTCCTGCGCAACTCATTGGCGGCTCGTTGGTGTTTTGCTGCTTTTTCCTGATACTTGGCGTTGTCGCTTCCCGTAATGCACAGCAGAATAATGCTGCAATAGTAATGGTAAACGACGCTGCCCTCATGACCAGTGAGCTAAAAGGCAAACCAATTACATTGACGCCAGAGGGTACCAAAGTAACGATACGCGAGCAAAAAGGGCTGTGGATTGAAGTGAGCTTACCTGATGGCCGGGCAGGATGGCTACAGCAGGGAGAGGTGGAAAAAATATAAACGCCTCGTTGAGCGGCATCATTTTAAAATATCCGGCGAGGCCGGCGGGCTTATGAAACCATACTGGGTAAAAACACCAAACTGGCTGAAAAACACACTACCCAAAAGCCTGATTTGGGATATGCCTGTTACGCAAACGCCTTCGGTCTATATCACCTTCGACGACGGCCCCCACCCTATTGCTACGCCCTTTGCATTACAACAACTGGATAAATATAATGCAAAGGCAACATTTTTCTGCGTAGGCGCTAATGTGGAGCGCTACCCGGAATTATTTACGGAAATAAAAGCAAGAGGTCATGCGGTGGCAAACCATACCTTTAATCACCTAAATGGCTGGAAAACAGATACATCCAGCTACCTCGACAATGTGCAAATTGCTGACAAATTTATTGGCTCGCGGGCATTTCGTCCGCCCTATGGCAAACTCACTCCAGCCCAACTGAAAGGTCTTACCAGCATTGAAAACCCAATGAAAATATACATGTGGGATGTGCTGAGCGCTGACTTCGACCAAAAAATAAGCATTGACGAATGTGTGAATAATGTTGTTGCACATATTCAACCCGGCTCCATCGCATTGTTTCACGACAGCGAAAAATCATGGCGTTTGATGAGCGCAGCGCTGCCCCAAACTTTAGCATATTGCGCTAAGCAAAACTGGCAAATGCTAGCGCTACCAGTAGATTAGTTAGCCGCGGTTTATTTTTTCTCCACCTGATCGGGCGCAAATTCAGGCGCAGTCCATTCCTGATTCAGTTCGTCAAGAAAAGCAAGTATGTCTCTTCTCCCCAGAAACTTAACGGCGCTGGTAATAAAACTACGCGGAATAAATTCCCACTCCCGTTTCATTGCCTCTATAAACAACCGGCAATGCTTAGCAGCATCGCGCTGGGTGCTCTTATCTGCTTTTGTAAAAATTACATTGAATGGCACACCCCATTCACCGAGCTTCCTTAAGAATTCAAGATCTATATTTTGGGGTTCATGGCGGCTATCTATCAGCACAAAAACGGTTACAAGGTTGGTGCGTTTCTGCAGGTAATCCGCTATCATTTTCTCCCAGGCGTTACGGGTATTTTGCGACACTTTTGCAAAACCATATCCCGGAAGATCTACGAAATAAAAACTGTTGTTGATAAGGAAGTGATTGATCATCTGCGTTTTACCGGGTGTGTTCGATGTTTTAGCCAGTTTCGATTGATTGGTAAGCATATTAATCAACGACGACTTACCAACGTTTGAACGGCCGATAAAGGCATATTCCGGCTTATCGGGTTTGGGACATCCATCTACATTGGGGCTACTGATCAGATAACTTGCTTTGGTGATATCCATTTTGTTCACTTCCTTCATACTCTATTTTTTACAGGTCTTATGGTTTGTTTTGGCGCGCTGCCTGTTGCCGCGCATATTGGCTGCAAGTTACGCCTTAAAACATTGAGATTAATTATTGCTATACCGCTATAACAAGGTTATTAAGATTTCGTCTTTTTACTTTTGAGTTTAAACGTACTTTTGCACCAATGCAGTCAGCAACTAACAGTAACCCGGCGGCCAGTGTAGTGCCCGATAAAGAGTCGAACTTAAGTAAGAAAACGCAGGTGGCGGAAATGTTCAACAACATTGCCGGTCGTTACGATTTTCTGAATCATTTTCTATCGATGGGCATTGATAAGGGCTGGCGCAAAAAAGCTATTAAGGAAGTGGCGATGGCGCAACCCAAAGCTATACTGGATGTAGCAACAGGCACAGCCGACATGGCAATTGCTGCGGCTGCGCTAAAGCCCCAAAGTATTATGGGTGTAGATATCGCCGACCAAATGCTGGCAGTAGGACGAAAAAAAATTGAGGCACAAAATCTGTCGGGAGTTATTACTTTAAAAACAGGCGACAGCGAATCAATGCCTTTTAAAACCGGAGAATTTGACGCTGTTATGTGCGCCTATGGCGTACGCAATTTCGAGCATCTGGAAGCCGGTCTTACAGAAATGCTGCGCGTTATGAAACCCGGGGGCAAACTGGTAGTACTTGAGTTTTCGCACCCCACAGGTTTCCCGATAAAACAACTGTACAAATTCTATTTCCGCTTTATATTACCTACGCTGGGCAAAATGGTATCGAAACACAGCAGCGCCTATACTTACCTACCGGAGTCTGTTATGGCCTTTCCGGAGGGGCAGCGTTTTTGCGATATACTAACACAATGCGGTTACAAGATGCCAAATGCGCGACCGCTTACATTTGGCATTACTACACTATATACTGCATTTAAACCCTAATTTCTTGATTTTAGCGTATATTTATAGCTTAAATACAAATCGGCATAAAGTTATACGAAGCTAATGTAGGTGAACTTTTTGCGGGTAGGAAAACTATGACGAAACTACTTCTATTTCTGGCGTTGGCCCTTGCAAGCACAAGATTGTATTCGCAGGAGATGGAAGATCGTGCGAAACCGGACATGGATGCTATACGAACAGCTATAACTGACAGCGCGAGCGACAACTACTACCCCAAACTGCTAAAGCGCTACAAGAAACTGGATTCTACTATTACACCCGATCAGTACAAACTACTGTATTACGGCTTTGCTTTGCAACCCGAATATCTTGATGCTCAGCGCGACGACTACAAAATGCTGGAATATGTGAAGCTAAAGGATATGGAAGGGGTAAAAAAGGAAGCCGAATACATGATATACAAAAATCCATTTTGTTTACTGGCCCTATATGAGCTGAGTTATGTAAACTATAGTACCGACTCCACTAAGCCGGCATGGAGGCTGCGCCGCCGTCAGTACAATGCACTACGTAAGGTAATCATCTATAGCGGCGACGGACAGTCAAAAGAAACCGCATTTAAAGTACTTAGTCCAAACGATGAGTACAACATTATTAGCGACTACTTTCACATAAAAAAAATCACAGGGCAGACCCCGATTGATAAGATAGATAAATTTGAAGTGGAGCCTTCACCTACTTTTCCCGGCAAAGAAATCTATTTCGATATTTCAACGCATGTAGATCGTATGGAACAATTGGAGAAAGAGCAAAAAAAGTAGCCGCAAAAGCAAAGTCCGAGGTTAATGATATAAATGACAATAGGCTCCGTGGAGCCTATTGTCATTTATATCATTAACGGTTTTCACCTTATTTCGGATCAAAATCGTAAAACGTTTCGTTGCTTCTCAGATTACGGTCCGGGATACTCTCGTTTTCTGTGTTAGAGAAAATCTCGATCTGGTATACATGCTCCTGAAACTTGTGAAACATAATAGTACGCAGATGTACAGAGATCTCATTATCCAGATAAAGATGAGCAATTTCAGTTCCGTTGTCCAGTGTATGTGTTTTGCTCTTGCGCGCTTCTGTTTCTTTTATCTGACTTTTCAATTCAATATAATCGGCGCGATGCAGCAATTCACAGGTCACAGATACATCCTTATTCAGCGAATCTTTAATATCCTCATCGCGCCTTCTGCCGGTGCAATAAGAAATTATGCTCTCACCTTTTCTAAATGTAGCGCATTGCCTGTCGCCCTTTGTTACACTCAAAAAATGGTAGCCTTTATTATGCATCACATCTTCAAAATTCTGAAAGGTCGATTCCTTGAGCTGCAGCAGTTCGCTGAAAGTAACATGCTGCGCTTGAGACTTAAAGGTAACTAAAAAACAAAATATAATAAATAGACCAGCTACTTTTTTCATAAATACACGTTTGGCAGGGCAATATAAGGAGAATTCAAAAGAAGTCATAAATATGATAAAAAAGAATTTAGAAAGCAATACAAAGTTCAGGCGTCAATTAGCGCTAAATAGGCTACTAACCTCTACTGAGCGTTTGTTGCAAATAGCTATCAATGTTGCCAAAAAGGAACTGAGGATATTCATTACTAAACTTCATTTTCACAAAGCCTCCCAGCAATGGGCGCGGCGCCGGTTGCTGCATGTCCTTGGTAGAAATAGGTATCAGGTCGTATTGGGCATCCGGAAAATAACTCAACACGCGCAATGCCAGCTCTACCCTATTCACATAGTCTGTACTACCTATGTGGTAAATACCCGTTTTGCCATCGCGAAGCAATACATACATAGCGCGCGCAATATCCCATGCATTTGCCGGACTCGCATACTGGTCGTATGGGAGTTTAAGCGTTAGTTTTTGTCCGTTTCTGCACTGATCCACTATTCGTGCCACAAAGTTCTTACCTCTTATTTCGTCGCCATATACATTGGTTACGCGCAGCACAAGCGTATCTGGCAGCGCGGCAAGCGCCAACTGTTCTGCTTCCAGTTTGTGGCGTGCATATACGCTTATAGGGTTAACCGGGGCATCTTCGCGGTAAGGCCCATTTTCTCCATCGAAAACATAATCGGTGGAAATGTATACCAACTTCGCTTTCAATTCTTTCGCCAGTTCTATAAGGTTTATGGTACTCTGCACCGTTTTATCGTAACTCTCCTGTACGTTAGCCTCACAATAGTCTACGTGTGTAAGCGCGCCGCAATGTACAATAACGTCTGGTGCAAAAGCCGCTACATCAAAGTTGTTCGGATGGTCGGCATTGAGCGTATCATAAAAAACAGTATCGTCAGTTTCAAAAGAAAAATAAGAGCCTACAGTCTCCCATCCTTGCTCATTAAAATGCCGCATACAGTTACCGCCTACAAGCCCGGATGCTCCCGATATAAAAACCTTCATAAAATGATTTTATTTGGCGCTAAAGATACTGCTCGCCTACCAAAAACGCGCAGTAAACGCCAGAAAAATAAGGAGACCCGCGCTATATGGCGCGGGTCTCGGTTTGCATATATTATTAAGCCATAGGCTTTGTATTTTGCAAAAAATCTTCAATATTAGCTGATAAGACCAGCAAAATATTTAACTGTACGCACCAACTGGCTAACATAGCTCATTTCGTTATCGTACCAGCTAATAGTTTTCACCATCTGCACATCGCCTACGGTGATTACCTTAGTTTGAGTAGCGTCGAACAATGAACCGTAAGAAGTGCCAATGATGTCGCTGCTCACAATTTCGTCTTCGTTATAACCGAAGCTTTCGTTTGCCGCTGCTTTCATCGCTGCATTTACTTCTTCAATAGTTGTTTTCTTAGCCAGTGTAGATACCAACTCAGTCAGCGAACCTGTAACTGTAGGTACGCGCTGTGCGCTGCCGTCAAGTTTACCTTTCAGTTCTGGCAATACCAGACCAATTGCTTTTGCAGCGCCAGTAGAGTTTGGAACAATGTTTTCTGCCGCTGCGCGCGCACGACGAAGATCGCCTTTAGCGTGTGGAGCATCGAGTGTATTTTGGTCGTTGGTATAGGCGTGAACAGTTGTCATAAGACCTGCAACCAGGCCAAAAGAATCGTTCAATACTTTAGCCATTGGAGCCAGACAGTTGGTAGTGCAAGATGCGCAGCTAATTACTGTTTCAGTACCATCCAGTATGTTGTGGTTTACGTTGAAAACTACAGTCTTCATATCGCCGGTGGCAGGAGCAGAAATTACAACGCGCTTAGCGCCAGCTTTGATGTGGCCTTCAGCCTTTTCCTTATCAGTAAAGAAACCGGTACATTCCAGAACAACGTCAACCCCATGAGCGCCCCATGGAATCTGCGATGGGTCTTTCTGGGCATAGATAGTTATCTCTTTTCCGTTTACAGAAATTGCATTGTCTGTATGTTTTACATCCTGACTGAATCTTCCCTGTGCAGTATCGTACTTCAACAGGTGCGCCAATACGTTTGGCTTAGTAAGATCATTGATTGCTACTACTTCAATGCCTTCCATATTGTATATCTGACGGAATGCAAGGCGGCCGATACGGCCAAAGCCATTGATGGCTACTTTTACTGTATTCATCTTATGAGATTAATTAAAGAACGTTTTTTGTAAAGTGCCGCAAAGGTATGAAAAATCAAAATTCAAAACCCCTATAATAAGGTAATTTTCGTCAGTCAGAAATACCAAAATCAAAGTTTAAAGAAAACTTATTCTTCACCTTGCTGGAAACGAGCAGCATACTGTAACATGCAATAGTATTTTTCATGGAAACAGCTACTTTTGTTGCGTTGCCACATGAACGATATACCCAAAAATCCGCTACAAGAAAAAGAAACTTCCTACAGGTGGCTGGAGAACCTACACATAATTCTTTGGCTGGTGAAAGATACTTTCTGGGCGCTTTTCTGGAAACCAGGTGGACTAATCATGATCCCGCCCGCTGTTTTGGTTGCTTTTTACATCCTGTGGCGCAGCCGTAAAAACATAACTGACCTTTTTCACAACATTGCCGTTGCACTATGGATATGCGGCAACTCTCTTTGGATGGCAGGCGAATTCTTTGCAGTAGATTGCCGCCCTTATGCTGTGACATTGTTTGCAATAGGATTAGCAACCTTGGTTTTCTACTACTTTGTATTGCACAGAAAAGAAATCAAAAACGAGGCTAACAAAAAAGGCCAGTCGTAAGACCAGCCTTTATTCCATATTTTTCAGAACTGCTACTTCATATAAAGGTAGGCAAACAACTGTGACAGTAAGCCGATAATATACCCCACCCAAACATCGCCACGCTGATGGGCGCCCAATATCAATCGGGCCGAACCAATTATACCTGCTATAACAATAGATACCAGCAAAGGCATCAGCAAATTTACCGGGCTGTTAAGCATCAGCACAATTATGATGCCTATCATCCCTCCCGCGGTACCTGTATGCAGACTCACTTTGGTGAAAATATTGACCATAAACAAAGCTATAATTCCCCAAAAATTGCCCAACAACAGTACCTTCAGCGCAAGCGGCGCAGGCGCCCCCGGCATGCTGTTAAACACGTGACTCACCCAGAAATAAAAAATCATGGTGGTCATAAGCGGTATTGTGCGCTCCTTGGCGGTAGGCATATGAAAGCTGGAAATAAAGCCCAGCGGCTTCATAAGCGCTATACTAAACCAAGGAAAAAACACAGCTGTAATGCCAATACTTAGAAACCACAAGCCCAACTGCTTGGGCGGTAAACCCATGAAACCGGCAGGCGCCAGCTTGTAAATAACAAATGCCATAACCAACGGAAAAAATACCGGATGGCATATATATGAAATAATACTCGCCAAAATGCGCAATGCTTTTGGCTGAGTATTATTTTCCGGCAGTTGAGCTGCCGCTTCCTGTAATTCGCTCATTTGTATTTAAAATACCACCCTCAACATAAGGATAGAAAATATTATACTTATTATCCACTAACTTACTCCAACACAGGCGACAACCAGCGGCTGATCTCCTCTATCGACATACCCTTACGGCGAGCATAGTCGTGCAACTGATCTTCAGATATTTTATTGATGCCAAAATAGCTGCTCTGCGGATGACTGAAATACCAACCGCTTACTGCCGCGGCAGGATACATAGCCAGAGACTCCGTGAGCTGTATGCCTGCATTTTCGGTCGCATTCAACAGTTCAAACAACTTTAGCTTCTCTGTATGGTCCGGACAAGCAGGATAGCCTGGCGCCGGCCTGATACCCTGATATTCTTCCTTCACCAGATCGGCAAGCGCTATTTGCTCTGCGCTATTGTATCCCCAAAGTTCGGTGCGCACACGTTTATGCAACACTTCTGCAAACGCCTCCGCAAGACGATCGGCAATAGCCTGAAGCATAATCTTGTGATAGTCGTCGTGGTCGTCCATAAACTTCTGCAAGTGAGGTTCTATACCATGTATGCTTACTGCAAATGCGCCCATATAGTCGGTAGCGGTAGTCGCATCTCCGGCCGATGGTTTTATAAAGTCGGCAAGCGAGAAGCTCGGTTGGTTGGCAGCCTTTTTAATCTGTTGACGCAACATTTCCAATCGGCTCAGCTCGTTTCCGTTTTCGTCTTTTAGTACAATTGTATCGGGCGCAGTTTTTTCGGCGGCCCAAAATCCCATTACTCCCTTGGCTGTAAGCCACTTTTCAGCCACAACCTGATCGAGCAAGGCATTTGCATCGTTGTACAGTTTTGTTGCCTCAGCTCCAAATGTAGCGTCTGATAAAATATCAGGGAATTTTCCGCGCATCTCCCATGCAATAAAGAAAGGCCCCCAATCTATATACTGTCTTATTTCATTGAGGTCATAATCGGCATAGGTGGTAACCCCCATAACATTGGGTTTAGGAGGCGTATAATTATCCCAATCAATTTTCACTGCATTTGCCTGCGCAGCCTCCAGCGATATATATTGCTTTACCGTTTTTTTATTAGCAAAATCGTCTCTTAGTTTTTCGTACTCGCTGTTCAGGTTTGCAAGGAAAGGTTCCTTCATTTCTTTATTCAGCAAATTACCCACTACGGTTACACTACGGCTGGCATCCAGCACGTGTACTATACCGCCATCATACTGTTGTGCAATTTTAACCGCAGTATGCATACGACTGGTAGTAGCTCCACCTATCAGCAATGGCATTTTCATACCTCTGCGCTTCATCTCCTTGGCCACATGCACCATTTCATCGAGCGATGGAGTAATGAGGCCACTCAAGCCAATTACATCTACATTTTCTCTGATAGCCGTATCCAGTATTTTATCGGCCGGCACCATTACACCCATATCTATTACATCGTAGCCGTTGCAACCTAACACAACGCCCACAATATTTTTACCTATGTCGTGTACATCGCCCTTCACCGTGGCCATAAGTATTTTGGCAGCGCCTGCGCTTTCTTCATTAATTGTACCAGCAGCTATATGGGCCAAACGTCTTTCTTCTTTTTCAGCCTCAATAAACGGGAAAAGATAGGCCACGCTCTTTTTCATAACGCGGGCGCTCTTCACTACCTGTGGCAAAAACATCTTTCCACTACCAAAGAGATCGCCCACCACATTCATACCATTCATCAAAGGACCTTCTATCACATCGAGTGGTTTCGGGTACTTTTGCCTAGCTTCTTCGGTATCGGCATCAATAAAATCAGTGATACCATTTACAAGCGCATGTGTCAGGCGTTCTTCTACCGACTGTCCGCGCCATGCATCATCTACCTTTTGCTCTTTGCCTTTGGCTTTTACAGTTTCGGCAAATGTTACCAAACGTTCCGTTGCATCGGGGTTGCGATTCAGGATTACATCCTCGCACAAATCCCTCAGTTTGGGTTCAATTTCATCATACACCATCAGCTGTCCGGCATTCACTATGCCCATATCCATACCCGCCTTAATGGCATGGTACAAAAACACGCTATGCATTGCCTCGCGCACAGCATCATTTCCCCTGAAAGAAAAAGAAATATTGCTGACACCACCGCTAACTTTGGTGAGCGGCATACGCTGTTTGATAATTCGTGTTGCCTCTATAAAGTCTACGCCATAGTTATTGTGTTCTTCAATACCCGTGGCAATCGCAAAGATATTGGGGTCAAAAATAATATCCTGCGGATGAAAACCTACTTTTTGAGTAAGGATATCATACGCACGCTGGGATATATCTACCTTCTTTTCGCGCGTATCAGCCTGTCCGTTCTCGTCAAATGCCATAACAATAACCGAGGCTCCATAGCTGCGGCATATTTCGGCTTGCTCAATAAACTTTTCTTCACCTTCTTTCAGCGAAATAGAGTTTACGATACACTTACCCTGAATACATTTCAGACCGGCCTCTATGATTGCAAACTTTGATGAGTCGAGCATTATCGGAATTTTGGCAATATCCGGCTCGGCTTGCAGCAAGTTTACGAAAGTATGCATGGCTAGCACGCCCTCCAGTAGTGCATCGTCCATGTTTATATCCAATATCTGAGCTCCGCTTTCAACTTGCTGACGAGCTACAGACAGCGCTTCTTCATATTTATTTTCTCTGATGAGTCGGGCAAATTTCTTTGAACCGGTCACATTGGTGCGTTCGCCAACATTTACAAAATTGGTTTCGGGCCGAACAACGAGCGGCTCCAAACCACTCAATCTTAAAAACGGTCTTATTTCAGACATTAGCAATATTTATAAAACAGTGCAAAGGTAGTTTATTGAACGATAAATTGAAGAGTGAAAGCCATTGGTTATGGTAAGAATTTTAAATTTTCGACAGGATAGCGTCGACTTCAACATTTCTGCATAATTGCTTGAATCATAATGCTATCATCATTCTCTATTGGAAAACAAAAACTAAAAGAGCAGATGGAGCACAACCTGCTATTAATATAAAGCGGCCTACCCTGCATACAAATAAAATGACTTACCTTCGCGCCTCATTTTTATTCTTTACATGGATAGTAATAAAGTTATTGGCTTTTCACTGTTAGCTGTTTTGGCCGTTGTCTATTTTTTCTACAACCAGCACGAACAAAAGGCGTATGAAAAGTATAGAAAAGCAAAGATCGAAGATTCTATTGCTTATGTAAAAGCGCATCCGCTGCCAAAAGTAGATAGCGTAGCTCCAAATTCAGCAACAATAGCGCCTGCCAACGATTCGGTTGCTGAAGCTATGAAAAAATTGCAACCGCCGGCATATAATGGTACTGCTCAAACGCTGACGCTCGAAAACAAGAAAATCTCGTTGCAGTTAACCAGTAAGGGCGCCTACCCTGTAGCTGCAGAAATAAAAGGATACAAAACGTATGGCCAGAAAACGCTGTACCTATTTAATGGCGCAGGCAACAAACTAAGCGCAATACTGCCTTTTGATAATGGCAAATCTACAGCCGACCTTTACTTCACGCCGCAATCAAGAACTGAAGCAAACGGCGATAAAACTATCGACTTTGTAGCAGACCTAAACAATGGCAAGAAAGTAGATATTATTTACACGCTGCCAGCCGACGACTACATGGTGCGTTGCAACATAGTGCTCACAGGAATAGCCGCAGCAAATCTGGATCTGAAATGGGACATAAGCGGGTTGAAAACTGAAAAAGACATTGTTAATGAACGTCAGGGCGCTCAGGTATACTACCATGGCAAAAATGACGATGGAGACTATTTCACCATAGCTCATGAAGAAAAAACTGCGCACAGCGATGCCCCTACAACTTGGTTTGGTTTTAGAAAACAGTATTTCAGCGCTGCCCTTATAGCTGAAGATGCTTTTACTAAGATGGATGCGAAATTCTATTCTAAAGAAAGCGATTCTACCATTGTTGCCCAAAACTCAACTACACTACAGCTACCGCTAAAAATAGGCGCCGGCGCACAGTCTGGCGCTTTCAAATGGTATATTGGTCCAAACGACTACCGTACATTGCAAAGCTACAAAATAGGCCTCGACAACATGGTGCCATTGGGTTACGGTATCATGGCGTTTGTTAAATACATCAATAAGTACGCGCTCATACCTATTTTCTATTTCTTATCAAGTTTCGTGGGCAACTATGCCATCATCATTATGCTGATGACCATATTTATCCGCCTAATACTATCGTTTTTCACCTACAAGAGCTATTTATCGTCTGCAAAAATGAGGGTTCTGAAACCCGAACTTGATGAGCTGCGCGAGAAAATAGGCGACGACCAGCAGAAGTTCAGCATGGAGCAAATGAAACTATATAAATCTGCAGGTGTAAACCCATTGGGTGGCTGTCTGCCCATGTTGTTTCAATTGCCTATACTTTTGTCCATGTATTATATGTTCCCGTCTTTCATCGAGTTCAGGCAACAACATTTCTTATGGGCAAACGACTTATCTACCTACGATAGCATCCTCAACTTCGGTTTCTCTATACCCGCTTATGGCGACCATGTGAGTTTGTTTACCCTGATGATGACTGCATCGAGTCTTTTCCTGGCTGTATATAACCGCAACATGACTCCGCAAGACCCTAATAACCCTATGATGAAGTATATGCCATATATTTTCCCGGTAATACTCATGGGCGTGTTCAATAAAATGGCGGCGGCGTTAACCTTCTATTACACATTCTCTAACGTGCTCAGTATCGCACAGCAATTCATCATACAGAAATATTTCATAGACGAAAAGGCAATTCACGCACAATTGCAGGAAAACAAAAGCAAACCGCCAACTCCTTCAAAGTGGTCGCAAAAGCTCGAGGAAATGCAGCGCATGCAGGCCGAACGCGCTAAAGTGCCGCCAAGGACCAACAACAAAAAATAATCGTAATTGCCGATATGCCGGTAACTACATGAACATCTATTACTGTCTGATTTTTTTGCTGTCGAAGACAGTAAGCGTCAGGCAGTAATTTAGTTTTAGGCCGGATCGGGCTATGAAGGCCGAAACACCTCAACGCAATATTTATATCGTTTCACCCGTTTTACTCAAAAAGAAAGTTTTTGAAGCAAGGTTTTACTACAATATTTTTTTTCTGCGTTTGTTCCCTGCTAGTGTTTTGCGGATTGCCCGTATATGCACAAAACTCTGCCTTGGGTATTTGGGAATCTCATCTGCCCTACAATTCGGCTGTGGGAGTTGCAACCGATGGTAATACGCTATATGCACTTTGCAACCAAGGTTTTTTCACATACAACAATGTAAATAATTGGGAAGGTCCCGTGCCCTACAGCAAATCTGATGGTATGTCTGATCTCGGTATGCAATGCGTGGGGTACGACGCCCTTACCGGTACAGTGGTTTTAGGATATAGCAATGGGAATATCGATCTGTTTAAAGACAAAACCTTCTACAACATACCTTATTACAAACTTAAAACCGTTGCCGAAGCAAAGAAAATAAACCAGATTTATTGCAACAATGGTTTTGCATACCTGAGCGCTACCAGTGGTGTAATAGTCATTGATTTGAAAGAACGGGTAATAAAGCAAACGATCAGATTCAAGAACATATGGAGTAGCGAGAACGATATAATGCCGGTTAGCGCATTTATCAATACCGGCACATCTTACTATGCTGTGTCAATAGGCGGGTTATATAAAGCAAGCGTAAGCAATCCAGCGCTGGAAGACATAAGATCATGGAATAATATAGATACTACAGATACTTTTAAAAACATAATTAGCCTCAATCAACAGATTTATCTGGCTACAAGAAATAAGGTATTCACGCTAAAAAACGATACACCAACGTTGCTTTATAGCTCTCCCACAGCAATACAGCATTTCAATGGCGGCAATAACCAGCTGCTATTGGGCGTGGCTTCAAAATCAGGGGGCTCTTTAAAAGTACTTTCTACTGATGGTGAATTAACGGATTCTTTCGATTGTGGCGGAGCAAGTAGTCAGGCTGTGCAACTAAATGATGGCAGCTTATGGGTGGCTGTTACAACAAGCGGACTTAAAAAACGGGTAGAAGGAGATAATACCGAGTTTGTATACCCTGCCGGCCCATCAGATGCTAACTGTTTTGATATTTACCCACACAACAAAAACGTTTGGGTAGCGCATGGCGGTTACAATGGCTTGCTTGGCTCTAATTTCAATTATGCGAATCTATCGAATTATGTAGATGGTAAATGGAAACTGTATACAAGATCTGTTGATAAACGCTTTGACACACTGAAAGATTATGTGGCAATAGCCAAAAATGAAAAGACAGGCGCTTTGTATTTTGGCTCCTATTTCGATGGGCTTTTAGTAATGAAAGACGCAAACTCATTTGATGTTTATAAACAAAATTCAATTCTTGCCGCAGGTTTAGCCTGGGGTAATTATGCTCGTCAGGTTATTGGGTTGGGCCTCGATAAAAAAGATAATCTTTGGATTACGGAAATGTATTCCTTTCCCCAATTATATGCTTTAACCCCTTCTGGCGACTGGCATAGTTTTAATGTGTCGAAAGCAGGATATGGAGGTGCGCTAACAATAGACGACTCGGGGCAGATTTGGTTTCCTTGTCTGGGTAGCGGGGGAATAGCTGTATACAACACGAATGGGACATTGGAGGACACGACCGACGATGATAATTACTTTTTTACTGTAGGTGAGGGAAGGGGTAGCCTGCCAAGCAATGGCGTACACTGCCTGGCAAAAGACAAAGACAATAAAATATGGATAGGATCAGATAAAGGTATGGCTGTGATAAGCGACTGCCATGCACCTTTCAATAAAATTTTCGAAGCCGTTACGCCTTTTGTAAACTTTCCAGGATCTTCTGGCAATTTGCTGGCTAATTACAATGTACGTTCAATAGCAGTAGATGGAGCCAACAGAAAATGGGTTGGTACTGACAAAGGAGGCGCATGGCTGCTATCGCCCGACTGTATGACGCTGATTGCACAATACACCACCAACAACAGCCCGCTACCTTCTGATAATGTTAAGAAAATAAGCATAGATAAAGTAACCGGCGATGTATATTTTGGCACAGAACAGGGTCTTGTAACGCTTCATGGCCCAGCAACAGAAGCTGCCGATAATAACGATAATGCACTTATTTTCCCAAACCCTGTACCGCCGGGATATAGTGGTAGCATTGCCATTCGTGGACTTACAGAAAATGCCGACATCACAATTACAGACATTACAGGGCAATTAGTGTTGCACACGCGGTCGGTAGGCGGACAGGTAGTATGGAACGCCCAAGACTATACCGGGCGAAAAATTCAGACGGGCATTTATCTCGTTTACCTCACGGGCGCCGATGGTACAAAAAATAAAGTAGGCAAAATAGCCTTTGTACAATAGACTACTCGAATACCTGTGTGGGCTATGTAAGATAATTTTACTTTACTTTGTGGCAACAAATAGAATGAAAATTGAGTAAAAATTGCTGGTAAAATCCTTATGCTTCACCCTTGTTGTAGCCTGAGAACTAACTAAAAAGGCAATATCTGAAAGCAATATCCGTTATTTCTGTAAAATCTGACGTTAGTTGACATCCATGACATTTTTTAAGCGTTTACTTTTGTCTGTTGCAGTATCTGGCAGCGTTTGCTGCGGCGCTACTGCCCAAGACAAATCGATTGGGAATTGGGAATCACTGCTTCCGTTCAATACCGGACTGGGTGTTGCAACCGATGGAAAAACACTGTACACAGTTTATAATCAGTCCTTTTCTACTTATACCGATGGAAGAGACTACCTGCCAGTACCCTACAGCAAAGTGGAGGGCATGTCGGACATAGGTATGAAATGCGTAGGCTACGACCTGACAACTAACACCGTGATTCTGGCATATGCAAACGGCAACATTGACTTATTTAAGAACAACACCTTTTATAACCTGCCCTACCTGAAGCAAAAGACGGTAGCCGGTACAAAAACAATTTATCAGATATACACAGAAAACGGCTTTGCCTATTTGGCAACCTCGTTGGGTGTGCTTGTATTAGATCTTACCGATCAGTCTGTTTTGAGCACCTACCAGTTTATCGACGAAAGCGCGGGTAAAAACGAACTAATTCCGGTTTTGAGTTTTACAAGGTCGGGCAATTTTTACTACGCCGCTACTCCTTTAGGACTATACAGGGCAGACAAAGACAACCGGCAACTGCAAAATTATCAGGTATGGAGCAAAGTAGCCACTACCGACACTTTCACCTCGCTAACAAATATCAACAATACGCTGTTTTTGTCTAAAAAAACTAAAATAGCCGCTATGGTAAACGATACTGTAAAGCAAGTATATGTATCGTCGACCGGAATTAGGTGTATGGATGCCGGCTATTATGCTATGCTGATGATAGGCGAAGAAAGCGCCAAAGGCGGGAAAATAAAAATAATGAATATGGATTTCGCAATCACTGATTCTTTTGATTGCGTAGGTCCTAATCAGGCAGTGCAACTTGGCGATAGCTCAATTTATGTGGCAAGTATAGATAAAGGAATGAAACGCCGCGTAGGTAAAAACGAAACGCGCAACTTCATGGCGCCCGGCCCTACCAATCAGGCATCGTACGATATTTATGCACACAACAAAAATGTGTATGTAGCACATGGCGGCTATAGTTCTAATTTCGACCGTAACAAAACCACAGCTGGTGTATCTAATGTTAACCAGGGCAAGTGGAAATACTACAAAGAATTTGATTATTCGCCGTTCGATTTTCTGGAGGACTTCAACCTTGTGACCCGAAACGAAAAAAACGGCACATTATACATCGGTTCATTTTTCGAAGGTTTGTTTGTAATTAAAGCTGACGGATCGGTAAAACATTACAAAAACGACGTTTTCTCTACAAGTAGCGCATGGGGAGAATATGGCCGCCAACTAATGGGCCTAACGCTGGATAATAACGACAATTTGTGGGTGGCAACTATATTTTCTAACCCTCAATTGTATGCTATGTCGCCAGATGGCGCATGGACCAGTTTCTCGGTACCAGGTGTACAGTATGGCGGCCCTATTGTTATAGACGATTATGGGCAGATTTGGTTTGTAGGCACTTCGGGCGGGGGAGTTGCTGTTTATAATACCAATGGTACGCTGGACGACAAAACGGACGACAATAGCTATCACCTAACTACAGGTCAGGGAATAGGCAACTTGCCCAGTAATGTGGTAAACTGCATTGCAAAAGACAAAAACAATAATATTTGGATTGGTACCGATAACGGTATAGGTATAGTAAGTAATTGTTCTGCCCCCTTCGATCAGACCGCGCCCTGCGATGCCGACAGACCTATTGTAAAATACGACAAATTTGCAGGATACTTGTTTGAAAGTAATAATGTTAGGACAATTGCGGTAGATGGCGCCAACCGCAAATGGGTGGGCACAAACGAAGGGGTATGGCTACTTTCGTCAGACGCCAGCCAAATCATTTACAATTTCACTAAAGAGAATAGTCCGTTGCCGTCAAATGTCATCCAAAAAATAGCTATCGACGACGTTACAGGCGATGTGTATATAGGCACCGATCAGGGATTGATGAGCTTTAGGAGTACCGCGACAGAAGGCGGCAAAACAAATGTTGATGTGCTTGCATTCCCCAATCCTGTGAAAAGCGACTACACAGGTACAATAGCAATTCGCGGATTGTCGGCAAATGCTGATGTGCGGATCACAGATATTGCCGGACAACTTGTGTATAAAACTAAAGCCCTCGGCGGTCAGGCCGTATGGAACGGTAAAGATTATACAGGCGCCCGACCACAATCGGGTGTTTACCTCATATATGCTTCTAACACCGACGGTAGCGAAACCTATGCCGGCAAAATAGTATTTATGAAATAATGCTGCATAAAACCAAAGGAATTGCCCTTAAGGCCATAAAATACGGAGAAACCAGCCTGATTTGCACCGTTTTCACCCATCAATTTGGCATACAAAGCTATATGGTGCAGGGTGTGCGTAGCGCTAAGGTGAGTAAAAACCGCGCCAGTTCGTTTCAGACAGGCACATTGCTGGATCTTGTAGTTTACCTGAATCCACAAAAAAATCTGCAACGGATTAGCGAGCTTCAAGTAGCGTATATCTACACCGGACTTCAGGAAAGCATTGTAAAAAACAGCATTGTACTCTTTTCAGCCGACATACTTATCAGGCTACTCCCTGAGCATGCACCGCTGCCTGGTTTGTTCGAGTTTGCATTTAGCTATTTTGTAGCGCTCGACCAGTTATCGCAGCACGATGTAGCGAATTTTCCATTGTATTTTATCATCAACTGCAGCCGCGAGTTGGGCTACGAACTGCGCGGCGATTACAGCCCCGAAACACCTCACCTCGATTTGCACGAGGGCGGCTTCTCTGAGCATCCACCCTCTACCCCACCCTATACCAGCAATGAAGACGCCATAATAATGAACCGACTAATTATGGCGAAAGACTATGACGAACTAAGATTGGTAGCCATAAATGCCGACATTAGATTACGGCTACTCGACTGGTTTATTGCTTTTCTGCAGCGCCATACCCAGCACATGGGTAATATCAAATCTTTGGCTGTGCTGCGCACGGTTTTGCACTAAGCGCTACTCCTTCACCATTCGCCCGATATACTCGCCATTTACAGCTATTAGGTACAAACCCGGAGCAAGCCCCTTAAGGCTCACATGCACCTTATCTGCATGATAAGTTTGATTGATAGCCTCAGCGCCGGCAATATTGGAAATCACTACGCGCTCTATATACAACTGTTTGGGATTGTCGCCTGCCCCTGGAATAATACTCAAAACCAGTTCGTTATTAGCAGGATTAGGGTACATTTTCACCTTGTCATCCGGTTTTGGTAAAATCGTGGCTTGAGCCGGCGCATTACTATTATCAAGGCTTCCAGTCTGGATTGTATCTCTCGAAAAAACAGTAGGTACAAATATTTTTTTAGCTGCCGGAAAAAGTACGTTATTGAGTATCAGCCTGTATCCGGGCGAATGCGGAAAATTATCGAGATTGGTAGCCGGATCGTTGACCAGGTGTTGATAATCTTCCGGGTCATGACCACTGTAGAAAGTCCACGCTCCTTGCTTGTATTCTCCATGCAGGTAGCGCGCTTCTGTATAAGCGCTGACTATGCCGAGCGAAGCAAGTTTCTGTGGTGAGAAATCATATTGCCCTAATACAAGCGCTCCCGGTTTAATTGTTTCTTTTCTGAAAGCTGTTGTCTGCCCGCGAAAACCCTTTATAGAGGTGGTGTGGTTTTGGCACAGCATTGCAGGCACAGCATCTGGAAACGCTGGCGGAGCTAACAACTTGAACTTATCTTCGGGCTCAGGCAAATAAAAATCTGGGCGGTCTATGTCGGAATGTTGCAACTTATAAGGACTTGCATTTACAGCAAACCCACGAAAAGCAAGACAGTCTGTAAAATCGAGCTTGGCATTGGCCGACAAATCGGCTGGGTCGCCATCAAATTCTGTGTCGCAGATATCAGTTTTGGCCGCAGATAACGCTATATCGAAAGTCTCCGTAGCAGTACACATGGCAAATAGGTTACCGCCATCGCCTACAAAGTCGCGTATTTTGCGCACTACAGCCAGTTGCAATTGGCTCACCTTAGTAAAACCATTATTCTTGGCCAGGTCGTTCATAGCCTTTTCATCGGCCTGATACCAGGGTGTATTGCGATATCCTGCCCAAAACTTACCAAACTGACCGGTAAAATCCTCATGATGCAAATGCAGCCAATCGAACCGACCCAGTTGACCTGCCAATACCTCACCGGCATAAAGTTTCTCGAAAGGAATGCCGGCATAAGTCAGCGCCATAGTTACTGCATCGTCCCAGGGTTGTTTGCTTATTGGGGTATATACGGCTATACGTGGCGCTTTGTTTAGTGGAATTATGGCTCCCTTGTAAGTGGGACCTTTGATATCGGTTGCAATTTTTGCAAATTGCTTAGCGCTCAAAGCTTCAAAACTCACCCCTCTTTGCCTGCAAAGCCCCTCAATCATTTTATCCTGTGCAACAACAAAACTACCCCCTCTGTAGTTCAGCAGCCAATCGACCTGCATACCCTCCTGCAAGGCTGCATAAGCAATACCATAGGCGCGCAAATGATTGGTTTGGCTATGCTCATCCATCGGTACCAGGATTTTTGCACCGGCCATGGCTCCAAAGCAGCAGAACAATAAAATTGTTGATAATAGGCTTTTCATAAGCAAATATTAGGGCAATAGCCCGTAGCTAAAGCTATGAAATAGTTGGGGAAGTATAGTATAAAATTAATGCCTGGTTATCGAAAACTATGATTCGGTAAATACGCTTTTAGAGTGGTTACAGAGTATACGAAACAGGGATTACCATTAATGAATTTCATTTTTTAGGATCCTACAAATCAAACACAGGAACTATTGTTCCACGCATTTCTCATTTGATCGATGTGACAATTAAGTTCTATCCCTTCTTCTTTTGACAACATACCTCTATATTGCTCAGATAATTTTTGCTCCTTTGGTTGCTCTATAACTTTATGCATTTTAATTATATGCATAGCTTCTAAATCCTTCAATAATTGCAATGCTTTACTGTGCAACAATTCAATATGATTAGTATCCATGGATTAATTTTCAATAGCTTCACCTCAAAGATAAGGTTTCGCACAGGTAATTATTATATTTCCAAATCCCATTAGCCGCAAATTGCCACTATTGAAATAGGAGACTACCAGTTAAATGAGGAAAAATTTGATTCACACATTGCTGAATCTCACAACCTCCGCTCCCCCTCCGCAATAGCCACATCATTTATGCTCGCAAAACGCTTACGCATGTAGCCATTTTCATCAAACTCCCAATTTTCGTTGCCATAGCTACGGTACCATTGTCCTTCTGCATTGCGCCATTCATATTCAAAACGGACTGCTATGCGATTGTCTCTGAAAGCCCACAGTTCTTTTTTTAGCTTGTAGTCTATTTCTTTCTCCCACTTACGCTTCAGAAACTCAACAACCTCGTCGCGGCCATTTATAAATTCGCTGCGATTGCGCCATTCGGTGTCTATTGTATAAGCTTTGGCTACCCTTTCAGGGTCTTTACTGTTCCATGCATCTTCTGCAGCCTGCACTTTTTTAAGGGCGGTTTCTTCTGTAAAAGGCGGTATGGGGTATCTTACTTCCATGTTTTAGTTTGTTTGATTAATAAATTTACAAAATCAGTCGCATTAGCGGCAGCTCTGCCAAAAATAAAGGCAGCAACCTCCGAAAAGCGAAAGCCACGAACAATGCCGTGGCCTCCCTTTTTCAACAACACAACAGTTATGCTTCAACCACTACTTTTGGCGGCATTAGTTTGTACACAACAGGCGTAACAATACGCGACAACAGCGTAGAACTAATAAGCCCGCCAATCAATACAATAGCCAGTGGCGAGATCAGTGGATTGGTAGAAATAGCAATCGGTATCAACCCACCAATAGCAGTGAGCGATGTAAGCACTATTGGCAAAAACCGCACTTCACCCGCTTCTTTAATGGCGTCGTCGAGGCCATAACCCTTTGCGCGCAATTGATTTGTAAAATCTACTAATAATATAGTGTTCTTCACCTCTATACCCGCCAGCGCTATAAGACCAATAATTGCTACAAACGATAGTGAATTACCGGTTAGCCACAGCGCCACCGCAGCGCCCACAATACCCAATGGTATTACCGACAACACTATAAGCGTACTCTTGAATGTGCCAAACTCGAGTACCAGTATAGCGATGAACATAAATATGGTAACAATAATGATACTGGTAAAGCCGCTAAATGAATTGTTGCGCGATTCTACCTCGCCGCCCATCTCGTAGCTATAGCCTGTAGCAAAACCAAATTTATCCATCTTCGCTATAACATCATCAATCACTCTGTCGGCAAGAAAACCTTTTTGAACAAATGCCTTAACCGACACTACCCTTCGCTTTTCCTGGTGGTTGATGTTGAGCGGAGAAGCCTCGAGCTGCAACGATGCAATTTGCGAGAGCTGCACCGCCCCACCCTGATTGTTACTGATCATCAGGTTGTTCAACACATCAAGTGTGGGTTTGCCCTGACGGATACGCGTTATCTGCAACACATATTCATTACCGTTTATGTCGTTGTACCTGCCGATATTGAGTCCTGCTATAGCCAATCTAACTACCCTGTCTATATTGACTGTAGATACGCCCAGCATTTGCGCTTTTTCGCGGTCTATGTTTATCCTGATATCAGCGTTTAGTATCGACACCGGATTGTCGACATATATCGCACCCGGGGTATTTTTCAGAATTGTCTCCACTCTCGCAGCCATATTGCGCAGGCTATCCAGATCTTCGCCAAACAAACGCACCTCCACCGGCGCAGCCTGTTGCGGCCCTTGTTCAAAATTCTTAACTTCCACCTTAGCGCCAGGATATGGGGTCCATTTGGCACGTAACTTTTCTATCAGCGCCAGCTTGGTATCTGGTAGCGTGTGTGGGTCGAGCTGCACAAAAATCTGAGCAAAGTTGGTTCGTTCATTTTCTTGCGCTTCGTTGTAGTAGATCATAGGGTTTCCCTTACCCGTATGTGTTGCATAATATTGAATAAGCGGTTCTTTCTTCAGTTCGCGCTCTATGCTTTTCGCAATTGTGTCGGTATAGTTCAGGCTCGATTGAGCCGGAGTGGTGATGTTTACAAAAAACTGAGGTTTCTCAGAGGCAGGAAACAAACCAAATCCCACTACTTTAAAGAGGTATATAGCCCCTGCAAAGGTAACTACTGCAACTGCTATGGTTATGGCAGGACGTGCTATTGCCTTATCCAATACACGGCTGTAGCTGCCATGAATTATTTTCTTTAAACCGCGCATAAATATATTACCCTCGGGGTTGCCCTTGTGCTCTTTAAGCAACTTGCTCGACAGGAACGGTATTATGGTTAGCGATACAAAAAGCGACGCCAACACACAAAAGATAACAGCCAGAGGCAGACAACGTATAAAATCGCCGGCGCCTTCGGGCATAAATACCAGCGGCATAAAAGCAATTATCAGCGTAACCGTACAACCCAATACAGCCATACCTATCTGCTTTGTAGCCTTTAGTGTGGCATCCATTCGGCTGTGGCCTTCCAGCATCCAGCGTTCTATGTTTTCTACTACTACTATACTATCGTCTACCAGCAACCCCAGCGCAACCACCAGCCCCACTATACTCAACTGATTGAGGTTGTAACCAAATAATTGCAACAACACTATACCTATAGAAAGCGATAACGGTATAGAAATCATTACTATTATTGCAGGCCTGCTACCAAGTGGTAAAAGCGTGATGGCCACCAACAAAATTGCAATGATAAAATCTTTACCTAATCCGGTAAGGCGCATATTCACATTATCTGCCTGATCAAAATTCTGTACGAGGTCTATGTTTGCGGGCAGTGATTTGCGGAATTTTTCTATTACAGGCTGGTATTCCTTTTGCGTATTCGTGATATTTTCACCGTCTTTCTGGGCTGCCACAACAAACACGCAGCGGTGCCCGTTGATACGAGTAATGTACTTTTGATCGTCGTAACCATAGTATACTTTGGCCACATCCTTGAGCCTGATGTTTTTGCCGTTGGCAGTATATACTATCGAATTGCTTATTTCATCGAGTGTCTTAAAGTTACCGCTGGTCTTTACATTGTAGGTTTTGTTGCCTGCATCTACGCTACCACCCGGAATGTTGGTATTCTCGCTTTGCAAATTGCCTATTACAGCCATTATAGGTATGTGTAGTTGTGCCAGTTTTTCAATATCGGCTTCTACCCGCACCTGTCGTTCCGGAAGACCCGATAGTTTTACATTCTTCAGCGCAGGTAATTTTTCCAGGTCTTCCTGTAGTTTTTTAGCATAAAAGTTTAGCTTGTCTCGGGGAGCATTTTCAGATACAAGAGCTATCTGCATAATGTTCACATCCGACGGCTGGTATTTAAGCACATCGAGTTTCTGTATATCTCCCGGCAACTGTCCGCGCATACCATTCACTACCCGCACTATTTCCTGATACTTTGCGTCTACGTTGCTGTTGTATTTATATTCTGCACGAATCACCGCCACGCCATCGCTTATAGTAGTGCGAATGCGTTTCATGTTTTCGAGCGCATAAATCTCTTTCTCCAGTGGTTTTACCACCAGGTCTTCCATGTCTTTGGGACTTGCTCCGGGATAAACCACCACAATCGGGAATACCGGCGCATGCATTTCAGGGTCTTCCGACCTCGGCATATTCATAACGGTAGTAATACCCATTACAATGATCATTACAAAAATGACCAATGTAAACTGGTAGTTCTTTACCGCATAATCAGATATTTTCATAGAAAAGTTGTTTTAGCGGCTGTTATTGAATAATGCGTATGTTGCTGTTATCGGTTAAATAAGCGCTGCCGGATACTACAATCGATTTTGCTCCCTGTAGTCCATCAGAAATCAACACATTGTCTTTTTCCATGCCCTGTATCAATACTTTCACCTTTTTTACTGTATTATCATCGTTTACTACAAACACATACCCCATGCTGCCATCTGCATCCAGCAGGGCATCGTAGGGCACAGTCCAGAGCGTTGCAGTCTGGGTATCTTTCACAACCGAAGGAAAAACGACCGCCTTACCAAACATACCCGATGCGATGCCGCCGGGTATATGGCCGGTGAGCTTAATATCAGCAGCTATCTGACCACTTACCGGGTCTGCCCCCTGCGACTTGCGCACCACTACGCCCGCGATAGATTCTTTACCGGCTGCATCCCATTGCACATTTGCCTTATCGTTTACACTTATTGCGGCCCATTGTCTGTCGCTCAAGCTAACCCGTAGCAACCATGCCGACGATCGGGCTCCGTTGGTCTGGAACACTGGAGCACCTGAACTCACCACCTGGCCTTCGGCCGCCAATTTGCGCAATACAAAACCATCCTTTGCTGCACGTATTTCTGAATAGCTTCGGTTGAATCGCGCAGCTTCCAGTTGCTGGGTAGCAAGGTCGAGCGCAGTTTTACTGTTTTGCAGTTGCTCCAATGTGGCAACGCTGTCTTTATACAAATTTGTGGCGCGGGTATTGTCGCGTTTTGCTTTTTCCAATGCCAGTGTAGCTTGTTGCACCAGTGCATCTATTTCAGTGAGCTTTAGCGTTGCCAATAGCTGCCCGGCATGAATGGCATCGCCTTCTTTAACCATTATCCGGTCTACAACGCCACCGGTTTTGAAAGACAGCATTGCCTCGTCGTCTGTAGTAAACTGTCCCGATATATGGAGTTGTGCTGCGCCATTGAGCGGAGTTACTTCCATTACCTTTACAGGTATGCGCTCATCGGTTGTTGTTTTTGCGGTTGGTTGCTGATGATTGCATGATGCAAGCAGTAATGCCGACAATGCAATGAATGCGCTTAACTTTTTCATATTAGTGCAATTATATTTTTAGTTGATGGTGTAAGTGGCAAGATTTCTTTCGGTTTCGGCTTGCGCTATCAGCACATTCGCATAGGCAACCGACACTTGTAGTTGGCTGGAAGTCAATTGGTTCTGGGCATCGAGCAATTCTATATACAACAACTGCCCTTCTTTGTAGGCTTTGAGCTGATCGGAATAATATTTTTCCGCAAAAGTCAACTGTGACTGAGCACTACTGTAGCTTGCCAGTGAGGCATTGTAGTTGTTGAGCGATTGCGACAACTGTAACCGGAATGCTTGTTCTGCCTGACCGTATTCTAGATTTGCGCTGTTAAGCGATATATCTGCCTGACGAACCTTTGCATTATGTTGCCCCCAGGCAAACAAATCCCATTGCAAATTGACGCCAAATAGATAGTACTTCGATTTATCCTGTACTTTCCAGTCGAACCCCTGCGCGCCGAGATCAACAAAAGTGTTGAGCTTTGGTATTATGTAGGATTGCTCCATTTTCTTGTTCAGTTCATAAATGTCTTTTTTTGCTGATAGTTGTTTTAGCTCCTCACGCCGTTCTACTGTATTATCAGCAGAAATATCGGCGGGTATTGGGCCTGCAGGCACAGAAAGTGTGGAGTCAACCACTATTGGCGCATTTAGATTTTTATTAAGCAGAAAATTAAAATAGGCAGCAGCGTTCTTACTATTTGCTTCTGCCTGCGATAGCTGGGCTTGCAGTTTTTGTTTTTCAGCTTGCGCTCTGGTCAGGGCGGTGCTATTGCGCACACCATTGCGCAGCAGGCTCTCATTTACAGCAATATTTTTATCTATAAGTTTCAGTGCATTTTTGTAAATGTCGATTGCCTGAGTACTCTGATAATACTGGTAATAGGCCGCTTTCACATCCTTTACCAATGCACGCTTGTACACATTGACACCTGCCTGCTGTAGTGTAATTGCTTGTTGCTTTATCTTGTTGTTATAATAAACTTCCGCATTGATAAGCGGCATTGCGGTGCGCAACTTAAAGTCATAAAAATTATCAGGGTTGAGCTGTACTGCAGCATTCTCAATCTTGGGGAACGAATTGGACTGAGTCAACTGATTGAGGGTACTATATACAGGATTGAACAAATCGCCAATTGGTAAATCTATCGTTCTGCCACCGGCAGCTTTAGTGTAAGACCCAAGCATGGTTACCGACGGCAAAAACAGCGTACGTGCCTCGCGCAGCGCTTCAAAAGCTCTGTCGAACTGAAACTGTTGTTGCTTGATTCCGTTATTGTTTTTTAACGCTTCTGTTATATAGCCTTCGAGAGCGTTTTGAGCAAAAAGATTCGTCGTTGTGAGCAAAAGCACTATAAACGTCGAAATCATTTTAAATCTTGTTAACATACTGAACATTGTTTAGTAAAATGGCAAAAAAATATAGGTTTACTTCTTTATTGTGCTTAAATAGCCTTCTATAGCTGCATTAATCGCATCATCCGTTTGTTCTTCCGTCATATCCATAACCTTCATTCTACAGCGGATATTAAGCGATACCAGGCCATGGCCCATGGCCCAAACCGATAATGCGCCAAGGTATAGATTATCATACTTAATTAGCCCCTGCTCCATACATTCCGCAATCGTCTTTGCCAGATAGGCGAAAGCATCATCTGCATTCTGCCAGTTCTCATGCTCATGCACATTATTCATTGGCGACTTCATAATAAACATCAGATCATACATTTCAGCATGATTTTTACCAAATTGAACGTACGATCTGCAAATCTGTTCTAATCTTGTAAAGGGATGCGGTGCATTTGCCTCGCGCTTAAAGATATCCACCAGCTTACTAAAACACTCCGCCTGAACATCGTAAAGCAATTCATCTTTGTCTTTGTAATAAAGGTAAATGGTTGCTGGGCTGTACTCAATTTTGTCAGCAATTTTACGGATAGAAGCATGCTCGTAGCCCTCCTTGGTAAACATGTGCATAGCCGCATCAATGATGCGTTTGCGCATTTCCAGTTTGTCGCGTTCTTTTCTATCCTGTATGCCCATGATCTACTTTACAGTGCAAATTTACTGAACAGTGTTTATTTTTCAAAAATATTCTTTGAATTTTCTCGAAAACTCAAAGAAATGCAGCCTAAACTCACAAATTCGACAAACATTTGGTGCAAGCTTACATGCCTACTTGAATGTTGGATTTACATTGACTAATAGGGCTAAAATGTCCGTAGTTGGAGGGTTCACCGCCGGTATTATTGGAAAATGAGGTCCTGCGCCGAAGGTCTCGAAATCAATACCATAAAATAGGAGCATATTATCCCCCCTAATAGCCAGCATATTTACCCCTATCGCTATTGCCTGCACACAGATGATCTAACGGACATATACCAGCCATTAGAACAGCAGACGGCGAGGTGGATGAAAAAAATGAAGGAGCCGAAATGCTAAATGTGCTGCATTTTCTTATGTAAAAATTGTTTATACTTAAGCTATTATTGTCGGTTATTACCTACATAAATTATTCCAAAACAATAGTTTTTACTATTCTATTTCCTTGGAGGTCGGTAAGCTGTAAAATATAGCTACCCGACACTAGTGGTGTGGTGCAGATGCTTTGTTTTCTGTTATTAATAACATCTGTAAACACCATCTGTCCCATTAAATTATACATTTTTAATATATAACCGCTACCAGTATGCTCTATAGTAAAACTCCCTTTAGATGGATTGGGATAAACTATTAAGTCGTTCGCTGTCGCTATTTCATTTCCCAACGACTCCATATTGATGTATTGACAATAGGTTGCCGGTCCGCAACTGGTATATATTGTTACGCACACACGGTGTATGCCCGGATAAGTATAGGTATGTGTGGGGCTGGTAGCAGTAGAAGTAGATGTATCCCCAAAATCCCACCTGATACTGTCAATTACCGGCGTGCCTGTGTAAGTGAACGCAACCGTACCAACGCCAGAGTAGGAAAAACTAGGAGAGGGGGCTATAGTGCAGCCGCAAGTGTAGCCGTATTTAGCTACAAAAAAATCTGTATTACCACCAGATGAAGAGTAAGTAGGGAGACCCGATATAGTAAGATTGCTGGAAACCATGCCGCCAAGATAAATATCGCCAATATTATCGGCTGCTATAGAGGTGCCATAATTGTAAAACTCGTTGGAACTGTCATAATCCCAGCGCAGCAAATGGCCTAGGGTGTCGAAAACGGCCATCATGGGTTCCTGTTGGTGCGTGGTGTTTACCATACTGTCAGGCCCATATTTAGCGGCATAAACAAGGATGCCTGCCACGGCCACCTTACCTTCTGGTACCGCTGCTATATCGTAAAGCACCCCATAAGTCTCAAAGTTGACGTCGAAGTGGCGCTTCATACGCCCAAAAGTATCCAAAGTGAGAATTGTGTGGAGGTTGCTTCTGGCATATCCGCTGCCAACCAAAGTATCACCGAGAATTGGAAACTTAGAAACACCGGTCGAATCGACTTGGGTAGCTCCTATTGCAAATATCTTACCACTGCCCTCGTCGTAAGACAATGAATTGTATCCATTCGGCCAGTAGCAGGTATCATACCATATAATATGACCAGTCCTATCATAGCCGGCAAGGCTGGTCGATCGCCCTCCCCAAGACTCGGTTACATAAACAGTGGCATACATGGCGCCGTTTCGTTTATTGATAATAGGTCCGGTCATGTTGGAATTTGTATCCATTTCCAATTGGGTCACAGATAGCAAGTTGCCTATTGTGTCGTATTTGAGGTCGTAAGTGCCCTTTACGGAAAAAGTGGTTGAGTCCAGTCTTGCGCCTGCATTTACAAAGTCGTAATGATGCAGGTTTCCTTGACCATCAGCAGCAATGTTATTGTAAGGGCCATTTATAGCAGTCATTATACCTGTCTTCCATTCGTTGCCTACAGTATCTTTGCCCGTGAACCTTACCCATTTTAAACGACCTCCTGTGTCAATACTTAGGATATAACTGCAAAGGTTGGGTTTGTTAAAAGTGGTATCGTAGCCTATGTGGTTGTAGCCGCCCCGCATTGCACCGGTCATGTATATGCTGCCCGTGCTGTAAATGATGCCATTGCTGGCTGTGCCATAGTAAGCATCTATCAATTTTGCCCATCTTAGATTACCCCGACAGTCGTAGCTAGCCACCAGAGTGTGCGGCAGGCTTGAACAGCATATAAAAGAGCGGGGCATCAAAAAAGTATCGGTATTGATAGCTACGTCGCCTACCGGCGACACTACGTACACATTTTTGTCGTCATCGGTACACATAGCGGTCACTCGCTCCCAGTCGCGAGAGTAGGTCATTGCCGATGTGCTGCCTCCGCCTTTCAGCCAGTTATAAGTTTGTGCAGAACCATTTGCGATGGAGAAAAACATAAAAATGATGGCCAATCGAAATTTCCAATTCATCATAAGGTAGTTATAGCGGTTAATAACCAAATGTGCTGTAAAAGACGTGAATTTATACCCATTGGTTGGTAATTCTCAAAGGGTTACGTGCAATTCTGACATAGATATATTACACCCCCTCATTGCAACGTTCCTTCGCTTGGCTGCTAAATATATTATACTTTTATTACATTTATATTTCTCGGAGTTCAACTTTGCTATAGGTACTGGATTTCCAACTATTCAATAAGCGCTTCAACTAATTTGCAGGTAATAGGGCGCGCACCTATTCCTTACCGTTTCAACGTTAATACCTTGTATTCTAAGATGTATATAGCAAAGAATCCCCCTTTTCGGAGAGCGCAGGACAGCTATACTCGTTTAAATAGAACACTATTGCAATGCCGATAATCGGATTTGTCATTGTAGTATTCTCAATATAGGGCCTCCCAAACTAAAAAAAACCGCCCCGGAAAATCCGGGGCGGCTGGGAGGTATTCATGGTTATAATGTATTAACGGCCTATCACAAAGTGAATGGTTGTTTTCTCGCTGTCTGCACGCAGGTTCAACAAGTACATACCGTTCGCTGGTTCATTTTCCAGAGCGATAGCCTCATTCAGTAATCCACCTTGAGCCATGATGGTATTTCTGTATACCACCTGACCCAGCATATTCGTAATTTCTATACTTACCTCCTGATCATTAGTTGTCTTTAAGTTACCTTTCAATACAAATGAGCCCTTGTTGGGGTTAGGCAACAGACTCAACGCCATTTGGTTTTCTTCAGGCACAAACTCGTTGTTAACAAGTCTGCAGACAGCAACTGCAATTGGAGCAGTAGCACGACAGCCGGTACTGCTTATAGTATAGGAGATAGTCGTAGCGCCCGCCAACAAACCTGTAACAACACCCGATATAGAACCTACCCTTGCGATTGTTGCGTTACCGCTACTCCACAAGCCGCCGGGGGTGGCGTTACTCAATGTGATCGGCGTAGTTGTGCACACACTCGCCGGACCAGTAATAACAGCTATTGGATTGACAACCTGACTACGTACTGCCACACAACCAACTATAGTAGTATAGCTGATATCGACTACGCCAGCCGACACGCCCGTAACCATAGCGCTCGATGAGCCAACGGTTGCTAATGCCGTATTGCCGCTACTCCATACACCGCCCGCATCCGGATTTGAAAGTACTACCGATTGACGCTCGCAAACAGAAGTAGCTCCTGTAATTGGCGACAGCCTGTTTACTGTAAGCGCCATAGCGCTTACGCAGCCTGTAGATCCGAGCGTATAAGAAATATAAGTATAACCGCCTGATACGCCCGTTACTACGCCTGTTGCAGTGCCAACGCGCGCTATAGTGTTGTTAGCGCTGGTCCATGTACCGCCCGGAGAAGCATTACCCAGAGTAATATTCTGACCAACGCATACACTTGATGGGCCTGTTATTGGAGACACCGGATTTACCAGTACGGTTTTGGTTGCCGTACAACCCGAAGGTAATGCGAAGGAAATTATTGATGTGCCGGAAGCAACACCCATCACAGCGCCGGTACCAGAACCAACAGTTGCCACAGATGGCGCACTGCTGCTCCAAACACCGGAACCAACCTCGGTAAGCGCTATCGACTGACCCTGACAAACTGCAGATGGTCCTACAATTGGCGACAGTGGGTTTACTCTGATAGTGGTTATTGCTCTGCATCCACCCAAAGAATACGACATGTTTACAGTTCCAGATGCTACACCGTATATAATACCGGTTGCCGATCCAATGGTAGCAATTGTATTGTTGTTGCTGGTCCAAACGCCGCCAGATACTGTACTGTTAAGCGTAGCTGTCTGGCTGACACAAACGCTCGACGGACCAGAGATAAGAGCAGATGGATTGACGCTGATTGTTGCGTATGCGGTGCAACCGGTAGTTAATGCATAAGATATAGTAGCAGTACCCGCAGCAACACCCGTTACAATACCTGTGTTTGAACCGATTGTGGCAATAGCTGTAGATGAGCTGCTCCAGACACCGCCCGAAATAGGATTGGTGAGCGCAAGCGTTTGGCCGATACATACAGGACCCGCTCCGCTTATTGCCGCCAAACGATTGACCGTGATACTGGCGACAGACCTACAACCCGAGCCAATAGTATAGGTAATGTTGGCTCCTGCTGCTGAAATACCTGTTACAACGCCGGTAGACGATCCAACGGTTGCAACCAGCGTATTACCACTGTTCCACACCCCGCCTGGTATGATGTTGCTCAACGATATTGACTGTCCGATACATACGGCCGAAGGACCAGTAATAGCTGGCGCAGAAGAGCTGACCGTTACGCTAGTCATTATCAAACAGCCGGAAGATATAGTATAAGTGATAACAGCTGTACCCGTAGCGACGCCTGTTACAACGCCCGAGATCGAGCCGATAGTAGCAATCGCTGTGCTGCTGCTACTCCATCTTCCGCCTGATACAGGGTTGCCCAAAGTAGACGAAGTAGCGATACATACATAAGTATTGCCAGTAATTGGCGACACAGTATTTACTGATACCACTGTAGTACTGATACAGCCTGTAGCCAAAGTATAGGTAACAGTTGTGGTACCTGCTGTAATACCTATTACATCGCCTGAAGTAGAGCCGATGGCAATGTTACCATTACTTGCCGACCAAACACCGCCAGATGTAGCGCTACTCAAAGTAGACGTAAACCCGATACAAACGTTTGTTGTACCTGTGATAGGCGCTGGCAAAGGATCGACAGTAATAATACCCGTGGTATAACAACCAGTACCAAGCATGTAAGAAATAGTTGCTGTGCCTGCAGAAATACCAGTAACAACCCCACTTGCAGATCCTATAGTTATCGAAGCGCTGGTTTCACTCCACAATCCACCTGAAGTGGTGTTAGCCATGGTAGTTGTCGAGCCAACGCACACATTAGCTGCGCCGGTAATCGTGCTTGGAAGCGGATTAACCAACAGACTTGTAGTAGTATAGCAACCTGTACCCAGGGTGTAGGTTATGTCCTCTACACCTGCGGCAATACCGGAAACAACACCCGAAACAGAACCAACGGTTGCGCTAGAACCTGCGCTGGTCCATAAGCCGCCTGTAGTTGCGTTAGTAACTGTTGCAGTAGAACCCTCGCAGACATTAAGCGTACCGCCAATTGCTGCTGGCAATGGATTAACGACAATATTTGCAGTGGCGATACAACCTGTAGAAAGCGTATACGTAATTGTAGCAGCGCCGGCTGTTATACCGGTAACAACACCAGATATAGATCCAACCGTAACATTTGATGAGCTGGTCGACCAAACACCGCCGGTAGTTGCGCTCGATAACGTAGCAGACGAAGCTACACATACATTTGAAGCGCCGGTAATAGCCGATGGCAATGCATTAACCAGGAAGGATGCTGTTGCAATACAACCTGTTGGCAATGTATAAGTAATGGTTGCAGCGCCAGCAGATATACCCGTTACAACACCTGTTACCGAACCAACCGCAACGTTACTGCTTGCGCTGCTCCACATACCTCCGCTTGTAGCGTCGGTAAGGGTTGCGCTGAGTCCTTCACACACATTGGTAGCGCCGCCTATGCTCGCAGGCAATGGGTTAACGGTTATTGGAGTTGTTGTCAAACAGCCGGTTGGCAATGTATAGGTGATGGTTGAAGTACCCACGGTCACACCCGCTACTATACCGCTTGATGATCCAACAGATACATTTCCGTTGCTTGCAGCCCACAGGCCGCCTGTCATTGCGTTGGTAAGCGTTGTGATCGAACCTAAACATACGGAAGCTGGTCCTGAAATTGATGCAGGTAACGGATTGATAGTAATAGCCGAAACACTATAACAACCTGAGCCTAATGTATAAGTCACTGTTGTGGTACCGGGTGTAACACCTGTTACCACGCCCGACAAAGCTCCTACAGTGGCGTTGGCATTACTTGCCGACCACGAGCCTCCTGTAACAGGATTGGAAAGCGTAATTGCAGACCCCTCGCATACCGCAGTAGCTCCAGATATAGCGGGAGCCATAGAACTTATATTCATAGTAGTGGTTGCATAACAACCAGTAGAAAGCGTATAGGTAATTATTGCGGAACCTGATGCAAGACCAGTTACTAAACCAGTTGTTGCGCCTACTGATGCATTGGTATTGCTGCTGCTCCATAAGCCGCCAGTGGTTGCATCGGCAAGCGTTGTTGTAAATCCTTCGCAGACACTGTTCGAACCAGTTATAGCGGCTGGTAGTGGGTTAACCAAAACAGATGCTGTTGATATACAACCGGTACCCAATACATAAGAAACAGTAGCTACGCCAGATGTTAATCCGGTAACAACTCCTGTAGTGTTATTAACCGAAGCAACTCCACGGCTTGTTAACCATGTACCGCCGCTTGTTGTATTGGCCAATGAGATCGTTCCTCCAACGCATACATTGCCGGCGCCGGTAATAGCAGCTGGCAATGGGTTGACAGTGAGTGTTTCAGTTGCTGTGCAACCAGTGCCTATAGTATAGGTTATGTCTGCTAGGCCAGCTGCAACGCCTGTCACTACGCCAGATGAAGAACCAATTGTGGCTGAAGAGCTACTTGTTGTCCAGATACCGCCGGTAGTGGCGCTGCTGACAGTAGCTGTACTGCCAACGCACACAGATGAAGCGCCGGTTATTGCAGACGGAGCTGATAATACCAGAATATTCATACTGGTTTCGCAACCCAGAGGACTTGTGTAAGAAATAATAGACGTACCCAAAGCAACACCTGTTACATCGCCCGTATAATAGTCTACGGAAGCATTCATACGGCTACTAACCCATGTACCGCCCGGTGTAGCGCAGCTCAGCGTTGTTGTTGACCCCAGACAAACATTAGCGCTACCGGTTATTGGAGCTACAGTGTTGACAGTAACTGTTTTCACCGATGTGCAACCAACTCCGAAAGAGTAAGAAATTATGGCAGTACCCGCAGCAACGCCGGTAACAACGCCGCTACCCGACCCTACTGTTGCAATCGTCATGTCGCTACTGCTCCAAGAACCTCCTACCGTCAGATAGCTCAAATTTGTTGTCTGACCGACGCATACATTTCCAATACCTGAAATAGAGGATAAAGAAACAGCAGATATTGACGTAGTAGTGCGACAGCCGCCAACTGTATAAGAAATGTTAGTTGTACCCGCAGTGTTTCCTGTAACAAGGCCAGATGTCGGACCTACGCTAGCAATCAACGAACTTGCGCTTGACCAGGTTCCTCCCGGTGTTGCATCAGAAAGCGCTACTGTCTGACCAAGACATACAAACGCTGGACCCGTGATGGGCGCAAGTGGATTGACTGTGACTGAAGCTGTAGTAATACAACCAGTAAACAATGTATAGGTAATAATTCCAGTACCTGGAGCTACACCGGAAACAAGGCCGGTACCAGAGCCAACAGATACTATTGATACATCGCTACTGCTCCAGCTGCCTCCGCTGGATACATCGCGCAACGTAATTGTTTGTCCCTCACAAACCACTGAAGGTCCGGTTATTGGTGAAAGTACATTTACAGTAACCGGGAAAATATACCTACAACCAGTGCTCGCAATTGTATAGCTCACATTTACATATCCGGCGGCTATGCCTGTAACCAAACCTGATGAAGAACCTATAGTAGCTATCAGATTATTGCCGCTGCTCCATACGCCGCCAGGAGTTGCATCCGCTAGTGTAGCAGTCTGGCCAACGCAAATGTTAGACGGACCAGTAACCGGCATCAGCGGATATACGCTCACCGGAGCGCTAGACATACAACCAGTAGGAAGTGTATAAGAAATGATAGCCGAACCGATTGCTATGCCCGTAACAACGCCCGAACCTGTAGATACAGCAGCGATGGAAGGCGCGCTACTTGTCCATGTTCCCATTGCTTCAGAGTTCGACAAATTGATGGTTTGGCCAGTGCAAACGCTTGATGGACCGGTAACAGGTGTTTCTCTATTTACAGTGAACGGATAAGAGATACGCAGCCCCGTGCTTGCGAAGGTGTAGTAGATATTTACAAAACCAGCATTGATACCCGTAACGATGCCTGTGGTCGCGCCAATTGTGGCTATAAGCGTATTACCGCTGCTCCAGGTACCTGCAAGAATGTTACTTAGCATAACCGTATGACCCATACATACGCTGGTTGCTCCTGTAATAACTGGAGGCGCAGGATTAACAACGATGGTTGTTGTACGCAAGCATCCTGTAGGAAGCGTATAGCTGATAGTGGCGGTGCCAGTAGCAACACCCAAAACATCGCCTGAAGTTGAACCTACGGTAGCAATTGCAGTGCTACTGCTCCTCCACAATCCGCCTGATACAGCGTTAGACAAAGTAGTTGATAATCCTACATAGTTAACAGTAGTGCCAGTTATTGGCAAACTTGGGTCGACCAGCAATGAAGTTGTGGTCTGACAACCTATGCCTGTGATGTAGGAAATAGTTGCTGTGCCTCCGAGTACACCATTAACAACACCGGTATTCAATCCAACCGTTGCAATAGCAGTCGAGCTGCTGCTCCATGTGCCGCCCGATACGGTATTGGCAAGCGTTGTAGAAGAACCAGCGCAGACACGGGCAACTCCTGTAATAGCCGCCGGTAGATTTGATATTGTAACCGTCATCATATTAACACAGCCGGTAGGCAATAAGTAGGAGATAATAGCAGTTCCTGCGGTAATACCAGTGACTACTCCAGTAGACCCGCCAACTGTGGCAACAGTTGCATCGCTTGATAACCAAACACCGCCAGAATTAGCATTTGTTAGCGTTGTAGTTTGTGTTGTACAGGCTCCCGCAACGCCTACAATAGGCGCCGATGGGTAAACAATCACCACTGTTGTGGCTATGCAACCAGTTGGTAAAGTGTAGGTAATCGTAGATGAACCCGCATTAACTCCTGTATATATACCTGATGTTAGTCCGATGGTAACATTCGTGTTTGAAGCGATCCAGGTACCGCCAGCGATTGAGTTTGTTAAAGTTCTGCTTGAACTTTGACAAACATTCATAATACCTGAAATAGCGGCTGGTAGCGGATTTGTTACGAAAGATCTGGTATTATAACAGCCAGTAGAAGGCAATGTATAGGATACTGTAGATGTACCTGCTGCAACACCGGTTACAATACCAGTTGTCGAACCAATAGTTGCATTTGCGTTGCTAATACTCCATACACCTCCAGGTGTTGCATCTGTTAACGTAGTTGTAAGCCCTTCACATACATTTGCTGTTCCTAATATGGAGGTCGGTATAGGATTAACCAGCATGCCTATGGTTGCAATACAGCCAGTAGGTAACCTGTAAGTAATAGTTGACGTACCTGCTGTTACGCCGGTTACAATACCGGTTGTTGAACCTACAGTTGCATTCGCGTTTGAACTACTCCAGGCACCGCCAGATGTTGCATCGCTCAATGTTGTCGTTAAGCCTGCGCAAACATTGATTGTACCAGTAATAGCTGCCGGTAATGGATTAACCAGCATATTGGTTGTTGAGATACAACCTGTGCTCAGCATGTAAGTAATCGTTGATGTACCTGCAGTTACGCCGGTTACAATACCAGATGTAGAACCTACTGTCGCATTAGCGTTGTTGCTGCTACATGTACCACCGCTTGTTGCATCAGCAAGAGTTGTGGTGAGACCCGCGCAAACATTGGTTGTACCTGTAATTGCCGCCG